>NZ_BCZB01000001.1 GCF_001598495.1 Neokomagataea thailandica NBRC 106555
GCTATGCCCATAGGTTGGCGCGCTTCAGCGATGGAAATATCCACATTAAAACGGGCAAAGCTATCAACGAAGGCTTGCATGGGCGCGCGGGACCCGAAATCAATGAGCGTGCCGGCCCAGTCAAAAATAACAGCATCAAAAACAGACGATATCATGGCGTTTGGCTCCAAGGGCAAGGTGGTGCCAGTATCAGCTAGGTGACCTGATTAAGAAAAATCGTTAATAACGATAAAAATATCAGTTTTTTCGATGGGTCTAAGATGCAATATGTTCAACTTCGTGCCGTACACGCCGTGGCGGTACATGGCGGCTTTTCTGCCGCAGCAGAGGCTTTGGGGGTAACGCAGCCTGCGATTTCGGATCAGGTACGTAAGCTTGAGCAGGAATATGGGTGCGTGTTGTTCCATCGACGTGGCCGTGTGGTGGAGTTAACGGAGCTGGGGCGGCGGCTCTTGACCGTTATTCAGCCTATGTTTGACGCACAAAAACAGGCTGAGATGTTACTCTCCCAAGCGGAAAGTATTGAATATGGTTCGCTGTCTGTGGTGGCGGATGCGCCAGATTTGGCTGTTGGGTTAATTGCGGCCTTTCGTGCGCAACACCCCAATGTACAGGTCACGCTTTCCATTGCGAATGCCGAGATATGTTTGGAGCGCATTAATAATGCCGTTGCTGACGTGGCAATTACGGCGGCACCGTCTGTAGATTCGCGGTTGTATACACAAACATTGCGGCGTGAGCGCTTGATGGCGTTGGTGCATAAGCGTAACCCCTTGGGACAGAAAAAAAAGCTCACTTTGGGTGCGCTTGCCGCTTCGGGGCTGGTCTTTCGTGAGGCGCGGTCGGTGACGCAGCGTTTGTTAGAGGCGGAGCTTCAGCAGAACCATATTGTTTGTGAGCCAGCTTTGGTGGTGGATGGCCGTGAGGCTATGGTGGAAGCTGTTGCGGCGGGGCTGGGCGCTGGGGTTATTGCCGCGAGTGAATATGGTGGGCGGCGCGGTGTACGTGCTGTGCCGATTGCGGATTGCCGGGCGCGGATGACGGTGTCTTTGGTGTCACTCAAGCAGCAAGCAAATACGCGGCTGGTGGCTGAGGTGTTTAAAATCGCTGCTGCGGATGCGGTTGGGTAAGGGAGAGCAAGGTGTAGTATTGTTCATATGATTATCGGCCACAGTGGTATAATAATTATGTGATGGACATTAAAATTAGAGCGGAAATATCAGTTTATTACACATGGTATGGTTTTTGATCATTTGTATTTATTAAATTATCATATGGCATCGTATCTTGGTTTAGAAATTTGGTCACGTTTGGTTTGTATTGTGCAATAGTGATTTTTGTCATATTCGTGACATGATATAGGTAAATTTTTTAAAATTACTTTTTCGGTCACACTGCAATCGTTGAAAAAAATCAATGAAATGCGTTTGAAAGGTGACCGTTTATGCTCAATTTAGCGACATTTTTTGTGGTTGTTTTCTCGTTCGGGGAAATTGCTCTTCTTTTACGGCGTCGGTCAGTAGACACGACGAACCGTGATCAAAGCACGCTGCGTTTGTTTTGGAGTATATTGCCTGTTTCCATATCCGCAGCATTTCAAGCGCAGAGGTTCTTCCTTGTGTGGATGCTACCTAAAACGGAGGCTGTTGTGGCTTTCGGGGCTGTATTGGCCGTTTTAGGGCTGATATTACGCTGGTATGCTATTTATCGTTTAGGGCGCTGGTTTACGGTTGATGTTTCTCTGTCTTCCGAGCAAGTGTTGCTGCGTGAAGGGCCTTATCGCTTCATCCGTCACCCTTCTTATACAGGGGCACTTTTGACGTTGATGGGCATTGGTGTGCTGATGGGAAATGTGGGTGCGATTGCGCTGATGATGCTTCCGGCGCTGGCGGCTTTTTTATACCGTATTCGTGTTGAAGAACGTGCGTTGGCACAGGCGTTCAGAATGCAGTGGAGCGATTATTGCGCGCAAAGCTGGCGTCTGGTGCCGGGGGTTTATTGATCTTTGGTATGGGGCGCTTGCGTGTGCTTTGACGATTAATGAGCATCATTATAACAACTACATCATACTTAAATAATAAGGGTGCAGGGATCAAGATCCCTGCCGGGTCCGGGCAGCGCCCGGATGGTCCGACAGGGGGGGGTTATTATTGCGCCGTCAAACCGCGATGCGCGAGCATCGGCTCGATTTCGGGGTCTTTGCCGTAGAAGGCGCGGAACATGGGGGCGTAATCCATCGTATGGCCCTTGGACAGGATCATATCGCGGAAGCGCTGGCCGTTTTCACGGGTGAGGCCACCATGCTGCGTGAACCATGCAAAAGCGTCTTGATCCAGCATTTCGGTCCAAAGGTAAGCGTAGTACCCGGCGGAGTAGCCGTTGGACCAGATATGCAGGAAGTAGGTTGAACGATAGCGTGGGGGAACGTGTGTGACGTCTAGGCCCATGCTGTTGAGGGCGTCACTCTCGAACTTATCAACATCTTGACGTGGGGCCGAAGCGGGCAGGCTGTGCCACTTCATATCCAGTTCAGATGCTTCCACGATTTCACCCAGCGCGTAGCCTTGGTTAAAGCGTGCGGCTTTTTTGATCTTCGCGACGAGGTCCTGAGGCATGGGTGCGCCGGTTTTATAATTCCGTGCGTAATGCGCTAGAACTTTCGGGTCAAAAGCCCAGTTTTCGTTGAACTGAGATGGGAATTCGACGAAGTCACGGGCAACGCTTGTGCCGGAGAGGGACGGGTATGTCTGGCTTGCGAACAGGCCGTGCAGCGCATGTCCAAATTCATGGAACATGGTCGTTACGTCATCAGACGTGATGAGCTGTGGCTGGCCCGGTGCGGCTTTTGCGAAATTGGCCACGTTATAGATGACAGGCTTTGTGCCAAGCAGCTTGGATTGACCAACGAAGTTAGACATCCATGCGCCACCAGATTTGGTGTCACGTTTGAAGTAATCAAAATACATCAGACCAAGCTGTGAGCCGTCTTTGTCGAACACTTCAAATACCATGACATCCGGGTGGTAGACGGGGATGTCTGTGCGGGGTTTGAAGGTCAGTCCGTAAAGCTGATTTGCGGCAAAAAAGACGCCATCGGTCAGTACGGTCTTGAGTTCGAAATAGGGTTTTACGTCGTCTTGATTGAGGGCGTATTTTTCGCGGCGTACCTGCTCGGCATAGCGTTGCCAGTCCCACGGCATGAGAGAGAAGTTCTCTCCATCACGGTGAATGGCATCTTGCAGAAGGTTAACTTCGTTCTTCTGTTCTGCGGCAATGGCAGGCACCAGTTTTTGCATGAAGCCGTTGGCTTCTTCTGGTGTTTTGGCCATTTGATCATAGAGCGTGTAAGCGGCGTAATTCGGGTAGCCGAACAAGGCCGCTTTTTGGGCGCGGAGTTGTGCGAGTTCTGCGATGGTGGAGCGTGTGTCGTTCGCGTCACCACGCTCTGCGCGGTTCCAGCTATGGTCATACAAAGCTTGGCGTGTGGCGCGGTTGCTGAGGCCTTCTAGAGCCGGTTGCTGCGTGGTGTTTTGCAGTGGGAGGACCCACTTCCCTGCGAGTTTGCGGCTTTCTGCGGCTTTAGCGGCACCGGCGATGCTGCCATCATCCAGACCTGCGAGGGCGTCTTTCGAGTCGACAACCAAAGCGCCATCACGTGCGGCTGCGATCAGTTTTTGTTGATACGCGGATTCGAGATTTGCCAGCTTCGTGTTGATCGCGCGAAGTTTGATTTTATCGCCCTTGGACAGCTCTGCGCCAGAGTGGACGAATTGCTGATAATAAACATCGAGAAGCTGTGCTTGTTCAGCATCCAGATTTAATGTGGCACGTGAATCATAGAGCGCTTTGACGCGGGCAAAGAGGCGTGGGTTGAGGTTGATTTCATCTGAATGTTGGGAAAGGCGGGCCGCTTCACGGCTTTCGACCTTATCTAGAGCGGGGTTGCTGTTGGCTTGGTAAACACCAAAGAAGGTTTCTTGAACGCGGTCCAGCAAGCGGCCTGATTTTTCGAGGGCAACAATGGTGTTCTCGAATGTTGGTGCGGCTTTGTTGTTTGCAATTGCGAGGACTTCACGCATGTGATCGGCCATGCCGCGCTCAAAAGCGGGGGCGTAATCACTGTCTTTAATGAGGTCAAAGCGGGGTGCTTGATACGGTAATGTGCTGGCGGTGAAAAAGGGATTGGTCGCTGCTGCTTGCGCTTGTGTGCCTGCGAGAGCGGTAAAAGAGAGCGCATAAACGGCGCGCACCCAAGACTTTGTATTCATGACATTATCCTGATTTTGTAATGACGTATTGAGTGTAGGGGAGAAGTGTTCGAGCGTCCATGAGTGCGCTGGGAGTGTGGTATTGGTCTGATCGATAAAATTTCTCATTAAAAATATATTATTCGGTTAAACCGATTAGTCATATTGACAGTAACTGTTTCCTGTTTTTTTCATTCTGTGGGACATAGACTCCCGTCTCTAAACGTAGAGCGACAAAGCAGGAGATTTTCTGATGGTTCGCATTAACTCGACGCTGGCTCCTTTCAGCACTGATGCTTTCCGTGATGGTAAGTTTTTGACGGTTACGGATTCTGACGTTCGCGGCAAATGGTCCGTGTTCTTCTTCTATCCGGCTGACTTCACATTCGTTTGCCCGACTGAGCTTGAAGACCTCGCTGACCACCAAGCTGAGTTCGACAAGCTGGGCGTTGAAATCTACGGTGTGTCTACCGACAAGCACTTCACGCATAAGGCTTGGCACGACACGTCACCAGCAATTGGCAAGATCAAGTACACGATGCTTGGTGACCCAACAGGTGCGATCTCCAAGGCATTCGATGTGTACATCGAAGAAGCTGGCATGGCTGACCGTGGTACCTTCCTGCTCGACCCAGAAGGTAAGGTTCAGTACATCGAAATCACCTCTGGCGGCGTAGGCCGTAGCGCGACGGAACTGCTCGATAAGGTTCGTGCAGCTCAATATGTTGCGGCTCACCCAGGTGAAGTTTGCCCAGCAAAGTGGAAAGAAGGTTCAGAAACTCTGAAGCCATCTCTCGACCTGATTGGCAAGATCTGATCCCTGCGATCAGTATCGGGGTAGGGGCTTTCGGGCCTCTACTCACTCCAGTGTTTTTGTTTTAGCAATACCGGTAGAATAGCAGGCGGTTATTGCTTCTGTTTCCGATGATAAAATGGGAGAAAAACCATGCTTCAGGACGACCTGAAAACCCAGATGCGCGCCTATATGGACTATCTGCGCGAGAACGTCGTTCTGGAAGCGACGCTCGGAACAGATGCGCGTTCGAATGAGATTCGTGATGTTTTGGCAGAGGTTGCTAGCCTTTCAGACAAGGTGAGTTTTTCAGATCAAGGCACAGATGCACGCAGCCCATCCTTTGTGATCCGTCGTGCGGGTTCGCGGGAGCAGGTGGCGTTTGGTGGTCTGCCGATGGGCCATGAGTTTACATCTTTTGTGCTGGCGTTGCTGCAAGTTGGCGGGCACCCACCGAAGATTGATGCCGACCAGATTGAGCAAATTCGTGCGCTGGATGGTGATTTCCAGTTTGAAACGTATTTTTCACAATCCTGCCAAAACTGCCCAGATGTGGTGCAAGCGCTCAATGCGATGAGTGTACTGAACCCGAAGATTAAGCATATTGCGATTGATGGTACGGATTTCCAAGCTGAGGTGGAAGAGCGCGGTATTCGTACGGTGCCGCAGGTTTATCTGAATGGTGTGCCGTTCTCATCCGGTCGGATGGATGTGGCGCAGATTCTGGCGAAGCTTGATGAGTCTTCCGTTGAGCGTGCTGCGGCGAAGCTGGGTGATCTTGCGCCGTTTGATGTGCTTGTTTTGGGCGGTGGCCCTGCTGGTGCATCGGCTGCTGTGTATGCGGCGCGTAAAGGCTTGCGTACGGGTATTGTGGCGGATCGTTTTGGTGGTCAGGTCATGGATACGGCAGGGATTGAAAACTTCATTTCCGTAAAGGAAACAGAAGGCCCACATCTGGCCGCAGCGTTTGAAGCCCATGTTCGCCAGTATGATGTTGAAGTGATTGCGTCACAGCGTGCGAATAAGCTGGTGCCGAAGCAAGATGAGGTCGGGTTGCACGAGGTTGTTTTGGAGAGCGGTGCAAGCCTGCGGTCTAAGACGATTATCTTGGCCACGGGTGCGCGCTGGCGTCAGCTTGGTGTGCCGGGTGAGAAAGAATACATGACCAAGGGCGTGGCGTATTGCCCGCATTGTGATGGTCCGTTCTATAAGGGCCGTCCGGTAGTGGTTGCTGGCGGTGGTAATAGTGGCGTTGAAGCGGCCATTGATTTGGCGGGTATTGTGTCTCACGTCACGCTGTTGCAGCGCGGTGCACAACTGAAGGCGGATAAGGTTCTGCAAGATAAGCTGCATAGCTTGAAGAACGTTACGGTGCTGACCAATGCTCTGACGGTGGAGATTCAGGGCAATGGCAAGGAAGTGACCGGTCTGACTTACCGCGATGTTGATGGCGTATCCCAAGAGATTAAAGCGGATGGTGTCTTTGTGCAGATTGGTTTGTTACCAAACACGGAATGGCTGAAAGGCGCACTGGACCTGTCCCCGTATGGTGAGATCGTGATCAATGATCATTGTGCGACGTCTGTTCCGGGTGTGTTTGCAGCAGGTGACGCGACGACCGTGCCGTATAAGCAGATTGTGATTGCGACCGGTGAAGGCGCAAAGGCATCCTTGTCAGCCTTTGATTATTTGATTCGCTTACCCGTCTGACGGGTTTTATTACGCGCAAGATGGGTGCTGAATGGCCTCATTTTGTGTGATTGCAGGCGATGAGCTTCGGCTGCTGGGTGAAGGCTTGGATAGGAATACTGTGCCGAGATGGAGCCTGAGAGGAAAGCGCCTTTACAGCCATTTTTAATGGGCTGTAAAGGCGCTTATGGCTGCGTGTTAACGTGCCATTTAATGTGGAAGGATGTGTTCAGGGGTTACACGGTAAAGTGCGGTATTGATGATTTCAATGCTCAGTAATCTCTCGTGTTCGTGCATATCGGACAAAGGAAGATAGGCGTTTCCATTCGTCCAGCGCATATTGGGCGCTTCAAGGCCGTGCCATCCTGGTAAATGAGCGGCGGTTAGATGGTGGTTTAGGTGTTGAGATGTATCACCGGTCCAGATTTGGATCGCGCCAACCAGAAGTCCCAGCATACGACGGTCATCCATAAATGGGCCAATGGCTTGATCTTGCCGATCGGCCTTTGAGATAAGGTGCACGTGGCGTGTTTGAGCGGGGATTCTAAAAATAGCGTATCGGCCTGTTCTGCGTACGAAGGTCAGGGGGCGGCCATCCTCTGCGGTGATTTTAAGAGCCGTGTCGCGTGTTGTTTCGGGTTGCAGCGCCGCAGCGCCGCAGCGTGCCGCTAATATATGAAACATTGCCTCGACGAATGGTCGGTCAGTGCGCAGGCGCAGACTATCTTTGGCTTTGGTGTAGGGTTCGGGCTGAACATCCTGTCCTGCAAATAAGCGGCGTATGTTATGGGCGTCGAGATAGCTTTCGCTTAAAGCGCCGCAGGCACGAATGAGGCTGTGTTCATCGCATTGGATATGATGGTACCAATACTCTGTGATGTTCCGATCGTACCGGATTGAAGAGCCATTGACGAGCATTCTTGCGGGGACAAGGGCACCGTCAAGGTAAAGTCCATGATCGGGCGTGACGAGAAGATCTGTATAAGGAATATTATCCCCTAATGCCCCTTTGACGATACGAACTGGAGCGCGGGCGCGCTCTGGATCGGCTTCGTTCGGGTCTGTGCAGATAAAACGTGCTCCACTCCAGATGACAGGCTGGAAGATACGGCCCTCTTTTTTATAGACGGCGACTTGTGCTCCAACGGTAATTGTTTCAATGGGCACGTCGCCATCGGGTGTCTCTATGAGAGTGCCAGCGAGGAAACAGTGGTCATTATCTGTATTTAAGACCTGTTGATCTCCCGGAAGGGGGCCGACGCCGAAATGATCGATATTCACTTGACCATTACTGACGGTAATTTCTGGCGTACCAATTTTTGACGTTGGGAAAACCAGGGAGGTCATGGACAGGGCGACATTATTGAAAATGACTTCAATTCCGTTCTTATTAATCAGAGCAAAGACTGTAACTTTATTGCCAAAGTTTAGGAATGCGTTGCGGGGACTTTGCCATTCGCTGCTCATATCCGGCGTATAGCCTGATTCTGATCGCTGGAGCTGAACAGAGTTTTGTTGAGGCGAGAGAATGAGGGTAATGGGTGTGCCTGCACCGCTTTGGAGCGTGATGGTAATTGTATCCGGCCATTCATTCCCCATCCGAGAAAAAGACGCAAAGAACAGTGATGACGACGTACTATCTTCGCTCATTCGGTCCAAAAGCTGCGGTGTTGAGGGGGTTAAAGGGCGGTCAAAGACCTCGCTGCCAAAGACCTGATCAAATACAAAGGGTTTGCCATGCCATAAGACATCGTTGAAGAGCTTTTGCCCTTGGTCAGTCTGGTGAAATGTTAAAACTCGTGTACGGGTCATATCGCCGTAGTAACCGGCTCCGGTTACTTTATTGGCGTATTCCCAGTTATTTTTCCATGCCGTTGCGTAATAAGAAGTTTGTGGTGTCGAGGTTATGCCCTTCTCGGCGTAGACAGTTGCTGCGTAAAAATCTGATCCGCTATCGAGCCAAGAACCGCGTGTATCATCTGCTACGAATGTGCCATTGACCATCTCCCCGCTCCAATAATGAGCTCCGGTGGTAAATCCTGTCTGGTAGCCATTGGCGCTGCACATCAAAATCCATTTGCTACCAATGATGTTTCCATTGGCATCTTGCAGCGCGATGGGAAATAAGGTTGGGCACTCTATGGCCCCCAATGTGTTGAGGGTATCGTTTGTGAATCCTGACTGGTAGTGCCAGTTTTGTAAGTCTGTACTCGTATAAAAACTGATTTTGTGATTTTCAGCTAAGGTCATGACCCAGCTTTTGGTATCGGCCATCCAGGTTACACGCGGATCTCTGAAGGCCTGTGCATTATTGGCGTTTGACGTGTTACTGTAGGGGTTAGGCATGACGATTTTATCGAAATAAAAACTCTTGCCGTTGTCTTGAGACACCCATAACGCGGTTGATTGGCCTTCCCCTTCTTTTCCAGAAACGGTTGTAAGAGCAATAATAGCATTGCTGCCAAAGCCTGCTGTGTTCTCTGTATCGGCGATAATGGTACCGCTCCATGGGTCACCATATTCATTGGTATATTTTTGGATGGCTGTACCTTGGTTGGTCCAATGAGTGAGGTCGGTCGAGGTCCAGCGACTCCAACTGGTTCCATTTCCGTTTGGGTAGTTACAGTCGGTCAAAGCATAGAGTGTCCAGACGCCATTTTGATAAAATGCAGGCTGAGGATCATTCATAAATGTCTGATTTGTCATGTATTTTATTCTCACATAACTTTAATTTAGATTATTTTATCAAAAAGATAACAAATTTTGAAGGGGTTGTGTTAAAAAATGTAACATGACTGAAAGATCTGCAGGCCGACTGATGGTGGGGCTGACGCACTCCCAAAAGTGTTACCATTGTAAAGGACGGGTTTTTTATGGTGAGCGGTGGCAGAACCTGCCACCGTGATTAGAGCCTCCTAAGAGGGGAGGGCACAGATCAGGGAGACGCCTTCAGTGGAACCCAAAACAGCCGCTTTTTCAGCGCGGCTGAGATGTTTGAGGGCAGCGTCTAGAGTGGAGGCCTCGCGCAGTTTAACCAGCCCGACCAGTAGGTGAGCGTCAATATTGCTACCCGGTTGGCGTGGCGCTGGGAGAGCATCAAGGTGTGCTTTCAACAGCGAGGGGTTGGTTCGAAGGGCTGCAAAAGCTTCTTCTGGTGGGCGGTCAGGTGCATTTTGGGCTTGGATCCGCCGTTGTTCATTGGCACTGGCAAGTTGCAGAATGGCGGGGGGCGCTGTTTCTTCGGGAATGAGCAAAAGGCCAAGGCGTCGTAGGCCCAGCCCGACATCCCGGCTTGCCGTAAGGGCTGCAAGAGGGATGGCGAGAGCGAGGCCGACCAAAACCGGTAGCATCCACAAGAAGAGTGCTTCGGAAACGGACCATGCGGCAACGGCAAGCGCAATGCCAAAAACAGTATAGACCCAATAGCCGCGTGCGACCTCTTTCAAGGATACGCGGTCATCGTCACGGTTCTGTGCGTTCCAGCCGGAATCGCGCCCCAAGAGGATGGAAAGAATCCCGGATGTTTGGATCAGCATGGCGATGGGGGCGATCAGGCCGCCAATCAGGGTTTCGAGCACGATGGATATGGCAAGGCGGATCAGTCCACCGGCGCCACGCCGTGTTTCCCGGTCAAACAAGGCAGCGATGAAGGATAGGCCTTTGGGGGCTAGAAGGATCATCATCGTACTGATGAACACGTATTTGGCTTGAACCGGGTCAACCTGTGGCCAATGAGGATACAGGGTCAGGCCGTTACCAAAGTAATTCGGATGATAAAAATGTGCCTGAAGGGAGATAAGAATCCCTACTAGTAGGAACAGCAGCCATAAAGGAGACGTGACGTAGGAGCCAATGCCCATGAGCATGTGGACGCGGCTGACCCAATGCATGCCTTTTGTGCCCAAAAGCTTGGCGTGTTGGAGGTTCCCTTGGCACCAGCGCCGGTCACGGATTGCAACATCGGTGAGGGATGGGGGGCTTTCTTCGTATGAGCCAAACAGGCCGGGAACCATGTGAATGGCCCAGTTCCCACGCCGCATGAGGGCGGCTTCCACGAAGTCATGGCTGAGGATGTGCCCGCCAAAAGGGGGTTTGCCGGGTAAGTGCGGTAGGCCTGCTTGTTCAGCAAAGGCTCTGGTTCGGATGACCGCGTTATGCCCCCAGTAATTGCCTTCGGAACCGTGCCACCATGCGACGCCATGCGCGATGAGAGGGCCGTATAAACGCCCAGCAAATTGCTGCATGCGGGCGAATAATGTGCGGCCACCGATAATGACGGGGAGGGTTTGGATTAGGGCCACATTGGCGTGGTGTTCCATAGCGGAGACAACGCGGACAATCAGGCTCCCATCCATGACGCTATCGGCATCAAGGGTAAGCATATGGTCATAGGCACCGCCATATTGCGTGACCCATTCACCAATATTGCCTGCTTTGCGGTCTGTGTTGCGGTGGCGGCGGCGGTAGAAAATACGCTGTGCGTCGCCCGTGCTTTCACGCAGGGCGAGAAAGGCACGCTCTTCTTGCACCCAAACGTCTGGGTTGGTTGTGTCTGCGAGAATGAAGAAATCGAAAGCGTCGATCTGTCCTGTTGCGTTGAGGCTATCATAAATCGCACGCAGGCCACCCAGTACGCGTTCTGGGTCCTCATTATAGGTTGGCATGAGGACGGCGGTGCGGCTTTTAAGAGTAGGTAATGGGCCGGTACGGTGAATGCCGAGGCCTAATCCGCCACGTCTTAAGAGTGAGACGAAACCGCCAAGGCTGGAGGTGAAGGAGAGGGCAATCCAGAACCCCAGCACCACAAACAACACCATGATCATGATGCCTAAGGGGGTGACGCCCATGGCATTGAACACGCGGTTGATGTGCTCAGCCCCAAAAGCAGTCAGTGCAATGGCACCACCAAAAACAAAGACTCTACGCAGCCACAAAAGAGCGGGTGTTGTGGGCAAGCGCGGACCGGAGCGGCCATAGCGCTCTGGTGCTTTGTGGAGGTTTTGTGCCTTCATACCCAGTGGGGCGTGCTGGGGCATGAAGGGGGTGTGCGTGTCGGTTAGAGTGTCCACCGATACATCCATTTTTCAGAAATAGGGCCTTGATCATTCGCAAGTTGAACTTGAAGTTCAGCCGCTTTGGCGTCTGCGGGGTCAAATTCAAACATGGCGCGCCAGCCATGAATGGGAGGGTTGGCTTCCACGACCACGTTACGAATGGTGCCTTGCGTTGATTGCGGCAAGAGATGGAAATGCGTGTCAGGCGGGCAGTTTACGAAGGGTTCGCCTGTGAAGTCGATGACGAAAAGCTGTGCGTTCTCGCTGCCCGGCACGCTGCCAATGCGTGTGGCACCAATACGGGCGAGGTGTGTGGGGGCAGGTGTGTCCCAGCCCCATGTGATGCGATAAGTGTAATCATATTGTTGCCCAGCTTTGAGCGGGCGCTCCGAGCGCCAGAAGGTCACGATATTATCGTTGACCTCATTGGGTGTTGGAATCTCAACGAGGTCGATTGCGCCTTTCCCCCAGTGGCCGATGGGCTCGATCCATGCGGATGGGCGTTTTTCATAGTTTAGGGCAAGGTCTTGATAATCCGCGAAGGCGCGTTTGCGCTGCATGAGGCCGAAACCTTGTGGTCCGTCATCGGCAAAGGCGGAAAATTGTAGATCGGTTGGGTTGGCCAAGGGGCGGTAGAGCTGCTGGGCGGTGCCAGTCCAGATTTGTAAGGCTTCACTGTCATGGGCGGCAGGGCGCCAGTCATTGACGCGGGTATGGTCGTTCGTATCGAAGTAGAACATACCGGTCAGGGGGGCGAGGCCAGCTTCGGCCATGTCTTGACGTGGGAAGAGTGAGGATTGGACGTCAAAGACGGTGGCGTCACCCGGGCGAATGGTGAAGCGGAAGGCGCCTGTGACCGATGGGCTGTCGAGCAGGGCATGCACGACGAGTGAGTCCGCGCCGGGAGCGGGTTTTTCGAGCCAGAAGGCCCGGAAAAGAGCAAATTCTTCTCCGCGAGGGTCGCCGGTTCCGTTTGAAAAACCACGTGCAGAGAGGCCGTAGGTCTGCCCTTTTGCGATAGCGCGGAAGTACGACGCACCTAAGAAAACGGCAAATTCTTCCATGACGCCGGGTGTGTTGATGGCGTAACGCAGGCGCAACCCACCGAAGCCGACATTGTCGGTCGTACGCAGGAGGGGGTCTGCGTAGTTAAATAGGTCTGGGTCATATGGGACGGCACTTGCTTGCCCGTCGACCACTTCATGCATTTCGATACGCGGGCGGTAGAGGAATCCGCGTGGGAAGAACTCGACCTCAAAGGCAAGGTTCTGCCCTCGCCAGAGGGCTTTGTCCGTATTGTAGGTAATGCCCCGATATTGATCGAAGCTGAGAGAGGACAAAGGGGCAGGCAAGGACTGAGGAGGAGGAGAATATGCTGAGCGTGCCAAGTTCCGCGCCATATCCCGTACCGTATCTTCAGAGAAGGCGGTGGCTTTGGGCTGTTGGGGCTGTGGGGCGGTGGGTGGCGTTTGGGCGCGGGCGGTCCAGCCTGTCCCGAGAAGTGACAGGCCGGCTCCTAATTTTACCAGATCGCGGCGCAGCATAGTCATAGTTGTGTTTAGAACCTTTAAAATGCAGTGGACCCAGAATGCTCTTTTCTTGTGAGAAAAGGAAGAAAAGCATGGGTGCCTGAGGGGTTAACGTAAGATCGTCCTGTTGAGGTGCACGTTACACGGTGCAGACATGGCATTTCGATGGCGGCGTTTTGCAAATTACATTTAATGTTGGTCAGGCTTTGTGGACGAGGCTGTGAAATGTTGGAACGTTTTTGGCATGGTATGTGACGCTTTGGGGCGAAATATGCGCTATGTGAGGGACTGTAAACAGCGTTCTTACACCGCTAAAATGTTCAATCATTCGCATATTATCAGGGTTTTCCTTCCCGCTAAATACAACGCCTAAAATTTCAATCCCACGCTGTTTTAGGGCCTCAATAGTCAACAAACTGTGATTAATGGTGCCAAGGCCACTGCGGGCGACGAGAACGACCGGCAGAGCAAAGCGCACCATCAGATCAATCATCAACACGTCATCATATACCGGCACCATCACGCCCCCCGCGCCTTCTACGACGAGCGGTGCAGCAACATTCGGTAGGGTTAAACGGTCAGGATCAATGTGGATGCCCTCTAAGGCGGCGGCGGCCGATGGGGCCAATGGTTCCTGCAGTGCGTATGCGGGGGGAATGAGGCGTTCTGGTGTGAGGTTGGCCAGGCGGCTGACGGTGGGGCTATCGCCTTCTTCTTCATTAAGGCCGGTTTGGAGTGGTTTCCAGTAGGTTGCTTGCCATGCGGTGGTGAGGATGGCTGAGGTGAGGGTCTTGCCGATCCCTGTATCGGTACCGGTAACAAAAACGCCGCGTGTCATGCTGTGTGTCCTTTGTGAAAAATACCGATTCCGATGCGGTAGGTGACGCCTTTATGCTCTGCGTCAAAGCGTTTCATCGCGCGGCGTAAAGCTGCGCCCGTGGCGGGGCGAGCATCATCGCGCGGGAGGGAAGCGCCGATTTGACGTAGGCCGCGTAAGAAAGCGCTGGCGGAGGGGGTAGGGTCAATGAGGTCATGGCTTTGCCAGTGTCTCTCTCCGGGAATAGAGCTTGGCCAATCTTGCGTAAGCTGTTCTTCGGTCGGGTAATGCGGGACGCCGCAAGGCGCGTGTTCAGCCGCGCACGCATTGACCCATTCTTGCAAGCTTCCGGAAAGGAGCGTGGCGACAATCAATCGTCCATTGGGGGCAAGGCGTGCGCAGAGGCGCTCTAGCGCTTGTGGACGGTTTTGGAACCATTGCATGCAGAGGCTTGAGGCAATGAGGTCAAAAGGCCCGGAGACATCGGGGTTTTCACCATCCATCATGTGATAGCGGATGTTATTAGAGCCAAGTTGCGTCTCTGCGCGGGCAAGCATGCCGGGAGCGAGATCTGTGGCAAGGATGGAAGCATGTGGGAAAAGCTGCCGTATGTGATGCGTTAAAAACCCCGTACCGCAGCCGAATTCGAGAATATTTTTGGGCGTATGCTGGCCGGTGGCTGCGATCGTGTTTGCGGTGAGTTGTGCACAGCGTCTTTGGATATGGGCCGCTTGATCATATGTATCCGCCGCACCAAAGCGCGCCATGAGGGCTCGTTTTCGGGCATCTAGCATGATGCTTGGCCTGTGATGTGTAGGGCTTGGCGGATGAGTGCGGCGCATTCTTCTGGATATTCTTGTGGTAGGCAGTGGCCGCCGGGCAGGGATGAGCCGTTGCCAGTTTGGAAGCCAACTCGTGCTGGGGTGAGGGGGTCATGATCTCCTGTGAGCCAGAAGAGGCGTTCGCCCCACTGGGTGGCTTTCGCGCGGGCATCACGGGTTTCGAGTTGGTCGAGGCCGTGGTCAAGTCGGATGACGTTGGGTGTGTTTGGTACGGGAGTGTGATCACCGCATTGTTCACGGAAATTAAGGAGTGTCTTGGTCGGGTCTTTGGTGAGGTGGTGGCGCATACGGGTGATGATGCGGGCAGGGATGCCATGGGAATGATCGGGGGCGGCACTAAAGCGCGCAAAGCCATTAAAGGACACGATCCCAACGCAATGGGGGAGAGGGTGCGTTAGAAGGTCCAGCACACCGGCGGAATGGCCGATTGCGAGGAAGGGTGTGGTGGGTAAGCTCGGTGTGAGGTCTTCACCATAATAGCCAGAATCGGTGCATATGGCTGTGTATTCTGGAAGGTGCTTTAGCATCTTCTGCCAGAAACTATGGTCATAGCTCCAGCCATGGACGAGGTAGAGTGGCAGGGTCATGAGATGGCCTCTTGCAGAATAATATCCGCTAATGTGTTCAGGCTGTTGTGGTCCAAAGCGCTATGCAGGGCTAGGCGTAGACGGGCTGTGTCTTTGGGGACTGTGGGTGGGCGGATTGCTCCAACGAGGAAGCCGGCGTCTTCTAGCGTCTGTGCAATGGCGAGTGTGCGTTCTGGGCTGCTGAAAACAACCGGTATGATTTGGGTGCTTGAGTCGAGGGTGGATAAGCCCGCCGCGTGGAGGCGTGTGCGTAGGTGGGCTGCGTTGCTTTGGAGTGTTTCTCGGCGTTCGTTTAAGGATGGAAGCAGGTCTAGCGCGGCATCAATGGCGCCGAGAACGGCGGGTGGTAGTGCCGTGCTATAAATGAGGCCAGAGGCATGATTGATCAGATAATCGCGCAAAGCATGTGAGCCCGCGATGAAGGCCCCCATGCCGCCCATGGCTTTTGAGCATGTCCCCATAATGATGTCAGCTTGTCCGTCTGCAAGGCCGCGTCCATCTGTGCCGAGCACGCCGGTTGCATGGGCCTCATCGATATAAAGGAGCGCGTTATAGCGGTCCGCCAAGGCGCGGAGGGCAGGGATGTCAGCGCGGTCTCCATCCATGGAGAACACGCTTTCGGTCACGATCATACGCAGGCCGGGTGTGTCCGCATGGCGTATGAGAAGCTGTTCGAGATGGGCGAGGTCATTATGGGCAAAGCGTTGCTGGCGAATATCGGCGGCGGCGAAGCCATGATGCAAGCTGGCATGGTTTAGGCGATCTGTGAACGCCAGCATTTTGTGCCCTGTTTGGGCGAGAGAGAGTGCGCAAAGTGCCGGGATGACGGCGGCATTGGCCTGCCAACCACTGGCGAAGAGCAATGCGGCCTCAGCTTTTTTGAACGCGGCGATTTTGTGTTCTACGGCGTCATGCAGGTCGAGCGTGCCGGTGACGAGGCGTGAGGCACGTGCGCCGGTGCCAAAACGTTGGGCCCATTCGGCGGCACGTTCGCGCAGCAGTGGGTGGTCTGCCAAGCCGAGATAATCATTTGATGCAACATCCGCGAGGTGCCGCCCGTCACGTTGTATTGTGCCGTTATGGCGCGTGATGGGGCGCAGGGTACGGCGGGTGCCTTGAGCGGCCCGTTCTGACAAAGCGGCTTCGAAATATGTGTCAAACCGGGTCATGTGTGGCTCTGTAAAACGCTGTGGATGCTGCGTGTCAGATGGGTGAGTTCATCTGGGGTGATGGTGAAGGCGGGCGTGAGATAGACAATCGTACGGAAGGGGCGGACCCAGACCTTATGCTCTAAAAAGGCACGTTTGAGCCCTTCCGGGTCAGGGATGGCCGTGAGTTCGACCACGCCAATGGCGCCCATAACGCGGACATCGCGGACATTCGGCAAGTCTCGGCAGGGTTCGAGTTCTTTGTGGAGTTGTTCTTCGATCTGGGCGACGTGTTGGAGGCATGGCTCCTGTTCAAAAAGGTCTAAAGAGGCATTGGCGACGGCACAGGCTAGTGGGTTCGCCATGAAGGTGGGGCCGTGCATGAGGGCCTTTCTGGGGTCGTCTGAGAGAAATGCTTCAAAGACCGAGCGCCGGGCAACGGTTGCCGCTAATGCCATGGTGCCGCCGGTGAGGGCTTTGGAAAGTGCGACGATATCGGGGGTGATTTGGGCCTGCTCACAGGCAAACATGGTGCCGGTGCGCCCAAAGCCCGTAAAGACTTCATCAAGGATCAGTAGGAGGCCAAAGCGGTCACAGAGCGTGCGAAGCGTTTGTAGAACGGCGGGTTCGTGGAAGAGCATGCCGCCTGCGCCCTGCACGAGGGGTTCTGTTACAATGGCCGCGATTTCGTCACCACGCTCAGACAGCAACTGTTCGAGCTTGTGGGTGCTTTCGGCATCGGTGGGGAGGTCTGCGATGATGTGTTCTGGTAGGACACCGGCGAAGAGGCTGTGCATGCCTTCTTCGGGGTCACAGATAGCCATCATGCCGAGCGTGTCCCCGTGATAGCCCCCGCGAAAAGAAAGAATCTTGGTGCGGCCTGTGTGGTTGTTGTTGAGCTGAAATTGGATAGCCATTTTCACGGCCACTTCCATCGCGACTGAACCAGAATCGGTGAAAAAGACGCGCTCTAAGTCTCCGGGGAGGAGGGCCGCCAAACGGGCGGCGAGGCGTTTGGCGGGTTCATGGATCATCCCGCCAAACATGACATGCGGCATGGTTTCCGCTTGTGCGACCAGTGCCGCGCGCAAATGGGGGTGATTATAGCCATGGCATGCGGTCCACCATGAGGCGATACCGTCAATCAATATGCGCCCATCATCCAATGTGATGGTGCTGCCTGCGGTTTTCGCGGCGGTGACGGGCCATGCGGTCGTCTGCATTTGGCTATAGGGCAGCCAGAGATTGGGGAGGTCAGCAGCGCGGTGATGTGATGTGGTCATGAGTGGTGTGTCTCTTACCGCCTATGGCGAGGGTCATTCTTTATCGTGTGAGTGCCGGGCCAGCATACTGGATATCGGGCGATGCCATGAAATAGCCTTGCGATATCATAAAACGGTCACTCGACTGTAGGGAACATTATGGCATGACGCGTGTTCAGAAGGGAGCCCGTGCTTTTGGGCGGTTTTATCTAAGGTCGAGATCCATGTTGAGTTCCAAGGTCATTCATGTCGATGGTGTGTTTTTAGGCACTGCGATTATGGCCGACGCCGGAGCTGTGTTCCGGTTTTATGCGACCCACGACACGGTGCGGGAGTTGCATGGTATATCCATGCCTGATTTATCGCTTCTCGTGGAGCGGGCGCGACGCCTGTTTAAGAATCGTCGTCCGGTTCTGTCTCCGGTGCCAAGCGTCGCTTGAGAGGTCGTTAAGTTCCACAAAAGGTATGAAGGACGCGTTCTTCAGGGCGTGGCGGGGCGTTAAAGCTATCATCCGCGTCATGATATGGCGTACGTAATGCTTCTTGTAGGTGTTCGAACGGTTTGAAGTCCCCATCATAAGCGGCATTGATGGCGTGTTCGACTAAGTGGTTTCGCGGGATAATACGAGGATTCACTCGCTGCATAGCGTTGAAGCGATCGTCTTGAGAGATGGCCTCCTGTGCGATGCGTTCTTGCCATTGTGTGTACCAGTGTTGGCCTTCGTCGCGGTTTGAGCAAAGGGCTAAGAAAGGCTCAGGGTTTTGTGTGCGTATCGTGGTGTTGAGTGCACGGAAGCTTTGTGTGAAGTCGAGTTGTTGGCGCTGCATGATGTCGAGTAATTGGGCGATGAGCCTTGTATCGGCTGGTGCTTCGGTGAATAGGCCCAATTTTTTGCGCCACCCGGTTAGATAATGTTCTGAGAAAACACGATCGAAGTCTTTGAGGCCGGCAGTGGCCTGCTCAACCGCCATATTATCATCTGAATGAATGAGCGGCAGGAGGCATTCAGCAAAGCGCCCAAGATTCCAAAGGGCCATATCAGGCTGGTTGCCATAAGCGTAGCGCTTGCCACGGTCTATGAAGCTAAAGCAGGCTTCGGGGTCGTAAGCATCGAGGAAGGCGCAAGGGCCGTAATCAATGGTTTCTCCGGCGATAGACATATTATCGGTGTTCATGACGCCATGCACGAATCCAATATGCAGCCATTGGGCGACGAGTCGAGCGTGTTTGTGAATAACGGTTTGGAGCAATGCCAAGGCTTTATTGGGGGTATTGGCGAGGTCTGGATAGAGGCGTGTGATGACGTGATCCAGCAGGACCGCAAGTGCTTCATGGTCTTGGCGGGCGGCAAAATATTGAAAAGTGCCGATTCGAACATGACTGCGTGCCGTACGGGCGAGTACGGCACCGGGTAGAGCGGTGTCTCGTTGTACCGTTTCGCCGGTGAGTGTGGCGGCAAGGCTGCGCGTTGTGGGGATGCCGAAAGCTGCCATGGCTTCACTGATGAGCATTTCTCGTAAGACGGGGCCGAGAGCGGCTTTTCCGTCGCCATTGCGTGAGAAGGGGGTACGGCCCCAGCCCTTGAGGTGAAGGTCATGTTTCTGACCGTTTTTGGTTGTGAGTTCACCAACAAGAACGGCGCGCCCATCACCGAGAGATGGGACAAAATGTCCGAATTGATGTCCTGCATACGCCATGGCGATGGGTAAATGACCATCTGGCGTGGTGCCTTGGGAGAGAAGATTTATGCCAGCGTGTGTGCGTAACCACGCAGGCGAGAGGCCTAATGTTTCCGCCCAGTCGCTGTTGAGAGTGATGAGCTGAGGGCGCTGGGAAGACAATCTCGGGGCAATTTTTGCGGAGAAATGCTCTGGCAGGAGAGCGTAATCGTGGGAGAATTGCATCAGGTGCCCAGTTCGTAACGTGTCATGTCGTAATGATAGAGTGTTTTTTGAATGATAAAGCGCAGATTAGTGGGGAAAACCATTATTATAGGCAAAGAGTTAAATATATTGATTGAGTTGTAAAACTTTTTCTTATGTGAAGAAATATAGACATATTGATGAGAGGGAGGTGACGAAACAGTTTGTCTTGACTATTCATTAAGTATGAGTGGGTATGGCAGACTACGATGCCGCCTGTGCGGGACCGCAGCATAGAGGATTTTTCGTGGAGCAGACGCATCCTGTGTCAGGGCCGGGGATAAAAGTGACTCCGGCAGTAATCCGACTTTATGCCGCTATGGCGGCCGCCCGTTTTCACGGGGTCGAGTTGGATATTCAAGATTTTGCCGCTGAACCCGGTGAAGAATCGCCTTCTCCAGCCTCATTGGCGCGCTGGTTGAATGATCAAGGGGCCGTCGCTAAGGGGATGCGTCTACGTTGGCGCTACTTGGTGCGTATGGGGAATACGCCGCCAGTTGTTCTGATGTTCCGTGATGGATCCGCCGGTCTTATGGTCGCGAGTGACCCCGAGAAAGGTGTGGTGTGGCTCCGTGACCCAATGGGCGGTGATGGTGATGTCCCTGTTGCCGTGGATGAAGTCCGCCTTAGCCAAGTCTGGACCGGGGATGTCTTGCTCGTAAAACGCCGCAAGGATGAAAGTGAGGCCGATGCCCGCTTTGATATATTGTGGTTTGCGAAGATGGTTTTGCGCGAAAAGAAAATTTTGCGCGACATCTCTTTGGCGTCTATCGTCTTGTCAATTCTGCAAGTTTTTCCTGCTTTGATTGTGATGCAGGTTATTGACCGCGTGGTGAATTACCACTCGATGGCGACGTTGATTTCAATGGCCGCCTTCGTCGTGGTTTTGAGTTTTTATGAAATCTTGATTACCTATGGTCGGCGTGAGCTTTCACTGGTTCTGTCGTCACGTCTTGATGCGCGTATTTCTTTGCATGCGTTCAACCGTTTGCTGGCTTTGCCGCTTGAGTTTTATGAACGTGAGCAAACAGGCGAAGTTCTTGGCCGGTTTATGGCCATTTTTAAGGTGCGTGACTTCCTGACTGGGCAGCTCATGACCACGTTCCTAGACCTTTTCACGCTGCTCGTTATTTTGCCCATCTTGTTTATGCTGAGCGCGACCTTGGCGTGGATGACCTTGGCTGGTGCAGGGTGTATTGGTCTGATCGTGATTGTGTTCTTGCCGTTAGTGACGCGTGTGATGTCGCGTCAAGTGCGTGCAGAAATGAAGCGTAGCTCGGTTTTGTATGAGAGCATTGCGGGTATTCGTACCGTGAAGACGCTGGCTCTTGAGCCAACACGCCGCGAAGAATGGGACCGGGTGACCGCGAATGTGGTGCGCTGGAAATTGGCGGCTGGGCGTATGGCAGCGTGGCCCCAGACGCTGATTATGCCGTTTGATGCGTTTATTAACCGTGGTGTGATTTTGATTGGTGCTTATTTGGTGCTGACAAATCATAGCAACCTATCCGGCGGTGCGTTGGCAGGCTTTATGCTTTTGGGGGGGCGCGTTGCATCACCTCTGGTAGGTATTGCCCGATTGCTGGAATCGTTCAATGAAGTGATGGTTTCGCTTGGTGAAGCTGGTGCAGTCTTGAACCAGCCGACGGAGACGAAAGCTCTGACAACGGGTATGCGCCCGGTTGTGAAGGGGGCTTTGTCCTTCTCGAACATTAACTTCTCTTACCCTGGTTCTACGACGCGGGCCTTGAAGGATGTCAGTTTTGACATTCCTGCAGGTACGATGCTGGGGCTGGTTGGCCGCTCTGGTTCTGGTAAGTCAACGATTACGCGTCTTCTCCAAGGTGTGAGCCGTAATTATACCGGGTATTTGCGCTTGGATGGTGTTGATATTCGTGAAATTAACCTAACGCATCTACGTCGCTCTTTTGGTGTTGTTCTGCAAGATAACTTCTTGTTCCGTGGGTCGATCATGGAGAATATTACTGCAGGACGTCCAGGATTGACGATTGAAGACGCTATTCGCGCGGCTCGTTTGGCTGGTGCTGAAGAATTCATTGAACGCATGCCAGCCGGGTATGATACGTGGATTGAAGAAGGTTCGACTAACATTTCGGGCGGTCAGCGTCAGCGTCTAGCGATTGCCCGCGCGGTGATTAGCGATCCGAAATTGATGATTTTGGATGAGGCGACCTCAGCGCTTGATCCAGAATCAGAAGCATTGGTGAATGCAAATCTGAAGCGTATTAGCCACGGGCGCACGATGGTGATCGTGTCTCACCGACTATCCTCACTGGTGGATTGTCATCAAATTGCGGTTATGGATCAGGGTGGGTTGGTCGATATTGCCCCACATGATGTTCTTTTGGAGCGTTGTGAGATTTACCGTACCTTGTGGCTGCAACAGAACCGTCATTTGAACAGAGAGTCCACGTCGCATGATGTGAAGCCACTGGGTGAGGGAGAATAAGCGCATGAGTGCATCTAATATGACTCCTCATAATGGTGCGGGTGATGAAGTGCCTATGACGGGTACTCCAGAAGGTCCACGTCCTGCGACGGATCCGTTCGCTCCGGGTGATATGCCGCTAGCGCTTTTGGAGTTCCATTCTCCAACGCAAGGCTATGTTAATCTCCCCGCCACGGCGTCGGCCCGTTACATGATATGGCTGATTGCTGGGCTCTTCTTCGCGTGTTTGGCGGGAATGACGTGGTTCCCCCTTAATCGGGTTGTTTCGACGACGGGTCGGTTAACGTCTACGCAGCCGACTATCCTTATTCAGCCTTTAGAGACTTCTATTGTGAAGTCTATTGATGTGCATACTGGTGATTATGTTCATAAAGGGGACGTAATTGCGCATTTGGACCCGACATTGACAGAAGCCGATGTTGTCAATGTACGGCAGCAAATGATTGCATATCAGGCGGAAGCTGATCGTTTGCGGGCGGAAGCTGACGGGCGTGATTATAAGCCTGATATGCATATTCTGGCGTCGGTCGAGCAAGGGGCAGCATTCCAACGTCGTACGGCTGAGTATCGCGCACGTATGGAAGATTATGATCAGCAAATTGCTAGTTTGCAGAGTGATATTCAGGCCAGCCGTGCAAATGCTGCTATGTATGGCGGTAAGGCGCATCTTTACACGGAAGTGCTAAAAATGCGCCAGCGCGAACAGGCGGACCAAGTGGGGTCACGTTTGTCAACGCTTTCTGCACAAAGTGACTTGATGGAAGCGGAGCGTGCAGAAATCTCAGCACAGCAAGAAGCGAATAGCGCATCGAGCAAGCTGCTGGCGACACGTGCTGAGCAAGAAAGCTATGCGGCGAACTGGAAAGCACAAATTTATACGTATTTGTCAGATACGCAGCACCGGCTGGACGAATACCGTAGTCAGTATCAGAAGGATCATTTGCGGCATGATTTGATCCTGCTACGCGCACCGGAAGATGGTATTGTGCTGACGCTAGCGAAGGTATCGGTAGGCTCCGTCTTAGAGACAGCACAGTCTTTTGCGACGCTGGTTCCTACGGGAGCAGGGGTTGAGATGGAAGCTGTTATGCAAGCGAATGATGCCGCCTTTGTTCAGGTTGGTGATCGTGCGCTCGTGAAATTTGCGGCTTTCCCTTACACGCAATATGGCGGTGCTGAAGCGACGGTCCACGTGATTAGTGCGGATTCCTTTTCGGCGGATTCATCATCGTCTTCTGCTGGGCCATCCCCCTCGTCTTCTGCGGCAGGGCAGATGTTCTATCGTGTGCGTCTGCGTATTGATCGTTATACGTTGCACGGGCAGCCTTCATTCTTTCACCCAGCGCCCGGTACGCCTGTCACGGCAGATATTAACGTTGGTAAACGGACGATCATGCAATATCTGTTTAACAGCATCGCACCTCTTATCAGCAATGGTATGAGAGAGCCTTAAAGGCTTGAATATGAGGGCGCCCAATCTTGTTATGGGCGCCCTTGTCGTTTCTGGTGAAATGAGTGGCTATGTCTTTAAAACAGCGTTTTTCAGCCTTTTTAAACCCACAGGCAAAATTGGCATATGCGCTTCAGCTTCTTGAGAGCAAGAATGCTGCACGTGGCGTCCAATTATTGGGGCAATTGGCGAAAGATGGGGTGGTTGGGGCGCAATTTCGGCTAGGGCGCATTTACCTAGATGGTCAGGTGGTGCCTCCCAGTCTTGAGGATGGTGCGCGTTGGATGCTTCAAGCGGCGGAAGCTGGGCATGTTGAAGCGGCTTTTATATTAGCGACGCTCTATACGGTTGGGTTACCAGAAGAACTTGAAATTCGTGCTGAGCGTAGTGCGCTTGATTTAAGTGTTCGCCCTGAGCAAGGGCCGCGCATTTCAGATTTTCATCAAGGCCGGTATTGGGCGCAGAAAGCGGCCATAGAGCATTCTGCGGATGCTCAGGCGTTGCTTGGTTATATTTTAACGAATGGCCCAGAAGATCTAAGAGATCTTCCGCAGGCACGGGAATGGTATCAAAAATCAGCGCAGTCGGGGTGTTCTCAGGGGCATTTGGGGTTAGCCCTTGCTTTGCTCAATGAGGCGGAGACGGATGAAGAGCGTCAATATGCGGCGCGTCATTTTATCGAGGCGAGTAAAGGCGGTCTTGGTACGGCATATGAATTTCTAGGCCGTATGAGTGAGGCGGGGATTGGCCTGCCGCAAAGCATGAGTGCAGCCGCAGCGTACTACCGCCAAGGCGCTGAACAGAATGTCTTATATGCTCAGGCCCGTTATGGGTTGATGTTGCTCGAAGGCGTTGGTGTTGAGCAAGATCACGGGCAAGCAGAAACGATACTCCGCCGAGCGGCTATGGGCGGTGACGCGGAGAGTGCGGCAGTTCTTGGTGATTTGCACGCTAACGGCGGTGATCTGCCGCCGAATATGCTGGAAGCTGCAAAATGGTATCGTCTCGCGGCGGAACAGAAACATCCAGGAGCAGCGCGTGCTCTGGGGCTTTTATATTTAACGGGGAATGGCGTTCACAGGGATGCGGATATTGCGGCCCATTGGTTTAAAATTGCCTCTGAATCAGGGGATGCACAGGCTGATGCAGATTTGGGCAACCTGATTTTAACGGGCTCCAAAGCAACAGATTCTGAAAAAGAAGCTTTGCGGCAGCGCTTTGAGCGTTCGGCTGAAAAGGGGGATTTGGTCGGCGCGTTTAATCTTGGTGTGTGTTACGCGGAAGGAGTCGGGCATACGGCTGATAGTCGTGAAGCGGCCCGGTGGATGCAGCGCGCGGCTGATGGCGTTGTTAATGCGCAATACTGGTATGGGCGTATGTTGTTGGATGGGCGGGGTGTGGCTCCCGACCCGACACAGGCGCTGCATTGGATGGAAAAAGCGGCTGACGCAGGAATGGCAGAGGCGCAAGCTGTTGTGGGGCAGCTTTTGGTAACGGGCCAGATTAACAATCGTAAGGATCATGCGAAGGCTTTGAAGCTGTACGCTGCGGCAGCAGAGAGCGGCAATGTTGATGCGATGTTCTCTTTGGCTGCGATGTTAGGGGGCGGGCATGATGTGCCGGAGAACCGCCCTGAAGCACAGAAGTGGTTTCGTAAAGCAGCGCAACGGGGAAATGGTTTGGCGCAGTTAATGTTGGGACGGTATCTTATACGTGGCCTTGGCGGCGTGCAGGATCCGGTGGAAGGGCGTATTTGGTTGGAGCGTGCTGCAGGGCAAGGCATTGATGGTGCAGAGCAAGAACTGGCAGCATGTGACGCCGTGCTGGCCCCAAATTAATCACTTTAGGCGTTTATGTGATTCGTGGCTGATGATTCTAAAGTGGTGACGCTGACTGACCGCGCAGGTTCCGGCTATGCGGGGTATGGTAATGTTATAACCGAAGCTGATCGGGCGTTGTGGCGTAAGGTTTATGCAGAGCGTGCCCAAGACGCATTCCAACGGGGTGAGCGTGCTTTAGCATGCAATGACCTTGCGGCGGCGCGCTTTTGGCTGGAACGTGCAGGACGCATGGCGCGTATGAGCCCTAATGTTACATGGGCTTTGGCGCTTGTGGATATGCGGACGGGTCATTTTAATGACGCACTGCATAAAATGAAGGATTTAGAAGAGCGTTTTCGCTTGCGGGAAGCTGCCTTTTTGGCCGTTGTTTGTCTGGTCCGGTTGCAGCGATGGGAGGAGGCGTTACAGAAATTACGCCATGCCTTATCCGTCTCTGTGATTATGCCTGACCTGCATCACATTGCAGATCATGTGGTGCGGGTGGCCCAGAAGCCAGGTTGGTGTTTCGCGTCAAATGCGGGGTATGTCCATGTTGTTGCCGAAGGGCGTGTGACGGTTACGCTTGACGGTGAGTGTGTGAGTATTGGCCAATCTGGCCAGCATAAATTACCTTCTGGATGGGGGAAGGCGCGCCATATTGCTGTGAAGCTGCGGGGGCGTCATCTTGTGGGTAGCCCTATTGATATTGGGGCATTGACGCGTTTTGAATCGCTGGCGACGGTTGATGCTGGGTGTGTGTGTGGTTGGGCATGGTTTCCTTCTGAGCCGGAGCATGATCCACGGTTGCGCTTGTGGGACGGTACTCTGTGCGCGGCTAGTGGCAATGCAGAGACGATTGAGAGTGACGTGCCGTTGGCTCGCCCGCGTGCGTTTCGCGTGCCGATACCCGCCGCATTGGTCCATTCTGCTACTCTTTTAGCGCTTTATGATGATCATGGGCGTATGCTGACAGGAGCGCCATTGCGGGCGGATCTTGGGTCCTTAATGGAGGGGCCGTCAGATGCGCTATTGTCTGATATGCGGCCGTATCCGGTGCAGCAGGTGGAACGTTGTGTCGGTGTTGAAAGAGAGCCGGTACAGGGGTGTTGCGTCGTGATTCCGGTGTATCGGAATTATAGAGTCACGCTGGATTGTCTGGAGAGTGTGCTGGCAACCGTATCGGCGCAGACACGGGTCATCGTGGTGGATGACGCGACACCGGAAGAAAAATTAGCGCGTGCGTTGGATGATTATGCTGAGCAGGGGCGTATTGAGCTTGTACGTTTAGAGCAGAATCGTGGCTTTCCCGTTGCTGTGAATATGGGGTTGGCGCGTGCGGTTGGGCATGATGTTGTTTTATTAAACAGTGACACGGTTGTGCCGCCAGGGTGGTTGGAGCGTTTGCTGCGGCGGTTACATGTTCATGGGGTTGGGACGGTTACGCCATTCAGTAATGATGCGAGCATTTTTTCGTATCCGTCGGTTGATGAACCAAATCCTGTACCGTCGGTACGTGAAGCCTTTGGGTATGATCGATTGTGCCAAAAACTCTTTCGAGAGGATGAGGCGAATGATGATGCGCCGACGGCAAATGGGTTCTGTATGGCCATTTCTGCCCAATGCTTGCGTGAGGTTGGCTTTTTACGTGAGGACGTGTTTGCGCAGGGATATGGTGAAGAAAATGATTTTTGTTTGAGGGCGCATAGGCTGGGTTTTCGGCACCGTATGGCGCCTGATGTATATGTTTTACATCGTGGTTCTATTTCTTTTGGAGCCGGTAAGCGCTGGCTTATGGCGCGTAATTTAGACATCCTGAATGCTCTGCATCCCGGCTATGAGGCATATGTTGCTGATTTTCAGCAGCGTGACCCTTTTCGGGGGTGGAGGCGGCGTTTGGATCAGGCGCGGTTAGGGCGTGACGTTTCGGCGCATGGTCCTGCGGTGGCTATGATTGTTCATGCTGGTGGTGGAGGGGTAGAGCGCGTTGTGCGCGAACGCGCCGCAGCGTTTGAAGGTAAAGGTCAGGCGGCTTACGTGCTGCGCCCTGTTGAGCGGGGGTGTCATGTGACGCGGCCGATGGCTACGCGGGATACGAAAAAAGTTGAGCCGCTTAATTTTGTGTTTGATTTGCCGGATGAAGAAGCGGATCTGGTCGCTGCGTTGTCTGCTCTTGGTGTTCAGCACATCGAATGGCACCAATTAATTGGACATGCAGAGTGCGTTCGGACGCTGCACGTCGCGTTGGGTGTGCCGTATGATGTGTTCGTGCATGATCATGTATGGTTTTGTCCGCGTGTTTCCTTGTTGGACGGGCATGGGCGTTATTGTGGTGAACCTGATGTGGCGGGGTGTGAGCAATGTGTGGCGCGTTGGGGGGACGTTTTGAATGAAGGGCTGTCTATTGGAGAGCGCTTAGCGCGTTCAAAGTATGAATTTTCAAAGGCGCGGCGTTGTATCACGCCATCACACGATACGGCGCGTCGGTTCAAACGTCATTTTCCGTCTACGAATTTTATCGTGGAACAATTGGAACAAAATGCGGCTTTTGAGGGGAATTCTGAGAGAAATATACCCGGCCCTGTGCCTGGGCGGGTATTAAAATTGTGTGTTGTCGGTGGGATAGGGCAATGGAAAGGCTATGATGTTTTATTAAACATGGCCCGCGATATTCGGTTCCACTCTCTTCCTGTGAAGATAATACTTGTTGGACATACTCCAAATGATGATGAATTAATGTATGAAGGTGTAATTGTTACTGGTGAGTATAAAGAGGATGAGGTTTATAATCTTATTAAAGAATATAATCCTGATATTGGATTTATCCCGTCAATTTCACCTGAAACATGGTGTTATGCGTTGAGTATCCTTTGGAAGGCGGGTTTGGAGGTGATGTGTTTTGATATTGGAGCGCAAGCGGAGAGGGTGAGAGAGAGAAAGGGGGTTATTCTTCCGCTCGGTGCATCTTCATTACAGCTTTTGCATTTTATTTTATCGCGTTGGTATCGCTTAGTTTGAAGAGAATGGGTTTACCCGACTGTAAAGACAGTTAGACTAGGGTGGGTAGATGTGAGAGTTTCATTTTCTGGAGAGATACATCTCTTTGAATATGAAGTATTTCATGTGTGTCTATCGCTTTTGGCTTTAGTGTGGCTGCTTGAGTTCCGTAATGATGCCCGGATGTGTGGGACCTATTGGGAGTAAAGAATGACAAATTCTGAAGAAACGTCTGGGCCAAATCGGGTTGTTGACCTGAAAGCCAGTGCTCGTCTTATGGTGTTAGACGCAGGCGTATTTTGTATTTTCCATCCTCCTGGGCAGCCCGATTCGGGGCCAAGCGGTTTGCCTGGCGTACGTATTTCACGTGCACCAGCGACACCTGCTGGTTTGGTCAACATCAGCACGTTTGATGAAGATGGCTGGATTGGTGGGAGCAAGGGGGCTGCCCTTGTACGGGTCTTGCGTGGTCCGGCCGCAGTGTTGGTGACGACGTATCAAGATCCAAACCATGAGGTTGGTGCGCCTCAGTTACAGGTTGTGCAGTTGGCTGGGGCGACGGAAGTGGCTTCCACCCCTGTTGCGGCTGAAGCGCCAGCGTCTTCTGCCGCAGCTTCCACTCAAGAGCTTGAAATATCGGCGCATATTCAACGCCGTGGTGATGTGGGTGGTGTTATTGGTGAGTGGATGGGTACTCCGGAGAGCCAGTCATGGATTGAAGGCTTTGCTGTTGCACCTGTGGGTAACATTCCGGCAACGGATATTGAATATCAGGCAGTGCTTGGTAAGGGTTGGCTCTCCCCTTGGGCAGAGGGTGGTCAATACTGTGGTTCACGCGGTATGGCCTTGCCGATTTTGGGGCTGCGTGTAAGGCTTAAAAATGGCTCGGCAGAAACGCATGAAGTGCGTCTGACGGCGACATTTACCGATGGTACGCGCTTGGGCCCAGTTGACGGTTCTACAGCCTTGGAAGCAGAAAGCTTGGCACCTTTGGAGGCCTTCTTATTGGAAATTGTTCCGTCGTCAGCCGCTAAAAAAGCTGGCAGTGCAACCACTGAGGAAGCACCAGTGAAGAAGCCGCGCGCGTCCGGGCGACGGAAAGCTGCTTCTAGTAAATAATCTGTTCTCCCCAACGTGCTCTTAGGTGTGCGTTGGGGTTTATGATGTACGGCTTTATGTAAAGAGGCAGGCCTTGTTTGCTTCTTGGTCAGGACATTTACGTGCGGTACCTTTTTGTTCATCAAAATTTTCCGGGACAGTTCCT
Source organism: Neokomagataea thailandica NBRC 106555 (assembly GCF_001598495.1). Taxonomy (GTDB): domain Bacteria; phylum Pseudomonadota; class Alphaproteobacteria; order Acetobacterales; family Acetobacteraceae; genus Gluconobacter; species Gluconobacter thailandicus_A. The sequence goes on from NZ_BCZB01000001.1 coordinate 29,890, forward strand.
ACATTTTGTTCGTCATTTGAGTGCGCAGGGCGAGCATGAGATTGTTTTTATTTCTGAAGCAAATCAGGGGGATATTCCTGGCGTCAGGCGTGTGATTTATCGTACTGAGCGTGAGCCTGCGGAAGTGACGCATCCCTATTTGCATGAATTTGAGCGCGGTTTACTGCGGGCTGAGGCGGTTGCGCGCTCTGCGCGGACGTTAAAAAGTCTTGGCTATGTGCCTGATATCATTATTGGTCATCATGGTTGGGGCGAGCTTCTTAATCTGGTTGACGTTTTCCCAGAGACGCCCATTTTAGGTTATCTTGAGTTCTTCTATCATTCTGACCGGAATGATGTTGGTTTTGATCCTGAATTTCCGTCGAGTGGGGATTTGCCGTCGCTCGTGCGGATCAAAAATTCGATCAACCTTCAGGCGTTAAATTTGCCGAACAGTGTTGGCCAAACGCCTACGGTGTTTCAAAAGCAGACATATCCGACATGGGCGCAGTCCCAATTAGCACTGCTGCATGAAGGGGTAAATTTAGACGCTTGCAAACGTGATGGGCGTTTGAGAAACCGTAATTTGACGATTGCTAATGTCACCATTGGCGCTAAAGAGCCAATGGTGACTTATGTGGCGCGGAATTTGGAGCCTTATCGTGGCTTTCATATTTTCATGCGTGCTTTACCCCAGATACAGGCTGAATGCCCTGACGCACGTATTATTCTGATTGGTGGAGATGGGGTGAGTTATGGTAACCCACCGGCGCGTCACACGAATTGGCGCGAATATATGCTGGCGGAATTGTCGGGCCAAATTAATCTCGACAAGGTACATTTTGTTGGTCATCTCCCTCACGATGATTTTCGCACGCTGATTAAGCGTTCGGATGCCCATGTTTATCTGACATATCCTTTTGTTGCTTCATGGTCATTACGGGAGGCTATGGCGGCCTCGTGCCCTATCGTTGCTAGCGATACAGCGCCTGTTCGTGAGTTTATCGAAGATGGTGTGACGGGGTGTTTGGTGCCGTTTTTAGAGCCGCAGCGCGTTTCAGGAGCCGTTGTTGATCTTTTACAAGATCGCAGCGCGGCCCGTCGTTTAGGGGCGGCGGCGCGTCGTTTTGCTGAAGAAGAGCTCTCAATGGAGCGGTATATCGCACGTTATGACGAGTTGGTGCGTCAGATTTTAGCTGGGAAACGTTCCTTCTAAGAAGGATGACCCGGCCCGGGAGGAAGTGGGCTGGGTCATTTTATGTGGGCGAATACACGCTATTGAGCGTGCCAAGACGCCCCATTGTTTTTGTATTGCACGTCATACTCTTCTACAAACTGGTCAAAGCCAGCCTGATTATCAATACGCATTGACGGCAGTAGAGCATCAAGTTGAAGGCTTTGATAAAGCGCACGGCTTACGGCGCGGTTTAGAACGCCAGGGCCTGTTTTGAAGGCAATATAGAGACCCGGATGGCGGAACATATTAGCCCAAGCGGTCATCATGGCGTTGGTGATGATAGGGCTGGTTGGTGCTGCGCCGAAAAAATCATTATGCAGGACGTAATTGTCCGTCGTGAATAATTGGCAGCTCGTTTTGATATCTTTAAGCGCTTCCCAGGAGGGAGAGGATTTTACTCTGAGATCAGCATCCAGCCACCAGCCGCCATGGGTCAGGATAACGTGTAGGCGGAGCAGATCTGCACCTTCAGCCGGGTGGCGGACGTTCAAGAAGAGGTCTTTTGCTTCTTGTCCATAATGGTCATACAGCCAGTCGGCAGCGCTGCTTTGGTCAAAAATCGTAAAAGCATTACCAAGCAATTCACGATGGTATTGAATGTTAGCCTGAATTTCGGGCGGTGGGTTTTTGTCCCAGTACATGTACAGATGATGAGGGATGCTCGGAGTAGAAGAAGGGAAGCCTGTGTCTCCGAAAGAACGAATCCAGCCTAAGGCAACCTCAAGATAGAGACGATCAATTTCTTCGCCTGAGTGGAATTCTTCAAAAGCATTCCCTATGAGCGCGAGGCTTTTTTCTGGGTTATGCTCCTGCCAAGCCGCATGGATCCCTCGGATGTAGTTTGCCATGGCAGGAGAGTACGATGTTAATTCTTCGACTTCGTGTTCAGGTAAAGGCTGTGCAGCTTTTAGGAGGCATAATAGGCGCACCTGCAATAATGATTGTGGGAGTGGATATTCGGTTTGGGATTTGCCGTGCAGGTCAAAGGCGCGGCGGTAAAAAGAGGAGGCTTCAAAAACTTTATTGTGGATATGAAGAATGTTGGCAATTGCGAAGGAGTGCTCGACAGTATCTGCGCCATGGCGTTCCAGATAGGCGGCTGCCTGTCCATCTCCGGCAAGGTCTGTCGGGCTTGGAGAGGAAGATTTGTGCAGGCTTTGGTCGTCATTTTCGCTCATGGACTAATCTTCTTCGAGTGTATGCGTAATTATGTTTTTTGAAGTTAGCAGATAATTCTTAAAAAAGCTTGAGTGCAATAAAGAGTTCTTTGAATTTTTGAGGCTATCTCGGCATAGATGATTCGGTCATGATGCAGTCACGTGTTAAATTTAACTCTTCCGGCACATAAGGCGGGTCTTGCTTTCCTGTCGCGGTGTTATGGGGCTGAGTGGGCGAGGGGAATTTTGATGTCTCAAGAATTACTTCCTGGATTTAAAGAGGTGCTGCAGGAGTGGATATTGAAAAAAGCACCAGATCGTGCTCCGCAGCGTGTCACGGACGCTGATGTAGAAGATATCGCACGCGCTTCGATTGAAGCGTTACATCAGCGCGTTGTTGGAGATGGCTGGGGCCGCCTTGAAATACTGACGCAAGGTTGGTTGGTGCAGCGTCAGAAGGGGCAGAAGCCTTCGGCTCTGGGAGAAGAAGATTTTCGTGCCTTCACGCTCATCGTTTTGCACGGATTGAGTGCGCCTCGGGGGATAACGCCAGTGGCAGCGCATGGTGTTGAAGGTGATGAGCCTGCTGAGGTCACGGCTCAAGACGGTGAGGCTGAAGATATGTTCCGTTTTGCGCGGGAGCATCTTGCGCGTGCATTATAAAGTCACGGCTTTATAGATGGGCGGCCCATAATGTGGGCCGCCTTTTTTTATTTACGCAGTGTACCAAGAGGGAAGCTGTTGTTTGTACGGCGTGTCGAATTCTTCGATCATGTCATTGAATTTATGATGATCGAAAATTTCAATTTTCTTTGCGGGTGGGTTTCCAAGTAAGCTGCGATGAGCGATGCGGTTTAGTGCGCGGTTGAAAACGCCAGGGCCTGTTTTATACGCGATGAACAATCCGTGGTGTAGATAACAATTGCGGTAAAGTGACAATAAGCAGTCCGTCAGAACATCGTTATTGGCGACTGACCCGAAGAAATCATTATGTACGACGTTATTGTTGGTCAGGAAGAATGTTGCGCCTGCAGTGCGGGTTGCCATGAATTTGAGCGCATCTGAGTTTTTGACGCGGATATCAGCATCCATCCACCATCCGCCGAGCAGTTGGATGACATGGACGCGTAAGAAATCGGCGGCTTCAGCCGGGTGGCGTGCAGAGAGGAAGATGGTGCGCGCTTCAATACCGTAGTGCTGATAGAGCCATTCCGCCGCTTCTTCTTTGTTGAAAAAATGTGTTTCAAAATGCGGGATGTTTCTGTGGAGCTCAAAGTTTTTCTGAATTTCTTCAGGTGGGTTTTTATCCCAATACATGAAGAGCTTGCGCGGTATCTGCCCATAAACACCTTCATCAGCATTGGGCTCGAAGGGGGAGGGTGAGGCTCGACGGGCGATTTCGAGCGCGATGCTATCGATTTCTTCGCCAGTGTGGAACTCATCATAGGCATTGCCGATGGTGTTCAGAGCGTGTTGCGGCTCTGCTCCTGACCATGCTTGCGCTGTGCCGTCGATATAGTTGGCGAAGGGGATATTGAGCGCGCGCAGTTCCAGCAGTTCTTCTGGAGGGATAGGAAGCCCTGCTTTCAGGCGGCAGAGCAAGCTGACTTGCAGCAATGTCTGCGGGAGTGGGTAATAATTTGGCTCTTTGGGGTGAAGATCATATGCTTGGTGGTAGGCGCGCGAAGCTTCTGACACATTGCGGTTTGTGTGCAAGATATTCGCGAGAGCAAACGCTGTTTCAACGGTGTCTGCGCCATTTTGTGTGAAAAATTCGCGCGCTTGGTGATCCGCTTCGGGCAGGTCGTCTAATGTCAGGCGCTGTGGAAGAGATGGCTCTGCTGGTGCTTCGGCAGGCGCTTCAGTATGGGGTTCCACGACTGGCTCATCGGCCGGGGAATGATTGTCTGATGGGATGGACGTGTCTTGATGGGAGACATCTGTTGCTGCGTCATCGCGCAACGCGTCCCATTCAGAGAGATCCCAATTGGAATTGTTATCACCAAAACCCGCTGCAGAGACGCTCATGCGTGTTTTCCCGTCAAGTGTTTGTTAAAGTTCGAAGCATTCAAAGAACGCAACGGACTGATAAGTTTATTGGTAACCCTCAAAAGAGAGCGGGGCAAGATTATGAAAAGGCGGATAGAGCAAAACTCTACCCGCCTTTTTATGGTGACATACAGAAAGTGTTTCTAAAAGAAGAAGAGCGTTATTGTGTGCAGTGATTGATAATTTTTCTTCTTTTAGGGGAAAGACACTTTATGCAGAAGGCTCTTGTACGTGTGCTTCTAAGAACCAAAGGTCTTTATCGAGACCGCGTGACACTTCCGTGAAAAGATCGGCGGTATCATCATCACCTGCTTCGGCGGTGATAGTAATGGCCTCACGTACGTTGTTTGCTACGATGGCATAGCGCTCGATGAGTGCTGAGATATGGTCGGAAATTTTGTAAATATCGGTTGGGTAGGCTGGGCATGATGATGATTGAGCAACATTTTGCACAGTGCCGAAGGCCGTTCCGCCGAGTTGTACGGCGCGTTCTGCGACAGTATCGACAAAACCGTCGACGCCGGTACGAAAGCCATCGAGCATTTCGTGGACGCCAATGAATTGTGGGCCTTTGAGATTCCAGTGTGCTTGCTTAATCACGAGCGCAAGGTCAATCAGATCCGCTAAACGCGCGTTGAGCAGTTCAATGGAAACGTTTTTGGTGTTGTCCGCAGTATTGTTCTTCGTGGCGTGACGATAGGAACTGACAGTCATGGTACGTTGTCCTTTTCAAGCTGCAATACACTTAAACACGTTGTGTTGTTTCACCAGAGGTCAAGGTCTCTGGGTCTTCCAGTTCAAAGAAAGGCTGTTGATCAACCCGGAAGAAGCGTGAGTAAGCGGGGTCTTGTTTGAACAGTGGTTCATGCTCCCAACGGGTGAGCATGGTTTGAGTTTCTAGGAAGAAGCGTGTTTCATGCTCGGGACGGTCATCGCTGCCGCGGCTTAAGCTTTCATGGTGCACAGCAATAGAGTCGGCACTGAAAATGATGCGGTAGCCTGCCTTGCGAATCTTTAGGCAAAGATCAACGTCATTGTAAGCAACGGTGAGATGTTCATCATCAAAACCGCCGACAGCGTCAAAAATATCTTTGCGTACAAGCATTGCTGCCGCTGTCACCGCAGTTACTTCATGCGTTAACATGGCTCGGCCGATATAGCCGTAGTCGTTGGCTGCAATGCCACGTTGAGTATGGACCGCAACAGCAGGAGCACCGACGGCCACGCCAGCATGTTGTACTGTATTGTTGGGGTATAGAAGTTTTAAGCCGACGGCACCAATGTCTGGGGCAGCTAGAGCTTCGCTTACGGCAATGTTAAGCCAATTTTTTTGCTCAACAAATACATCGTTATTTAAGAATAAAATAAATGGTGATGTGATTTTGGATGCGGCTTTATTATTAATGAGGGAATAATTGAACGGTTCTTCGATGCGAAGGGTGCTAACTTTTTTATTTTTTTGAATTTCTTTTAAATATTCTAAAGTTTCTTTTTCTGTTGACCAATTGTCTGCGAGGATAATTTTGAAATTTTTATAGGATGTGTATTGTAAAAGTGCATCAACACATTGACGTGTTGTTTCGACTTGATCACGGAATGGAATAATAATGGTGACTTCAGGTTGTTCGGTGAGCGTGTATTGCGCACGATAAACTGTAAGATTGTTAATCGATGACACTTTTACTTTGTGTTTTTTGCGTGTCAGGTGGTCTTTCACGCAGCGCACACCCGCATCAACAGCATATGTTTTATTGGCTACGGTTACCGCTGTAGAATTGGGGGTTTTGCGCCAGTGGTAAAGCAGCTCTGGAACGTGGTGAATCTCGTCAGGCGTGAGTATTTCGGTAGCTCTAAGAACAAAATCATGATCTTGCGCGCCGTCATATTGCTTTGACAGATGACCGACTTTGCGCATGGTTTCTGTATCGATCATCGTGAGATGACAAATGTAGTTGCAGCCTAGAAGGTAGCGGTAGTTAAAATCAGGTTTGAAGTTTGGTTCTAGATAGTAGCCCGCTTGATCAATTTTATCTTCATCAGAATAAATAAGCTTAGCACCAGTCTTTTGTGCTGCGCGCACCATAACCTCTAGCGCGATATCTTCCATTAGGTCGTCATGGTCGAAAAAGACAACATACTGGCCTTGGGCAGCATCCATTCCGACGTTCGTAGCGTTTGAAATGCCTGCATTTTGGGTGAGTATAATGGGGCGGATGCGCGCATCTTGCTGGGCAAAACTATTGATAGTTTTGGTGGTTTCGGCTGACTTCCCGCAGTCATCAATAATGATGAGTTCCCAGTTGCTGTAAGTTTGGTTGAGAACAGACTGGATGGCGGCCTCAAAATCGCTTTTGAGCGGTCGGTACGTTGGGCATAGCACCGACACGAGTGGTTGCGGTGGCGTCCCGTGTTGTGCTGCATAGTCACGTTCTTGTGCGGCAAGTACGCGGCGCAGTGGATAATAGCGGCGTGCCCAACGATCATAATCTCTGAGTGTATCAGGGCGTTTGGGAATGAGTGAACGGACATCTTTGCGGAGAGTGCTTAACTCGCGGTGCAGGCCATCAATAACATTTATGAGGTTCACCAATCGTGTTTCTAAAGCATCATCTGTGACCGTGCTGATGATGGGGGTGCCGGGGATCGTGAGTTTGTGGGGGAGTGTAATCACTTCAAAGTGGTGAGGAGCACTGCCACGGAAATGCAGCGGAATGGGAAGTTCAAAGCCGCAGTTTGGTGAGCATCCTAACGTGGCGGCAACATCTCCGCGATACAGGTTTGCGCGGGCTTGAGATGCTGGTCTTCCGTCCACGAGGAGGGAGACCGTGACGTCGCCCTCTAGGTCACCGCTTGGTGAAAGGCGCTGTAGTGCCCAGCCACGCACAGTGCCGTGTGTAATGCCGTCTGCGTGGCTGACAATTTCAGGGGTGTAGTCGAGTTTGAAGGTGATTTCGTCATGTGATGGTGCTGCGTCTTCTTCAGTAGGTGACGGTAGAAGAATGGGGCTGCGGTCTGGTAGCCGAAGTGACAGCGTGTGTGGCTGGTTATCGTGAAAGTGAGGGGGGATGGTAATGTTAAGGCCATGGTTTCCATGGGGAAGTTGGAATGCGTTTTGAACGTCTATTCGTGCTTCGTTGCAGGTAACCTGAAGTACTTCTTGCTGATCTATAAGAACATGGACGGTTACTGGTTTGAGTGTTCTTGTGTCAAATGCCCAGCCAGAAATTCTTTCGTTTTTAATTTTATCAATGTTTGATATAAAAATACTAGATATTTGTTGTGGTGAATTATTTTCTATCATGGAGAATTATACCTTCTTTTTTAAATGTATTGTTAACTTTTCGGGTTTTTGTTTTTGCCGATGTTGTTGAGTTCTGATTTTCCCAAAAGACAATAATGATATTTCTATAAGAGCGTCAATTCACGTGCATATACAAATTGATAGGCTTTTTATTGTGAATGGAGGTTATTTTCTAGATGACATAAATCTTTCACTGTGGCGAGCGAACCTTGAGGTTGTGTCTTGTGAGAAGGGGCGGTAATGCCTCAATAAAAGCGGCTTTTGTCGCCAGCATGACGCCTGAACTTAGATGTTAGAGCCTAACCAGCATGACCCTTGCCCCTACTAGGCAGACCGAGACTTCTCCTTCTTCTTTCGAAAAAGAAGAGAAAAAATCGGGCTGGACAGATAGTTTTTTTCACGTGCTCGTCGGTGGGAGCGCCCTTGTGGTGTTGCTCGTGCTGGGTGGGTTGGTGCTTTTGATGGGATATGGCGGGCGAGAAGCTTTTCATATCTTCGGGCTAAATTTTGCGTTTCACAATGTGTGGAACCCAGTGACGAATGAATACGGCGCTTGGGCTCCTTTGTTTGGTACAATTATCAGCACACTGATTGGTGTGATGATTGCGATTCCCTTGGCGTTCGGGACGGCCTTTTGGTTGACGGCTATTGCCTCACCTCGTGTGTCTTCTGTGATCGGGATGGCCGTGCAACTGCTGGCGGCTGTGCCGTCGATCATCTTTGGTATGTGGGGCTTTTTTACGATCGTTCCGTTTGTTGCGCGTCATATACAGCCATTCTTAACGCATCACTTTCGGCATACGCCCATTCTGGCACCGCTCATTCATGGCGCCCCTTTTGGCACGGGGCTATTAACGGCGGGGCTTGTTTTGGCGGTAATGATTGCGCCGTTTATGACGGCTGTGATGCGCGATGTCTTTAGTGCTGTGCCGCCGATGTTACGTGAAAGCGCTTATGGACTGGGCGCAACGCGTTGGGACGTTATGCGTAAAATTGTCGTGCCTTGGTCGCGGTCAGGAATGATCGGGGCTGCCGTTTTGGGCATGGGGCGTGCTTTGGGTGAAACGATGGCGGTAACCTTTGTGATTGGTAATGTCACGGATGTCGGTTGGTCCGTATTTGCCCCACGCAGTACGGTTGCTTCTTTGATCGCGCTTCAATTCCCTGAAAGTCCGGCGGGTTCTGTTCGTTTATCGTCGCTGCTGGCGTTAGGATTCATCTTGATGTTGCTCTCATTCGTTAGTTTGGCTCTGGCACGTACGCTCCGTGGAGATACGAAATGAGCGACATAACTTCTAAAATTGATGGCTGGGCTCCCAACCCTCGTGCGGCGCGCCGCCGTCGTTGTGATATGCTGGCAACGCTGTTTGGTATGGCGGCGGCGGGTATTCTGGTGCTTGTGCTGGCGTCTATTCTCTGGACTTTGCTGTTCAATGGTTTGGCGGGTTTATCTGTCGCGGCTTTGATTAAGCCTATGGGCGCACCGGGGTCTGGTGGTGGCTTGGCCAATGCGATTATTGGTAGTTTGATCCAGACATCTATTGGTCTTTTGATTGCTACTCCGCTTGGTTTGGGCTGCGGCATTTACCTTGCGGAATATGGCTCAAAACTGAATCGTTTTGCATCTTGCGTACGTTTTATTTCGGATGTTTTGATGTCGGTGCCATCTATCTTGGTCGGGCTTTTTGTCTACCAGGTGCTCGTGGCTCCTTTTGGCCATTTTTCGGGACTAGCGGGCTCAGTGGCGTTGGCTATTTTGGCTGTGCCTATTATCGTACGTACGACAGAAGATATGCTGCGCTTGGTCCCAGTGGCCATGCGTGAGGCGGGAGCAGCGCTGGGTGCGCCACGCTGGCGGGTAACGGTTTTTCTGTGCTTGCGTGCGGCAAAGGCGGGCGTAACGACCGGTATTCTCTTGGCTTTGGCGCGTGTGAGCGGGGAAACGGCTCCATTATTGTTCACGTCCCTTGGTAACCAGAATTGGTCGTTGAGCTTGAACAAGCCGATGGCGAGCCTACCCGTTACGATTTATCAATATGCTGGTGCATCTTATGACGACTGGGTGCAACTCGCATGGGCAGGCGCACTTTTGGTCACATTGGGTGTACTTGCGATTAACATTGCTGTCCGTATTTCAGCACGCCGCGGATAATTGAACAGGACACTGACATGACAGATACTCAGCAACCGGCCGCTCCGCAGAATGCTCTTACGGTCCGTAATCTAAACTTTTTTTATGGGCAGCATCATGCGTTGCATGACGTCAATATCGATTTCCCCGCCCGTAAGGTGACGGCGATGATCGGTCCCAGTGGGTGTGGTAAATCTACGCTGCTGCGGATTTTTAACCGCATGTATGACTTATATCCCGGCCAACGGGCCGAGGGTGAGGTCATGTTTGACGGCCGTAATCTTCTGGAAAATGGGATTGATCTGAACATCATGCGTGCTCGGATTGGGATGGTTTTCCAAAAACCAACCCCTTTCCCGATGTCGATTTATGATAATATCGCTTTTGGTGTGCGTCTTCATGAGCGTTTGACGCGTGCGCAGATGGATGAACGGGTGCAGGATGTATTGACGCGCGTTGCCTTGTGGGGTGAAGTGCGGGACCGTCTGCATGCGCCAGCGAATGGTCTGTCAGGCGGGCAGCAACAGCGTTTGTGTATTGCGCGCTCTATTGCAACACGCCCTGAAGTGTTGTTGTTGGATGAGCCAACTTCTGCGCTGGACCCAATTTCTACGGCGCGTATTGAAGAACTTTTGGACGAGCTTAAGGAAGAGTTCACAATTGTTATTGTGACGCATAATATGCAGCAGGCTGCGCGTTGTGCAGACCAAGTTGCATTCTTCTATATGGGGCGTCTGGTTGAAGTGGATACGGCGGATCGGATCTTTACCAATCCACGCCAGCAACAGACGCAAGATTATATTACCGGAAGGTTTGGATAATCATCATGGTTGACAGGTCCCATATCGTTAAAAGCTACGAGCAGGAGCTGGGACAGCTTCGTTCGATGGTATCACAAATGGGTGGTATTGTTGAAAATCAGGTGGCGCTGGCGCTGTCTGCGATTGCTGAGAAGAATGAAGAAGCCGCGAGCAGTGCAACGCAGCAAGACCCTGCTGTAGATGCTCTTGAGCGTGATGTGGAAGCTCTTGCTATTCGTCTCTTGGCGCTGCGAAGCCCCATGGCGAGTGATCTGCGTGAGATCGTAGCTACGTTGAAGATCACGGGGGATTTGGAGCGTATCGGGGATTATGCATCGTCCATTGCGCGCCGTTCATTGCGTATTCGTAGTGCGAATGAGCAGATCACATTGACGGGTCTGCGCTCTATGGGGCGTTTGGTGCAGGACAATTTGCGCCGCTCTATTGATGCGATCACGCAGCAGGATTCGAGCCGCGCGATGGAGGTCTGGCATTCAGACCGCGCTGTTGATGAGTATTATACAGCTCTGTTTCGTGAGCTCGTCACCTATATGATGGAAGATCCGCGTAATATCCGTTCTTGCACTGAGCTTTTGTTCATTGCGAAGAATTTGGAGCGAATTGGTGATCATGCGACCAACATTGCTGAGCGTGTTTTTTATGCGGTGACGGGTGAAAACCTTCCGGCAGTTCGCCCTCGTGGCGGGATTGCGACGACGGAAAACATCGTGGATGTAACTGACCGGTGAGTGGCTCAACAGCTCTGCGTGCCAAGGGGCTCATTCTTGTTGTTGAGGATGACCCTGCGCTGTCTATGATGATGCGATATAACCTTGAGCAGCGAGGTTATCGTGTTGAAATGGCATCTGATGCGGAAAGTGCATTGGAGTTTTTAACGACGTCTCGTCCAGACGCTGCTGTGTTAGATTGGATGCTTCCCGGCTTGTCCGGGTTGGACTTGTGCCGTCGGATTCGTAGTAATCCGGCATTGCGTGACCTGCCTGTGTTGTTGTTGACGGCACGCTCTGAAGAGCAGGATGCGATACGTGGTTTGGATACTGGGGCAGATGATTATCTCATTAAGCCGTGCAGTATCGATACTTTGGATGCGCGTTTGCGGGCGTTGTTGCGTCGTCATCAATCTTCATATGATGTTTTGACGTTTGCTGACATTACATTGGACCCTGAAACGCATCGTGTGGAGCGTGGCGGGCGGCTCTTATCTTTGGGGCCTACGGAGTATCGGCTTTTGGATCTGTTGATCCGTAATCCCCGTAAGGTGTTCTCTCGGGAAGATTTATTACGGCGGATTTGGGGGCAGAATATCCACGTCGAGATTCGTACGATTGATGTGCATATCCGGCGTCTGCGCAAGGCCATTAATGGGCCTAATGAGGCGGATCTCGTGCGGACAGTACGCGCTGCGGGTTATGCGTTGGATGACGGGCCAGTCGTCCAAGAAGGTGGTTGATTAAGTGAAACCGCATGGGTTGTCTCTCGCTCTCAGCAGTGGTGACCCGCTGTGGTTTGGAATTGTTCTACTCACCCTGGCAGCGCTCATAGGCTGGGGTGTGGCGTTTTCTACGCTCCGTCGTTTGCGTTATGTGCGTGGGTGCCTGACGGCGCAGCAAGAAGTCATGCAGAATAACCGCGATGAGGAGCTGCCGGAGTTACCCATTGATGGTTTCCCCGGGGCCGTTTTGTTGTTGGACACATTGGGGGCGCTGATACAGGCGAATCGGGAAGCTGTTTCTCAATTTGGGGATAGTATAGGGGCAATTTTGCGCCACCCTGCTGCGCGTGGCGCTTTGTCTGCGGCATTGCGCGCGGAAGCGCATGCGCCAGAGGGCACGCCGCCTGTGTGCTCGACAACGTTTACTCTGGATGTTCCCATTAAGCGTACGATGTTTTTGGCGTTACGGCATATTCCGAGTTCTAAACGTTTGAATGACCGTATTTTGGTCGTGTTGACGGACCGGAGTGAAGCGCATGCGCTTGATCGTATGCGGATTGATTTTGTAACGCATGCAAGCCATGAGCTACGGACGCCTCTTGCATCATTGAGTGGCTTTATTGATGCCTTGCGCAATGGTGGTGCGAGTACAGATGATGCTGTAAGGCAGCAATTTTTGGACGTTATGGCGCAGCAATCTGCGCGTATGAAGCGCTTGATTGATAGGTTACTGTATTTGTCTCGTGTGCAAGCGCATGAGCATCAGAAGCCACAGAATGTTGTGGAAGTCTCTGATCTTATGGCGTTGGTGTTGGATGAGGTTGCCCCACGTTTTGAGGGGGAAGGCTACGCTCTTAATTTTGATATTGAAGACGATTTATTCATTCACGCGGATGAAGATGAATTGGTTCAGGTGATGCTGAACCTGATCGAAAATGCGCTACGTTATGGCAAACATGATGATAAAACCCTGACGGTCACGTTGTTGGCGCGACGGGCTATTGAGCAGGATGACCGTTGGCCTACAGAGGGTGGTGTTGTTTTGAGCGTGAAAGATGATGGGCGCGGTATGGAGGCGCATCATTTGCCGCGTTTGGCGGAGCGTTTTTACCGCGTTGTTAACGCGGAACAAGCCAAAAGAGCGCAGGGCTCTGGGCTAGGCTTGTCCATTGTGCGGCATATTATTGACCGGCATCAGGGGCGTATGCATATGGCGAGTGCCCCTAATCAGGGGACGTCTTGTCTTGTGTGGCTGCCGCCTTCGGTGGGGGATGTAGGGGCTGATCGCGTCTCTTGTTCGGTCGGCTCTGCCAGTGCGGAAGACGGTGAACTGGCAGAGGTTTAGAGCTCTTTACGTTTACTGTGTGCGTGAGCGCTGAATAATCCACCAGCCGCCGGCTAAAAGAAGGGCGATGAGCGGAATACTAGCGACGGTGTAAGTGCCTGATGGGTAATCAAAGGCCATCATGACCACGACAAAGCCAAGGAAACCAAGTGTAGCCCAGTTACTGATGGGGGCACCTGGCATGGCGAAGCCGGTAGGGGCAATGGTGCCTTGTTTGATGGCGGCACGGAGGCGCATGTGTGATAGCAGGATGCTGGCCCATGTGCCGATAATGCCGATGGCTGCAAGATTAAGGACGATTTCAAAGACTTGAGACGGGATGAAGTAATTCAGAAGAACGCCTACGAGATAGACGCATAATGTCGCGAGAATGCTGAAATAGGGGACGGAACTTTTATTCATCCGCGCAAAGGCTTTTGGGGCTGACCCGCCAAGGGCGAGTGCACGGAGGATGCGGCCGGTTGAGTACAGGCCAGAATTAAAGCTGGAGAGAGCGGCTGAGAGCACCACGATGTTCATGATGGTACCAATGCCGGGGATACCAAGCTTTTGAAAAAACGTAACAAAGGGGCTAACGCCGGCGTGGTATGCGGTCCAAGGCAGTAAGCAAACGAGCAGGACAACGGATCCGACATAGAAGAGGCCAATGCGCCAAATGACGCTATTGACGGCTTTAGGCAGCACACTGCGTGCGTCCCGGCATTCTCCTGCTGCGGTACCGATTAACTCAATGGCGGAATATGCGAAAACAACGCCTTGCATGAGCATTAATGCAGGGAGAATTCCGTGAGGGAATAAGCCGCCATTGCTGGTGATGAGGTGTAGGCCCGTATCTTGCCCCGCAACGGGGTGGCGGCTGCCGAGAACCACAATGCCAACAATTAAGAAAATGACGAGGGCGACCACTTTAATGAGGGAAAACCAGAATTCCATCTCACCAAAATATTTCACGCCGATCATGTTCATGGTGCCAACGATTGCAAGAGCACCAAGGGCAAAGACCCATTGAGGAACGACAGAGAAAACAGCCCAATAATGCATATAAAGGGCGATAGCGGTGATATCGACGATGCCGGTTGTCGCCCAATTGAGAAAGGAGAGCCAGCCAGAGACATAGGCGGCTTTCTCGCCTAGAAACTCGCGGGCATAGGTCACAAAGCTGCCGCTTGTGGGGCGGTACATGACCAGTTCTCCCAAGGCGCGCAAAATCAGAAAGCAGAAGGCACCGCAAACGGCGTAAGCGATAGCAAGCGAAGGTCCTGCCATTTGAAGCCGAGAGCCTGCGCCTAAGAAAAGGCCGGTACCGATGGCCCCCCCGATGGCGATCATCTGGATGTGACGGCTGCCCAGATCCTTATGGTAGCCCTCTTCACTTATGGAGTTATCGGGCATTGTATTGGTAGGCGGAACGGGGTGAGACGTCATTTGTTCATCCTGCTGTGAACACGTAGGGCAATGAGAGTGCATGCGGCCGGTTTCCTGCCGGTCATGCTTGGCTGATATGCTTCTAGCGCATGAACCATAGCCGAAATGATCTCATTGCGCGTGGTGTACGATCAAAAAAAGAACCTATTTCACGATTTTTTTTATGAATTGTGTTCTATTTGGCTCCAAATAGGCAGAAAAATTATAACTCAATGTTATTGGCCAGGGCCTTTTGGAATGCAGGCAAAATTTTGTGTGCTGAGCTGATGGCATGCGGTCGTCGCGCTATGGGCATCAAGGCCAGAGAGGCGTGAACGCCAGAGTGTACGGCCATTGATGTTAATGGCTTGGACTGTGGCTTGTGTTGATTGAAGCGTAGAAAAGGCGGCTTGTCGGGCCATTGTTGCGGCAAAACGGGCCTGTCCTATGCTGTTAAAGGCACCAACTTGTATACTCCATGTGCCGTAATGCGAGGCTGGGGACGTGTTTGGTGTGGTGTGTGATGGTGTTGGCGTAGTGGTGGGGCCTGTTGCTGCATAGGTTGGTGGGAGGACGGGTGTTGCATTGCTGGGTGTTGGGGTCGGCGGTGCGAGTGTAGGAAGGGGAAAGGAGCAGCGATCTGACGAATCATACGCGGCATTAGGGTCACACTGTACGGTGGAGACGGGGGCTGGGAGGTTGTCTGTCTCGGCAGGGGTAGAGGCGACGGGTGTATAGGAGCGCTTTGCCCATGCGGTGCGGACGGAGTTTGTATTGTCGTCTGGGGCGGTATTGACCGTTTCCGAGGTGACGGGGGGAACGTCATTCAGGTGTGGGCTGATGGCTGCGACATAGGCCACCGTTTCATGGGGGAGGGGGCGGGATTGGTTGAGATAGGCTTCTAATCTTTGGGGGCCAGCATTATAGGCTGCGAGGAACGCTGGTGAGCCATATTTGCGTGAAAGAAGAGCGATATATTCTGTCCCGGCGGCGATGTTGTCATGGGGGTCGTAAGGGTCTGCCCCAAGGTTAAGGCGGTCCTGCATGTCGGCATAAGTTTGGGGCATGAGTTGCATGAGGCCCATGGCGCCTGAGCTTGAGGTGATGGGTTGACCGTCTAGGTATTCGTGCCCTCCGGATTCTTGGTGCATGACGGCACGTACCCAGCTTTCTGGCACGGATGAGTGCTGTGACGCTTCGTGGATGTATGGTCCCCACGGGTCTGCAGCAGTGCCGGGGGCGCGATAAGTGGGGTTTGCCATGCTGTAGCGGTCATAAGGGGAGCGGTGGCTTGCGCAGCTTGTCAGCAAGAGGACCGACAAAAGACCAATATATGATGCGTGCAAGGAGGTGATTGTATACCTAAAGTTAACCTTTCCACCGCATGATAGGGCTCTGTGCAGTGCAAGGGCGAGCAAGCGGTGGCGATAGGTCCAGACATGAAAGAGCAAAGCGGCGCGTCGAACACAAAACGCAAATTTGCCGTTATTAGCGCGTGCGTTGTCGTGTTGCTGTGTGTGCTTGGAGTCTTGGGTTTTCAAAAAATGCATCAACCACCGCCTGCGCGAGATGTCAAAAAGTCAGCCTTAACCATTCTGTCTATTCCCACGATTATGTCGAACCTTGATACGGGCGATGGGCGGGCGCGCTATGTCAAAATTACAGCACGCGTTCAAACCGAAGGGACGCCAGATGCTGCAAAGATGGCTCTTGTGATGCCGCAAATTCAGGATGCTTTCCAGACATGTCTTCACGGTATGAGGCCAGATGAGATGGAAGGGGTTGGGATTTATCGTTTGCGGGAAACCATGTTGGTGCAGATTGAAAACATTATGGCACCGCTTCCGGTGAAGGACCTCTTCTTTGTAGAGGTTTTGGTTCAGTGACGGACCAAGGAGAAGAGTTTCCCATCGGGCAGGGGGATGCTGAGATGCCCGTGCCGCGTAATGCGGTTTCGCTCGATGACTTTGGTTTCAGTGATGATGATGAACATGATGGGCGCATCCTGAATCAAGCGGAGATTGATAGCTTATTTGGTGGTGATGCTGCGTTCCAAGGAGATGAGCGTGACGAAACGGGGCTGACTCGTTTGATGAGTTCGTCTCACGTTTCTTATGAACGTTTGCCGATGTTGGAGGTGGTCTTTGACCGCCTATTGCGGATTTTCACGACGAGCTTACGCAATTTTACGAGTGATAATGTTGAGCTCTCAATGGATCGTTTGGGGTCACAGCGTTTTGGGGATTATTTGGATAATGTTTCCCCGCGTTCGACCTTTGTCGTGTTTAAAGCAGAGGAATGGGATGGCTACGGTATTCTCGTTCTAAATTCATCGCTGGTTTATAGCGTGGTGGACTCTCTTATGGGGGGGCGAGATCGTGGCCAGTCCGTGGGGGCGATGCAGGCGGCGGACCGGCAAGAGGGGCGGCATCATACAGCCATTGAGCGGTCTTTGGTTGAACCATTGGTCCGTATGATTTTGAGTGATCTGTCGATCAGTTTTAGTCCGCTTTGTGCGGTGAATTTTCGCTTTGAACGTTTGGAGCTAAATCCACGATTTGCGACGATTTCGCGGGCGGCGAATGGTGTGGTGATGGCGCGTTTTGGGATCGATATGGATGGGCAGGGAGGCGATATTGATCTGATTTTACCGCATGCCACGTTAGAGCCTGTACGCGATATTCTCTTGCAGCAATTCATGGGCGAGAAATTTGGTCATGACGGTATTTGGGAAAATCATCTCGCTCAAGAGTTGTGGCAAACTGATATTACTTTTGATGCTGTGCTCGAAGAGCAGGTTATGGCGTTAAGCGATATTGTTTCACTGTCACCGGGCGATCAGTTGATGATGCGGCGTAATCCTGACGGGAAAGTGCGCTTGCGATGTGGTGATAAAACCTTGTTCCAAGGGCGCGTGGGAAAAAAGCAGGGTAATATAGCCATTTGTATAGAAGATGTTTTTATGGGGCGAGATACAAAACTACAAAATAAAAATTATGTATAGAGTGGTATAAAAGACATGAATTCACTTCAGAGTTTTCTTGAATTGTCTCTTATTTTTATGCTTCTGATCACGCTTTTTGTGTGTTTACATTTGGGGCGTTCGTTGAGGGCATTGCGTCGTGACCGTACAGATTTGGATAAAATGGTACTGAACCTGCGGCAGTATAGCGAAGACGCTCAAAACGGTATTAATCAGTTGCACAATTCTAGTGACAGTGTTGGGCGCGCGCTGAGTAAAATGGTGGAAGCAGGGCAGGTGCTGAAGCATGATTTGATAGGGCTGTGTGAGCGCTCGGAAGCGCTGGCGTCGCAGTTGGAGGGAAGTGTTTTCCAGAGGCGCGGCTCTGACATATCAGGGGATAGTCCCGGGCGTATACGGCATAAGGCTACAGCCATAGGCGTGGCAGAGGGGGCTGGTGGTTTCGGTAAAAGCGCGGCGGAGCGTGAATTGCTGAGGGCATTACGGCAAAAGCAAGGATAACGGGCGATGCTTTTGCGTGTATTGTATGGTGCCAGTACCGTCATGATGCTTTTGATGGGTGTCATGGTGTATGATCTGGCGTCACGCTGGTTGGATGTGGACGCTCTGCCTGTTGTGGCGGGAGCGCGTGCAGAGGGCATTTCAGAAGGTGCATTGGCGTCTGTGCCGTCTTCTGGGCAACGCAAGAGTACTCGTCATGATGTGATGGTGCAGAATGGTTGTGCAGGCGGGGGGTGTTCAGGGCCGTTCACCGCAGCTCCTTTAGATCCGGTTTTGAAAGTGTCTTTGGCGGAGCGTGAAAAAGCACTGGACCGTCGGGAGCGTGCTTTGATGGATCGTCAAGCCGTGATTGAAGTGGCAGAAGCTGAATTGCAAAAGAAAATGGCGGCATTGGAGGAAGCGCGCAGCCGCTTGGATACGAGCCGTCAGCAGACGGCACGTTTGGTGGACCAAGATGCCGATCGCTTGGTCAAAATTTATGAAGCGATGAGTCCTGTGGATGCTGCGGCTATACTGAATATCATGGATCTGAGGATCGGCGTTGGCTTGTTAAGCCGTATGACACCACGGAAAGCCTCAGCCATCTTAGAGGTTATGTCTCCGCAGCGTGCGATTTTGGCGACGCAGCTTTTGGCCAATACGCATAATCAACCTGTACCCCTGACGGCGCATAACGGATGAGGCATATTGGGTGGGTCTTGTGTGGGCTTTTGATTATGTACAATTCACTAGCCTGTGCCCAAGGAGCTTCTTCTTTTAAGCATCATCGTCATCATAAAGTAAAAATCTCTGCCCCTGTTGATGTACCAGAAGCTGCCGTGGCGCAGGTACCGTCTGTGGCTGTACCGCCTCTTGCTGGGTGGCCGTCTCTGCCTGCTGGTTGGACTGTCGTGGGAGGGCGTCAAGCTCCGCCGATTGTAACGGAAGAGAATGGAGCGTTATCAAGCGCGCCTGCGGTGAGTGGTTTGTGGCTGCCATTGGGGGAGCGTACACCGATTGCGATGTTTCGGGATGGAACGCACGGCGTCATTGTTGCGCGTGGTGAGCATGATTTGGATACGTTGGGGGGGCTTGAGGCGGGGTGTTTTGCACCGGTCCGTAGCCATGTTTTGCCGGGTGTAACGATTATTACGTTTACTCTGCCTGAGGGTATCCGGGTGGGTGTGAAGCCACAAGGTGATGGGTGGGATGTTGAGGTCGCAGCAGATATCCAGGCTGAGATGTCTTTGGGGCGCTGGGGCCGAGGTATGAGTTTTGTGCCGCCTGAGCAAGATGCGAGTTTGGAGAGCGTGCAGATTGATGATCCGTTTTCTGGGCGGCGCTTATTGGTGGGAATGGTACGTGCTGGGCATGTGTCTTCTGAGCGTATTGTGCGGGGGGATGGGTATCTGGTTCGGTCGAGTGTGATTGGGCTGGTGGTTGCGGCGGATGACGATTCACTGGAATTGCGCAACCTTACAGGGCGGTTTGTATTGGACCGGTTAGGGGAAGAGGAGGATTCGTTATTTGCGCTGAGAGACCTGCCGGGCTCTGGTGCAGCGTTGAGCGCGGTTTCTTTGGGGCAAGGAACGCCGGAGGCGTTACGCGGCGCGGTGCGTGATGCGTGGTTTGCGGTGTCTGCATCTTCTCCCGGAGAGAGGCTGAACACGCGTATTCATTTGGCGCAAATGACAGCGCGGTTGGGGCAGGCAGCGCAAATGGATCAGATTTTACGGACTATTATACGTGATGAGCCGGAGGCTTCGGCCCGGAGTGATGTCCGGCGTTTGCAGCAAGTGGCTTCCGTGTTGCTGGGGCGTGTGCGTGATGATGTTTTAATGGATGATGGAGGAACGGCGCCGGAAGATCAGTTCTGGCGCGGCATGGTCCGGACACTACCAGATGATCCTCGTTTGGGGCGATTGGGGGTGCCTGTGCGGTTGAAGGATCCGGCAGAGCGTGCGCAAACGGCACAATTGATTGCATCGGGGTTGCCGTCTTTGTTGTCCTATGCGCGGCCTTTGCAAATGGCTTTGATGGGGCCTGCGGCGCTGTGGATTGCGCGTTATGGTGATAAAGAAACACAAAAAGCTTTAGAGGTTTTGCCCCAAACGTCTGATACGGCTTTGGCTTATGCGGTGCGTGATATGCGGTTTAATGCACCACAAGCGGCTCATGAATTGGATATTTTAGCGCATAATGCGTCCCCGCATATATGGCCTGAGGCGCGGTTTTTACAAATTCAGTATGCGCTTGAGAACAAGCAGTTATCCCAAGATGATGCTGCGCATCATTTGGGCCAACTCATGCCAAGTTTTCGGATGGCAGGGATAGGGCGGGAAGCGGAGCATACTCTTGTGGAGGTGCAGTTAAAGTCGGGGCGGATGAGGGCTGCTTTGGAGGAGGTCCTAAGAGCGAGTTATGGGTCTTTTTCTGGCGATGATGATGAGACCTTGCGGTGTATTGCGCGGGGTATGAGGGCGCAATTGCCTGATAGTATTGAACAACGGGCCGGAGAAGCGGGGTTATTGCGGCAGGTTTTGTTGCAACAGGATCAAGTATCGTCGGAAACGAAGCGGATTTTCCGGCAGGCTTTGGTGGAGCGTTATAAGAGTTTGGGCTTGCCTTTTGAGGAGCGGGAGATGCTGCGGCACGTTACAGAAGACGACAATGCGCGTGAGCATCGGCAGCGTTTGGTGAGATTGGTAGAGCTAGACCTCGCTCTTGGTGATGTGGATATGGCTGCGCGAGATCTGGATGTTCTTTCTGCGCAAGAATCGTCTTCGGGGGGGGCGGGAGCAGCTTTAACGTCCGATATTGCGTGTTTAAGAGCGCGTTTATTAATGGTGCAAAAGCGGCCTGCGGAGGCGATGGCTGTGCTGCAACCGTATACAGATCAACGAGCGTCAGCGTTACTGGCGGAATTTGCTGAAGAGACGAAGGACTGGAAAACGGCAGAAGCGGCGCGTTTGAGGCAATTTGCTATGTCGGCAGCCTCGCAGGGAGCGCCGGTTGTGCTTGATGATGTGCAGGCTGCAATTCTCTTACATGCGGCGGGTGATGCGTCTCGTGCCCAAGATATAGTGGTCCAAGAGGGATTATGGACGCGCTATCGTGAGGCGATGATGCGGACATCATCCGCAGGGTTATTCCGCATCGTAACAGGGCATGCTGTCGAGTAAATTTATGGAGGAGAGATATGGGCTGTAATGAAGACTTTTATGCTGCTGCGGATAAAGTCTTCAAGGTCTTTTCCCGTACGTGGGCGTTTGCAGGTGCAAAGATGGGCAAGTAACGTCCCGCCGATAGCGCTGCCGAAAAGCTGGTCTGCGGCGTCATGCACATTGGGTATCTTTAAGGTGCCTTGTTTGACTTGTGTTTCGATCCAGTCTTGGATGGGAAAATTGGCTTTAGAAACTTCAAAAAGTTGCGTAATGCGCTCGGTAATTTCGGGATTCCGTCCACTTTCCGCGATGACAGAGCGTAAGAGGTTAATTTTTTCGGGGTTGAGTAAGGCTTCAGCGCTTTGCAGCGTCAGTTTAAGTAATTGTTCCTCAAGGGTGTCTTTAGGGTCTGGCATAAAAACGATTCGTGAGAAGAGGCGTTCAAGAATCACAGCCTCGAAAAGCGTGCGTTTTGATGGGTAAAAATGATACAGGGTCTTTTTAGACATCCCTGAATAAGTGGCAACGTTGTCCATAGAGGCCGCGTGGTAACCATGCTGACAAATTGCCGTGCAGGCGGCATCCAAAATGCGATTCCGGCGCGTTGTCTCATCCATCGAGTCGTAGCGCCGCCCGCAGCAATGCTGGGTAGAGTCAGGAGAGGTGGGCTCAGACGGTGTGGGGACGGGGCGCGACAAAAAATTAATTCCTTAGGTTCTGTAAGTTGATTGACGAGATTGGGGGAAACCAGCTAGTTTCCGTCTCAATAAAGGAAACTAGGAAGTTTCTCTATCATAGGATTGGCTCAGTATCATGCTTTCTTTTGAAAAGAATTCTTCACGATGTGTGAGGGGAACTGTTGATTCGGGTTTGTCTGTTTTGCGTGCCGTAGGGGGTGTTTCACTCCTGAGTGTACCTTTGATTTTGGCGGGGTGTGACAAGAAGCCCGCCATGCCGCAAATGCCGCCTCAACCAGTTGTTGTGCAGACGGTTAAGACACAGCCAGTGACGTTAGACACGTCTTTACCGGGCCGCATTGATGCAGTTGAACAAGGTGAGATTCGGCCGCAGGTGAGCGGTGTGATTGTGTCCCGTAACTTTGAGCAGGGTACGGACATCAAAGCGGGACAGCAGTTGTTCCAGATTTATGCGGCGCCCTATCAGGCTGCGTATGATCAGGCTAAGGCGCAGTTACAAAATGCTCAGGCGGCGGCATTCCGTGCGCAGGGTCAGTTGCGCCGTTATGCGCCTTTGGTGCGTGCCCACGCGATTAGTGACCAAGAGTATGACAATACATTAGCCGCTGCCCGTGAGGCTGATGCTCAGGTTGCGCAGGCAAAGGCGAATGTTGAATCTGCTGCTGTGAATGTGCGCTATACGCGCGTTTTAGCGCCGATTGATGGCCGTATTGGTCGTACATTGTATACGCCGGGCGCATTGGTGACGGCGAACCAGACACAGCCTATCGCGGTGGTGACGCGGTTGGACCCGATTTACGTTGATGTGAATTTGCCGGCGGCAGATATGCTGCGTTTGCGCCGTGAATTGGCGAATGGGCAGTTGCAGCGCAATGGTGGTGATGCAGCGGTTCATCTTCAGTTGGAAGATAGCTCAGCTTATCCACAAGTTGGTAAGTTGGAACTCTCCGAAGTCACGGTTGACCCGGCTACGGGCACGTTGGTGATGCGGGCTGTATTCCCAAACCCAGACCGTTTGTTGATGCCGGGTATGTTTGTGCATGCCAGCATCCAAGAGGGTGTGGACCCGAAGGGTATTTTGGTGCCGCAAGTTGCGGTTGAGCGTGACGCGAAGGGCAAGCCTTACGTGATGGTTGTGAACGCTCAAAATATTGTGGCGATGCGCTTTGTTGAGACATCGCGTGCCATTGGTACGGACTGGTTGGTGACGCAAGGTTTGGCTGAGGGCGACCGTGTTGTGACGAGTGGTCTGCAAAAAATTCAGCCCGGAGCGAAAGTGTCACCGCAGGAAGCGCCTGCTGCATCCGCGGGAAAGGCGGAGTAAGAGATTATGAGCTTATCACGCTTTTTTATTGATCGACCGATTTTCGCATGGGTTATCGGGTTGATCATCATGCTGGTGGGTGGCGTGGCCATTACCCGCATGCCGATTGCGCAATATCCGAGTATTGCTCCGCCGCAAATCGCGATTAGCGTTATGTATCCGGGGGCATCTGCGGAAACGGTGAACAACACGGTTGTTCGGCCGATTTTGCAGCAGATGTATGGTTTGGATCATCTCGAATATCTGTCAGCGTCTTCTTACGCGAGTGGACAGATGGAAATTGACCTGACGTTTGAGCAGGGGACAAACCCCGATATTGCTCAAGTTCAGGTGCAAAATAAGCTCCAGCTTGCCCAGCCTCGTTTGCCGCAAGAAGTGGTGTCGCAGGGTATTGGCGTTACGAAGGCCACTAAGAACTTTATGTTGGTGGCGGCTTTCATTTCCGAAGATGGCAGCATGAGCGGCCAAGATATTTCGGATTATGTAGCGTCTAATATCTCCGATCCGCTGTCGCGCGTGTCTGGCGTCGGTGACCATACGTTGTTCGGTTCTGAATATGCGATGCGTATTTGGTTGGACCCGGCCAAGCTGTATAATTACAGCCTGACGGTTGGTGACGTACAAAATGCGATTTCAGCGCAGAATATTCAGGTTTCTGCGGGTGAGTTGGGTGGTTTGCCAGCGAAGAAAGCCATTGGCTTTGACGCGACGATCCTTGGCCCAACGCGCTTCAGCAAGCCGGAACAGTTTGAGCAAATTCTGCTGAAAGTTCAGCAAGATGGCAGCCAAGTTCGCTTGAAAGATGTCGCACGGGTTGAACTAGGTGCGCAAAGCTATGCGCTGTCTTCCATGTATAATAACCACCCTGCGGCTGCGATGGCGCTTAAGTTGGCACCGGGTGCTAACCAGCTGAAAACGGCTGCGGCGGTGCGTGAGCGTATTGGTGAGCTGAGCCGTTACTTTCCCCCGGGGTTGAAGGTGGTTTATCCGCTGGATACAGCCCCTTTTATTACGCTTTCCATTCATGAAGTGATTGAAACGTTGCTGGAAGCCATTGCGCTGGTCTTCTTGGTGATGTTGATTTTCTTGCAGAATTTCCGGGCCACGCTGATACCGACCATTGCTGTTCCAGTGGTGCTGTTGGGGACGTTCGGTCTGCTCTCCACTATGGGGTATGGGATCAATACGCTGACGATGTTGGCGATGGTTCTCGCTGTTGGCCTGTTGGTGGATGACGCAATTGTCGTTGTTGAAAACGTTGAGCGCGTGATGAGCGAGCGGGGGATTTCACCACGTGAGGCTGCACGTCAGTCCATGGATGAAATCTCAGGTGCTTTGATTGGTATTGTGCTGGTGCTATCGGCTGTCTTTTTGCCGATGGCGGCCTTTAGTGGTTCGACCGGTGTTATTTATCGTCAGTTCTCTATCACGATTGTTGCGGCTATGTGGCTGTCCGTTCTGGTGGCGATGGTGATGACGCCAGCATTGTGCGGTACGATGTTGAAGCCAACGCATAAAGCACCCGATAAGGGGCCTGCTGCGTGGTTTAACCGTAACTTTGATCGTTTGACCCGTGGATATTTGGGTGGTGTTCGCCGGATGGTGGGACGCCCTGTTTTGAGCATGCTGGCCTTTGTTATTCTTACGGCCGGTGTCGTGTTCTTGTTTAACCGTGTTCCGGGCGGTTTCTTGCCGGATGAAGACCAAGGCGTCATTTTTGGTCAGGTGACGATGCGGGCTGGCGCAACGGCTGAGCAAACGGCTGAAGTGAACCGTCAGATCTCTGATTATGTACTGAAAACATACGGCAAGACGGTGAAGTCTGTCTTCACGATGACCGGGTTCAGTTTTGCTGGGCAAGGGCAAAGTGCGGGTGCTTTCTTCATTCGTATGAAGCCATGGGATGAACGCCCGGGTAAGCAGAATACCACCATGACGGTTGCTAATCAGGTCATGATGCATTTCTGGATGAACCCAATGGCGCAAATCTTTGCCGTTAATCCGCCAGCCGTGATGGAACTGGGCAATGCGACCGGTTTTGATCTGGAGTTGGAGGATACCGGGCATTTGGGGCATGAAGCTCTCTTGAATGCGCGTAACCAAGTTCTGATGGAAGCCGCTAAGAACCCTGTCTTGCAGGCGGTGCGTCCGCTGGGCATGGAAGATGCGCCGCAATTTGCGATGGAAATTAACCGTGAGCGTGCGAATGCTCTGGGCCTGTCCAACGCAGATATTAATACCACCGTACAAGGGGCTTTTGGCTCCACCTATGTGAACCAATTCATGCGTAATGACCGTGTGAAGCAGGTTTATATACAGGGTGCAGATTGGGCGCGTATGACGCCGGAAGATCTGAACCGTTGGTACGTCCGTAATGCATCTGGCACGATGGTTCCGTTGAATGCCTTTGTGGATGGGCACTGGGTCAGTGGTCCGCAAAAGGTTGAAGACTATAACGGCATGAACTCGTACGAGATTCAGGGCCAACCCGCTGCGGGCGCAAGCTCTGGTCAAGCCATGGGCGAGATGGAAAAGATCCTGTCTCATCTGCCTCATGGGATTAGCTATGAGTGGACGGGCTTGTCATATGAGCAGTTGGCTTCGGCAGGTGCGACGGGGCCGCTTTATGTGCTGGCTGCGATTGTCATTATGCTGTGCTTGGCTGCTCTTTATGAAAGCTGGGCTATTCCGCTATCCGTTATGCTTGTACTGCCCTTGGGTGTGTTGGGGGCTATTGCAGCGACGTTGGGGCGTGGCCTCAATAATGACGTTTACTTCCAAGTCGGCTTGCTGACGACGGTCGGGCTGTCGGTGAAGAACGCTATTCTGATTGTGGAATTTGCGAAAAGCTTCTTCGAACAAGGGCGTTCTTTGGAAGAGTCAGTCTTGGAAGCAGGGCGTGAGCGTTTGCGGCCAATTCTGATGACGTCGATTGCGTTTGTCTGCGGTGTGTTTCCGCTTGCGATTGCAACAGGTGCGGGTTCTGCTGCGCGTGTGGCGATTGGGACATGCGTTGTGGGTGGTATGCTCTCAGCGACATTGCTGGCGGTGTATTTCGTTCCGGTCTTCTTCGTTGTCATTCTACGCCTGTTCCGTGTGAAGCCGATCAAGGACCGTAAGGACCCGTACGCTCATTTGGATGAGAATGCTGATATGCCTGCACATGGGGAGCACAGCGCATGAAAATCCGTCTCGGACTGGCAGCGCTTTTGATGCTGTCGAGCTGCAATATGGCGCCTGATTATCACCGCCCTGCACCCATGGTGCAGGATGCCTATCCGGCAGATACGGGGGTAAAAAGCGTTAAAGCTGCGGCACAAACGGCAAATTTGGGGTGGCAGGATTTCTTCACGGATCCACGCCTGAAAGCTCTCATTACGCTGACGTTGCAAAATAACCGTGACCTTGCTGCGCAAGCGGCTGCCGTGGCGGAAGCGCAAGGGCAGTATGAGGTACAACATGCTTCACTTTTCCCCACCATTTCGGCGGGAGGAAGTGGCATGTTCATGTCTCCTTCAGATACGGCGGGTTTTGCGTTTGCTCCAGGGTCTGGGCGCAGCATTGGTACGCTACGCTTCTTTCAAACGTCGATCGGATTTTCGTCTTATGAAGTGGATCTGTGGGGGCGGATACGAAATCTGTCTCGGCAGGAAGCGGAAGCTGCTCTGAGCAGTGCTGAGAACACGCGTAATGTGCTGATTACGACAGTATCTCAGGTGGCGAATACGTATATCCAGTGGTTGGGTGATCGTGAGTTGCTGCGTGTCACGCAGGATACCCTGGCGTCGCAGCAGCATACACTATCGTTGACGCAACTGGCTTATGACCATGGGGAAACCGATGCGCTGACTTTAGCGCAAGTGCGGACACAGGTTGAGCAGGCTGCGGCGAATGAAGCGCAGTATCGCCGTGCGGTTGCGGATGATGAGCATGCGTTGCAATTGGTAGTTGGTATGCCTTTACCGGCAACATTGCCCGCACCGGCACCGTTTGGTGCGCAAACAATGTTGAGTGATTTGCCGGCAGGCTTGCCATCAGACTTAATGCAGCAGCGTCCAGATATTCAGGCTGCTGAACACACGTTGTTAGGCGCTAATGCGAGCATTGGTGCGGCGCGTGCGGCGTTTTACCCACGCGTGACGTTGACGGCCTCTGAGGGGACGAGCGCGCTTCAATTCCGCCATCTCTTCACGCCGGGGGCTGAGACATGGTCTATCGCTCCATCGATCTCCCTGCCGATCTTTACGTGGGGGCAGAACGAAGGGAACCTGCATATTGCTAAGGCGCGCGCCTTGCAGTCTGCGGCGCAGTATCAGAAGGCGGTACAATCGGCCTTCCGTGAAGTGTCTGATGCATTAACAGCACGCGAGACTTATACGGCGCAAGAAAAGCATTTGGCAGGTTTGGTTCAGCAGTCTCAAACAGCATATGACTTGGCTATGATGCGCTATCATGCTGGGATTGATAGCTATTTGACGGCTTTGGAGCAGCAACGGACCTTGTACCAAGCGCAGCAAAATCATATTGCGGTGCAGGCTGCACGGTTTGCGAATTTGGTAACGGTTTACCGCGCTCTAGGGGGTGGCTGGAGTGCGAAAACGGTTTCGCCTAAGGTAGCCTCATCTGCTCAGGCGGAGAAGGCAGGGCGCTGAGCCTGCATCTGATGATTGGAGAACCCTTTGCGTAGAGTCACTTTTCTTCCTTTAGTTGCTGTTACGGGCTTTTGTGCTGTTGCGGCGTGTGGTGTGGCTCATGCGCAAAGTGCTGATGATGACGGGCCGAGTAAGCCGAGCATGCATGACGTGTATCGGAGTTCATCATTACCGAAGAACCACGCGGATTTCAGCCGTTTCACGTATCGTCCTCCCGGCGATAAAGTGATTGAACAGCCAGACGCTTTTCGTCTTTTGTTTCGTACGAAAGATGGCAAGCCAGATGGTTGGGCAGAGCGCCGTGGTGATTCGGTGATTTATTATGATCAGAGCGGCAAGGTCATTCGGGTACAGGCTTTGCCTGTGCAGATTGTGCCTTCGAACGAGTAATCATGATGGCGTGATACAGGGGCGTTTTCGACACTTGTATCACGCGTTGGTGAGATATTGTCATCTCTTAGAGATGGGGCGGGGGGTACGCTGTCAGGCGCTTTCGTCCGTCCAGCGCATGGCTTGAAGAAAGGCAGCGAATGCGGGGGAGTGCTGCTTGCGGCTAGGGTAGTAGAGATAGTACCCATCATATTCAGGACACCATTCGGCAAGGACTTCCACAAGTTGACCGCTTTTTAAATAGGGCTCAGCAATGGTGCGAGGAACATATCCAAGGCCGAGATCGTCAAGAGCGCCTGATAAGACCAAAAATGTTGTATTGAAGGTGGCTTGTCCGTTCACTTTTAAAGAAAAATCTCGCCCTTGGGGTGTTTGAAACTCCCATCGGAAATGTCCACCTGCAGTTTTCATATGCATATTGATGCATTTATGGTCACTGAGGTCATGTGGGGTGGAGGGAATACCGTGTTTCTCAAAATAGGCCGGGGTACCAACGACGCAAAAGCGCCATTTTGGGCTGATGCATGTGGCGATCATATCTTTTTCTAAGGACGCGCCAATACGTACCCCAGCGTCAAAACGTTCAGCGACGATATCAACCAGTGCATAATCCATGCTGAATTCGACGTTGATTTCAGGGTATTTTGTTAAAAATGCGCGGAGTTTTGGGCGGAAAACGGTTTCAATAGCGGCATCGACACATGTGATGCGAATAGAGCCAGACGGTGTTTTGCTGAGGGATGTAATGGCCTCGATCTCTGTATTGACCTGCTCAAATAAGGGAGAGAGGCGGCGTTGTAGCTGCTCACCAGCTTCTGTGGGAGCGACGGCGCGTGTCGTGCGGGATAATAGCCGGAGTTGGAGGCGTTCTTCCAGTGCGCGTATTGTATGGCTCAGTGCCGATGGGGTGACACCGAGTTCTGCCGCAGCTTTGGTGAAACTGCGCTTGTGGGCCACCATGAGAAATGCTGTGATGTCATGAAGGGGTGTGCGTGCCATTGATGAATATATTTCACAAATTCATGTATTTTATAAGCGCTAATCTTTTGCCTATGGCGTGTTTACAGTCTTGCTAGGACACGACTCAGCGTATCGCTGAAGTACCATAGCAGGAATAATCTCATGGATATTTTTAGAGCAGGACATAAGCCTTCCATGCGTGGGCCGGCAGAGTGGTTTACCGGCACCGTGCGTGTGGACCCATTATTCAATCCAACTGCGCCAGAGCGTGTTCAAGGCGCTAATGTGACGTTTGAGCCCGGGGCACGGACGGCGTGGCATACGCATCCACTGGGGCAAACACTGGTCGTGACGTCAGGTGTTGGGCGCGTGCAGCGTTGGGGTGGTCCTGTTGAGGAAATACGCCCGGGAGATGTGGTGTGGTTCGCGCCGGGAGAAAAACATTGGCACGGCGCGGCACAGGAAACAGCGATGACGCATCTTGCGATTCAGGAAGTGGAGAATGGCAAGGTTGTGGATTGGTTAGAGCATGTCTCAGACCAACAATATGCAGGTTAATGTTAGGGCGAGTGGGGTAGTATTATGATTAAAGATAAAGTGGTCATTATCACCGGTGCGTCTTCTGGTATTGGCGAAGCGACGGCACTTTTGCTGGCACAGCAAGGTGCGAAGGTTGTGCTTGGCGCACGTAGAGAAGAGCGCTTGGAGAAGATTGCGGAGCAGATTTGGCAAGGTGGTGGAGAGGTCGTGTATACCGGGTTAGATGTGGTTAATCCGGCAGATAATGCGGCCATTGTGGAACTGGCGAAAAAGACTTTTGGCCGGGTGGACGTGATCTTTTTGAACGCCGGTGTGATGCCGACGGCACCTGTCTCTGCTTTGAAGGTGGAGGAATGGAATAACGCCGTGGATGTGAATATCAAAGGCGTTCTGAATGGTGTGGCGGCAGTCATGCCCGTTTTTGCTGAGCAGAAATCGGGTCAGATTATCGCGACGTCTTCTGTTGCAGGGCTGAAAGCGTATCCGGGTGCTGCCATTTATGGCGGTACGAAATGGTTCGTTCGTAATTTTATGGAAGTGTTGCGGATGGAATCCGCGGCAGAAGGGACGAATATTCGTACGTCCACGATCTATCCGGCTGCAATTAGCACCGAGCTTCTAGGCGGTATTACGCATGAGAAGGCGGCGGAGGCTATGCAGGGTTTGTATAAGCAATATGCCATTACGCCGGATCGCATTGCGCGCGTTGTCTCGGTTGCGATTGATACGCCAGAAGATACAACGATTAATGAATTTACGGTTGGGCCTGCGTCTCAGCCTTGGTGATAGCGAGGAGCCTGTATGCCGCATATTGTTGTAAAGTTATGGCCGGGGAAATCAGAGCAGCAAAAGCAGGAATTGGCTGATGCGTTGTCTCAGGATGTAGTGCGTATTTTAGGCAGTAGTGAAGGGTCTGTTTCGGTTGGGATTGAGGAAGTCTCGCCGGATGATTGGCGTGATCAGGTTTATGGCCCGGAGATCGACGCGAAGCAGGCGACGCTATACAAAAAGCCCGGTTATTCTATGTGATACGAGTGGCAGGCTTAGAATGAGCCTGCCATTTTTGTGTTTAGGCGGATGCAGGGATATTGCGCAGGAAGGCTACGCTTTCGACGCAGGCTGCCGCGGCTTCACGCCCTTTATTCTCAGCATCTTTGCGTGAGCGGGCGATGGCTTGTTCTTCGGTGTAGGTGGTGAGGATACCGAAGGCGATAGGGGTTTCGGTGTTGAGTTGCGCTTGCATGATGCCCATGGTTGCGCCGAGGGAAATAAACTCGAAATGTGCGGTATCGCCCTTAATCACGCAGCCGAGGCAGATGACGCCTTCATAGCGGCCTGATTTCGCAAGGCGCTGTGCTAGAAGGGGGAGTTCGAAGGCGCCTGGTGCGTCATAGACATCGACATCGGTGATGTCGCGTTCACCAAGCCATTCGAGTGCACCATTTTTCAGGCCACCGGTAATATCGGTGTTGAAACGGCTAACGACCAGAGCGAGACGTGGTGCCGGTGTGAGCTTCAGGTCTGGGGCAACGGGGATGGACTTGCTCATGATGTTTGTTCCTGAAGAAAATGCCCCATACGGGTGCGTTTGGTGGAGAGATAGGCGCGGTTAAACGGGTTTGACGCGATTTCGAGCCGTTCCCGTGCGACGACGTTGAAGCCGAAGCGCATAAGGTTGGATTCTTTATCCGGGTTATTGGTCAGGAGGCGCAGTTTCTCCACACCGAGATGCCGTAGAATATCGGCGGCGGCGTCCCACTCACGAGCATCAGCAGGGAGGCCGAGAGCTTCGTTCGCGTCCACTGTGTCCATGCCTTGGTCCTGCAAAGCATAAGCACGGATTTTGTTGGCGAGGCCAATGCCGCGCCCTTCATGGCCACGCAGATAGAGCAATACGCCGGATTCTGAGGCGGAAATACGCTCGAGTGCTTCGCGAAGTTGTGCGCCACAGTCGCAGCGTAAGGAGCCGAGGGCATCGCCGGTCACGCATTCGGAGTGCAAGCGGACGAGCGGTGTGCCTTGGGTAGGGTCCCCTTTGACGAGGGCAACATGCTCAACGCCATCCACGGCGCGGAAGGCATGAATGCGCAGATCATGTCCACCAAAGAGGCTGGGCAGCGCTGAGGATGCGATGGCTTCTGCTGGTGGTGGAATGGGGGTTGTGATGGGCGTTGTGTCAGAGACGGCATCGCGCCCGTTGACCCGGCACCAGTCTTGTAGTTCGGCAATGCTGATGAGGGGCAGGCCGTGTTTTGCGGCATAGCGGCGGAGTTCTGGCAGGCGCATCATGCTGCCGTCATCGGCCATGATTTCGCAGATTACCCCGGCAGGGTGCAGTCCCGCTAAGCGCGCGAGGTCAATAGAGCCTTCGGTATGGCCATTCCGTGCGATGACCCCTTGGGGGTGGGCGCGGAGGGGGAAGATATGACCGGGGGAGATGAGATCTGCTGCCACGGCATCTGGATGCGCGGCAACCACGATGGTTCGGGCGCGGTCTGCGGCGGAAATGCCTGTGGTGACGCCGGTGGCTGCTTCGATGGAGACGGTGAAGGCCGTGCCGCGTGGGTCACGGTTCTTCTCAACCATAGGGGGCAGGTTCAGGCGGTCTGCGTGCTCTGTTTCCAGTGGGAGGCAGATGAGGCCGCGTGCTTCCTTGACCATGAAGTTAATGGCTTCAGGTGTGGCGAACTGGGCGGCCATGACGAGGTCACCCTCATTCTCCCGGTTTTCATCATCCACCATGACGACCATACCGCCGCGGCGATAGGCTTCAATGGCGGCTTTGAGGTGTGGGGTCATGACTGTGTTCCTCCGGCATGTGGGGAGAAGCGCACGAGGTTTTCAACGTATTTGGCCAGCACATCGACCTCAACATTCATCTTCGCATTGGGGGAGAGGCTTGAGAGGTTCGTATGTTCCCATGTGTGCGGGATGATGGTGAGGCTGATTTCAAAGCCGCTTTGCTCGTTATGGGTGATGCCATCATATAGGGCGTTAACGGTGAGGCTGATGCCATCAAAGGTGATAGAACCTTTTTCCACGACATAACGGCGCAGATCTTGCGGAACGAAGACGCGCAGGACGTGAGAATCTCCGGCATGGGAATGGCTTGTGAGTGTGGCGACGCCGTCCACATGGCCTTGCACGATATGACCAGAGAGGCGGGTGCTGGCCGCGACGGCACGTTCCAGATTGACCCGTGCGCCGACGGTGAGTGCGCCAAGAGGGGTACGGGAGAGGGTCTCACCGCTGAGGTGGAAGGAGGCAATACCCGCATGATCGAAGGATTGAACGGTCAAACAGACGCCGTTGACGGCAATGCTTTCCCCTAATTCGAGGTCTGTGATGTGGGTTTCCACAGTGAGATCCATGGCGGAATCACGGAGGGAGACGGCACGGACAGTGCCCAGACGTTCGATTATTCCGGAGAACATGTTTTTTCCCTCAACAGGCGCAGGGGGCTTAGGCCGTGGGGGCCGTGCTGCGTTGTTATGTCGATACGGTCAGCCGTATTGGTTTTGTGAATGGTGAGCCAGTCATCCCAAAGATTGAGCTCTGAGACGGCTTTCAAGAGGGCTGGGCCACCTTCTACCATAGCCCAATTGACGCCATGTTCTGCCAAAAGAGCAGGAACATTGGCGAGGTTGTCGCTCACGAGAACGGTAAAGCCTGCTTCGGCCATGCGTGCACGCCATAAAGTAGGCATACGGCCAAAGGGACCGCCGCTACGGTCACAAACAACGATAATGCGTGGGCCTCGCCCCATATGGTCGGGGACGTGCCGCACGGTGAAAGAGGGGTCATCCGTCAAGACTGTGCCGATGCCTGTAATGATGGCATCCGTTGCGCGGCGCAGGCGGTGTGCGAGGGTGAGTGATGCTGCGGATGTGAAGGTCTTTTGCCCTTTTGGGGGAACCATCGAGCCAGCGTCATTCAGAGCTTGCTTGATGCTGATCCATGGGCGCTGATTCAGGACGCGTTGTTGAAACGGTATGATGAGCGCGGCGCAGTCTTCTGCGAGGTCAGCCAGTTCCGCATGGTTAGATAAGAAGGTGACGTTGCGGTTGCCGGGGGCTTCGCGCAGGCGTGAGGCACCGCCGGATGCTTTGGGGTTGGGGTCTGCCGCGCCAATCCAGATGTCTTGAACGGATGTGTTGAGGAGCGCTTCACTGCATGGCGGTGTGCGCCCGGTATGGTTACACGGTTCAAGTGTGACGAGCGCCGTATGGACTTGATCGAGGACGCCTTTTTGATGAGCCTCGTTGATAGCCATGATTTCTGCGTGTGGAGCGCCGACTTTGGGGTGTGTGCCAGTGGCGAGGACCGCACCGTTTTTATCGAGCAATGCGCAGCCGACGGAAGGGTTCGGAGCGGTTGCTCCAAGGGTGTCCGTGGCTTGTGTAATCAGCGCATGGAACACTGGCCGGATATGCGCCGGTGACAGCGTTAGAGCAGACATGTTGGTCGCATTGGTCAAGGCGTGTCACTTACATCCCGGTTGGGTATTCCAGATCGGAACACTCCCAAGGCACACGCCGCACAGAGCCGGGGTGTGACGTTTGGACACAGGACGACTGTGTAAACGTCTGACCACCGGGGCCGTTACTGCGTTCTCTCTCATCCGGACTATGACCGTCGGCTCCGGAGTCACACCGGATCTGCTGGACCCCCAACCGTTGATGGGCCGGGGCGCTCGCGGGCTTTGTGGTGCCGAAGCCTCACATTACCGCCGGTGGGGAGTTACACCCCGCCCTGAGAACGTTTGTTCAATACGATATTTATGGGGAGAGAAATTGGTTTTTGCAAGAGGTAATCGTGGGTGGTAAGCATGTTTTGCGTTTTATTTGTGTTTAATTTTTTTATCACTAAATATAAATTTGTTATTATTAGAAATAACAAATTAAAATAGTAATTTTTAGCCCTTTTAAATCATAAGATAAAAGCGGTTGATCATCTATGGGAGATAAAATGTCTGCACGTTGTGGAGGGGTGAATCCTGTCATTGTGTGGTTTCGGCATGATGTGCGTCTGGATGATCATCCTGCTTTGATGGCGGCTGTGGCCACGGGTTGCCCAGTGCTGTGTGTGTATATTTTAGATCAAACATTGGACCATGTTGCAGCGAGAGGAGCGGCATATCGTTGGTGGCTCCAAGGTGCTTTAGCGTCTTTACGTGCGCAGTTGCAGCGTTATGGCGGTACATTGCTGACTTTGGTGGGTGATGCGCAGGATGTGTTGCCGCGTCTGGTGTCTGATGTGGGGGCTGTCAGTGTTTTTGCGCATCATCGCATTTTAGAAGCGGAACAGGCGCAGGATCAGCACTTGGTTGATGGTTTGGCGCGTCGTGGCGTTGGGTTTCAGTTGGAATGGGGAAGTGTTTTGCGGCACCCCCATGATATTTTGACAAAAGAGCGCCGAGCGTATCGGGTTTATACGGCGTTTTGGAAGGTTCTTCAGGCGATAGGGGCAGAAACACCGCTTGCTGTGCCTCAAAACATAACCTTTGCACCGGTGCCGGATGATCTTCTCGCAGGGAAACGTTTGGATGAGGCGTCGTTGCGGTCTGTTGCGCCGGATTGGGCTGCGGGGTTCCGTGCAAGCTGGCGTGTTGATTTGGATGCCGGGCAGCAGGCTCTGGAACTGTTTTTGGATGATCTTTGTGGGGCGTATGACGCATCACGGGATTACATGGCGGAGGAGGGGACGTCACGCCTGTCGCCTTATCTAGCGAGCGGCATGCTTTCGCCTAGGCGTTTGTGGGATGTTGTGATGCGCCGTGGTGAGGGTAGCAAGGGCGCGCAGGTTTTTCTGTCTGAATTAGGGTGGCGTGAATTTGCGCAGTACACGCTCTTTCATACGCCGTCCCTACCGTATGAGAATGTAAACCAAAAATTCCACGCTATGCCCTGGCGGAACGCTGTGCAGGATTTAAAGGCATGGCAGATGGGGCAAACGGGTGTGCCGATTGTGGACGCGGCGATGAGGCAGCTCTGGCACACGGGCTGGATGCATAATCGGGCGCGTATGATTGTGGGGTCATTTTTGACCAAGCATTTGCTGATGGATTGGCGCGAAGGTGAGGCGTGGTTCCGCGATACGTTGGTGGATTATGATCCGGCGAGTAATGCGATGAACTGGCAGTGGGTCGCGGGTACGGGCATTGATGCTGCGCCGTTTTTTCGGATTTTCAATCCGACGCTTCAGGCGGAGAAGTTTGACTCCGAGGGGGTTTATATTCGGCGTTGGGTGCCAGAATTAGGGGCATTATCAGGCAAGGCTTTGCGGGAACCGTGGAATGCTTCAGCAACGGTATTACGGTCTGCGGGAGTGGAGTTGGGGCGGACTTACCCTCGGCCGATCGTGGGTTTGCCTGAGGGGCGGGACAGGGCTTTGGGAGCGTTGAAAGCCTTGTAATGCGGTTATGGTGATTGGGTGCAGTGATATTGCGTGGGCGTTGTTTTTTGAGTGGCTGTGATGTCGTGTGTGGCTTGGGGGAAGATATTGCTGCTTTGTCGTATGGTCGTATGACCATACGCAAGGAAGGCGTTTCAAGGCGATTATGAGCGAAGAAGGAGGTTGTCTCTGCTTTGCTCTGGTTGTTGCATTGTGGTGGCGGAGTCAGACTTTACGGTGTGTCCTCTAACGGTCGCGCTTCATCGGGCAGCATGATGGGGATGCCGTCTTTGATGGGGTAGGCGCAGCGTGCCTTGGGGCTGATCAATTCTTGCGCGGCGCTGTCATAGATGAGTTGTCCCTTTGTGAGGGGGCAAACAAGGACGGATAGAAGGCGTGGGTCAAGTTCAGATGTCATGGGTTATTCCATGCCCTGTCGTAGCAGGGTCAGCAAGAGTTCAGCGCGATCTGCGGGGCGTGTGGCTTCAAGGAGAAGCTGTTTTTCATCGTCCTCAAAGGGAATGAGCATGGGCAGTACGATGAGAAGAGAATGATCGTCTAATTCATCGAGTAAGGTCCAGTCTGTGCGTAGGTCCCGTGC
This sequence comes from Neokomagataea thailandica NBRC 106555, assembly GCF_001598495.1. Lineage (GTDB taxonomy): Bacteria > Pseudomonadota > Alphaproteobacteria > Acetobacterales > Acetobacteraceae > Gluconobacter > Gluconobacter thailandicus_A. Next base: position 66,931 of record NZ_BCZB01000001.1, read on the forward strand.
GGCGAGGTAGCTTTTTAATGTTGTGAGAAGTTTTTCCCGGCTGACGGCGGCGATTGGGGCATCCATCATGTCTTCAACATAGGCCGAGACGTCGATGGAGCCTTCACGCCAGCATTGTTCTGTCAGTGTATCGCGCAGTAATCGAAAGCGGGCGACGCCGTGTAATACGATCATGAATGTGCCGTCTGGTTGTTCGGCAAATTCCATGACGCGCCCTACGGCTCCTACCTTGTGTAGGGGCGGGTGATCTAAGAGGGCATCGTCTTCATCGTCATCCAAAGGTTGGATGATGCCGATGAGACGATTTTTGGCCAATGCGTCTTCAAGCATGGCGATGTAGCGTGGCTCAAAGACTTGTAGAGGTAAGCGGCCGCCGGGGAGGAGGACTGCACCGGGCAGGACGAACAGCCCCAAACGTGGGGGCATGTCCGCCAAGGTGAGTTCATTCAGCGGTGTTACGCGCCGCGGAATCTCAGGGAGTGTGATGAGGTTATTGAAATCGCGTGGTGTCATTAGGAAAACAGCACTGCGGAAAGCTTGCGGCGTGCGGCGAGGGTGTCTGGGTCTGTGTGTCCCCATGCTTCAAAAAACCGGAGGAGTTCTGCGCGTGCGGCACCATCGTTCCAGTCACGATCTGTGCGGATGATGGAGAGTAGCGTCTCGGCGGCATCCGCGCGGTGACCAGCAGCATTGAGGGCTGCGGCTAATTCCATGCGAAGGTTGAAATCTTCAGGGGCGGTGATTGCTTTTTGGCGGAGTTCATCAAGCTGTGGTGCTGCTTGAGCGCCTTCTTTATGGAGGGCTAAGGCAGAGCGTGCGCCTGTGATTTCTGGGTGTGTGTCCAGTTTTGATGGGATTTGGCTAGAGGCGTCTTCGGCGGCTTCGGTTTCGCCTAAGGCAATGAGGGCGCGAATCATCCCGCCCCATGCGTCTGGGTTTTCGGATTCGGTTTCGAGTACGGCGCCAAAAAGGCCAGCAGCTTCGGCGGGGAGGTTTTCTAACAGTGCTTTCTTGCCAGCAGACAGCATTTCAGCAGCAGGCATTGCGCCGCCGCTTTCTTTTAAAACAGTTTCGACAAAGCGTCGGACGGCTGTTTCAGATTGTGCGCCTTGTACCGCGTCCAACACTTGGCCTTTCCAAAAGGCAACAACCAGTGGGATGGATTGGAGGGGAAGACCCATTTGGCTTAATTGTGCGGCGAGGCTTTGATTGGCTTCAATGTCGAGTTTGACGAGGCGGACGCGCCCTTGTGCTGCTTGCACGACCTTTTCGAGGACTGGCGTAAACTGCCGGCAAGGTCCGCACCAGGGTGCCCAGAAATCGACGAGGATGGGGAGTTCATTACTGGCTTCAATGACGTCTGCCATGAAGTTTTTCTGGTCTGTGTCGATAATGATTTTGGCGGCAGCGTTTGCGGTGGCTTGGCCGATGAGGGGTTCATTGAAGTTGCTCATGGTCGGTCTTTCTATGGTGTCGCTGTGGTTTTGTCTTTCAGAAGAAGATCGGACGATGCTGCGTGATACGCAAGAGGGTAAGAAAAACGGAGGTGGGTGTATTTTTCCTCTTGCGGGGGAGGGTGAAATGCTTCATAAGCCTGTCCAACGGAGTGCGGGTGTAGCTCAGGGGTAGAGCACAACCTTGCCAAGGTTGGGGTCGTGGGTTCGAATCCCATCACCCGCTCCAGTTATGAAAAAGGCGCCATCAGGCGCCTTTTTTCGTTTCTAGCGCATAAATTCAAAAATATCATGAAGAGTTCATTTTTCCTCTTGCGGGGGAGGGTGAAATGCTTCATAAGCCCGTCCAACGGAGTGCGGGTGTAGCTCAGGGGTAGAGCACAACCTTGCCAAGGTTGGGGTCGTGGGTTCGAATCCCATCACCCGCTCCAGTTATGAAAGAGGCGCCACTAGGCGCCTTTTTTCGTTTCTACGCTATGAGCAGAAACAGTTTTCCTGCCCGGAAGCATTCCCGAGCAGGAAAGAAAGCGTTTTACTTCGCAGCTGCGATTGCGCTTTCGATAGAAGTGTAGGCTTCTTCCTTTGTTGCCCAACCGGTTACTTTAACCCACTTGCCGGGTTCAAGATCTTTGTAGCGTTCAAAGAAATGCGTGATGGCCTGACGGGTGATTTCTGGCAGATCGTCGATGGATGTGACGTCTTTGTACTGTGTATGCACCTTGTCGTGCGGAACGCAGATGATTTTTTCATCAACGCCGCTTTCATCTTCCATCTTCAACATGCCGATGGGGCGTGCACGGATGACCGCGCCCGGAACGATAGCGGCTGGTGCGAGGACCAATGCGTCAGACGGGTCGCCATCGGCGGCGAGCGTGCCGGGGATGAAGCCATAAGCAGCAGGGTACGCCATTGGCGTGAAGATAATACGATCTACGATCAATGCACCGCTGTCTTTATCGACTTCGTATTTGACCTGAGAGCCCTGCGGAATCTCGATAACCACGTTGATGTCACGTGGTGCGTCTTTACCGGTTGGGATCTTGCTGATGTCCATGAAAGGCACCTTGTCAGTCTGTGAATGGAACCGAGTGTGATCTTACTGGGCTGTTTTCACTCTGCCCACCCCCTCTCTTCTCTTTGCTTAGAAGAATAAATGTGTGGTTTTTCTCGACTAAGCACTTGCAAAAAAGTTTCAGGTGCGCGATTTGCTTGAACCAACCGCGCGCCTGTAGCTCAATTGGTTAGAGCCGTCCGCTCATAACGGATTGGTTGGGGGTTCAAGTCCCTCCGGGCGCACGGTGTTTCTTTTGACGCGCATCTACCATGCGCTGCTCAGCTTCTCACTCCACCTTCTCGATTTGGGAGACCTGCCATGGCCGCCTACCAATATGTCTACGTCATGAAGGATCTGACCAAGGCCTATCCCGGTGGCCGAGAGGTCTTCAAGGGCATTACGCTCTCCTTCCTTCCGGGTGTAAAAATCGGCGTTCTCGGTGTGAACGGTGCCGGTAAGTCGACCCTGTTGAAGGTTATCGCAGGTATTGAAAAAGAATTCGGTGGTGAAGCTTGGGCCGCTGAGGGCGTTAAGATCGGTTACTTGGAGCAAGAGCCGAAGCTTGATGAAAGCCTGACAGTTGGTGAAAACGTTGCTCTGGGCTTTGGTGAACTGAAGCAAGCTGTTGATCGCTTTAACGCGATTTCAATGCAGTTTGCTGAGCCAATGTCTGATGATGAGATGACGGCGCTGCTGGCTGAGCAAGCTGAGTTGCAAGAAAAGATTGATGCGGGTGATGGCTGGGAGCTGGACCGCAAGCTAGAGATCGCGCTGGACGCGCTGCGCTGCCCGCCGGCTGATAGCTCTGTGGAGAAGTTGTCGGGTGGTGAGCGCCGCCGTGTTGCGCTGTGCCGTCTGCTGCTTGAAAAGCCAGACATGCTGCTGCTTGACGAACCGACCAACCATTTGGACGCAGAGAGTGTGTCTTGGCTGGAAAAGACGCTGCGTGATTATCAAGGCACCGTGATGGTCATTACCCATGATCGTTACTTCCTTGATAACGTGACGAACTGGATTCTTGAGCTGGAACGTGGTCGTGGCTATCCGTTTGAGGGTAACTATTCTTCTTGGTTGGAGCAAAAGCAGAAGCGTCTGGCCCAGGAAGAGAAGGAAGAAAGTGCCCGCCAGCGCGCTCTTATTGCGGAGCGTGAGTGGATTTCGGCTTCTCCGAAGGCACGTCAGGCGAAGAGCAAGGCGCGTATTACCCGTTATGAAGACATGCTGGCGGCAAATGCTGAGCGTGCAGGTGGTACGGCAGACATCGTGATTACGCCGGGTCCGCGTTTGGGTGGTACAGTTATTGAAGCTGAGAACCTGCGTAAGGGCTTTGGTGATCGTCTCCTGATTGATGGCTTGAACTTTAAGCTGCCGCCGGGCGGTATTGTTGGTGTGATTGGTCCGAACGGTGCAGGTAAATCCACGCTGTTTAAGATGATTACGGGTCAAGATCAGGCCGATGAAGGCTCTTTGAAAGTCGGTGAAACCGTAAAGCTCGGTTATGTCGATCAGTCCCGTGATACGTTGGATGACAATAAGACCGTATGGGAAGAAATTTCTGGCGGCACGGATGTGATTCATCTGGGCAAGCGTACGGTGCCGTCACGTGCGTATGTGGGTGCGTTTAACTTCAAGGGTTCAGATCAACAAAAGCGTGTTGGTGTGTTGTCCGGTGGTGAGCGTAACCGCGTGCATCTGGCTAAGATGCTCAAGCAAGACAGCAATGTCATTCTGCTTGACGAACCGACCAACGATCTTGACGTAGATACGCTGCGTGCACTTGAAGATGCACTGGCGGAATTTGCAGGTTGCGCTGTGGTCATCTCCCATGATCGTTGGTTCCTTGACCGTTTGGCAACGCATATTCTGGCTTTTGAGGGTGACAGCCACGTTGAGTGGTTTGAAGGTAACTTCCAAGCATATGAAGAAGATAAGCGACGCCGTCTGGGCGCTGACGCGACGGAGCCTAGCCGTATTAAGTACCGACCAGTTGCACGCTAAGTGGTTTAGGTGATTTGATAGCCGGTGGGGTTTCTCCACCGGCTTTTTTTTGGCCTATTGTGTTGAGGGCAGCGCGTTGCTTGGTCGTGAAATACGGACCATACGCCTCGTACTGACGCCGATTACGTGGCGTGATCTTGAGGATATGGTTGATCTGAAAGGGAATGCAGGCGCGTTTGGGCGGATGCTGGGCGGCGTGCGGGACCGTCTTCAGGCAGAGCGGGAAATGGCAGAGGATATTACGCTCTGGGCGCGCCGTGGTGTCGGGATTTTTGCGATCCGTGAAGAGGGGCGCTTTGTTGGCATCACGGGGGTACATGAGCGGCCTGATGGGCGTGGTCTTGGTTTGCGTTTTGCGCTGTATCCGTGGGCGGGGGGCCGTGGGTTAGGGCGAGAGGCGGCGGGTGCTGCGCTGCGGTTCGTGCTGGATGTTGGTGAGACGCATGTTGTGGCGGTCGCGCGCGAGGATAATTGGCCCTCCCGCGTGGTGTTGGGCAGTATTGGTATGCATCATGTTGAGACGTTTGAACGTGATGGTTATACGATGCTGCTGTATGAGGTGAGGGTGCCGTCCTCACACGAGTGAGGCACTTGTTTCGTTGCGAATTCATAATACTATGAATGGGTATATTTGAAGTCGTGGGCGATCATAATGGAACTGACATTCTTACAAGTTGATGTTTTTGCGGGGGCTGCATTCAAGGGAAATCCCTTGGCGGTAGTCGTCGGTGCGGATGCGCTGTCTGACGCGGAGATGGCGCAGATTGCGAATTGGACAAATTTGAGTGAGACAACATTTTTGCTCAAGCCGATCAGCGCGGATGCTGATTACCGTGTACGGATTTTCACACCGGATAGAGAGTTGCCTTTTGCGGGGCATCCGACATTAGGCACGGCGCATGTTTGGCGTGCTTTAGGCGGCGTTCCTAAGGGTGAGATGGTGGTGCAGGAATGCGGTGTTGGTTTGGTAACGCTGCGTGAAGTGGAGGGGAAGTTTTCTTTCGCCGCGCCGCCATGCCAGCGTACGGGGCCTGTTGATGCTGAAGACCTCGCGCGGGTTGTGCGTGCTTTGAAGATTACGGAAAACGATATTGTGGCGGCGCAATGGACGGATAATGGTCCGGGCTGGCTGTCGGTTTTGTTGCGGGATCGGGCTTCTGTGCTGGCGTTACGTCCTGATTGGAGTGTGTGGGGTGATTTGAAGGTTGGCGTGGTTGGGCCTTGGGATGCGCAGCAGGATGGATCGGATGCTCAATTTGAGGTGCGTGCATTTTTCAGCAGTGGCGATTTTTGTGTTGAAGACCCCGTGACGGGAAGTCTGAATGCAGGCTTGGCGCAGTGGTTGATTGGTAGTGGAATTGCGCCAGCAACATATGTTGCGCGTCAAGGGACGGCTTTGAACCGTGTGGGCTGTGTGTCTGTGGAACAGTGTGGAGACAACACATGGATTGGCGGTGAGGTTGTGACACGCATTCGCGGGGTGATCACGGTATAAGAGGTATAAAAAAGGCCCCAGTTTTTACTGGGGCCTTTTGTGGTGCACCTTAATGGTGATGTGCCAGTTGATGCTCAAGAGCAGTATTTAGGGCATCAACATCGCCGCCGTGGCGGGAAAGGTAGGAGCTGTAATCGCCGCGTTGGTTCATGCGGAGGCTGGCGCCTTCACCGAACATGTCCACCACCTTGGGTGGGTTGCCGGAGATGATCAATTGCATGTTCACCTCTGGCTGCCCCGGACGGTCAATGAGAGCTCGGACACGCTCCCCATCTGGCGTGGAGGTCGAGCCTACGATGTGGAAGCTTACGCCCTGATAATTACCGACCTGATCTGTGATAGTATTCACCAGAACTTGGTCAAACAGAGAGATATATTTTTGCTGCTGTGCTGGCGTTGCAGTGTGCCAGTAGCGGCCCAAGCAGTAGCGGCCAATGCCCTCAATATCGAGGTTTTGCTGCAAAAGAGGCAGGACTTGCTGTTTTTTTGCATCAAGGGACTGACCGGAATTGACGATTCCGACCAGTTTTGTGCCAAAATTATTCACAAAATCCGTTGCCGGGCTTGCAGATGCAGCGCCCGTGCTCAGTGCTGTAGCAGCAACGAGACCCAGAAGAGTGCGGCGTGAAAACGTGTTTAACATAGTGATTATCCTCGGTTTTTGGGTCAGAGAGGTCAATCAATGGTACCAGTCGGGCGTGGTGGCGCGGTGATCCGCGTTCAGCGTGTCCACTTGGCTTTGGCGGTTTTGTTGCCATGCGCTGCGGATATAAGAATAGGGGTCTAAGCTGTCTTGTTCAACATGATCTATTTGATCCGTACTCTCTGCCAGTCCATCCATTGTGCCAAGAATATTGTACGCCCAGTTAAAGGTTAAAAGGCCATAACCTCTGGGGACGTAATTAATTGGGGAGAGACCTTGGCTGATGGCGTAACCGCCAGCATCACGGAAGCTGGATGGACCGACCAGTGGGATAAAGAGATACGGACCACTTGAGACGCCCCAATTGGCTAACGTCATGCCAGGGTCGGTCTCATGCTGAGGGTAGCCCACGAGGCTTGCGACATCAAAAAGCCCAGCAACGCCAGCGCTCATATTGATGGCAAAACGCATGAAAGAGTCGCCTGCGCGGCGGGGTTTGCCGGCGCCGACATCTGAGAAGAACACGGCAGGTTCGCGCCATGTTTGATTCAGATTGTCGATGCTGTGACGGACGGGGGCAGGCACGGCCCAGATCCATGCTTTGCTCACGGGGCGAAGGGCTTTGTGATAGGCCCACATCTGAGCATCATACATTTTGCGGTTTACGGGTTCGTAAGGGTCATTGGCCGCTTTATAATCTGCAAGGTCATCCGGATCGGTTGGAGGCGGATTGCGCAGGGAGCTACAGGCTGTCAGAGAGAGCAAAGCCAGCGTTCCTACCGCCCACCGTTTGGTGGTGGAGAATGAAGGCTTCCCGACAAACCGAAACCGTCGAATGTTCATAAACCAATCCTCGAATACCTTGCTGCAGCGGTGCTCACAAAGACTTTACCGCATGGCGGGAGGCAATGTGTGGCGCCTGAAAGACGCCCGGAATATCCAGCGAGAACGATGCGCAGACAATCTTTAATTCCGCAGTTAACTGCGGATAAAAGCTCTTTTAGAGTATCTGACATGATTCTGCACCCCTCCGCGTTTTCTTGATTTTTAATGCGCAAGCGCCGCATGGTTAGCGGTTCATCGCGGAAAAAGATGCGTTTCGGGCTTTGACGCGATGGAGAATTTTAGAGCACTGTTGCGTGAACTCAACACGGGGGATAGCGTTTATGCCCGCTTTCAATTTGCGCAAGGTGTCTCTTTTGGCTTCAGCCGGTTTGTTCGCCGTATGTGCCGGACAAGCTGTCGCAGCGCCGACGGTGACATCTGCTCCATGGGGTACGACACCCAATGGAAAAGCTGTTAAGATATTCACACTGAAAAATGACCATAATGTGACGGTGCGGGTCATTACGTATGGTGGTATTATTCAGTCAGTTGAGACGCCAGACCGCAATGGTCATGTGCAGGATGTGGTGCTCGGCTTTGGGACGCTAAAAGGCTACACTGTTGATAGTGCTAAGGGTGGCCTGTTCTTTGGTGCAGTGATTGGTCGTTATGCGAACCGTTTGGCCAAGGGTAACTTTCCTGTTGAAGGCAAAGAGTACCATACGGATGTGACGGCACCACCCAATGCGCTGCATGGTGGTAAGCGCGGTTTTGACAAGCAAGTTTGGACATTCGAAAAAAGTGGTGTGAATGCGGACGGTGCGTATGTCACGTTGAAGCTGGTGAGCCCGAATGGGGATCAGGGCTTCCCGGGTACGCTGACCACGCATCTGACCTATACGTTAAGCAATGATGATGCGTTAAGCCTGCATTATGTTGCGACGACGGATGCACCAACGGTTCTGAACCTGACCAACCATTCTTACTGGAATTTGAATGGTGAAGGCAGTGGCAGCATTGAGCCGGAAGTACTTCAGATTAATGCGGATTCTTTCACACCGACCGATGCAACGTCGATTCCGACTGGTCAGGTAGCGCCTGTTGTGGGAACGCCATTCGACTTTACGAAGCCGACTGTTATTGGTGATCGTTTGCGGAGCAATGACCCGCAGATGATGTATGCGCGTGGCTATGACATTAACTGGGTCGTGAATGGTGCATATGGTCAGGCACCACGTTTGGCTGGTAAAGTGTATGATCCACGTTCAGGCCGCAGCATGGAAGTCTTGACCAGCCAGCCGGGTCTGCAAGTGTATACGTCGAACTCACTGGATGGCGGATATGCAGGTATTTCTGGGCATGCTTACCGTCAGGGTGATGCGGTAGCGTTTGAAGCTGAGCACTATCCAGATAGCCCAAACCACCCTTCTTTCCCGACGACAGAGCTGAAGCCGGGTCAGACATTTGACTACACGACGACGTTTAAGTTCTCGAACAAGTAACATATGAAAAGAGCGGCTTTTATTAAACCGCTCTTTTTTATTTTATGTTTGTTGAATATAGATTAGCGAATGCGTCGGCCTTCTTGTACGCCGTAGAAAATGAAGTGCATAAATAAATCGCCTTCATAAGCAGCGAGGTCAGGGTTTGCTGCACGATAAGCGTTCGGGTTAAAAAAGCGATTGGGTGACCGCAGTTCACGGTGGCCAGTTTCACGGTAATGCGTTGCTGCATCAATGCCAGAAGCGGCAACATCGGGGTACTCACGTTCATACCATACGCGGTCAAACACGCAGGCCATATCAAGAACGAATGGACCTTTTTCTGATGCTGGCGGCGCCGCGACGGGGGCTTCAGTAGGCTCCGAAATAAGAGAGGCCTCGTTCTTTTTTTCGTCTGACATAACCTGCTTTGTCTCCGGTTCGGTTTTTTTATTCCGTTGCCGCTGCCGAGAAGCGGATTTCTTGGGTAAAGGTTGTGTCATGTCGGCTCGTGCTATTAGGTTTTAACTGTGAAGACCTTTTTAAAACATTGACGATTTTTAGGGGGGTTGTCCAGAAAGCTTTGTTTATATTGTGTGTCGAAGTGATGGTTTATAGGATATTTTTATTAAACATTTTTGTTCGGGTTAGAATTTGGCTGAATAATACGAGCAGGATTACCAACGGCGGTGGTGTTTTCTGGGACATCACTCAGTACAACGGAGGCCGCTCCGATACGTGCGCGGGATCCAATGGTAATGCGCCCCAGTATTTTGGCTCCAGCTCCGATCAGCGCCCCTTCGCGGATGATGGGGTGTCTGTTGCCACTGAGTTTTCCAGTGCCACCGAGGGTGACATCCTGGAAGAGGGCGACATCGTTTTCAATGATGCATGTTTCACCTATGACAATGCCGGTGCCGTGATCAAGGCTGAGGCGCTGTCCGATCCGTGCGGCTGGATGTATGTCGATGGCGAAGAGTTCGTTGCAGCGGCTTTGTAGGTGATAGGCAAGGTGCCGACGGTTATGGTGCCATAAATAATGTGCGACACGGTGCGCTTGCAGGGCTTGCCATCCTTTGAAGAAGAGAAAAGGGGTGACGAGGTCCGTGCAGGCGGGGTCGCGTTCTTGAATGGCGAGAATGTCAGCAGCCGCAGCTTCGGCGATGGTTGGGGCGTCGGTGAAGATGCTGCTAATGAGGCGTGTGATGGACGTGGCTGGGATGGCGCGGTCTGCCAGCTTTGTGCCGAGGAGTGAGGCAAGAGCAGAGGGGAAGCTTGGGTGATCCCCTATATTCGTGGCGTAGACGTCTTGGATCAGGGGATCATGGCAGCTGCAGGCTTGTGCCTGCATAGTGTGCCAGAGTGTGGTGAGATTTGGCTGCTGTATCATAGGCCCATCGCTCGTCGGACGAAAGCTTTGCGTAAGGAAGGCACGCGGTGTACGCCGGCAATGCCGATGTCACGAACGCGGCGGAGGAGCGGGTTATCGTTGCTAAAGAGGCGCTCTAACACATCCGTTGCGGCAAACATGGCCATATTCGCAGGGCGTGTTCTGCGTTGATAGTGCTGGAGAAGTGTGCGTTTACCAAGGTCTTGTTGATTTTGATGCGCAGTGATCAATAGATCGGCTAAGGCGATGACGTCTTTGAAGCCGATATTGAGGCCCTGTCCGGCTATGGGGTGGATGCCGTGTGCGGCATCGCCCGCGAGAGCGAGGCGGTGGCTGATATAGGTCCGTGCGTATTGTGCGCTGAGTGGATACAGCCAGCGGCGCCCGATCGGAGTAATCGTGCCGAGATCTTCATCGCCCATGCGTGCTTTGATTTCACGTGCGAAGACATCATCTGGCAGGGCGTGGCATCGTTGAGCGCGGCCTTCCCCTTCAGCCCATACGATGGCGGAACGGTGGGGGTGTTCTGCTGTGCCGGGCATGGGTAAGCGTGCGAACGGTCCTTGGGGTAAGAAATGTTCGAGGGCAACGCCATGGTGAGGTTGCTCATGTGCGATTGTCGCGACGATACCGTATTGGTGGTAAGGGACTTTGGTGACGCCAATGCGGGCTTGCTCTCTTAGAGGGGAGCGGCGGCCCTCTGCTGCGACGACCAATTGTGCGCGTACGGTTTTTCCTGTGGCGAGGCGGATTTCGGCATGATCGGGATGGAAAGTGAATGTGCCAGTATTGGGCGCTTCGACGGTTACACCTTCAGATCGTGCGAGGGTATGGTTAATGGCAAGGCGTAGGTCTCGGGCTTCAGCCATCCAGCCGAAAGGTTGATCTGAGGGGGCGTCTTCTACGCCAAAATGCAGAAAGAGAGGGGACGCACTTTCATAAGGGCGGCCGTCTGACACGCGGATTTCACGAATGGGTTGTGATGTGCCGGGAAGATTGCCCCAAATGCCAGCATCTTCCAAAAGGCGGCGTGGCCCTTCGGCGATGGCATAAGCGCGGCCATCGAGAGAAGGGTCTTCAAGGCCGGGAAGTGCTGCGCGGTCTATGAGGAGGACTTTAAGGCCAGCGGCGGAAAGGCGACAGGCTAGGGTGGCGCCGACGGGGCCAGCCCCGTTGATGCAGACGTCATAGCATGTATCCGCCATTGTTCTATGTCCCTTCGCGTATGCGTATTGAGCCGCGCTATAGCGGTTATGTTCTGATTTTAGTCCTACTCCTCAGTGCCGTGAAGAGAAAGAGGGGTCTGTGCATGGGAGGGGTGCGAGTGATGGTTTATGTTTTTAAGGCTGTATTGTAGGGGGGTATTCTGGCTTGGTATTGTGAGCTTTTTCTTGTCGTGAGTGTTGTGAGGAAGAAGTAACAGATTTGTAAGAATATACTCTTGTCGAAAACGTTATGTTAGTGGCACGATCACGCCCATAAAGGTCTTTGCTGCACGTATTTGGAATATGTGCAGTGGGAAAATGAAGAACCCGGCGCTGATGCCGGGAACAGATTGAGGACAGCCCCGCCGTGAAGCTTGTTACTGCGATCATCAAGCCATTTAAGCTCGACGATATTCGTGAAGCCCTGACGCCGCTTGGTATTCAAGGGCTTACGGTTACGGAAGTGAAAGGTTTTGGCCGTCAGAAAGGTCAAACAGAAATCTACCGTGGCGCAGAATATCACGTCAGCTTCTTGCCGAAGTTAAAAATTGAGATCGTTGTTTCAGACAACGTGGTGCAGGAAGTGGTGGATATTATCCGTGATGCTGCGCATACGGGTAAAATTGGTGACGGTAAGATCTTTGTGTCTCCGGTTGATGAAATTATTCGTATCCGTACCGGTGAGACGGGTGAAGCGGCTCTATAAAAGGTTGAAGAAAGCCTTTTATAGGGAACGTTTTCATGGGTAGAGTGCTTGTGGCTTTTGAAGAAAAAGGAAAGTCCACCATGGCACTGTATCGTTTAGTTTCCCGTTTTGCGTTTGTCGCACTTCCTGCTGCGATTGTGTGTGTTGGTGCGGCCCCTGCTGCATCAGCTGCTGCGACCAGTGGTCGTGACTGTCATGCGGCGTTCCAGTCTGCGAAGACGAGTGGTACGTTGCAGGGGCAAAACTACCTCGCTTTTAAAGCAGCGCATTGTGCCTCTGGTACGGTAGCGGGTGCGACACCTTCTGTTGCTGCGCCGGCCGTACCGGCAACTCCGGCGGCACCTTCTGTGCCTTCGGCACCGGCTGTTACGAAGCCTGCTGTTCCTTCAGCGCCGACAAGCGCTTCTGTTAAGCCGAGCGCAACGGCGCTGCCGACAGGTTCTGTTCAAACTGGTGGTAAGGCTGTGTTTCCATCGGCGATTTCGCCTGAATTTGCGAAGTTATCCGCTGGAAAAGCACGTTTAAAAACCTGTGCAGCACAATATCAGGCGAATAAGGCCAATGGCGGTAATGCTGGGCTGACGTGGATTTCTAATGGCGGTGGGTACTGGTCTGCTTGTAACGCGCATCTTAAGGGTTAAGAGCGTTTCGTCAGATTTGGTAAACGGCCGGGTATAGCCCGGCCGTTTTGCTATGTATTCTGTATTTAACGAATGAAGACGTGCTGGTGAGTGTATGAGATCCACACAGTATGTTGTGCGAACCAGTCACTGCCCAAGAGCATATCAACGTTATCATAGAGGGGAGCGACGGTCAGTGTTGGGTGGTCCCATTGTGTTGGGCCAAGTGTGAATTGTTTGAAGTGGTGCCAGTAATAGCGGTGTGGATGTAAATCCACGCCAGCAGCAATGCCGCCCGGATCTCGGGCAAGTTCGTCGTCTGTCAGGCCTAATTTATGGGCAAAATCGAGGCTGACGATATGTGAGCGTGCGCCACTATCGAGTAAGGCGGTGCCGGTGAGGCCATCCAGCGTAAAAGTGAGTGTTACGCGCCCTGATGTAAGATGTGCGGGGATATTGCGGGTTTCTTCTTGTGGTGTACGGCATCCTTGCAAGGGGTCTGCGCGCCAGAGCGTGAGCTGATGGTGCGGAACATCAAATTCAAGATCAAAGCTTGATAGGACATCTGCGCCGATGAGTCCTTCGACCGGGGGATGTAGTAACGGAATGCCTGGTAGTTCACCGACGGCTATGAGGCCACTGCCAAGTTTGAGTGAGCTGAGTTGGAACGTTGTGATGCGTGTGTCTGGAACGGTGGCACCTACACCGCCAGCGCCGGAGAGAGCGGTGCGCAAAGAAGTATCCGTTGGGAGTTTCATACGCTTTACGGCGGAAGGTATAATGAGACTTCCTTGTGAGCCGGTATCGACAATCATGGAAATGGCATGGCCATTGATAGTGGCCGGGACGCTAAGATAGCCGCCGTCATCCCGTAGAGGGAGTGTGATGATGTGTGTGGGTGGAACGCAGCGCGGCGCTGCTAGGTTGGTTGCTGCGTGTGCATAAAGCGGTGATGTCAGGGCCGTTATGCTGACAATGGCTGCGGTGAGGGCTTTGCTCATGATGATTCTGCTCTGGGGTGGGCTTTGCGCCACACATCAAGAAGGTGCTTTTCGTCGGCTAATGTATAGGCTTGCGTCGTAGAAAGGCTGGCATGCCCCATGAGTTCCTGAATGGCGCGTAGGTCTGCGCCGCCTTCAAGGAGGTGTGTTGCGAAGGAATGGCGTAGGGCGTGCGGCGTTGCGGAATCGGGTAGACCTTCTGCTTTGCGCCATTCGCGCATGGAGCGCTGGGCCACGCCGGGGTTGAGTCGTCCGCCGCGTGTGCCACAGAAAAGAGGGGCATCAGGGGAAGGTGAAGGGTGTGCGGCGCGCCATGTGTTTAAGGCTGTTTGAACGGCAGGGAGGAGGGGAACGAGGCGTTCTTTACCACCCTTGCCGCGGACCATGAGAGTATCATGGCCGGTACGCCCAAGATCACTGATATTGAGGGCGAGGGCTTCGCTGATACGTAGTCCTGTGCCGTAAAGCAGGGTGAAGAGTGCTTGGTCCCTGAGGGCAGCTTGGTGGGTGGTGGCATCATCGGCAATAGCGGTTGTTGCGGTGAGCGCTTGTTCTTGCCCTAAGGGGCGGGGGAGTCTTTTTTTGCGTCGAGGTGTCGCAAGGAGGCTGGAATTGGGGTTGGTGATGCCGTGGCGTAGGTTAAGATAGCGGAAGAATGAGCGTAGGGCAGAGACGCGGCGCGCACGGGAGCGGGCACGGCCATCGGCATTGCTGGCGCGGCGGGTGGGTTTTTCGCTGCGTTCGGTTTCGTAAGCGAGCCATGCGCGTAGGTCAGCGAGGGAAAGTGTATTGAGGTGGTGGAGGGTGACGTCACCGCCGAGATGTTGTGCCAAAAAGGCGAGTGCTAAAGTCATGTCATGGCGATAAGCTTCTACAGTACGCAGGCTGGCGCGGCGTTCATGCGTGAGCCATTCAAGCCAATCAGACAGGGCGTAGTCGGCGGGGCGGTGGGCAGTCATCTCTCATAGCCTTTCAGAGAGAAGCAGGTTACACAAACATTATGGCATCAAAGAGCCTAGCGAAGCATGACCTGTCACGAAAGTCCTACGCTGTGGGGGAGCGGGTGCCTGTTTTGGTGCCTTTGCCCTTTGCAGGGGCTTTTGAATATCGCAGTGACATTCCTTTGGCGGCGGGTGATCTGGTGGCGGTTCCGCTGGGGCGACGTGAGATCATAGGTTGTGTGTGGGAGCAAGAGAGTACGGTGCCGCCGGATTTAGCGCCGCCGCCTGTACCATCTGTTGCGGAGCAGAAGCTTAAGGCTGTGATACGGCGTGTGGATGTACAGCCTTTGCCGCAGCAATTACGACATTTTATTGACTGGGTGGCGGCTTATACGCTCAGCCCACCGGGCATGGTTTTGGCGACGCCTTTGCGTTTGCATACACAAAAGCAACCCAAGCCAAGTTTGGGCTGGGTGCGGACGCAGTTGCCGGTTGAAGGGGTGCGTTTAACGCCTTCTCGTCGGGCTGTGCTGGAGGTGGTGGACGAAAATCCGCAGAGCACAGCGGATATTGCTGAGAGTAGTGGGGTGAGTGCGGCGGTCGTACGAGGGTTGGCGAGTACGGGCCTTATTCAAGAAGCGGTGGTGGCTGTGGCTGCGCCTTTTGGTACACCAGATGCTGACTATGCGCGGCCTGTTCTATCGGATGAACAAGAAGAGGCCGCGAATGCTTTAAGGGCGTTAGTGACGGCGGAGCGGTTCTCTGTGGCCTTGCTGGAAGGTGTGACGGGGTCCGGTAAAACGGAAGTGTATTTTGAAGCGATTGCCGCGTGTTTAGCATTGGGCCAGCAGGTTTTAGTGTTGCTTCCGGAAATTGCGCTTTCTGCACAATGGATGGAGCGTTTTGCACGGCGCTTTGGCGTGGAGTCAGCGCTTTGGCATTCTGACTTAGGGCAAAAGAGCCGCCGGGATACATGGTTTGCGATTGCGGCTGGTACGGCGAAAGTTGTAGTCGGGGCGCGTTCTGCGCTGTTTTTACCGTTTGAAACGCTGGGCCTCATTATTGTGGATGAGGAGCATGAAACGTCCTTCAAGCAAGAAGAGGGCGTGACGTATCATGGCCGCGATATGGCTGTGGTGCGCGGGCGTTTGGCGAAAGCGCCGGTGTTGTTAGTGTCTGCTACGCCGTCATTGGAGACATTGGCGAATGTGGAGAGCGGGCGGTATCAGCATTATCTTCTGACATCACGCCATGGCGGAGCGCATTTGCCGGATGTGTCTCTGGTGGATTTGCGGGAAAATGGCCCAGAGCGTGGGCAATTCTTGGCACCGCTTTTGTGTGAAGCGATTGATGAAACGCTTGCTGCGGAAGAGCAGGCGATGTTGTTTCTCAATCGTCGTGGGTATGCGCCGTTGACGTTGTGCCGCACGTGTGGCCATCGGATGCAGTGCCCGAATTGTACGACATGGCTGGTGGAGCACCGGAACCGCGGTATTTTGACCTGCCATCATTGTGGGCATACGGAGGGTATTCCGAAGGCATGCCCAGAATGTGATCATGAAGAAACATTGGTGCCGATTGGCCCTGGTATCGAGCGGGTGACGGAAGAGGCGCAGCAGCGCTTTCCGAATGCGCGGATATTGGTGATGTCGTCTGATACACTGGGTTCAGCGGCGGCTACGGCGGAGGCTGTGCGGCAGATTACGGATGGTGAAGTTGATCTCATCATTGGTACGCAGATTGTGGCGAAGGGCTGGCATTTTCCGAAGCTGACTCTGGTGGGCGTGGTGGATTCAGACCTTGGGTTAGGCGGGGGGGATTTGCGTGCGGCGGAACGTACAGTGCAGCTTTTGCATCAAGTGGCAGGGCGTGCAGGCCGTGCGGAGCGGCCCGGCCGGGTGATGTTACAAAGTTATGTGACGGAGCATCCGGTGATGGAAGCGTTGGTTTCCAATGATTTTGATACATTCATTGCACAGGAGACGGCGCAGCGTCGTCCTGGTTTCTGGCCGCCTTATGGGCGTTTAGCTGCGGTTATTGTGAGTGCGGATGGCGCGGATGAGGCAGATGCTTTGGCGCGGGACATTGCGCGCTGCGCGCCGGAAGGCGAAGGCATACAGGTTCTTGGCCCTGCGCCCGCACCGCTTGCTATTTTGCGCGGGCGGCATCGTAGGCGTTTGCTGTTAAGGACAGTACGGGGACGTGCTGTGCAACCTATTATTCGGCAATGGTTGGCTGATGTACGTGCGAAAGGAAGTGCGCGTATTGATGTTGACGTAGATCCGATATCGTTTTTGTAAGAAAGATAGTATTATTATAGTGTTTATATTGTGTGTTGTTTTTTTGAGGGTTTTGTCTGGTGGAAAGTAATAAAAGCATCTTATATGAAGATGATCGTATTTTGGTTGTGTGGTCTTCTGAGGGATACTTTTCAGATACTGTTTTTATTACTTTTGGGGACCTTTTGTTGAAGCCAGATGGAAAGCGTTTTTTTGCTGAAAAACCATTGAACAAAATTGGTATTTCGTCGGTTGGAATCGTGTCTAAAGACAATGGGTGGTATCAAGGTGATAGTCTTTTAAAGGCGTATAATGTTGTAGAAAGTATTTTGAAAAATTTTAGTAATCGTATTCTTTATGGTGGCTCCATGGGGGGATATGCTGCGATAAAATTTTCTCGTTTATTTTCAGCGACGCATGTTTTGTCTTTATGCCCTCAGTGGTCTTTGGACCCGGATGAGTGGGGCAGGGGTGGTTTTGGTTTTGAAGAGCATTTTAATGATTCTATGCGCGGTATGGGCATTAAAAAAGAAGATGTTTCTGGCGCAGTATATGTCTTTACAGATAGGTTTGATCGTAATGATTTTGACCATTTTTTAAAAATAAAATAACATATAAAGGATGTTCATTATATTAATGTTCCTTTTGTTGGTCATAATGTGACCACTGCCTTTGCAGGGACATCGCGCCTTTTGGATATTGTGAATTCTTTTAGGTCTGGTGATAATAATTCTTTAATTCAAATTAGCAGGCATGCTCGTAAAAGTTTTACATATTATGCTGAAAAATTAGAGAATATAGCGATTGCAAAATATCCTCATTTAGCCGCCAAAAAACTGATACAAAAACATGTATTGCCTGGTTACATTCGGCTTGTTCCTGTTGTTGTGTCTGTATTGAAGAAAGAAAATAGATTAGAAGATGCACGATGTTTTTTGAATAAATTATTCGAAAAAACATCAATAAATTCACGCGACATCGATACGTTATTTTCTTCTGCGTTCATGCTTGGAAAAAATATTGTCATTATGACGGCGCACGGAAAGATATTGTCCGTCGATGTTATGTCTATGGTATTGGCGCAGTGTGATGTCTCGCATAGAGAGTGGGAGTTCCCCATATTGGTAGATCCATATAATAAAACACATTTAATGACTGAGATTAATTCTTCATATTTTTCTGTCTATGACATAAATGGAGAAAAAATTTCTCTTTCAAGAGGGGTTTATGATGTGTCTGCGGAGGTGAATTTATTGCCGTCAGGTGGTAATAAATTTTATATGAAATACAATGACTTGTATTTATGTGCAGAGCCATCGGGGGCAGTTGGGTTTAATCGTACGCACCCTATGGCATGGGAGGAGTTTTATTTTAAGATTTTATAAGTCTATTTCGCATTAATCGTTAAAATCTAAAGACTAAATTGGATTGGAAAAAGCTACCGGACTGGCCTCCCGCTTTATGGAGTCCGTTGGACGTGATGAAGCGTGCACCAATGAGCTGCCATGTGAGGTGGCGTTGTAGTTGGATTAGCAAGAAGGCTTGTGGTTCAACTCCAACAAAGCGGCCGTGATAGGGGTGTGTAAACGTAAAGGGGCCAGAAGAACTCCAAATAGCGCCGTTCATATTTTCACGCCACAAGACAGGTGCTTTTAAGCGGAGGGATGCATAGCCTTTGAAGGGGGTAATACTGATGACGGGTGAGAGGGAGATAAGGTTAGACGGCTGTAGATAGGTCGTTGGGTCTGAGTAGGTCGTTTGTGGGTTATAGGGGCTTATATAGGTGTGTAGCGTTGGGGAGTGTCCGTCTTTCCCGCCAGAATAAAGATCAAACTGTGCGCCGATAAAAGGATGTAGTGGGGATGGGGTATGGCGGTATCCGGCTATAGTATTAATGGCCCATGCGGAGACTGTACTGGTGGGCATATGATTAGTGTATTGAAAAGTTCCATTTTGATATAATCCACCAAAAGAGAACTCGAAATCCCGTGCAGTACCGTACCAGCGTGCGCCAATATTGCCACGAGATGATGTGCCGGTGAGGGTTCTTTGACCGCTAGGAACGGCGGAGAGGCTCGAGGCATAGCGATAGCGCAGGTAAAAGACGTCAAAAAATGAGTGAATGTGGTTTGAGCCGATCGTGAAAGTGGGTATGACGGCTGTACCATCGGTGCCGTATAAGCGCGTGCCCCAGTCAATAGTATCATGGAACATTTTAGTTGGGTTGGTGTTGGTTTGCGCGAAGTCGAACGTATCCAAACGAAACTTAGGCCAAAAGGCGTAAAAACGGGTGCCATTCCATGACAGGGGCACGTTCGGCGTTTCACGATTGTAGAGAATGTAGGAAGGCGCATCGAGAAATTGCTGTCGACCGACAAGCAATCCGGTGCGCGCCCCTGCAAGCTGGCCTTTGAGTTCAATAAAGGCTTGTTGTGCGTCCAAGCGCTTACGGAAAGTTTGATTATATCCGAAGCCCTTCCAGCCTGCGGCATCACCATTGACCAGTTGGCCAAAGAGACGCACGTGTTCACCGAGGTGCAGATCCGCCCCGAGCAGATTGCGCATCGTGAAGCGGCCTGAATTGGGGTTGCCGCGTCTGCCTAAAAAGGGTGCTTCTTCCGCCCAGTTGCGGAGGCGGGTTTCACCCGAAAGGGTCAGCCAGATGGTTTTGTGTGTGTTTAAAGCGATGAATTTGAGTGGGTCGAGCGCATCATCCGACTTTTGGGGGTTGCGGAGGTCGCTCCAATCTTCGGCCCATGGTGCAATGCCGTAACGGCCGACAGGGCCAAAGCCGGCGGCCTCGCCAGTGCCATAATTAAAGGCACCCCACGGCCCTTGATGTCCTTGTGTTGGGCGGTTCAGGTTGGGGGGGATGCGGCGTGGTTGGCCTACGAAGCCCGCATGTGGGTAATCTTGTACCGGGGGGCGGTTATGCGGTGCCCCGGGGAGCCATGATGGCGGTTGGGGTGTGCCGTCTGTTGTCTGTATGGCCGCTTGTGCTGGTGTAGGGGGGGTGATCGTTGTGATGGAAAGCAGGCACGCACTGAAAAGAAAGGTGTGAGAGGGCTTCTTCAGTACATGCAGGCGGGGCATAGAATCGCTTTCATATTTCGGTATATAAAAAATTATATCTCATTATACGATTAAGTGATGTGGTTAATTAATCAATATAAAAATATATCGTGTGAATAACTAAATATAAAAGTTATTCATCGTTGTATTGAATGTGAATTTGCCCGCGTGTCATGTCGCGGAGTTCTGCTATGACGTCTTCTAAAATGGTAAGAGGCACGGCAAGGGCGAGTTGAACGCCATCAGCATCGAATTGAGTGTCTGTTTTTTGCGCTCCCCATGTGGCGCAGCGTGCTTCTAGGCGGGCAAAGAGGGAGAAGGGGCAGTGGAAGCGGAGCGTGCCGGTTTCGATCCGCTCGGATTTGGGTGCCTCACGCAAACAAGCTGCTGCGGCTCCGCCATAAGCGCGCACAAGGCCACCCGCTCCGAGTTTGACGCCACCAAACCAACGGATCACCACGACCATCACATTATCAAAGTTCTGTCCGTCAATTGCGGCAAGGATGGGGCGTCCAGCCGTGCCGGAGGGTTCGCCATCATCACTTGAGCGAAAACGTTGGCCGGTGCGAAATGCCCAACAATTATGGGTGGCGTCTGGGATGGCCACTTTTTGCAGAAAGGCCATGGCTTCGGCTTCATCATTCACGGGGGCCGCATGGGTATGAAAAACGCTATTGCGCA
This sequence comes from Neokomagataea thailandica NBRC 106555, assembly GCF_001598495.1. Taxonomy (GTDB): domain Bacteria; phylum Pseudomonadota; class Alphaproteobacteria; order Acetobacterales; family Acetobacteraceae; genus Gluconobacter; species Gluconobacter thailandicus_A. Next base: position 87,776 of record NZ_BCZB01000001.1, read on the forward strand.
CCACGGAATGGTGTTCGGTAGGGGCATCAAGGGTCCAGATCATCGAGGGATTGTGCCTGATCCGCAGCGCGATGTCAGGGGGGGAGGAACGGGGGTAGGGAGATTGGTAGGAATCTGCTATGAAGGGGCATGTTTTCCGATCTGATTGGGCGGCTTAATGCTGCCTGCGCCCGCCATGCCGTAAAGGTCGTTGCTCTGTTTGTACTGCTGATTGCTGGCAGTATTGGGCTGAGTGCTCTACGTTTGAGTGTGACGACGGATACGGGGAAAATGTTCGCGGACTCGCTGCCATGGAAGCAGCGTGTGACAGAGATGGATCATCTGTTCCCGCAAGATGCCGATCAGCTTGTAGCGATTTTGGATAGTCGTACGCCTGAAGCAGGGCGTGAAGCGGCGCGGCAACTCGGTCAGATTCTGAGCAAGGACCATGTGCATTTTCGTACCGTGACGTTGCCGGATGATAATGCGTTTTATCGTCAGAACGGCTTGCTTTTTCTGGACCGAAAAGACCTAGAGCCTTTGTTGGATTCTATTGTTTCAGCTCAGCCTTTTTTAGGAACATTGGCGGCAGATCCTTCAGCGCGTGGTTTGTTTGGTGCGCTCGGATTGGTGGGAGAAGGTCTGCGCTCTGGGCAAGGTGTTCCGGCGGGCTTTAATGGTGCGCTGAATGGCTTTGCAACGGCTTTGGAGCATGCTGTGCAGGGGCACCCGGTAGACCTGTCATGGCAAAATCTGTTGCTTGGACAGCTCTCAAGCATGGGGACGGGGCATGAGTTTGTCGTAACGCAGCCTGTGCTGGATTATAATGACTTTGAGCCCGGAGCTGCCGCGACGCAGGCCATGCGTCAGGCCATTGACAGCTTGCCTTTGGTGAAATCGGGGCAGGTGAGTGGTCTGATTACGGGTGAAGTGAAGCTGGGGGATGAGGAGTTCTCCACGGTTGCGCATGGGATGATTACTGGGCTGATCATCTCGTTGGTGCTGGTGGCTTTGTGGCTGGTTCTGGCTGTGCGTTCTCCGAGATATATCGCCGCGATTTTGCTGACGTTGATTACGGGCTTGCTGATGACGACGGGGCTTGCGGCTCTGGCGGTTGGTGAGTTGAACATGATTTCCGTTGCGTTTGCGGTACTGTTCGTTGGGATCGCTGTGGATTTCGCAATCCAATACAGTGTGCGTTTGCGCGGGCAGCGTGATGCGGCGGGAAAAGCTCTTCCATTATTAGACGCTATTACGCTGACGGGGCGTGAAAGTGGTGCGCAGATTCTTGTTGCGGCCCTCGCTACGGCCGCAGGGTTTCTGGCCTTCACCCCGACGCGCTTTATTGGTGTGGCGCAGTTGGGTTTAATTGCCGGAATTGGCATGGTGATTGCCTTTATTTGCACCATGACGCTACTCCCGGCGTTGTTGAGTGTGTTTCGTGCGCGTTTAGGGGATGGTGAGCCGGGGATTGTCTCTCTGCGTTCGGCAGATGCTTTTTTGCGGCATAAACGTACTCGTGTGATTCGTGTTTTTGGTCTTCTGGGTGTTGTCGGCGTGGCGTTAATGCCATTGCTGAAGTTTGATGCTGACCCTTTGCATACAAAAAACCCGAATACGGAAGGGATGCGCGCTCTTCACGTCCTAGAAGCGAACCCACTGACCACGCCTTATAGTGCACAGACATTAGCGCCCAATATGGCGCAGGCGGCTCATATGGCTGAGGTGTTTTCGAAGTTACCAAGTGTGCATGATGTGTTGTGGCTCGGGGCTTTGGTGCCGGAAGATCAGGATGCAAAGCGTGCAATGATTGAGGATACAGCCTCGATTGTGCTGCCGACTTTGGAGGTGACACCCGCATCTGCACCTGATGCTACGGCTCTGCGTGATGCGGCAGGAAAAGCGGCGGCTCAGTTAGATGCTGTGCAGGGACAGCTTTCCCCAGCTTTGGAGCGAATTCGGCAGGCATTGCGGGTTTTGTCAAAAGCACCGGATGATGTTCTGTTGCGGACGAGCCAAGCGCTTACGCGTTTTTTGCCAGATCAATTGAGCACATTAAAGACGGTCTTGCGTCCTTCTGTTGTGACATTGACCTCAATTCCGGAGGATATTCGGCGTGACTATACATTGCCTGATGGTCGTACGCGTCTGACGATTCATCCGAACGGGCATATGTCTGAGACGCCAGTGCTCCATCGTTTCGTAGCGCAGTTAGAGACGGTAACGCCGAATTTAGCGGGTCCTGCGATTGCGATTATGGGGAGTGCTCAGACAATTGTAACGGCCTTTATTATTGCGGCAGTGTCTGCGCTTGTGATGATCGCGGCAATTTTGCTCGTGGTGTTGCGGCGTATGGTGGATACGGCCTTGGTGATGGCACCTTTGTTGATGTCGGCTTTGTTGACGGTCATTGTGATTGTTACTGTGCCGGAGACATTGAATTACGCGAATATCATCGCCTTGCCTTTGCTGTTGGGTGTGGGTGTGTCGTTCAATATTTATTTTGTGATGAACTGGCGACAGGGGTTGAAGCGGCCTTTATCCTCGCCAACAGCACGTGCTGTTTTGTTCTCTGCACTGACAACGGCTACGGCTTTTGGATCTTTGGCGGCATCTGCACATCCTGGCACCGCGAGTATGGGGCGATTATTGCTGATGTCACTGGGCTGTACATTGGCGTGTACATTGGTGCTTGTGCCAGCCTTGCTGCCCAAACGCCCAGAGGACACGGTGTGAGGAAATATTACAGACTAAATTAAATGTGACAATTAAGACACAATATAAAATACAGTTTTATAATGTGTTGTAATTTATATTGCGCAATCGACATAAAGATCCTCACTCTTTGAATCGGATTTTAAATCTTGGTTACAAAGTGAGGAATTTTTGTGGAAAGAGTATCGTTTTCGGTAGGTGTTGGAACAACGTTGCGACCGTTGATGATGTCGCGCTCTCTTTTGAAGGTACTGCTTTTTGCTGGAATCTCCTCAGCAAGTTTTGTGGCGTGTGAAGCGCAGGCTCAAGCTGCTCCGGCAGTGGTGAAAGCATCCAAAACACATCATAAAGTGCTGCATAAGGCTGCACGTGTTGCTCCTCAACAAAAGCAGGCTTCAACAACGACACCTGTTGCGACGATACAGCCCCGTGCAGTGCCGAATGTAGCACCGCGTGGTGTTGCAACCGTTGCGCCGGTTGCGGCCCAATCCGCTGTGATTGCGCCTGCACAGTCACAAGAATTTGTGAGCGTTACGGGCACACGCTTGGCCAAGAACCGCTTAAACAACGTTATGGCCGGTACGACGGTGGATGGCGCGCAGTTGCGTGCACGTGGCTATACGGATTTGTCTCTTGCCATGCTGCGTGAGAACACCGCGTTCTCTTTGGGTGATGCGTCCCCAATCGGTGGGCAAAACTCCTTTGGGGCGGGGCAGAGCTTCTCCTCGCTCTTGGGGTTGGGGTCTCAGCGTACGCTGACTCTGATCAACGGTATGCGCATGGTCGGTGGTGAAACGGCATCGCTGTATGGCGGTGGGTCTGGTTCACAGGTCGATGTGGCAACAATTCCGACGTCTTTGGTGAAGCGTGTTGAAACCAAATTGGGCGGCGCAGGTGCCGCGTATGGTGCGGATGCCGTTGCCGGTGTGATCAATTACGAGTTGGATGATCATTTTAAGGGTGTTGACCTGACAGCGCAGGGCAACTGGTCCCAAAAGCTGGATGCGCCACAAGAAAAAATTACATTCAAAGCCGGTACGTCTTTTGATCATGATAAAGGCGGCGTGGTCTTTGATTTAGAGTACCGCGGTGCAGGCGGTATGCTCGCGAATGACCGGCCTTATTTGACGGGCTCGCAAGCAACGACTTATGCGCGTCCCGCTTATGGTGTCACGACACCTTATGCGCGTGTTTTGACACCACAAGTACGCTTCTTACAGAATTCCGTTACGGGTATGCCGATGCTTCAGGCACCGGGTGGTTCATTGCCGGTGAGCCGTGGTTTGGCGAGTTCCTACGGTGTGGGCAATGCCGCTGGTCAGGCATTAATGTTCAGTGCTGACGGTAAATCTTTAGTGCCTTTGACCACAAACTCAGCGCTCCGTGATGGTTTGCGTGGCAGTGGTGGCAATGGTTTGGCGCTGCAAAATTACAGCCAGCTTTATGCACCATCAAGCAAGCTGAACCTGACGACGCTTGGACACTACGATATTACCGACCATCTGCATGCAACGTGGCAAGGTTGGTACGCTCAGGGTAGCGCGTCTCAGCTTGTTGGGCAGGGGACGTGGAATACGCCGCAATTTGCAGATCCGTTGAGCTTGCAGAGCTATCAGCAAGACGGCGTTGTGAATGGTGCGTATCAGTTGAGCACGAATAATCCGTTCCTGACATCTGCGGAACGCACGACGATTAAGAATGCACTTGGTAAAGCGGGTTTGCCGACTGATACATTCTACCTGACGCGTTTGAATCAAGATTTGGATGCTGGTTTGTATCAAACAAACTTGACGATGTTCCGCTTCCAAGGTGGGTTGAATGGTGATTTCAACGCACTTGGGCGTAATTTTGGCTGGTCTGTTAAGGGTGAATACAGCAAGTACATCAATGATACGGTACAGCCTTCTATCGTTACGCAAAATTTGACGAATGCGTTGAATGCAACGACGGATGCGTCTGGAAATATTGTCTGCGCACCGTACACGAATTCGACGGCTGTAACGCGTAGCTCTACCTGTGCACCGTTGAATCCGTTTGGTTTCAATCAGTTGACGCCAGCGGCACGTGACTATGTGATTTCGGATGCACATACTAAGAATCACAACGTACAGCGTGATATTCAAGCTGAAATTCACAGCACGATTGTTCGTCTCCCAGCGGGTGATGTTGCGTGGGATCTTGGGTATGAGCATCGCCGTGAGGGCTATGACTTTAACCCGGGTGCGTTCTTTGCTGGCGAAAAGCAGGCTGACGGCACGTATAAGCAGTATGGTAATGCCACGGCGTTGCCTCCCACGGGTGGTGCGTATCATACGCATGAAGCATTTGGTGAGTTGGATGTGCCATTGGTGTCACCCAATATGCATGTGCCCGGTATTTATAACCTTTCAGCAACGACGAATGGTCGTTTCACCAATAACAGCATGACCGGTAATTATTGGACGTATATGTTCGGTGGCGCATGGTGGCCGACACGGGATTTCGGTTTCTCAGGAAATTACAGCCAATCCGTACGTAACCCGTCTGTGACGGAATTGTTTTCTCCGCAAAGCACGTCGTATGAGTCCGCATCGGATCCGTGCTCTATTGAATATATCAATAGTGGGCCGAACCCTGCTATTCGTGCGGCAAACTGCAAAAGCCAAGGTATTCCAGCAGGCGGTTTCTCATCCAATATCAATTACTACACCATTCCGGGTAAATCGGGTGGTAATCCGCACCTTCAGAATGAAACGTCAAAGAGCTATACGGGTACTTTGGACATTCATCCGCACTTCATGCGTGGCTTTGATATGACGGCATCTTTTGTTGATATTAAGGTCAATAACGAGATTACGTCTCTTAGCGCTGGGGATTTGATGAATGCTTGCTATGATTCAAGTTCATTCCCGAATTCTTATTGCAGTAGCTTTTCGCGTGATTCGAACCATCAGGTTACCGGCTTTACGGATGGGTACTTCAATATTGCCAACCAGCATCTTCAGGCGATGCAGGCGCATTTGAGCTACTATCTGCCGCTTACGCGTCTTGGTTTGAGTGAGTCGTTTGGCGATGTTGAATTGACGGGTGATTACACGCACTACATCAAGAACAACACGACGTATCTGGGTTCAACCTATCAAGGTGTTGGTACGACATCGAGCCCGAAAGATTTGGCAACGCTCAACCTGAATTATTATCGTGGTCCATTCTTCATGCAGTGGCAGACGATTTATTATGGTGCGTCACAATATGCTGTGCAGGTTGCTAGCACGACGTATGAACATAATAAGCGGCCGGACTTTGCGTATTTTAATACGACGTTCGGTTACCAGATCACAAAGAATTTCGATGCGAACTTCATGATCAACAACATCACGGGTGCTTTGCCAAAGTATCCGGGAACGGTGAGCATGACGCGTTATTATGATGCGATTATTGGACGTTCGTTCCAGTTGAACATCGGCGCGCATTTCTAAGGCTAACATCGTCTGTGCCAATGATAAAAAAGGGAGGCTTTGGCCTCCCTTTTTTTAGTGGCGTAGCTTAGATGCTGCCTTCTGCAATGCGTAGGAGGCGTTCAGGGCGTAGAACGTCGATATGTGTGATGCCGTGAATGTTGATCAGCCCTTCGCGTTTGAACAGGCTGAAGGCACGGCTGACGGTTTCAATTGTCAGGCCGAGGTAATCGGCAATATCGCTGCGGGGCATGGGGAGCGTCAGCGAGAGATCGGTGGTGTTGTCAGATCCGGTGACGCGGTGGTGGCAGCCGATGCGCTCAATAATGAAGCTCGCAAGGCGTTCTTGCGCGCTTTTGCGGCCTAGGAGTGTCATGCGTGCCTGGCTGCGGGCGAGTTCACGAGAGGCTTCACGGCGGAGGCGGTTTTCTAAGTGCGGAAAACGTTCTGTCAGACGTTCCATCGCGACATGGGGAAAGCGGCACAGATGCGTGGGGGTGAGGGCTTCTGCGCCAAAAGCATATCGATCTTCAGCCGCGAGGCCGAGGAAAGAGCCGCGTTCAGCAAAGCCAGTGACCTGACGGCGTCCATCGGGGAGTAAAGTAAATAACCGGATTGTACCGTCTGTCACGACAAAAAAGTCTCGCGCCGGGTTCCCCTCTTCAATGAAACCGCGCCCTGCGGGGACGGTCATTTTTGATGATTCGCGTGAGAGAATGCTGAGATCGGCTTCGTCAATGGCGTCACAAATACTGAACTGTCGGCCTGCGCAATGGATGCAACGGTCTGAGGGTTCTTCGTGAGTGGAGGGTATGGGCATGGGCGCGCAAAGTCCTTCTGTAGCGCAATGAGCCCCTGCGGATATGCTTTTGGCATTTGTGGGTAAGGTGCACAGCAAAGCCATAATATGTGTTATCCGAGCATCTGTTGTTCAGAGGCCTATGAGGTATGTCTACAAAACTTATTGGACTTGATCTAGGTCAAGGTCTGGTGATGTTGAGAGGAGTTTTGTGAGCGCATCAAAGAGTTATTGGAATGTGCCTCATGAAAATCTCGTCAATGTTTCTCCGTATGTTAGGTGTTTCGACCGCCCTGATGGTTGTGGCTCCGGTTGTGGCTTCTGCGCAGTCAACGGTTTACACGACAGCGCCGACGGTTACGTTGAATGCGCCGCGTGTGCAGGAGCAGTGTGGCCTTTTCGAAACATGCGCGAATACTAAGCAGGGGCTTGGTAAAGGTGATTTCTTGGTGCGTGTCTCGGCCTTGGGGGTTTTGCCTGAGAATACATATTCACGCGTGGGCGTGATTGGTGGGCATGTTTCTGCGACGAATCAGGTTATGCCGGAACTCACGTTTGAGTATTTTCTGACGGACCATATTTCAGTGGATTTGATTGCTGCGAGCACGCGCCATGAATTGGCTGTTCAGAATTCGGCACTTGGCAAAGTGGATCTAGGCAGCACATGGGTTTTGCCACCTACGATTACGGCTGCATGGCATTTCCGTCCGCACCGTCGCTTTAACCCCTATATCGGGGTAGGTATGACGCTCGCTTTTTTCTACAATATGAACCCGGCGGGGGGGGCTGTGCAGAAGCTGGATTTACGCACTACGGTTGGTCCTGCGGCTGATGTTGGGTTTGACTACCAAGTGGCAGGAAATTGGTTTGTCAATGTTGATGCTAAGCAAATGTTCTTGAGTGTACCTGCGTATATTAATGAGCGGGGAGGGGGTGTCGGGCCCTTTATTCACGCGCGTGATAGTTTGAATCCGACGACAGTGGCGGCCGGTATTGAATACCGTTTTTAATTCTGAGGTTTAAGGTGCGTGATGGAAAGCTTTCCTTGCATATGCGGGGGAGGCTTTTTTCATAGCGTGTCTGGTAGATGAATTTTTTGCAACATGTAACATCAATGTCTTGCCAAGCTGCCCCCATATGCGCCAGTCACGAAGCACATGAAGCGGGCAGCTCACAGGGTTTGTCCGAATTGAAGGTACGATGTGCCGAAGGTGCTTTGCACTGACATTTAGGGGCCGTGTTATCTGAATGCGGGCCACACTCTGGGCGGGGGTTATCTGTAAATATGCGCGGTTCACGCGCCAGCACATTGGCTAAGGTCTTTTTGTGCGTGGCTCTTTTGATTGTTGGTTACTTTATTGGTCATCGTTCGGTTGCACCGAGTTATAAGACAGATATCGAACCGGCTATGTTTACGGTTGACCATGGCGCCTTAGTTGTGCGCTCGCAAAGTCCTCTGCGCAAACGGTTGGTGGTGACGTCTGTTGCGCAGGGTGATGGCGCCTCTCATTTGCTGGTGCCGGGGCAAGTCATGGCTCCACCTGACCGGCAGGTCAATGTTCTCTCGCCTGCAACGGGTCTGATCACACAGGTTCAGGTGCAGTTGGGGCAGCACGTGACGCGTGGCCAAGTGTTGGCAACGATTGCGGCGGGTGACCTTGCGCAGGCATGGGCCGATGACCGCCGTGCGAAAGCGGCTTTGGATTTTACTCGGCGTGCTTATGATCGTGCGCGTGGTGTGCAAGCCGTTGGCGGCAATGCCGTAAAGGATATGCAGTCTGCACGAAATGATTTGGAGCAGGCGGAAGCCGAAGCGGAGCGTGCTTCGCAGCGTTTACAGACAATGACCAGCCGCCCGGATTATGCGGCTAAAGGTCTGATGGCGCTCGTCGCCCCTGTTGATGGTTTTATTGCATCGACCAAAATGGCACCGGGTCAAAACGTGACGGATGCCACCGCTGTGCAGATGACTTTGGTCGATCTCTCCACGGTGTGGGTTGCAGCATCTGCGCCGGAAGATCACCTAAACGCCTTGTCGGCCGGTGTGCATGTGGCCGCAGATTTCCCAGCTCTGCCAGGGCGCCACTGTGATGGTGAAGTGCTGACGCGTGATCCGGCACTGATGCCAGATACACGGCGTTTGAACTTGTATGTTGCTTGTTCTAACGCAGACGGTCTGTTGCGTCCGGGTATGTTTGCCAATGCGCAGATTGCGGTGCAGGAAGCGGGGGCATTGATGGTCCCAAAGACAGCATTGCTGATGAATAATGATCAGGTGTCTGTTTTCGTAGAAACAGCTCCTGATACGTTCCGCCGTCGCTATTTAGATATCGCTTATGATGAGGGCGATAACGTGCGGGTTCTTTCTGGTCTCTCTGCTGGCGAACGTATTGTAAGCAGTGGTGCCATTCTTCTGAACGACGACTGATCGGATAGTTTCAAGACTATGATTGAACGTTTCATCGGTTGGTGTTTCGGGCACCGAAGTGTTGTTTTCACCGTTGCTGTGCTGTTGGCGATTGCGGGTGGAATTGCGTATCAGGTTCTGCCTGTTGAGGCGTACCCAGATTTGGGTGCGGTTAACGTTGTTGTCACGACGCAGCAGCCGGGCTTGGCTGCTGAAGAAATGGAACAGCAGGTGACCATCCCTCTGGAGCGGACGCTTGCGAGCGTTCCCCGGGTGACGGATAGCCGTTCGACCAGCACGTTTGGCCTCTCTCTGATTACGTTGATTTTCAAAGAAGGGACGGATGTTTATTGGGCGCGGCAGCAGGTTGCGACGGTTATTGCGAACAACCCTCTTGCGAATGGTGCTCAGCCGACACTAGGGCCGATCTCTGGCACGACGGGTGAGATTTATCGCTATACGCTGGAGTCTGATGACAAAAACCTGATGGAATTGTCAGATCTTCAACGTTGGGTGGTTATTCCGGCGTTGATGCACATTCCAGGTGTTGTGAATGTTGATAACTTCGGTGGCTTCACGAAAGAGTACCAACTGGTTCTGAACCCTGCGGCGCTGATGCGTTATGGCATTGCGCTAGGGGATGTTGAGAGCGCAATCCGTAACAATAACGCCAATGCGGGTGGCGGTCGTATTACGCGTGGTGAGCAGTCTTATATTGTCCGTGGTGTGGGGATGATCCACTCCTTGGAGGATATGGGGAACATCGTTGTTACGCAGCGTAATGGCCTTCCGATTTTTGTGCATGATTTGGGCACGGTGCAGTTCGGCCATCAGGTGCGTGAAGGTATCTTGGGTAAAGACCATAACCCGGATACGATTGAGGGCGTTGTGGATATGTTGACGGGTGAGAACCCGTCTTTAGTTCTGCAAAATCTGCACGCGCAAGTGGATGCATTACAAAAGCGTTTGGCCCCACAGCACGTACGCATTGTGCCTTATATTGACCGTGACAATTTGGTTCAGGCGACGACACATAAAGTCACTGAAACCATGATTGAGGGGATCTTGCTGGTTGGGGTTATTTTGACCCTCTTCCTTGGTAGCCCGCGCAGTGCAATCGTGACGGCTGTGACGATTCCTATGGCTTTGGCTGTGGTCTTCGGCCTGATGCATCTTCTGGGGATGTCGGCCAATCTCTTCTCGCTTGGGGCAATTGACTTCGGTGTGATTGTGGATGGTGCGATTGTTGTTACGGAGACGATTTTGCGTCTGCGTGAAGACAAGCCCAATGAGCGCCTGAGCAGTTCGGATGTGTTGGTTGTGGCGAAGCGTGCAGGGCATGCAATCTTCTCGGCAACGCTGGTGATTATTTTGGCGTATAGCCCGCTTTTTGCGTTTGAAGGCAGTGAGGGAAAACTGTTCCGCCCCATGGCCTATACGGTGAGTTTTGCGCTCATTGGTGCGTTGTTATGTGCGCTGACATTGATCCCGTCTCTCAGCTATCTGGCACTGCGTAAGCCGAGCAAAATTTGGCATAACCGTCCTTTGGAATGGCTGCATGAGCGTTATACGCGCACGTTGGGTCACTTCATTGATAAGCCGTTTGTAGCGTTTGCCGGCGGTGCTGCGGCGTTGGTGGCTGTATTGGTGCTGGGCGTCTCGATCGGGCGTGAGTTCTTGCCGGACCTCGATGAAGGCGCGCTCTGGCTTCAGGTGCAGATGCCGACTGCTATTTCCATGGAAAAAGGCGAGCAATATGCGAATGAAATTCGTAATGTTATTCGTGAATTTCCGGAAACGTCTTACGCGATTACCCAAATGGGTCGTTCGGATGATGGTACAGATCCGTGGACGCCGTCGCATATTGAGATGCCAGTTGGCTTGAAGCCATATGATCAGTGGCCCGCAGGTGAAACGAAGGCGCAGTTTATTGCACGTCTGCGCTCACGTTTATCCCGTTTGCCGGGGATTGATTTTGGTATTAGCCAGCCAATTCAGGATCAGATGAGTGATCTGGTGGGCGGTGCGCATAGTCCGTTGGTGTTGCGTATTTATGGTGATGATTTCCAAGAATTGCGCCGTATTGGGCAGCAGGTCGTGGATATTTTGCATCAGGTGCCGGGCACCGCAGAAGCGTCGATCTTCCAAGAGCCGCGTATCCCGCAAATTGCTGTGCAGGCGGACCGTCTAGCGGCGGCGCGTTATGGGATTAATGTTTCTGATATTGCGGATATGGTTTCTGGCGCGATTGGTGATGCACCACTCACGACGGTGTATAGTAACGCACGTTTTTATAATGCGACGTTGCATGTGCCGCATGATCAAACGCATGACTTGGAATATCTCAAGCAGTTACCTCTGCTGGATGGTTCGGGTGCGTATGTGCCGCTTGCACAGGTGGCATCGGTTGGCTTGCATATGGGGGAAAGTAACATTGCCCATGAGATGAGCCACCGCCAGATTACCATTCGTGTGGATAATGGCGATCGTCCGCTGTCTCAGTATTTGGCTGATGCGCAAGCGCGGATTGATCAGGCTGTGCGTTATGATCCGAAGCAGTATTCGCTTGAATGGGCAGGGTCTTTCCAGCAGCAACAACGGGCGCAAAAGCGTCTGACGGTTGCGTTAGCTGTGATGTTCGCGGCGATGTTGGTGCTGTTGTACATTGGCTTTGGTCAGTTGCGTCATGCACTGCTGATTTTGAGTGTGGTGCCTTTGGCAACGTTGGGTGGTTTGATCGCGCTGCATCTGCGTGGAGAGACGCTGAACATTGCAACGGCTGTTGGGTTTATCGCTCTCTTCGGTGTGGCGGTGCAAAACGGGATCATCATGATTTCCAGCATTAACCGACACCGTGCGGAGGGGATGTCTGTGCGTGATGCGACCATCGCAGGGGCGGGGGAACGTTTCCGGCCGGTGCTGATGACGGCGACGGTGGCGAGTGCGGGGATGCTACCTGCCGCGATGGCGACGGGTATTGGCACGGACGTGCAGCGTGGCCTTGCAACGGTTGTTGTTGGTGGTTTGGGTATTGCGACGTTGCTGACATTGTTCGTGCTGCCGGTTTATTTCAGTGAGCTTGAGATCTGGATTGAAAACCGTGCAGCACGCCGCCCGCAACGTCAGGATGATGAAGGCGAGGTACGCTCATGAGACACGTAGTGATGAAGCGGGCTTTTCGTCTGACATCCGTATTATGTGCGACGGTGTGCGTGGCCGCTTGTGCGGTGGGGCCGGATTCTAAACCGCCGATTATGGCGGATAAGATTGGTTACCAAGCGCAGTCGGTCAAAGATACGGTCGGGGCGGCGGGCAGTGGTTTTAACGCGGCGCAGCACTTTGCTCAGGGCAGTGATGTGTCGGGCACGTGGTGGGAAATCTTTGGCAATGCTCAGCTGAATGCACTGGTGTTGCAAGCGCTGGATAATAACCAGACGCTGCACGGCATGCAGGATGCGCTTAAAGCGGCTTGGGAGCAGCGTCGGGTTGAAGGGGCATCACTGTATCCGTCTGTCTCTGGGCAGTTGATGGTGACCCGTAATAAGACGTCTTATGCGCTGTCTAACGTGCCGTTTGCCAATGAATGGTTGTATAATCTGCATACGCTGCAATTGAATATTGGGTATGTGCCGGATCTTTGGGGTGGTAACCGTCGGGCCATTCAGGCCTCTGGCGCGGATGCGGATGTACAGCGGTTCCAAGTGGAAGCAACAGCGCTGACCATGATCACCAATTTGGTGGAGTCCGCTTTGCAGGAAGCGTCCTTGCGGGCGCAGATTGATGCGACGACCATTCAGATTGAGACGCAGCGTCATACGCTGAGGATCATCTCAGCGCAAAATCGCCTTGGTGATATGTCGCAACAGGATATTGCGGCTCAGACAGCTTCTGTTGCGCAGTTGGAAGCAAGTTTGCCACCATTGCAGCAGCAATTGGAGCAGACGCGCCATCAGATTGCTGTTTTGGTCGGGCAATCACCAGATGCGCCGTTACCAGTGTTTACGTTGGATAAGTTTACGTTACCGGCGCAGCTACCGCTGACTGTGCCGTCTGACCTGTTAAATCAGCGCCCGGATATTCGAGCGGCACAAGCGCAGATTGATGGTGCGGCGGCGCGTGTCGGTGTGGCGATTGCGAACCGCCTGCCGAACGTGCAGTTAAGTGCCTTGCCCGGGCAGGTCGTGGGTAAGTTTACGGAGTTCTTTACACCGAGCTTTAGTAACTGGTTTATCGGTGCGACGTTGACGCAGCCAATTTTCCAAGGTGGTTCATTGCTGCATGCGGAGCGTGAAGCGCGGGATAATCTGTTGCAGGCGAATGAGTTGTACAAGGCAACCGTGTTGAGCGCTGTGCAGAATGTAGCGGATACGCTCTCGGCCCTTCAGGCGGATGCGGCCGCATTACAGGCGAACCAAAAGAACTTTGATGCGGCGACAAAGAGTTTGAAGATTGCCCAAGCACAGTTGCGCTTGGGGGATGTTAGCGTATCGACCCTTCTTCAGGCACAGCAAGCGCAGGCGCAAGCGCGCGTGGCCTTGGTGCAGGCGCAAGGTGCACGATTCTCGGATAGTGTTGCGTTGTTCCAATCTTTGGGTGGTGGTTGGTGGCACCGCAATGACTTGGGCATGACACCGAAAGAGCAGAAAAAACTGGGTAAATCACTCGTTCCGTGGTGATGTGTGGCGGGAGATATACTTTAGTATATCTCCCGTAAACTTTAAGTATTCTCATATATATTCATAATGGATTGCTCTGTTGTGGGAGGGTGTGCACATTGCCCCCGCAACTGAGGAGGGTGTTGTTTTGAGAACAGAGCCAGCCTCGCTCCATGCTGCGTTTGTCGGTATTTCTCCTGCATAGGGGCCGGTTTTTGAAAGCCGGGAATGTTTATGAGCCAATTTGATCGTGTGTTTCAGGCCTTGTTTGGTGTGTTTTTTACGCGCCACAAGACGGCTCGGCATTTACGGCGAAGAGCGATTTTGGAGACGTTTCGTTCTTCTGCGAACCCTAAGCATGACCGAGCTTTTCGGTATGTATCCCGGGCGATGCGGCGTGTGGCGCAAGATGATGTGCTGGAAGCCATTGCGCGTTTGTCTTCGCATGAAGAGGGTTTGACGGAGCTGGAGGTTGAAAAATACCGCAAGCGTTTTGGCCCGAATACGGTTGATTATGAAGCTGCTATGCCGTGGTGGCGGCATTTATGGCAGTGCTACCGGAACCCGTTTAATGTTCTCTTGAGTGTTTTGGCTCTGTTGTCAGGGCTGACGCATGATCTGCGGGCCACCATTGTTATTGGCACAATGGTGCTGCTGAGCACGCTTATTCGGTTTGTGCAGGAGGGGCGGTCCAACCAAGCGGCTGAACGCTTGAAAAATATGGTGAGCACCACAGCATCCGTGCTGCGCCGTCCGTCTATGAATGATGAAATTGTCGGGATTGGGCGCAAATATTTTGGCGTGAACCTGCATTTGGATAGTGATACTCGGCATATTGAAGTACCGATCAGTGAGTTGGTGCCGGGTGACCATGTGGTTCTCTCGGCCGGGGATATGATCCCGGCGGATTGCCGTTTGCTAACGGCTAAAGATTTGTTTGTTTCCCAAGCCGCCATGACGGGGGAAGCACTGCCCGTTGAAAAGTTTTCGGCATTGGATCAGCCGTTTGAGACGGTGTTTGATGCAGCGAATTTGGTGTTCATGGGCACGAATGTTGTTTCGGGCTCCGCTGTCGCGCTGGTGGTGGCGACGGGGCGTCAGACGTATTTTGGGACATTGTCTGAGCGCTTAGGTATGCAGGACCGAAACCCAACGGCATTTCAGGCTGGGGTGAACGGTGTGAGTTGGCTCTTGATCCGTTTTGCTTTGATCATGGCGCCGGTTGTGCTGTTGATTAATGGGTTCACGAAAGGCAGTTGGGTTGAGGCTGCAGTTTTTGCGTTATCTGTCGCTGTTGGGCTTACGCCTGAAATGTTGCCGATGATTGTGACATCGACCTTGGCAAAAGGGGCGGTGGCGCTTTCTCGGAAAAAGGTCATCGTCAAGCATCTGGACGCGATTCAAAATTTTGGTGCGATGGATGTTTTATGCACCGATAAGACCGGGACATTAACGCAGGACCGTATCGCGCTGGAGCGCCATACGGATGTGCTGGGTCAGTCTTCTGATGATGTGTTGCGTTATGCGTATTTGAATAGTGCGTATCAGACGGGGCTGAAAAATCTTCTGGATCATGCGGTGTTGCAGCATGTGGAGTTGCAGCATGAGTTGGTGAATGCGCAGGGCTATACCAAGGTTGATGAGGTTCCGTTTGATTTTGAGCGCAAGCGTATGTCGGTCATCGTGGAAGGCGGGAGTGGTGAACGGACGCTGATTTGTAAGGGCGCGCTTGAGGAAATTCTGTCGGCCTGTACGCATCTGCGTTTGAGCAAGCAGGCTGAAAGTACGGCTCTTGACCAAGAAATGTTGGAGCGCGTTCGGTCCGTCGCCGCAGATTTGAATCGGCAGGGATTGCGCGTGGTTGCTGTGGCCATTCGTGAGGATTTGGGAGAGCAATCGGTCTTTGGTGTGGCGGATGAAGCTGGGCTGACGCTGCTGGGTTATATGGCCTTTTTGGATCCGCCGAAGGAGAGCACGGCCCCAGCGTTGAAGGCGTTGGCATCGCATGGTGTGGCGGTAAAGGTTCTGACCGGTGATACGGAGCTTGTGGCTTTGCAGGTCTGCCGCCAAGTGGGGCTGGAGCATTGCCGTTATTTGCTGGGTGTTCAGATTGAGAAAATGAATGATGAAACGCTGGCGCATGCGGTTGAGCGGCATCAGTTGTTTGCGCGTCTGACCCCGGCGCATAAAGACCGGATTGTGGGTGCTTTGCGTGCGAATGGGCATGTGGTGGGCTTCATGGGGGATGGGATTAATGACGCCCCGGCTCTGCGTGCTGCGGATGTTGGTATCTCGGTTGATACGGGGGTCGATATCGCGAAGGAAGCGGCGGATATTATCTTGCTCGAAAAGAGTTTGATGGTGTTGGAGCAGGGCGTTTTGGAAGGCCGGCGGACCTTTGTGAACATGCTCAAATATATCCGTATGACGGCGAGTTCTAATTTCGGGAATGTGTTCTCGGTATTGATCGGTAGTGCGTTTTTGCCCTTTCTGCCGATGTTGCCTTTGCAGCTTTTGGTGCAGAATCTACTGTACGATATTTCCCAAATTGCGCTGCCTTTTGATAATGTTGACCGTGATTTGGTGGCAAAACCTTTGAAGTGGGACCCGAAAGATGTGGGGCGCTTCATGCTGTTTTTCGGCCCGTTAAGCTCTATTTTTGATATCGCGACCTATGTGTTGTTGTGGTGGGTTTTTGGAGCGAATGATAGTGCGCATCAGGCATTGTTTCAGTCGGGCTGGTTTGTTGAAGGCCTTTTGACCCAGACGTTGATTGTGCACATGATCCGGTCTCCGAAATTGCCGTTCTTGCAAAGCACAGCCTCACTGCCGTTGATTGTGACCACGGCCGTTATTATTGCGGTGGCGTTGTTCCTACCGATGAGTCCTCTGGCGGGGTATTTTGGGTTTGAAGCATTGCCCGGTACGTTTTACCCGTGGCTTATCGTGATTGTGCTGGGTTATGCTGTGCTGACGACAGTCATGAAGAGATTTTATGCGCGCCGCTTCGGGTGGGTATGAGTGTACGATCAGACAGATAAAGAGGCTTCATGAGCGGCTGGCATTTTGCGACCTTAAGTGAAACGGGTGAAACTCTGGTGAATCTGCTCTGCGCGTTTGTGCTGGGCGGGATCATCGGCATTGAACGGCAGGTGCGGCAGCGTACGGCAGGGTTGCGTACGAATACGCTGGTTGCTGTTGGGGCTGCGATTTTTGTGTCTCTGGGGACGCGTCTGCATGAGTTGCAGGGTGGCTCTCAGACGGCGATTACGATTGTAGCTTATGTCGTATCGGGTATCGGCTTTTTGGGTGCCGGCGCGATTATGAAAGAAGGGGCCAGTGTGTCTGGCCTGAACACTGCGGCGACTGTGTGGGGCTCTGGTGCAGTAGGGGCCTGTGCTGGTGCGGGCATTTTGGACGAGGCGTTTTTAGCGGCGTTTTTCGTTTTGGCATCAAATACGCTGCTGCGGCCTCTCGTTAATCACATTAACCGTTTGCCGTTCCGTGAGGAAAGTGGCGAGGCCACTTATGTGGTTTATGTGATTTGTGAGCGTTGGGTACGGTCTGATCTGCGTGATGCGGTTGCGGAGATTTTGGAGCTGGCTAGCTATCCCGTCCGGCAGATTGAGGATCATCCATTCGGTGATGATGAGGTGGAATTGTCCTTCACGCTCTATGCAACAGCCGTTCAAGTGGAAGAGTTGGATATTGCGATGGAGCGTGTTGAAGATATGGAAGGTGTTCGGCAGGCGTTTTGGAACTCAGGTGAAGAGTCGTGAGTCGATAAAAGGGTTTTGGGCAGGTGTAGCGAGTTGCACCGGTTGGGCTGCATCTTTGAGGGTAACTGCCGTATGACCGGCGGCGTCTCCATCGGCTTGGAGGGGGACGCCATCGGGGTGAGTTATTGTTACATGTGCGCCTTTGAGGGATATGACGCCTGGCAGGCGGCTCATGCGGCTTTGTGGGAGTGCCATCCCTGCGCGTAGGGCGGAAAAGACACCGCCATGGCGGAATAAGGTAATGGAGAAGCCCGGGCGATCTGGGCGCGCGGTGGGGTCTAGTGTGTATGGACCGCCATAGAGGCGGCCTTTGCTGATAATGGCGTTGGCTGCGGTGTAGGTGCTGCCATCGACGGTGACGGTGAGGTCTGGGAAGGGGTATTTGGGCAGTTCTGTCAGTGTTTGAATGATATAGGCATTCCGTCCGACAGCGCGTTTGAGGTGTAGATTGATGGCATGCACGACATGGGCGTCAAAACCGGCACCAACCATTTGAACAAAGAGTTTGGTTTGATGATTGGTTTGCATCATCCCCGGCCAGAGATGGGTGCTGTGGGGGGATGTCAGTGTGGCGGCGAGGTCTTTGGTGTGGAAGGGGATGCCATATTCATGGGCCAGAACATTGGCTGTGCCGAGCGGAATAATTCCGAGGCGGGCTGAACTGCCGATCATACCGGAGACGGTTTCAGCAATGGTGCCATCGCCTCCTGCGGCAATGATGATGCGGGCACCAGCCTCAGCCGCTTCACGAGCGAGGCTTGAGGCGTGTCCGCCGTAACGGGTTTCCATGATTTTAACGGAAATGCCATGCGCGAGCAGGCAGTCCAGAACGGCCCAGAGCTTGCGTGTATTGCGGCGGCCCGCCGTGGGGTTGTGGATCACGTACATGGCGCCGTCTCCTGTCGAAACCGTATAATAAGGTTAAGCCTTGATGGAGTGATTTGAACGCTATTCTTGGGGTTCTGACCATCGGCACGGAAGCGAAATCATGAAACTGTCACGTGGCAAGGAGAAGGAATCGTTTAAAACAGAGCATGTCCTAGGACTGTAATAGCGAGGGGGCGGGTCCCATGCGTTTCACAGTGGAAAGTTCCGAGCCGACGTCTTATCGATCGGTTTTTATTTCGGACATTCATATGGGTACACGAGGAAGTCGTGTTGCTCTGACAACTGACTTCTTACGTACTATTACGTGTGAGCGCCTTTACCTTGTTGGTGATATTATTGACGGGTGGAGACTTCGACGTGCGTGGTATTGGGATGAGGCGCATGATGAATTTCTTCGTCTGATCTTGCGGTTGGCACGTAATGGCACCGAAGTCATTTATATCCCCGGAAACCATGACGAGATGCTCCGCAATTGGCTCTCGATGGAATTAAAAATTGCTTCTATCCGCTTGGTGCCAAAGGCTGAGCATATTGCTGCGGATGGGCGTAAATATCTGGTCATTCATGGCGATGAGTTTGATAGCATTGTCCGGTGTTATCCGCTTTTGGCGGTGTTGGGCGATCATGCTTATACGGCGGCTCTGTTCCTTAATCGTTGGATTAATGTCGCACGTCGTAAGTTGGGTTTGCCGTATCGCTCATTCTCTGCATGGGCTAAAAAGCGCGTGAAAAGTGCGGTTAAAGCGATTGATCGTTTTGAAATGGCGCTGGCACGTGAAGCGAAGCAAATTGGTGCAGATGGTGTAATCTGTGGGCATATTCATACGGCTGAAATCCGCGATATTGGCGGTGTGACGTATATGAACACTGGGGATTGGGTAGAAAGCTGCACCGCTCTGGTGGAAAAATGGGATGGCCAGTTTGAGCTCGTTGACTGGACCGCGCGGATGCATGAGGCGTGGAAGACCACGCTGTCTGAGATTAATAAGCCTGCTGGTGCGCTTGGGGATGATTTGAAACCTGTGCTGGCGCAGATGATGCAGCAGGGTATGTCCTCCGACACCACAATGGAAGCAAAGCAAACAGCGTGACAGAGACACCTCGCGTTTTACGACGTATTTTGATTGCTACGGATGCGTGGCACCCTCAGGTCAATGGCGTTGTGCGCACAATGTCCATCGTGGTGGAAGAACTGCGTAAGCGCGGCCATGAGGTACGCGTTGTGGGGCCAGATCAGTTCCACACCGTGCCGTGCCCGACTTATCCGGAAATTCGCTTGGCAACACGGCCGGGTGGGAAGTTTGCGCAGATTATGCGGGAATTTCGGCCTGAGGTGCTGCATATCGTTACAGAGGGTCCCATCGGTTGGGCTGCTTGGCGCTGGGCGCGCAAGAAGGGTGTGCCGTTTACGACCTCCTATCACACGCGTTTCCCGGAATATGTGCAGGCGCGGATTAAGTTTGGTCTGAACCTCTCTTATCGTCTGTTGCGGCACTTTCACAATGCGGCCTCGGCGACGTTAGTGGCCACGGCGAGCTTGCGGGAAGATTTGGAATGGCGTGGCTTTACGCGTTTAAGCCCGTGGACGCGTGGGGTTAATCTGGAGCGTTTTGCGCCGGAGCCGCGTTGTGACTGGAAAGCACGACTGGGCGTATCAGGCCCGATCTTTATTTATGTTGGGCGCGTTGCGGTTGAGAAGAATATCGAGGCGTTTTTGTCGCTAGATCTTCCCGGTACGAAAGTGGTTGTGGGGGATGGGCCGCAGCGTCCGGCTTTGGAACAAAAATTCCCTCAGGCGTTTTTTACAGGGCGTTTGGATGAGGGGGAGCTATCAGCCGCTTATGCTGGGGGCGATGTTTTCGTGTTCCCAAGTGTGACGGATACGTTTGGTCTTGTGCTGTTGGAGGCATTGGCCAGTGGCACGCCGTGTGCTGCATATGATGTGACGGGGCCGCGCGATATTCTTGCAGGGACGAATGGGCGCATTGGTTCTGTTGGGTCCGATTTGAAAGCAGCGTGTTTGGCTGCGTTGAAGGCTGATCGGGCGGAATGTCGGAAACATGCTGAGCGCTTTACCTGGGAAGCGTGTACGGATTTGTTTGAGGGCGTGTTGCAGCCGTTTTTTGAGGGCTAGTTGTTGAGATCTTGTGGTTGTTGGACGAGTTATCCTGAAGATTGCGTGTGGGCACCGAGGTAGTTTTGTTTGGCACATGCCTAGGGAACGGATATTAACATTTCTAGATCATTATGATTATAGTTGGCGCATTTTTATGGGACTAGGGCCATTCAAGTGCGTGTAAAAAAATATATTAATGTCTTACGTCAGTACAAGAATTCGGTTGATGCTCGTGTGACGGCGTTGAGTTTTTGGCACTTCATTCTTGTTTTTTCTGTCATGACGGAGGTTGTTAAAGTTATAGTTGGTGCTGTGGCGTCAATATTATTATCTGACCCTGTGGAAAGAGTACCGTGGTCCAATACATTTAATGTTGAAGATTACATTAGGTTGATTTTTCTTGCTGTATGTATCGGACCTCTTCTTGAGACGTTATTTTTTCAGAGTTTTATTCTGTTTATAATGAAAAAATTTTTCAAAAATTCTCCGCTTTTTCCAATCATCATATCAGGAATAATATTTGGCATAAATCATTATTATAGTTCGGTATATGTGGTATTCATGATGTTTGTCGGTTTTTTGTGGGCATATGGATATGAAAATAGAATAAAATCACAGAATAACCCTTTCTTCTCGATTTTTTTAGTTCATTCAATTACGAATTCGTTTTCTATTTTGGCTTTATTTTTAATGCAGCATCATTCTTTTCACTGGAGAAGCATGTAATGGTGCCTCTCCAGTGAGTGATTTGGGGTAATATAAATATTAAACCGTCGTTAGTTTAACATATTCCTCACGGAAACGGCGGAAGATGCCGAAGAGTACGGCATCTTGAACCTTACTGGCGTCTTTGGGGGTGCTGAGGCGTACGGTCATGACCATGGTGACGGTGGCATCGCCCAAAGCATTGATGCGGACAGTTGGTGCGGGATCAGCGAGGACTTCGTCACGTTCAGCCGCAATCTCGATGAGTTTGGCGCGTACGGCATCAAGGTCACAGGATGTTGGGACATTGAAGGTCATGGATAATGCGCTGGTGGCGCCGGAGAAGGTGGCGTTTTTTACGCTGGACGTGATGAATTGTGAGTTCGGCACGATCACCGTTGAGCCGTCGCTCAGGTTGAGTTCTGTGGCGCGAATGCTGATGCGTTTGACATCGCCACGATTGCCCGAAATTTCGACCACGTCACCAATACGTACCGGGCGCTCTGCGAGGAGAATAATGCCGGAGACGAAGTTCTGGACAATAGATTGAAGGCCAAAACCGATACCGACTGAGAGGGCACTGACCACCCATGTCAGGTTTTGAACAGACAGGCCAGCGAGGCTGAGTTCAAACAACCCAACCAAGATCCATGAGCAATAGGTGAAAATGGAGGTGATGGAATTACGTGCGCCGATATCGAGGCGTGTTGTGGGGAGAAAACGATCTCGGATCCACTGGCGGACTTGTTGGATTAGGTAAGAGGCCGCGAAGAAAATGAGGATAATGGTGAGGATTGTGCCGAGGGAGACATGTACGCCACCAATGGTATTGCCGATAAAGAGTAAGCGCAGACGTTCACCGACATCTCCGGGGTTGGCGCTGCCACTGCTTTGAGCGGTGGAGACGAGGAGGAAAAAGAGAAACAGATTGCCTAGCCCAGAGAGTAGGACCGTCAGTTGTTGGAGGCGGCGTTCTGGTAGGCCAAGTCCGCTGAGATGTCGGCCAATGCGGCCTTCTGGGTCAAGCAACTGCTCAAGCGCGTGACGCCAGAAGAGAGCGAGTAGTCCGGTGGTGAGGAGGGCCGTGCCGAGCGTGAGCAGCCAGCCGATGAGGAAAAATGCGGTTGGTGTATGGCGTAGAAGAATAGCGGCGCTGCTGAGGATGAAGGTGAGCACCACGAGGCCGAGCAATGAGGGGGCGAAGCTGTTCGTGCCTTCGATGGAGCGGAGTTTACGGAAGATCAGGATCGCGGTGATATTGACGCTTAATACGAACAGAATTTCGAGGACAATGAGCAGCGTTGGCCCAAAGACATCTTGTTCAAGAGCTGTGCGCAGGATGTTGAGCGTCACGATTGCGATGGCGAGTGCACCATCGATTTTACGCAGGAGTGCGGCAAGGTCCGAGTGGTGGTGGGCGAGGGGGCTATGACGCCCGGTCAGTGCGTGGCCTGTGCCGATAATGAAGCCGCAGAAAGGCAGGGTCTGCGCGAGTGTGAGTGCGAAGATATTACCATCAAGAGCGGGGCCACCGGGGAGAAGCGCTATGAGTATAGCCCAGAGGAGGCCCGCAACGATGGCGCCGACCAATCCGCCCAGGAAGGTTACGAAGATACCACCGCGGAGGGAGGTCCCAATCGTTGGGGTTTCTTCGTCTTCCGAGATGGCTGGTGTGCGTAGGGCGACCCGCAAGATAGCGGGGATAATGAGCGGGGTGATGAGGAGTGTGGCGAGGAGGCTGCCCAGTAGTGTTCCCCAATACTCTAATGTGCCGCCTTTATGGAAAGAGCCGTGATTTTCAGCGTTTTCTGAGGCAAGGCTGGACCAGAAATGAGGGCTGAGTGGAGACGGAACAGGCTCCCACAATGTGGCGTGGTGCAGGCGCATACGGCGGGCATTGAGGGTTGTGATGAGCTGTTGGGCTTGGAGTGCGTACAGCTTGGCGCGCATCAGAGATGTTTGCACGGCTTGGGCGTTGCTGAGGAGGGCGGCGCGCTGGGTTGTTATGGCGCTATCTTCATGGTCTGCGGCTTTAGGGCCGAGGATTTTAAGATAAGATTGGGTGATGTCATCAAAGGCTTGAAGCTGATCGATCGTGCCGCGCATGGCTTGTTGTGTCGTTTGCGCTTGGTGGATCAGCGTATCTAATGTGCTGTTGTCAGGGTTGGTGCTCGCTTGGTCTAGGCTCGTATTGATATTTTGGAGGTCGTGAGCGCTATCATCAAGGCTATGCCCAATTGTCGTTGAGATGTTGCGCCAGTCTTGCCCGACAATGGTGAGGTTGGGTGCGGCTTTTATGGACGAAATGGATGCGCAGAGCGTGATGAAGGCGAGGATGCACAACTGTAATGCGCGTCTGTAGCGGTGTGTGTGGTGGGAAAGAGGCGACATTAGGCGTGTGTCCTGCGTTAAGATGCGTCGGGTGTTGGCGTGAAGAAGGTCTGAATATCCGTCAGTGTATCGGCAAGGCTGAAGCGATGCACGGTCACACCTGCGGGAAAAGCCGTTAAGAGGCGTGACGGCATGCGTCGGTCTAAGATCACGAAGACACCACGATCGGTGCCGTGTCGGATTAAGCGTCCGAAGGCTTGGCGAAGTTTCATGCGGGTTAGGCGGTCATCATAATCACTTGGGTGTCCATCGGCCAGAACACGGCGGCGTTCGCGGTGGAGAATATCGGGGCGAGGCCATGGGGTTTTCTCGAACACGACCATACGCAGTGCTTCACCGGGAACATCGACGCCATCGCGCATGGCATCTGTGCCGAGCAGGCAGGAATGGATTTCCGTACGGAAAATATCGACTAAGGTGGCGTTGTCCATTGCATCCACATGCTGCGCGTAGAGCGGTATTCCTTGTTCTTCGAGGTGCTCATGAATGCGCTGGTGGACATCACGCAGGCGTTTGATCGCGGTGAACAGGCCAAGTGCGCCGCCGCCTGATGCTTCGAACAAGGCTTGAAAGGCCCATGCGAGAGATGCCGGTTCGGTGGAGACATCGGTTACGACATAGGCGCGGGTTTGGTTCGCGTAATCAAACGGACTGAGGACGGAGGCGCGGATGGGGGGCTTGATGAAATGCGTGGCCCCAAGGCGCAGCTCTGCCGCTTGCCAATCACGCGTGCCGTCTTGATCAAAGGCAGTGCCGCTTTGATCCCGCAGTGTAGCGGAGGTGAGGAGCAGGCCATGTGCGGCTGTTTGTATGGCTGAGGCGAAAGGGATGGTCGGGTCCAGCCAGTGTCTGTGCAGCCCGACATCATGTGTGCCGCCGCCGGAGCGGTTGCGCGGTAAGGGTTCGGTGCGGATGAAGTCCACATATTGGGGGGCGTGTGTGTTGGGTTCTGGTGGGTGGCAGACGGCATCGAGCATGCCGATCCATCCGCTGACGCGCAGTGTGGCGCGACGGTAGAGGCTGCGGATCATCGCTTCAATGCGTTGGCGCGTGCCGGAATCCATCTCGGGGTCATCGTCTAGCTGGGCGGCGAGTTGATTGCTGAGATGTTGGAGGGGGCGTTTGAGGGTGTGGAATGCGGCAGAGAGGGTCTGCGCGGTGTCGAGAATGCCGGGTTCTGCGGGGAATAGGTCACATTCTGAGGGCGGGTAAGGGTTGTTGACGCGTTCTTGTGTCTGGCGGCGGTTGCGGAGTTGTGCGTTGAGGGCGCGGAGGAAGGCTTCAGACGGATTATTCTCATGCGGGGTGGCGGGCAGGATGCCGCTGAGAAGATCATCTTGTTCGGGATCAGCGGGAGGTTCGGTCGCGCTGGAAGGATTTAGGCGTTCGCTCCATCCCGGCGCGGGCAGGGCGTGTGCGGCTGCGAGAACAGCATGCACGGGGCCATCAAGGGTGGGGACGCGCTCTAATAAATCTTCAATACGGCGCAATAATCCGCGCGCGCGGGAGCGGCTGCCTTCAGCGCCGAGGAGCCAGCGGCGGAGTTCAGCGGCTTCAAGGCCGCAGAGGACCGTTGAAAAGGCACTATCGGCGGCATCTGGGACGTGATGCCCTTCGTCAAAGACATAGCGTGATGGGGTGCTGTCTTCATCCGGGATGCCTTCTGGGGTGGCGGCGTTCCATGAGGCTTGCGCCATGATGAGGGCATGGTTGGCGACGACAAGGTCTGCGTGTTTTGCGCGGCGGATGCCATGTTCGACAAAGCACGTTTGGTAATGCGGGCATGAGGCGTGGATGCACTCACCGCGCCGGTCTGCGATGCTGTGCAGGATGCCTTGCCCGAAGACTTCCCCGAACCATCCGGGCAGGTCCCCGCCCATAAGGTCCCCGTCTTGGCTGGCTTCAGCCCAACGGGCGATGAGGGCAAGGGGGAGGAGGTTCTTGCCGCCATCGGGGGATGAGGCGGCGCGTGCTGTGGTGGCGTTGAGCATATCCTCCATATTCAGCAAGCAGAGGTAGTTTTCGCGTCCTTTACGCACCACGACTTTGCTTCGGCGTGTGGCTTTGTCCGGGTAGAGGCGGTGGAGTTCTTTCTCCAACTGCTTTTGAAGGTGCCGGGTATAGGTGCTGAGCCAGACGGCGCCGTCATTTCGTTCGGCCCAGAGGCTAGCGGGGGCAATATAGCCAAGGGTTTTTCCGGTGCCTGTTCCTGCTTCAGCAAGAACGACATTGGGCGTGCCAACGGCTTCTCGTGGTTCAAAGGCGGCGGTGGCAACGGAGGAGAAGTCGGCTTGTCCGGGCCGGATCTCGGCTTGTGCGCCTAGGATGTCACGGAGGCGTTCACGCGCGGCGAGGGGGTCAACGGGGTGAGCGCTGGGTGGTGGGCGTTGAGCCTCATCTTCCCATTTGGGGAGGCGGCGCCAAATACGAATCGCGTCATGAGGGTGGCCGGACGTATGATTGGCGGCGCCAAGAACATGGCTGACCTCATGGCTCCAGACCCAGCCTGAGCGTGTGAGCGGTGTGAGGAGGGCGCGTAATGTGTGGCCCTCTTGTGTTTGGGCTTTTGCGTGGAGCTGGTCGAGCAAGATTTCGCATAGGCGCGGTAAGAAATCGGCCCCGATGGTGGCGGGGGGCTCAATCTCTAACGCGAGGGCCATGCCGCGTGGCGTTGGGGCGACCGTGCGTGCGGGGTGCACGAATAGAAAGAGTTCCAGCAGGTCAAACCATGGGACGGGCTGTGTATGCGGCGGCAAGCCGAGGGCGCGCATGGCGCTGGGGCCGTGGATGAGTAGTGGTGGTGAGAGGCTGAGGAGGTGGGCGCGTGTCTCGGTAACGGTGAGGGAGAGGAGTTCTCCATCTGGGGTGAGCAGCGAAGAATGGCCACGTCGTGCGATGAGGGCAGGGGCATCGAACGGTGAAAGATGAGCGGGCGGAGTATGGGAGACGGGCGTGGACATTGTTGGGAGTTTACCCTGAGGGGCAGAACACTGCGAGGGAAAAGCAGAACGGATCGTGAAAATGGTACGATTTGAGAAAAATGACGCGTTTTGATACCTTGGAAAGGGAACTAAATGCTGTGTTACTCTGCGTATTGCTTGACCGGAGAAACGTGGCTCCCTATTTTTTGGGGTAATCATGGAAAAGCAGAACTCTTCTACAACCCCCCGCCCCGCTGCGTCCGCGCCGCTCCCGAAAGCATGGCCTTTTGAGGAGGCCCGCAAGATTGCCGAGCATGTTGGCAAACGTGATGCGGATAAACCTGCATTGCTGGAGACGGGCTATGGCCCCTCTGGTTTGCCGCATATTGGTACGTTTGGCGAAGTTGCCCGTACGACATGGGTGCGTAAGGCCTATGAAGCGCTGACAGGTCGCCCGACGCGTCTTTTGGCATTTTCGGATGATATGGATGCCTTGCGTAAGGTGCCAACCAATGTGCCGCAGCAAGAGATGTTGGCGAAGCATTTGGGCTTACCGTTGACGCGGATTCCTGACCCATTTGGTGAGTATGATAGTTTTGCCGCGCATAATAACGCGCGTTTGCGTCAGTTCCTCGACAGCTTTGGTTTCCAATACGAATTTGCATCCGCCACAGATTACTACACGAATGGCACTTTTGATGCGGCGCTGCGCCGTATGCTGGAAGTGCATGATGAAGTCGTAGCCACCATTATCCCAACCCTAGGCCCAGACCGTCGGGCGACGTATTCTCCTGTTTTGCCGATCCACCCAGAAACAGGGCAGGTCATGCAGGTGCCCATTATTAAGGTGGACCCGGATGCGGGGACCGTGGTGTGGGATGATGAAAGCGGTAAGCGCTTTGAGACGTCTGTGCTTGGCGGTAATGCCAAGATGCAGTGGAAAGCGGATTGGGCTATGCGCTGGTATGCGCTGGGCGTTGATTATGAAATGTCCGGTAAGGACTTGATCGACAGCGTGCGTTTGTCGTCCAAAATATGCCGTATCTTGGGTAAAGAGCCGCCCGCTGGTTTGACTTATGAACTGTTCTTGGATGCACAAGGGCAGAAGATCAGTAAGTCTAAGGGCAATGGTTTGTCCGTTGAGGAATGGCTGCGTTACGGTACGCCGGAAAGCTTGGCGCAGTATATGTTCCAACAGCCGACCCGTGCGAAGCGTCTGTTCTTTGATGTCATTCCGCGAGCGACAGATGATTACCTGACCTTGGTGGGTAAGGCTGGGCAGCAAGAAGGCGATGACCTCAAGGCGAACCCGGTATGGTCGATCCATGGTGGGACTATTCGCCCGGAAGATACTAGCCCCGTCTCCTACACGGCGCTGTTGAACCTCGCGAATGTGGCGAATGCGCGTGATACGGACACGTTGTGGAAGTTCTTGCGCCGTTATGATCCGACCTTGTCGCCTGAGACGCATCCTTATGTGGATCGCTTGGTTGGCTGCGCGTTAACGTATTTCACTGAGCAAGTTTCACCGAATAAGACGTATCGTGATCCGACGGACCGCGAACGTCGTGGTCTTGAAGATTTGGCGGATGAGTTGGCCAAGTTGGATGTCTCTACACCGCCAGTGGCCGTGCAGGATGTCGTTTTTGAGGTGGGTAAGCGTTACTTTGAGAAGTCTGAACTGCGGTCGTGGTTTGGTTGCCTTTACGAGGTGCTTCTGGGCCAGAGCGAGGGGCCGCGTTTTGGTATTTTCGCGTCGTTGTTCGGCTTGAAAGAGACGGTTGAGTTGATCCGTACTGCGCTGGCGCGTCCGTCCAGCGAGGGTGAGCAGGGTTAAGGCCTATGAGCAAGTCCGCTGACGAGGCGTGGTCGGTGACGCCGGCAGCACCAGAGGAACCGGACTTGGTGTGTGAGGGGGAGGAATGTGTTGCCCCCCCTCGGTGGCGGCGCCTTTTGGCGCGGGCTCCGGCATTGGTTGGCGTGGTACTGCTTGTTGCCGCTGTGACGGTGATTTGGCGTGAGTTAAAGCACTTATCGCTGAAGGATATTGGTCATAGCCTTGCGGCAATACCGCACCATGCGTTGATGGCGGGGGCTGCTGCGACGTTTTTGTCGTATTTCGTGTTATCGTTTTATGATTATTTGGCCTGTGTTCATGTGCGGGCTGATGTGTCGTATCGGCGTTCGGCCTTTGCGGCATTTTGCTCTTATGTGCTTTCCCATAATTTAGGCTGTGCTGCGATTTCTGGGGCGGCGGTACGCTTTCGTTTATACCGTAGCTGGGGCGTTGCACCTGGGCAGATTGCGCAGATTATAGGCTTTTGTTCCGCGACGTATTTGCTCGGAACATGTGCGTTAATTGGCTCGATTTTTCTGCTTGAGCCGCATGCTGTGCCCTCCTTCATTCATATGCCGGCACCGATTTTACAGGCTATTGGTGTGGGATGCTGGCTGGTTTTGGGCGCGTATTTGATCTTGTCCCGTTTGGGGCGGGCCGTGACTATTCGCGGTCATGTGATTGAAGTGCCGCGTACGCGTATTGCTTTCTCTCAGATTGTTGTGAGTGCTGCGGATATGGCCGCGACCGCGCTGATTGCGTATGCGGTTTTGCCACATCTGCCGCCGCAAGCTCATTTCGGTTTTGGGACATTTTTGGCCATTTATATTGCTTCTTACACGGCAGGTTTGATGGCGAATGTACCCGGTGGGTTGGGTGTGTTCGATGGTGCGATGATTTTTGCGCTACGACCATATTTACCGGTTGCAGAGATTATGGGCGCCATTCTGGTATTCCGTTTGTTTTACTACATCATTCCGCTCGTGATGGCGGGTTTGATGTTCGCTGGGCATGAGCTGTTCTTGCGGGGTGAGCAAGCACTTGTTTCAGCCGGGCAAATTCGCCAGAGGATGCGGCCCAGTCAGGTGCTGTTGGAATCTGAGGCTGATTTCTCGGTAGCGGTTGCTTCTGGGGTGCAAGCGACCATTGGTGTCGTGTTGGTTGTCTATACCTTATGGGCGCGGTTGCCGCCGTTGCACGGGGTGTTTTGGGCGGCTGTTGTCCAATTGTCGGGTCTGTCGTTGACCGTGATGGGGGTTGCGCTTTTGGGGCTGGCCTTGGGGCTTCAACAGCGTGTGGCCTTGGCATGGAAAGTGTCCACAGGCGTTCTGTTGGCCTCTATTGTGTTATTGCTGTTACGTGGCGCGCCTGTACTGGCTGTACTGGGGCCAATTATGGCGTTGGTTTTGTTGCTGCCGTTCCGAAATTGTTATTATCGGCGTGCTCATTTGCTCTCTGCGCCGTTGACGCCTTTTATGCTCGCGCCGGTCACATTGTGGGTGTTGGGCCTTGTGGGTGTTGCATGGGTGGCGATGGAGCGTCATTTGGGGCCAATCTGGTGGCGTGCCATGATTTATGATGCGCATACGGCTGTTGGGCGTTGGTTTTTGGCATTGTCGGCTGTGTGTGGTCTGGTGGCGCTGCGGGTTGGGATGCGCCGTGCGCGGATACGTTTTGAAGACTGGACGCAAGATAACGAGGCTCTTTATCGTAATTTGCCACGTGCCTTGCAGGAGTTCACGCCGCGTCGTCCTAATGGTCTATTATTGGATGAAGCTGGGAAAGCGGCCATTCCTTTCCTGCGGGCAGGTCAATTTATTATTGGTTTAGGGGACCCTGCCGGTGCAGAGCGGAATGCGATTGCTGCCATTTGGCGTTTGCGGGATTTTGCGCTGCAAGAAGGCAAGCATTTGGCTTTCGTACAAGTCGGTCCTTCTCTGGTGGCCGTTTATAATGATTTGGGTTTGACGGTTTGCCCCTCAGGGGAGCGCGGTGCTATATGTTGCCTTACCGAGGACTACCGCCGTGTTAAAGCTTTTCTCATGGGAGAAGAGCGTTTGGCACGCCGTCGAGCCGCTCGGTCGGATGATTTTGCGCGCGCGGTTCAATCGTGACTTTGTCTTCTAGTTTTGCAGATGCGGTAACAGCTTGGCTCATCGCATTCCCTGCGTTGTTTTCGATCATTAACCCTTTTGGGGCGTCCATGATCTTCGCGCAGGCGACAGAAGGCCGAGAGCGGCGGGATGTGCTGGTTTTAGCCCGCTCAGTTGCTCTCAACTCGCTCATTATTTTGTTGGTATCATTATGGGGGGGAGGCTGGATCCTCCATTTTTTTGGTATCAGCATGGATGCTCTGCGTGTAACGGGCGGCTTGGTTGTTGTGGCGCGTGCATGGGTGATGTTGCAGCAGCCTAAAGCAAATGAAGAGCGGAAAGAACGTCAAGCCTTGCAAGGTGGGCGGACGGCATCAGCCTTGGATTTGCAGGAACACGCTTTTTTCCCATTGGCGATGCCTTTTACGGTGGGGCCGGGGAGTATTTCCGTTGCAATTGCACTGAGTACATCACGGCCCGATGCCATGCCTGAGATGCATTATCTCATCGGTATTTCTGTGGCGGCAACGGCCATGGCGTTGTTGATAGCCGTTTTATACTCGTATGCTGAGCGCGTTGTGTCGTTCTTAGGTGTGACGGGGGCGCGTATTGTGAGCCGTTTGGCGGCTTTGATCTTGCTGGCGATTGGTGTGCAGATTCTCGCCTCTGGCGTTTCTGGATTCGTGACGGCTGCGGTGCGTCAGGCGTTGCATTAGGCGCCTGACGCTTAGGGGTATTAGTCTTCGTATTCTGGGACAAGTGGCATATCTGGGCACCAAGCATACTCGGCTTGTGGGACATAGGTGTGCTGGCCAAAGCCTTTGAGGCTCTCAAAGAGCGTGACGTGCTGCACATTCATGGGAGCGCTGCGGAAGAGATTATGCGCTTGGACCCAGCGTGCTGCTTCTTCGCGGCGTGAAGAACTGAGGTGACCAAGGGCAATCTCGGGGTGAAAGCGTTTACGTAGGGTTGTGCATCCTGCGCGGCGAAGGTGCCTTTCAATGTTGGTTTGAAGGTTGGTCAGTGCCTCGCTGCGCTCTACGTGAATTGTGAGCGTGTCGTTGGTTGTATTCTCGCGCAGTCCCGCACCGAGAAGAGAAAGGTCAAACGGTTCCCATGATAAGCGTGAGAGGGCGAGGTCTATGTCTTCTTGGTCTGCGCGTGAGGAGACTTCACCGATGAATCGTAGGGTGAGGTGATAATTCTCTTTAGGAATCCACTGAACATTGGGGAGTGATCCACGGAGGAGGGCGAGTTCCTCACGCAGGGCGTCGGAAAGGTCGAGGGCGACGAAAAGTCTCACTGTGGCGCTCCCTAAAAAGGCTATAACCGCAAAAAGACGGTTTATGGATGCAGGATTTCTTGACGAGGATCAGAAAAACCCCACATTCATAGAGTGTACCGGCGAGCCAGCAGGGTTCGTCAAGCGCCCTTGTGTTACGATAGGGCCCAACTGGAAAATAAGGTGTCATGGCGTTTAATACCAATTTCGGCAGAGCTGGCGTTCAAGCCGGGGTCGGCAATCTTGATGAAGGTCTGCGGGCCTATATGTGTCGCGTGTTTAACTGGATGGCCCTTGGCCTCGTGATAACGGGGGCTGTCGCTTATGCAGTTGCGGAGACGGCGCTGAAAGCGTTGTTTTTTCATGGCGTGGCGTTGCCGAACGGTTTGGTCGTGCAGCGCCCGACACTGCTGGGTGATCTTGCGATCTTTGCGCCGATGGTTTTTGTGTTTGTGATGTCATTTGGGATCAATCGTTTGTCCCGGCCGGCCGTGCAGGCGCTTTTTCTCGTGTTCAGCGCAACGATGGGGGCGAGTCTCTCAAATATCTTGTTGAGTTACACGGGTGTTTCGGTCGCGCGGACTTTTTTCATTAGTGCAACCATGTTCGCGGCGATGGCGTTGTGGGGTTATACCACATGTACGAGCTTGGCGCGTCTTGGTTCGTTTTTATTGATGGGGCTGATTGGCCTTGTGGTGGCGTCTTTAGTGAATATGTTCCTGCATAGCTCAGGCCTGAGCATGTTGTCGTCTGTTGTGGGGGTTGGTGTATTCACGTTGTTGGCGGCTTATGACACGCAGCGTATTAAGGTTAGTTATCAAAATATGGCCTTTAATTATGATGCGGAGACTGTTTCACGCCTCAGCATTTATGATGCCTTGTCTATGTATCTAAACTTTATCAATCTATTTCAGTATATGCTTCAGTTCTTTGGAGTTCGTTCAGGAAATAATGACTAATAAAAATTTCACGAATAATTGATTTGTATCAAAAGCGCCCTGAATAGGGTGCTTTTTTTTATGTATCATGGACTAAAATAGTCTTAATTATTTAATTAGATCTAGTTTAGTACACATTAAAAAAATGTAATGTAAAAATACGAAGTTGTGAGCATATTTCCTTAAATGTGGCTAAAAACTGCCATTTATAAGGCGGTTGTTTTCTGAAATAGAGAAAAGTCTCTGCATAAAGCAAGGCGCAAAAAACCTTGTGTTTCAGCCAATTCAGGCGGAAATAAACGGAGACGAGAGACCTGTGTGCCTCTGTTGTTTGTTATGCAGGAACCGAAAGATCGGGGCCTGACGCTAATTTGGAGAAGGGGATAGCCAAGGTGTTGGAGTGTTCGAGTGTTTTTGGAGCACCCTATACGCCATCGCTCTTTCTATTCTTTGCTCACTGCCGGAACGGAAGATGAAAGCAGGACCGATGAAGAAATCCTGGCGATATCTCCCAGCGTTGCCAGCGCTGATGCTTTCGGGCTGTACGGTTGATCTGCTTCAACCTGCGGGTCCGATTGCAGAAATGGACAGTAAGGTCATGATCCTTGAGTTCGTGATCATGCTGCTGATCGTAATTCCAACTATTATTGCGACACTGGTTTTTGCTTGGAAGTATCGTGCTTCCAATAAACAAGCAGAATACCTTCCCACATGGGACCACTCGACGAAGATTGAAATTTTTGTATGGGGTATCCCTGCGATTATTATCCTCGTTTTGGGGGCTATTTCTTGGTGGAGTACGCATGCGTATGACCCATATCGCCCACTGCAAACGACTGGAAACGTTAAGCCCTTGAATATTCAGGTTGTTTCTCTCGACTGGAAATGGCTGTTTATCTATCCGGATCAAGGGATTGCAACGATTAATCAATTGGCTGTCCCGACCAATACGCCACTGAATTTTGAAATGACGTCTGACACGGTGATGACCTCGTTCTTCATTCCGCGTCTTGGTTCTATGATTTACGTCATGCCGGGTCAGCAAACGCAGCTGCATCTTCTGGCCAGTGAAGCGGGCAATTATCTGGGCGAGGCATCCCACTATAGTGGTCGTGGCTTCTCAGATATGAATTTCCGTACTTTGGCGATGGATAAAGCGGGTTTTGATGCATGGGTAGAGAAGGTGAAGTCGAGCTCAGATGGGCTGGATGCAGCGTCTTACCCCAGCTATGCCGCTCCGCAAGAGGCTGCGCCGGTTCATTATTTCTCTCATGTCCAGCCTGAGCTCTTTGATGGGATTGTGGCTAAATACAACAATGGCATGATGGTTGAGAAAACGACCGGTAAGGTCATCCACATGCCGGCTGCTGGCGCAGGCAGCATGTCTGACATGAATATGAAGGAATAAGACGGATGCTCGGAAAGCTTTCGCTCTCTGCCATTCCTGTCGATGTGCCGATTCTCGTCGGAACATTTGCTGGTGTGGCCATCATTGGTCTTGTTGTGCTTGCAGCAGTGACCTATTTCGGCAAATGGGGTTATCTCTGGCGTGAATGGTTGACGACTGTTGACCATAAGCGTCTTGCCGTCATGTATATTATTCTGGCGATTGTGATGCTGTTCCGTGGTTTTGCGGATGCGGTCATGATGCGTAGCCAGCTTGCCCTCGCCTATAACGGCAACCCCGGTTACCTGCCGCCGCACCATTATGATCAGATTTTTACCGCGCATGGTACGATCATGATCTTCTTCATGGCGATGGCATTTATGACAGGGCTTTTGAACCTTGTTGTGCCGTTGCAAATTGGTGCGCGTGACGTTGCGTTCCCGTTCCTGAACTCCTTCAGCTTCTACATGACTCTGATTGGTGCGCTGCTGATCAACATCTCGTTGTTTATCGGTGAGTTTGCTCAGACGGGTTGGTTGGTTTACCCACCGCTGTCTGAAATGCAGTTCAGCCCCGGCGTTGGTGTGGATTACTACATCTGGGCCGTGCAGATTTCGGGTGTTGGTACGCTGCTGACGGGTGTGAACTTCTTCACGACCATCGTTAAGATGCGCGCTCCGGGTATGACATGGATGAAGCTGCCAGTCTTTACGTGGACAGCGCTTTGTACCACCGTTCTGATCCTCATGTCCTTCCCGATCCTGACGGTGACGCTTGGGATGCTGAGCTTGGACCGTTACCTGGGCATGCACTTCTTTACGAATGATGCTGGCGGTAACGTCATGCTGTACCTGAACCTTATTTGGGCTTGGGGACATCCAGAAGTTTATATTCTGGTCATACCAGCATTTGGTGTTTTCTCAGAAGTTACGGCAACATTCTCCCGTAAGCCGCTCTTTGGCTACAGCACCATGGTGTATGCAACATGTTCGATCATGGTGCTGGCAATGGTTGTGTGGGTCCATCACTTCTTCACGATGGGCGCGGGTGCAGACGTTAATACATTCTTCGGTATCGCCACGATGGTGATTGCTGTGCCGACGGGTGTGAAGATCTTTAACTGGCTCTTCACCATGTATAAGGGGCGTATTGAGTTCACGTCTCCGATGTACTGGACCGTTGGCTTCATGGTGACCTTCTCGATCGGTGGTATGACCGGTGTGATGATGGCGATGCCTGCTGCTGACTGGATCGTGCATAACTCCTTGTTCCTGATTGCTCACTTCCATAACGTGATTATCGGCGGTGTGTATTTCGGTTATATTGCGGGTCTGAACTACTGGTTCCCGAAAGCATTTGGCTTCAAGCTTAATGAAAAATTGGGAAAATGTTCGTTCTGGTGCTGGTTCATTGGGTTCTATGTGGCCTTCATACCGCTTTATATCCTCGGCCTTGAGGGCATGACGCGTCGTGTGAACCATTATAACAACCCAGATTGGTACCCTTGGGAGCTGGTTGCTGCCGGTGGCGCCGCGATTATTGCGCTGGGTGTGGTTTTCCAAGTACTGCAAATTTACGTCTCTATCCGTGATCGTAACTTGCCAGAAAACCGTGACTTGACGGGTGACGCATGGGGTACAGGTCGTACGTTGGAATGGGCTATTTCTTCACCACCACCGGCTTATAACTTTGCTGTTATTCCGAAGGTTTATGGTCTGGACACGTTCCATATCGAGAAAGAAATGGGCCGTCCGGCACATGGTCAGGCTCTTGCGCCGATCCATATGCCCAAGAACACGTCTGCTGGTGTGTTTATTGGGGCGTTCACATTCATCTTCGGTTTCGCGGCGGTGTGGTACATTTGGTGGCTGGCAGGCTTGGGCCTGTTGGGTATCCTGGTAACCTGGATCCTGCGTAGCGCGAATGAGGACATTGATTATTATGTCCCTGTCAGCGAAGTGGAACATGACGAGGAAGTTTATTCCCGTCGTCTTGCAGCCGCACAGGCTGCGGAATAAGGGGGGCGTAAGCTGATTATGGCTCACGAAGCAACAATGTCGCCTGCGGCACATGCAGATCATCACGATGGGGAACATCATCACGAGACTCCCAATGTGTTTGGTTTCTGGGTGTACCTGATGACGGACTGCGTCCTGTTCGGCACCATCTTTGCTGTATTCGCAGTGATGCGAAATCAGTTTGCAGGTGGTCCGACGGGCAAAGAACTGTTTGACCTTCAGAATGTTGGTATTGAGACAGCAATTTTGCTGTTCTCATCCATCACCTACGGTTTTGCATCGATTAATGCGCATGCGCAGAAGAAAGGGGCAGTTCTCCTTTGGCTTGCTGTGACGTTTCTTCTCGGTGCGTCTTTCGTAGGACTTGAGGTTAACGAATTCCATCACATGATTGCGGAGGGCAATGGCCCTGACCGTTCAGCATTCTTGTCAGCGTTTTTCACGTTGGTTGGTACGCACGGTCTGCACGTAACGTGCGGTTTGATCTGGATGGTGGTTCTGATGGTTCAGATGTTGGGCCGACAAGGGCTGAAGCCACGGATGATGGACAAGCTCGCTTGCCTCAGCCTCTTCTGGCACTTTTTGGACATCGTTTGGATCTGCGTTTTCTCCTTTGTCTATCTTGCGAGTACGCTCTAATGGCCCAAGCTTCTCACTCATCCGGGGCGAGCAATAGCCACGGATCTTACTCCGCTTATCTGATTGGTTTTGTACTGGCTGTTATCCTGACGGTGGCGTCTTTCGCTGCGGTCATGGCTCATGCCTTGTCTCCGGGCATGGCGATTGTGGTTCTGTCAGTCTTGGCCGTGGTTCAGATTTTTGTGCATTTGGTGTTCTTCCTGCATATGAACGGTAGTTCTGAGCAGTATTGGAACTTGTTGTGCTTCTTGGTCGCAGTAGCGACGGTGGTCATCGTTATCGGTGGTACGCTGTTCATTATGCACGATACGGCCATGAACATGATGTCACGCTAAACGTTTCTTGAAACGTTGAATGTGTTGAGCCGGTGGGGGAAACCTCACCGGCTTTTTTTTGTATGATCATGAAGGCGTACAAAAAAAAGCCCGACACGAAGATGTGTCGGGCTTTTTCGTGATCCTCGCAGGAGAGCGGGGATTAGTCTTTGTGCGGTGCTTCGGAGAGAAGGCCAGCTTTGTCTGGCTTATCTTTCCATTCTTCAGCATCAGCAGGTTGTTCACCTTTGCGCGTGATGTTTGGCCATTGTGCGGCGAGGCGTGAGTTTGTCTCAATCCATGCTTCAGCGCGGCCATCACTATCTGGGAAGATCGCTTCTGCAGGGCATTCTGGTTCACAGACGCCGCAGTCAATGCATTCGTCAGGATTGATCACTAGGAAGTTTTCGCCGGCATAGAAACAGTCTACGGGGCAAACTTCGACGCAATCCATGAACTTGCAGCGGATGCAGTTCTCGGTGACCACATAGGCCATAGATGTCTCCAATCTGTCTTGGTGGCTTGGTTTAGCACCGGTCTTTCATTGATGACGGATGATATGCGAGTGTTTTTGGTCAGACGCAAGCGTCTTCACTGTGTGTTGTGACGTTCTCATAAAGCAGTGTGGCTTCTGAAGCAGGGCCACGGCGTGTGCCTAAGGCGCGAATAATCCAGACATGGACATCATCTTGAGGGTACCGTGGTGGGAGTGTCACGGTATCGCCAATGCGGAGTTTGGCGTGTGGTTTGTTGGTTGGCTGGCCATTAATGCGGGCAAATCCACGTGTAATATAGGCAGCGCTGATGCTGCGTGTTTTTGCGAAACGTGCGTAATAAAGCCAAAGATCAAAGCGTTGAAAATCAGTCGACATCGGGTGTGTGCTTATAGCGCGGGTTTGCGTTTGTGTGTGTGTTTACGAGGCTTGCGTTGTTGAGGGGGGTGGTGTGTTGCCGGGCGTAAGGCCGCGAGGGCTGCAAAAGGGCTGTTCGCATTATGAATAGGTTTTGTGCGTACTGTGTGTGGGCGTCGCTTATGTGCTTGTGTGCCCGGTGGTAGCAGCAAAAGCGGCGTAGCGGGGCCGAAGACACGGGCATCTAACACTGTCGGGGGCTGGTGGCGTATGCCAAGAGCGGCCAGAATTTGGGGGAGCTGTGCTGCTCGAATGCCAAACCATGATGGTAAGTCTCTAGGGGCCAGGCAGGGGGCGTGGGTGATGAGGCGTTTGAGATCATGGAAGCGGCGCTCAATAATATCGAGGCGCACCCCGACATCCCCTGCGGGAATCCATCCTGGCCGCCCAGAGATTTCTGGGAGAGGATAGGAGATACGACCCGGCGGCGGCGGCGTGAGGGGGCTGGAGTGGCCCGTATGAATATGGGCAAGGAGGGCGCGCATATGCAGAGTATGGGGACGCATAAGCGCAGGCATAAAGAGCGCGAAGTGTCCGATGATAATACCGTGTTTTTTGAGCAGGCGTCGGTCGTTGTGTGGG
Organism: Neokomagataea thailandica NBRC 106555; assembly: GCF_001598495.1. Lineage (GTDB taxonomy): Bacteria > Pseudomonadota > Alphaproteobacteria > Acetobacterales > Acetobacteraceae > Gluconobacter > Gluconobacter thailandicus_A. The sequence goes on from NZ_BCZB01000001.1 coordinate 126,569, forward strand.
ATTGTATAATCTGCCGGGAGAGGGGGGGTTATACCACCATCTTCTACCAAGCGGTGCACGACGCCGCGCAAGGCAGGGTGTGTTTCGGCAGCGTGTTGCAGAGCGAATAGGACACTAAAGTCTCTTTGGATAAGAGATTGCACAAAGGTGATGAGGCGTTTTTCGACCTGTGTGCGCTGTTGTGTGTCAGCGAAGTCATCATGGAAGAGACGTATATGCGGCTGGAGGACGGTTTTCCCGGCACTTAGGCGGCCGAGGGGCACTCCGTTCCATGAGAGGATGGCGGTTTCGGTGTTTAGTGCCAGATCAGCATCGGGGGCGTGGGTGAATTGATGGATCCGGCGAGGGATTTCTTGCTGGAGTGCACGTCGTCCTGCGCGGAGCACTAGGGCGCGTTCCGAGTCTTCAATGGGGCCAAGATTGAGGGAGAAACCTTCAATTTTTCCGATCTCATGACCTTCAACAACCACGGTGCCGTCTTGTGTGACGGCAGAGAGGAGGGGGTGGTCTTGTGCGTCATCAAGGCGGCGTAACAATGTGGCGGCCCGACGGTCGACAAAACGTGCGGTGAGGCGGTCATGCAAAGCATCTGATAAGCGCTCCTCAACCTCACGCGTGCGCTTTTGCCATGTGTTTGCGTGGCGACTCCATTCATTGCGAGAAGCAATATAGGCACAGACGCGGATACCGGTGAGACGTTGCATCAGGGTATCGATATCGCCTTCGGGTTTATCGAGTCCGCGAAGATGGCCGTCCATCCAGTTCGGCGGGATGGTCCCGTCTTTGAGCAAGTGCATGTACAGATTGCTGCACAAGCGGGCGTGGCTGTCGTCCCCTAATTTACGGAAATCGGGGATTTGGCAGACGTCCCATAGCAGCGCTGTTGCGTCTCGTCCTCGTGCTGTTTTTTGGATGTCTGGGTCAAGAAGGAGGCTTTCTAGTGTGGTGACATCTGAGGCGATGCGACCGGGGACGAGGCCTTTTTGAGGGGGGGACACCGTGAGGCTGGCTAATAAGGCGCGGGGGTTGGTGAAATCTAAGCGGCTATTGCGCCAAGAAAGGCGTTTAATTGGCTCGAAACGATGGTGTTCGATGGTTTCGGCTAGTGTTTCAGAGAGCGCAGGAGCGTCTGCTGTGGTGCCAAAGGTGCCGTCGCGTATGCCGCGCCCAGCACGGCCTGCGATTTGGGCGATTTCTTGTGGGTAAAGAGGGCGTGGGGTGGTGCCGTCAAACTTGCTTAACTGGGCGAGGGCCACATGGTCCACATCCATATTGAGGCCCATGCCGATGGCATCGGTTGCGACGAGATAATCGACTTCCCGGTTTTGGTAGAGTTCGATTTGGGCATTACGGGTGCGGGGGCTGAGTTGCCCCATGATAACGGCGCAACCACCACGCCGCCGTCGGACGACTTCAGCCAATGTGTACACTTCGGCCATAGAGAACGCGACGATGGCGGAGCGTGGTGGGAGTTTTGAGAGCTTGGTTGCGCCGGTATAGACAAGGCTGGACAGGCGGTGTCGTGTATCGATCTCGATGTTTGGGATCAGGCGTTTGATGAGGGGGCGGATGGTTTCAGCCCCAAGAAAGAGTGTTTCGACCGTACCACGGGCATTGAGGAGGCGGTCTGTGAAGACATGGCCGCGGTCGGGGTCTGCGGCGAGTTGAATTTCATCAACCGCGATGAATTCGACTTTACGGTCCAGCGGCATCGCCTCGACGGTACAGGAAAACCATTTTGCGCCATGTGGTATGATTTTCTCTTCGCCTGTAATGAGGGCGACAAAGCGTGCGCCTTTGGCTTTGACGAGGCGTTCATAGTTTTCACGTGCGAGCAGGCGCAGGGGAAAGCCTATAATGCCGGTGGCATGGGCCATCATGCGGGTGAGCGCATAATGGGTTTTCCCCGTATTTGTGGGGCCAAGGGCGGCACGAACGGCGCTTGGCATGGTATGAGCGGTCGAGAAGGTTCTTTGAACTGCGCTGGGCATAGGTGAATGGTCGGGTTTGTGCGCGATAAAAGCAAGCACCTGATACAATGAACCTGTTTAATTTTGGAATAAGATGGATGATTTCTGTGCAAACACTTCCTTTCATTGCGGCCTCTGCTCTGAATGCAGAAGATGGAAGCGTGAAAACGCTGCATATTGTCGCTCCGTCTCACTGTGCGGCTTTTGAAGAACGCTATGAGGCGTGGCTGAAGGCGCAGGCGTTTCAGGCGAAAGCGGGACAGTATGCACGACTGCCAGAGGGGGCCGCTCTTTTTGTTGTGTCTCCTGAGAAAGCTGAGGATCCGTCCGTATATGGTGTGCTCGGTACGGCCTTGGATGCTGGAGATTGGCGCATAGCATGTGACGGCGTGGCGGAAGAATCCCGTTCTGCTGTGGTTTTGGGGTTTGCGATGGGGGCGTATCGTTACCATGTGCGTGGCCGTGACGCATTTGTAGCGCGGCTGGTGGTGGATGAGCGCGATGCTGGTGCCTTGGCTTTTGCAGAAGCGAACCGTTTAGGGCGTGATTTGATTAATACGCCAGCGAATTTACTGGGGCCGGTTGAGTTGGCTGCGCAGGCTCGTGAGGCTTTAGTCGCGCGGGGTGCGGCCGTTGACATTGTGCAGGGTGAGGCGCTGCGTACTGCCTATCCGTGCTTGGCGGCTGTTGGTGAGGGATCAGACCGTCCGTCCCAAGTGGTGATTGGGCGTTGGCAGAAGCGTGAGGGAGCACCGCTCGTCTCGTTGGTTGGGAAGGGGGTGTGTTTCGATACCGGAGGGTATGACCTCAAGCCGCCCGCAGGCATGCTGCGGATGAAGAAAGACATGGGTGGGGCCGCGTTGGCGCTGGCTGTGGCCTGTACCGTGATTGATCTGGGATTGGATGTGTCGTTGGAGGTCCGCCTAGGGTGTGTTGAGAATAGTGTTTCTGGGCATGCGATGCGGCCCGGTGATGTTCTCATGACGCGGAGTGGCAAAACTGTTGAAGTGGGCAATACGGATGCAGAGGGTCGGTTGGTCATGTGTGATTTGCTGACGGAAGCGTCTGAACATGCGCCTGCTTGGTTGTTGGATATGGCAACTTTGACGGGCGCGGCCCGCGTGGCACTGGGGCCGGATTTGCCAGCGTTGTTCACGAATGATGATAACGTTGCTGAAATCTTCTGCGAATCAGCAAAAACGAGTGCAGATCCCCTGTGGAGAATGCCACTCTGGCATGGTTATGACGCATGGCTCGATAGTAAGATTGCGGACATGGGTAATATAACGGCCAAGCCAATGGCAGGAGCGATTACGGCGGCATTATATCTTCAACGCTTCGTGCCGAAGGGCCAAAAATGGTGCCATATCGACACTTATGCTTGGAATGATGCTTCCACGCCGGGTCGCCCAGAAGGTGGAGAGACGCTGGGGCTACGTGCGATTGTTGGTGCGATAGCAAAACTTTGTTAGAAAAAGAGAAATGGAAGAGGGGGTTAGCACCCTCTCTTTTTTGCATCGTAACATAATTGTCTTTGAGAAAGGGGTGTCTTTTCGAAGGCGTTTCGGCTTATTCCTCCGTTCACTAAAGGGCTGCCTATTATGCTCACCAGTGTTGTGCAGGACACGTTTTTCAACTGTTCTCGTGGACACTCAGGTGTGGATAGAGAGAGTGGCTAGAACTTATAACGAAACGGAACGTTTCGGATGCAATATCGCCCTCGGTGATGCAAAGTTCGGTTGGGCATTGCAGAGAGGGTAAGAAGCGTGAGGAGTACAGTTATGGCGCAGGCTAAGAATGATCAGTTGTTAAATCTTCTCTGCGGTACGGTTGTAACGCTGGTACGTCGTGATGGGCCGGATCTTTCGGCGCGTCAGTTGGCTGTTTTCTTGACGTGCTATTTGAATGATGGCGCGCATACGGTTCGTGGTTTGGCGGCAGCGCTGAATGTGTCCAAGCCTGCTATTACGCGTGCGTTGGATCGGTTGCGCGTTCTTGGTTTGGCAGAGCGTAAGCCAGATCCGTTGGACCGCCGCTCCGTGCTCGTACGTCACACGCCGAAGGGTCAAGCATTCTTGCGTGAGATGCGTGCGATTATGGCAGAAGCTTCTGGCTCACAAGCGGACCGTGATGACCGTGCAATTGGTCAGGTCGAGCGTTTGAGTGTCCGCCGCGCAGGCTAACGCTTAACGTTTGGTGACGGCGTGATCATGAAAAAACCGTTACGGGTTCCGTAGCGGTTTTTTTTGTTCCTTTTACCAGGCATCAGAAATGTATTTACGGGCGCGGTAGCAGATAAAGGCGGTCCAGCCGCATTGCGGGGCAAGAATGAGGGCAATGGCGGTGTATATGTGGGCGGTTAAGTTAAGTACGATGGCTCCCCAAAGAACAAAAGCCCAGTAAAGAAGGGTAATGAAAAACGCCGATAGGCCAGAGCGCGTGGCTAACTGGTAAAGATGCCCGCGATGTGCGGTCATAAGATGGTTGCCCGCGCATAAGCGGCGGATGAGTGTGAACAACACATCCCATAAAATACCCGACAAAAGTGCGAGTACTAAGGTGGGTTCAGTATGGATGGGCTGTATGGCGCACCATGCCATCACGAGTGCTGCGGCTTGGCTACCGACATCCCCCATGAAGATACGGGCTTTGGGGAAATTAAAGGGTAAAAAAGTTAAGAGGGCGAGGGCAAGGGGGAGTAGAATTTCGGGGTGTAATCCTGTGGCGGCTAGAAGCAGAGAGGCGATGGCCATGCTGCCAGCAGCCAGTCCGTTGATACCATCAATAAAATTGAGTGCATTGGTCATAAAGACGACGAGACACACATCCCCCGCAAGGGAAAGAGGATTCGACGTGACCGGCAAGGCTACCAAAAAGGCAGCCAAGCACTGTGCAGCGAGTTTATACCAAGCCTTAAAAGAATATATATCATCCGCCCATGAGACAGTGGCGAGAAAGAAAACGCCGACCAGCAAGCTCGTAATGGGTGCTATGTGCGTTTGTGGGTGCATGTATAGTGCAAGTGGGACAGTCACCAGAAAACTGCCAATAATGCCTATGCCGCCGCCTTTGGGAGTGGGGCGTATATGCGCACTCCGGGAGACGGGATGATCTAAGACGCCGATACGGATCATAATCTGTATTAACAGGGCGCAGAGAACCGGCACAGCATAACATGCAAGAGTAAGGCCCGAAAACAGAGATGTTACAGAAAACAGCATAATGCAAAGCATAGGGTATTGTGTATTTTAGCGCTATAAGCAGGATGTGACGAGTATGACGCATTCTGAAGCCCCCGTTCCCCCCTCTTATGAGGGTGTTGCTCCCGTGACCGACCGTAGATTACGTCGAGGGGGGTGGTGTCTTATGGCTCGTTCTCGCCGAATTGCGTTGAATGTTCTTTTGGACGGAAGTGTTTCGGCTGTAGCGGCGCCTTTGGCGCGTTGGTTGGCCGCCCCTGAGGGGGGCATGCTGCACCCATTGTGGTTCATTGCTGGGGGAGGGGTTACGCTGCTCGTATCGGGGCTGCCCTTTCGTATGCCGCAGCAATACTGGCGGTTTTCGGGCCTGAGTGATTTAATTGGTATTGCTGGGGCCTCGGTCGTGAGTGCGGGCCTCTTTATGGCGTTACTGGTTCTGTCTGGCTTCGGGTTGCCAACGCCCACCTTTCCCCTCATCCATGCTTTGGTTTTGTTGGTGCTGTTGGGGGCCATCCGTATGGTCTGGCGCATTTGTACGCGTCGCCAGCCATGGGGGAGGGTGCGTGAGCGCGTGCTTTTGATTGGCGCGGATTTTGAAGCAGACCTTTTCATCCGAGCGATGGAACGGAATCAGGTGAGCAGCCAAAAAGTTGTTGGCGTCGTTACGTTAAGTGAGCAACAGGCCGGGCGGCGTATTCATAGCGCGCCGATTTTGGGGGCTTTGGATGAGTTTGCTGAGCTGTTGCGGCGGCTTGTGGTGTCAGGGCGCAGGCCGGGGAAAATCGTTGTGACATCCCCTGAATTGCGTGGTGCGGCCTTGTCTCAGGTGCTGGACATCGCACGGGTGTTTGAGGTTGATGTTTTTCGCACGCCTTCACTGACGGCTTTGCAGCCTGCGGCGCATATTGATTTGCAGCCCATTGCCATTGAAGATTTGCTCAATCGTGCGCCCGTTGCGTTAGATGGACGTGGGATACAGCAGCTACTTTCTGGGCGCGTCGTAGCTGTGACGGGGGCGGGCGGTAGTATTGGTTCTGAGCTGGTACGCCAGATTGCGGCGTATCAACCAGCGACGTTGTTACTGATTGAGCAAAATGAATATGCGTTATGGCAAATTCATTTGGATTTATCGGAGCGGTTTCCGGCGCTATCGTGTGTGCAGGTTATTGCTGATGTTCGAGATCGGGAGCGGATGGCGGATGTGTTTCGCCAGTATCCGCCAGAGATTGTTTTTCATGCTGCGGCTTTGAAGCATGTTCCGTTAGTGGAAAATAATCCGATTGAGGGTGTCCGTACAAATGTGTTGGGCACTCGGGTGGTTCTGGACACGGCACAAGCGGCTGGTGCGCGTGCAACGGTTTTGGTGTCGACAGATAAAGCGGTTAATCCATCGAGTTTGATGGGGGCGAGTAAGCGTTGCGCGGAGATTTATGGGCAGGCTTTGGATATGCGTGCGCGTAATGAAGAAAGCTCCATGCGTTGTGTAACCGTACGTTTTGGGAATGTTTTGGGGTCTACTGGGTCGGTTGTGCCTTTGTTCCGCCGCCAGTTGCAGCAAGGTGGGCCACTGACGGTGACGCACCCGAACATGACACGGTATTTTATGACGATTCCAGAGGCTGTAGGGCTTGTGCTGCAAGCGGCGGCTCGTGGCACCTGTGACCGTGGCGGAGAGGCGGTGACGGAGCAGCGTTTGCGAGAGGGGGGGATATTCGTGCTGGATATGGGCGAGCCAGTGTTGATCATGGACCTCGCATGCCAGATGATCCGTTTGGCGCGTTTACGCCCGCATGATGATGTTGAGATTAAAATTACGGGTCTGCGGCCGGGGGAAAAGCTCTTTGAAGAGCTATTCCATGGCCGTGAAGCACCTGTGCCGACAGATGCTGCGGGGTTGCGGATTGCAACGCCACGCACTGTTGATTTCGAGCTTGTAAGTCAGGCTTTAGATTCTTTGGATGCCGCATGCCACCGGGGGGACTTGGTGGAGGTGATGCGTATTCTGCAAGATCTGGTGCCGGAGTTCAGGCATAATACGGGCGCCTTGGCGCTCGAACCTGTGGCAGATGGGATGTCTCCCCATGAATAAATCAATCGCTTTTCTTGATCTCCCACGTCAACAAGCGCGTTTGGGCGCGGCGTTGAAGCAGCGTGTGGATGCTGTGTTTCAGCATTGTCGGTTTGTGATGGGGCCGGAAGTGGCGGAGCTGGAGGAAAGGCTCGCAGCGTTTGGTGGAGCCAAAGAGGCGATTGGTGTTTCCTCCGGTACAGATGCGCTGTTAATGATCCTGATGGCGGAGAATATCGGGCCGGGCGATGCGGTGTTTTTACCCGCGTTTACGTATACGGCTACGGCAGAGGTTGTGCTGTTGCTCGGGGCTGTTCCGGTCTTTGTGGATGTTACGCCGGATACGTTCCAGATTGATTTGGTATCATTAGCGCAGCGCGTTGCGGCGGTGCGTCAGGCTGGGGCGTTGACGCCGCGCGCCGTGATCGGCGTGGATTTGTTTGGGCAGGCAGCACCGTGGGATGAACTGAATGCGTATGCAAAGGCGGAAAATCTTCTGCTCTTTGCAGATTGTGCACAGTCTTTTGGGGCGTCCTATAAGGGGCGTCGTTTAGGGCGTGAAGCATTGGCGACGACGCTGTCCTTCTTTCCGTCTAAGCCGTTGGGCGGCTATGGGGATGGTGGGGCCATTTTGACGGATGACCCAGAGCGGGCCGCTTTGTATCGGTCTTTGCGTTCTCATGGCGAAGGCAAGACGCGCTATGCAGTGGAGCGTATTGGCCTGAATGGGCGCTTGGACACGATTCAGGCGGCTGTATTGCTTGCGAAACTGGATGCATTCCCGGAGGAATTGGCGCGCCGTGATGCCATTGCCTGTGCATATGATCAGGGTATGCCGTGCGGCATCAATGCGCCAGTGCGTGTGGCGGACAGTGAGAGTGCGTGGGCTGTTTATTGTGTGCTGTTGGCGGATGCGGCGCAGCGTGATGCGCTACAAGAGCATCTGAAGGCAGAAGGCGTGCCGACGGCGGTGTATTACCCGAAGCCGCTCCATCATCAGCCTGCTTATGCTGCGGCTCATGATGGTGTGTCTCTGCCGGTTTCAGAAGCGTTGGGCGGGCGCGTTTTGGCCCTGCCTATTCATCCAGAATTGACGGATGCAGAAGTGGCGCATGTTGTGGCAGCGCTTCAATCTGGTATGGCAAAGGTGGGGTCATGACCCGCGAGAAGAAGCTCTTACTCGCGTTTATTGCTGTGGTGGGTGTGCCGGTCGTTGTGATTTGGACCGTATGCTGGCCATTGCTGCGCCCTTGGGCTTTACCGCATGTGATTGGGGGACAATTAGAGATCCCTCATGCACGTGTTTTAACAGCGCTTGAGGCGCAGGGTTTGGACCAGTGGATGCAGGCGCACCGCACGGGGTGGGGGCCACCTGGAGAGGTTCCGCCCCATGTGGGGGATGTTGTGTTCCATTTGGATGCGTCGCAGGGGCGTTCTTTATGGGTGTCTGTCTGGCGGCACCCGCATACGCCAGACGATGTTGGTATTCAGACGCAAAAGAACGGTCCGTATCGGATGAACAGTTTTTCTGAGGAGGTGCTGAAAGGGATTATCCCACAGGATGTTCCACCGCCTTCAGATGGTCCGAAGCTGCCTGAATAAAGCTTAAAGTTTCCGCGGAAAACAGGGCCTTTTGCGCTTGGAGAGAGTTATATAGGTCTTGGTAGAGTGCTGCGGTTTTGCTCCATAAATCGCGGCCTAAAGCGGTTTGTAGGGGTTCTTGTAAGGCAAGCCATTCTTTCACAAAAGCAGCAGCTTCGGGGGAGTCGTGGCGTATTCCGCAAAGGCGTGCCTGATCAATGCGTTTGATGAGGTTTTCCCATTTCAGAGCATAAAAATCACGCTCTTCATTCGGGAAGTGTGTATCTGCTGTAGCTTCCCAATGTTGTTTTTCGGCCTGTGTGACATGTCTGTTGAGAAGGGGCTCTAAGGCTTTTTTGTCCAGTGTATGTGTGGTCTGACGCAGTAACTGACACAAATCTTGGATGGTTATAGCGGTCCCATCAGAAGATTTTTCACGCTGTGTGTGCAAGCTTCGGAGCGTATCGAGGGCGTTTTCGGTTGCTCTTTGCTGGTTTTCCAGAAGGGTTATCTGGGTTTTTAGGATGCTATCTGGTTCAAGAGGCTGCTCAAGAAACTTTTGAATTTCCCGTAGAGTAAAACCAGCCTTTTTCAGCGTTATAATGTGCGAAAATGCTGTAATCGCCTGCTTATCATACAGGCGGCGTCCATTCTCCGCACGTTTGGAGCGGAGAAGGCCTAAGGCTTCAAAATGGCGCAATGTGCGCGGGGTGGTGCTGGCGGCTTTGGTAAATTCACCAATGGTCAGTAAGGCGTTGTGTGTTGGCATGATATCCTCCTGACGGTGAGAGTGTTTGATGACGTTACGTCAGGAGCAAGTGCAAAATGATGCTGTGTGTTTTTTAGGTTGAGCTCTTTTCGTCCTCAAGTTCTTGGCGGGTTTGAATATGCTTTTCCAGAGGTGGCGTGGCTTTATCCATGACGGCAAGTAAAGCTGCTGTGAGGGGGGATGCGAGGATAAGGCCCGGGACACCAAGGATGGTGCTGAACACAGTTTGGGATAAAATAGCGATGGCGGGCGGCATATGCACAGCACGACGTTGGATCATGGGGGCCATGACGTTGCCTTCAAAGAATTGAATGACGCCGTACAGAATAATGACCAAGAGTGCTTCTTGGCGGCCCATAGAGAGCGCGAGTAAGATAGCCGGAACGGCGCCCATAATAGCGCCAATATAAGGAATGAAGTTACACAAACCGGCTACGACCCCGAGGGCGAGTGACAACGGCACCCCGATGAAGAACAAGCCAAGACCAGACAGCAGGCCGACTACTAGCATGTCGAGCGCTTGCCCTGCGGTCCACGCCCAGAGTGTTGCGCCGGCTGTGAGCATGAGCTCACGCACCGTGCTGCGCTGAGCGGGGGGGATAAGCCGCAAAACGCCGTCAATATATTGAGAGGGGGAGAGCGCAAAATACAATCCCGCGATGAGTACAACCGCGAGGGTGCCCACAACCCCAAAGGCGCTGCTTAATAAGCCTGTGACGGAGCCTGCAAGGCCCGAACTCAAACTGCTCAAACTGCCGGGGGTATTGGCATTACCGCCGAGGGATGTGGGCAGATAATCCAGTATCATACGCCCCAGAGCGGAATCAGAAAGCTGTGCTTTCAGCCCGCCGGATTGGGTGATGAGGGCTTGTTTTAGGCGCAGGAATTGATCCCCAATAGCGGGGCCACTGCTCCAGCCTAAGCCGATAAGGAGTGAGAGTAGGATCAGCGTCACGAGTGCGACGGCGGCGGTATAGCTCAAAAAAGGCACAAAGCGGCGCAGAGTGCGGCCCAAGCCGTGCAACACGATGGACACTAACGTCGCGGCAAACACAACGGTCAAGACATCACCCATCAGCCATACGGCCAGCATGACCACGGCGCCAGCAAGGGTAATGCGCATAATGGTGGCAATGCGCTGAAGTTCCTGCGCACGTGGCTCGGTTTGTGGTGTGGGGTTGGAGAAAGGAAGCTGCATGGTTGGGCCTTAGGTGGTGGTGGCGTGTGAAGTATCAGCAAAAATCAAAAATGATGCAAAGAGCCGTTATTCTCTGCATAGGCTGATATGCGAACCGTAAAGCAGTGTGGTGCTTATGTATGATCCGGTGCAATTGCAAAAAGTCTTGAAAGAAGAGCTTTTTGCTGAATGTGAGATAACGTTTAAGCCGATGTTTGGTGGTATCATGGCTTACTCTTTTGAGAGAGTGTTTGCATCATTGTCTAATGTTGGTTTGGCTTTGAAGTTTAATGGCAAAGACCATCAAGAGTTTTTGTCGGTTCCTGGCTCTAAAATGCTTCAATACGAGCCAGACAGTGCGCCGAGTAAATCATACATTGTTGTTCCGGAAAGTATGTTGTCCAACCCGGATATATTAAAGCTATGGGTTGTGCGTTGTTTGTCAAAACTGCCTTCTAAAAAGAAGTAGGATATTCGTATGGCACGCATTAATTTGTAGAGCTTCCTGCGGCTCACTTTGGAACGGCTAAAGCTTTTTATGAAAAGGTTTTTGGTTGGACGTTAACGGATTTTGGTTCCAGTTATGCCTGCACGATGAATGGTGAAACGGATGTGGGCCTTCAAGGGGATATGAGTGAGGCAACAACTGCGCCTTTGCCTGTTGTTTTGGTTGATGACCTCGAAAAAGCTTATGCGGATGTATGTGCGGCCGGGGGGATGATTACAAAGCCGACGTTTGGCTTTCCGGGTGGGCGTAGATTCCATTTTTCTGACCCGAGCGGGATGGAACTAGCCATTATGCAGGCTGAATAACGAGCATGCGCTACCAGCCCTGTCTGCTTCATTATAATGAAGCAGACAGGGCGTTCTAAGCGTTTAAGTAGAAGCTTCTTCAAGCTCGGCTTGTGCTTCGAGCCAGATTTCTTCGATTTCGGCTTGCTTGGCCTCCAGCCCGGCACGATGCGCGTTGAGGGAGGCGATGTCAGCCGGGTTGCCGGATTGGTAGAGGTTTGGGTCCGCTAATTTTGTCTCAATGCTGGCGAGTTCTTTGGCAATTTGCGCGAGTTTGGTTTCGGCATCCTTAATTTTGCGCCGTAAGGGGGCGAGGGCGCGGGTGAGTTCTTTGCGGTCTGCGCGGCGTTGTGAGGCGGAAGGCGCAGGGTCTTTATCAGTGCTGTCTGTTGTGCGCTGGGTGCTGCGTGCGCGTTCGTTATTTTCGGAGCGTGCTTTGCGTGCGCGTTCAATGAGCCATGTTTTATATTCGGCCATATCCCCGTCAAACGGCGTAATGGTGCCGTCTTCTACCAGCCAGAACCGATCTGCGACGGATTCAACCAAATGGCTATCATGGCTGATCAAAATCACTGCGCCTTCAAAAGCCGCTAGAGCACGGATCAAGGCGTCACGCGCATCAAGGTCAAGATGGTTGGTTGGTTCGTCGAGCAGCAGAAGGTGGGGGGCTTCACGCGTGGCCAGGGCGAGGAGCAGGCGGGCTTTTTCACCCCCTGATAGTTCCCCAACGCGGGTTTCAGCGCGTTGGGCATCCAGCCCGAAGCGGTCAAGCTGGGCGCGCACGGCAACGGGTTTTGCGTCTGGCATGGCGCGGGTCATGTGATCAATTGGTGTGTCAGACAAAACGAGTTCGTCGGACTGATGCTGCGCGAAATACCCGATGCGGAGTTTTGGGGAGTGTTTGACGGAGCCTTCTAGCGGGGCGAGGCGTCCTGCGAGGATTTTGGCAAAGGTGGATTTGCCGCGTCCATTCTGACCTAGAAGTGCAATCCGGTCTTCCATATCAAGGCGCTGGTTGAGGCCGCTCAGCACGATATGATCGCCGTAGCCTGCGGTGACGTGATCGAGCGTCAGCATTGGTGGGGGCAGTTGGGCGGGCTCTGGGAAGTTGAAGCGTGTGGGGCTGTCTTCAACGACGGAGTCAATTTGCGGTAATTTTTCGAGAGCTTTGATACGGGCTTGCGCTTGGCGGGCTTTGGTCGCTTGGGCGCGGAAGCGGTCTACGAAGGATTGCATATGTGCGCGTTGGGTTGCGACGCGTTCTGCCATACGGTTTTGTTGTAGGGCTTGCTCAGTGCGGATGCGGATGAAGTTGTCATAACCGCCGGGGGTGAGGTTGAGAGTGCCGCGATCCAGATGTGCGATGGCATCGACAGTATTATCGAGCAAGGAGCGGTCATGGCTGACGATGATGGCAGCGCCGGAGAATTTGGCGAGCCATGATTCCAGCCAGAGTACGGCTTCAATATCCAGATGGTTGGTCGGCTCATCGAGTAAGAGCAAATCAGGGTTGAGGAACAGGGCGGTAGCGAGGGATACGCGCATACGCCAGCCGCCCGAAAAATCGGACACAGAGCGGAGTTGGGCGTCTTGGTCAAAGCCGAGGCCGGAGAGAATCGCGCCGGCACGGGCCGGTGCGGTGTAGGCATCAATGGCGATGAGCCGTTCATGCACATCGGCGATGCGGGTGGGATCTGTTTCTGTTTCGGCGGCGTGTAGGAGGCGCGTCCGTTCGAGGTCCCCTTCCAAAACGGTATCAATGAGGGATGTATCCCCCGAGGGGGTTTCCTGTTTGACGCGGCCCATTGTCGCACGATTGGCGAGGGTAATCGTGCCGCCATCGGCGGTGATATCACCTGCAATAGCGGCGAGGAGTGTTGATTTCCCTGCGCCGTTACGGCCGACGAGGCCAATCTTGCGGCCGGGGTCCACATTCAGAGAGGCACTGTCCAGAAGGGTGCGTCCGGCGATGCGGAGGGTCAGATCGGAAATGGTCAAAAGGCTCAAAGCAGGACTCGCGCAGCAGAGGAAAGTGGATATTATGCTAAAAAATTATGTCAGACCTATCAGGAACGCAGATTTTGCTCTAGTGGACTGACGAGTTTTACCTTTTGCTTCATTAGGAGAAGACAAATGGCTCTTGAGCGCACGCTTTCCATCATTAAGCCCGACGCAACGAAGCGTAACCTGACCGGCAAGATCAATGCTGTGTTCGAAGACGCTGGCCTGCGTATCGTTGCTCAAAAGCGCATTCAGCTGAGCGAAAAGCAAGCTGGCGCATTCTACGCTGTGCATGCTGCACGTCCTTTCTACGGTAGCCTCGTTGCTTCCATGATTGCTGAGCCAGTTGTTGTTCAGGTTCTGCAAGCTGAGAACGCTGTTGCTAAGCACCGTGAAGTGATGGGCGCAACGAACCCAAGCGACGCAGCAGAAGGCACAGTCCGTAAGCTGTTTGCTGAAAGCATCGAAGCAAACTCCGTACACGGTTCTGACAGCCTGGAAAATGCGAAGAACGAAATCGCATTCTTCTTTGCTGAAACAGAAATCCTGCCGTAATTTCACGGTTGGTTTCCCGACTGGCTTCGGCCAGTCGGGGACTGTATTGGAGGCAGTATGTACCGTAGGTTTTTGGCTGCGGTCTTGTCTGATGAGGCCGCCTTTAGGCGGTTTTTTGCGTTTTTATGGGCGCTTATCATCGGGCCGGTTCTGGTGGGAATGGTGTTTTTAACGCCGCCGATTCAGGTTCCTGATGAAGAACATCATTTTCTACGGGCCGCCCAAATTGGTGAAGGTCATATCTTTGGGGATCGTTTGACCCCGTGGAGCAGTGGTGGCGTATTGCCGCATGGTGCGGTGCATTTTGCTTATCGTTTTAATGATCTCTTTTTTCATTATGACCACAAAATCACGGTGGCGCAGATTTTGGCTGCGCGGGAAGATCATTGGGATACGCCGCGTGAGCAGGCAGCGTTTCCGAATACCGTTATTTATGCGCCGTTTTTTTATATCCCGCAGGCCTTGGGCATTGATCTGGGGCGTGTGACGCATCGTTCAGTGCTGGTGTCGTTTTATATGGGGCGCTTGGCGTCTGTTCTTTGTTGTGTTGTCGTAGCCGCTTTGGCGCTGGCTGTAACGCGGCGCGGGCGCGTTTTGATGGCTGTGGTGCTCTCGCTACCAATGACGCTCTCTTTATATGCTTCATGCTCACAAGATGGGCTGTTTATTGCAAGCTGTGCGCTGTGTGTGGCGCTATTGACCCATATACGGGGGTCTTGGGCGGAGCCGCGCTGGTATTGGGCTGTGCTTGCTGTGCTATTGGGTGCGCTTTTAGCGTCGAAGCCGCCGTATGTGATGATGGCGTTTCTGCCGTTGCTGGTTGCTGTGCGTGAGCACCGTCTCCGTGCGGTGTGTGTGGCTCTGGTTGCGCTGGCTGTAATGGGGGTGTGGAGCGTTTATGGCATGCATCCGGTGGATATTACGACGGGCGGCAGTGGTGCGGTGAATGGGAAACGTCAGGCTTTAAGGTTATTTCATCACCCGTGGGTAGCCGTGGTGTTGGTGATCCGAACCGTGCAGGCCTTTGGTGCAGGCCTTTATCAGCAATATGTTGGTGTTTTGGGGTGGTTAGACGCCCCGGTTGTCACGTGGTTTAGCCCTATTGCTGCAATGGCAGCCCTTTACGGTCTGATCTCGGCTGTGCTGCAAGCAAGGTTCCGGCGGAGTGTGCACGCATGGGGGCAATGTCTGGGTACATTGGCGATTATTGCTGCTACGTTCTGCGGTGTGAGCCTTGCGCTTTATATGATTTGGACGCCGGTGGGGCAGTCTCTGATCTTAGGTTTGCAAGGGCGCTATTATTTGGGTTGGTCGTTGTTTTTAGTGTTGCTCTTGCCGGAGGTGCCACGCTCTTGGCGTGTACGGGTGTGGCGCGGCGGAGATGCTATGGTGATGTTTGCTGTGCTCTGTGTGTCCGTTTTGGCAACGTATGAGACGTTGGTGCTGCGCTACTGGTAGCAGCGGTAGGCCGATGGGTATTGGTGTGAACAGCAGATAATGATCTTGCGTGTTTTGGGCGCGAGATCATGCTGAAATATTTTTTTACCCTGCCTTCTGCGACCGCTCGGGTTGCCGATAGGGGGGGTGTTCAAGTCGCAGAGAGCAGGGTTTGATGATAGCGGTAGAACTCCCGGGTTTGCAGAATGGTTTATGTATCGCCATGAAGAATGGTATGGCGCTCTAGCCGTGCGGCTTCCATACGCTGCCGTGCAGAATCGATGATGGTGGGCCGAGCCTGTGACGGTAGACCTGCACTGAAGGGAGGTGCAGGGGCATATTCAAGAGCAAGCTGGATTGTTTCCGCTTCTTCTTGGCTTAATAATTCTGCGACAAGGGTTAAAGCGAAATCGATCCCAGATGTGATGCCGCCGGCGGTGATGATATTGTCGTCTTGCACGACCCGCTCTTTGACGATGCTGGCGCCAAAATGAGGTAAGAAATCAAGCGCATTCCAATGTGTTGTTGCACGTTTTCCGGATAAAAGGCCGGCTTGGCCGAGGACTAGAGCGCCCGTGCAGACGGATGTTACATAACGGGCTTTGGAAGCTTTATTGCGTATGAAAGATAAAATTTCTGTGTCGGTTAGTAAGGCGTTGGTTCCGGCGCCTCCGGGAATACATAAGACATCGAAATCGGGTGCATCAGTAAGAGTTGTATCAGGGGTAAGTATTAGGCCAGTTGCTGAGCGGATCGGCTGAAGATCTTTCCAGAGAAGGTGTGTGCTGGAATTAGGTACGGATGCAAAGACCTCGTACGGCCCGGTGAGGTCCAATTGCTGTACCCCGGGAAAGCAAAGAAGGCCAAAAGTCAGTGACATTGTGATTCAGTCTCTTCTTCTTAGGGAAGGCATGCATTATGCGCGAAATGAGGCATTGAGCAAGTTTTACGGGCGTTGTTCTGGTTTTAATGTGTGCGTGTGGGGATGCTCACGGGGTGTGGCGGTAGAACGGTGAGGTGTGTTTTGTTGAAGAACTTCATCATAGATTGAACGTCCCAGCCTGTTCCGCCAGACATGTAGTGGCCCGGTTCCCATGGCCAGTAATAAAACAGTGCCGAGTTTGTGCCTTGTGACATGGTCATCATAGGGCCGGGAGATATGCCGGACTGCCATGTGGCTATGCGTGCTTGGGCTTCCAGTGGGCGGGAGCGTAGGAAAAGAGCCATATCAGCATAGCGCCAACGTGCGGTGTCTAAAGTAAACATGATCAGGCAGGCGCAGGCGATAAGCTGGAGTTTGGGCTGTGTGATGCGTATGTGGGGCAATGTGCGTGCTGCATATCCTCCGGCTAACATGGCGAGCAGCAGGCTGACATCAAGGCGCAGGGTTTCGTGGCGCTGGCAGCAGAGGAAGCCAAACTCGTAATAAGCACTGGCAATGATCAGTGCATTGCAGGCGAGAAAAGAAACGCTGAGTACCATCAGGCTGCGTAAAGACGGGCGGATATTGGCGGCGCGTAGGGCTGTAAAGCTGCTGAATGCGATGAGTGTTTTGAGCAGTAAGCCGTGTAGAGTTGTGCCGCCTTCGCGCCCACCCGCGCTGATATCCATAGGTTGGAGCATGGCGAGGTTATGTACAAAGGGAAGGAGGCTGCTGCGGAGGCTTTGAAGGATGGCGCCTTGTGTGGGGGTGTTGTGCGGGTGTGGGAGGCCAATGCGTCCGGCGAGTAGACGCCATAGTACAAAAAGACACAGGGCCGCGGGGACCCAGAGCATTTTAAGAGGTTGTCGGGGCTGAGCAGGTTTCACCAAGGTCAAGAAGGCGGTGAGGCTAAGATACGCGCCGGAAAAGAAAAACCCAGCTTCGCTGGAGATTGCCGCAACGCTAAGGCATAGGGCCGTGAGCCAGGGGCGTTCAGTGTGGGTGAGGGTGCTTAAGGTCAGGCAGAACGCGGCGGCTAAGACGGGTAGATGGGCGGCAGTTGCCATGGGCCAGAACATCAGATCCGCGATGGGGTGGCCAAGGAAAACAATAATGCTGCTCAACGCAATGAGAAAGAGGCGTGTATTTTGTGGAAGGGCGCGGCACAGGATTGTCGGCAGAAAAGCGAGTGCGGCGCAGAGTACCCAGATGGTGCTGAGCATAGGGCCGATGAGCGGGGCGTGTAGCTGGGCGACGCAAAGGCCATAAAGGGCAATGATGGCCTCAGAAAGTGGGCGTGGACTCCAAAAAAGGAGGCGATGCCAGAAGAAGCTGCTGCCTGTGTGGGATTGGTTATAGAAATAGTCATACTCGTCGCCCTGCCAGAGCGCATAGGGCAGGGCTGAGGCATGAAGGGCGATGACCGTACCGGCCAAGATGAGGCAGAGACCTAGGGCAAGGCGTGCTGCAAGCATGGACGGTATCGGCTTTCTTAAGAGTTTTTAGGTCAAAAACGTCTTGAGGACGTTCGGGTATAGTGTGTGTTCTTGTTCCAGTACGCGGGCAGCTAGGCTGTCTGGCGTATCATTTTGGAGAACGGGCACGCGTGCTTGGCCAAGAATAGGGCCTTCATCTACGCCAGCCGTGACAAGGTGGACAGTACATCCATGTTCGGCTTCACCTTCGGCAATAGCGCGCTCATGGGTGTGTAGCCCCGGAAATTTTGGCAGAAGAGAAGGGTGGATGTTGAGCATCTTCCCTTCCCAGGCTGTGACCAAAAAGGGCGTCAGGACGCGCATATAGCCCGCAAGACAAATGACGTGGATGCCTGCTTTTTGAAGCGCGTCATGGACGGCGCGTTCATGCGCTTCACGATCTTTCCCAAAAGGTTTGTGATCAATCTCAAGGGTTTCGAGGCCAGCTTCCGCTGCGACTTGTAACCCCGGAGCATCCGGTCGGTTGCTGAGGACGAGAGCGATACGGGCTGGAAAATCGGGGCGAGCGCACGCCTCAATCAGGGCGCGCATGTTACTGCCGCGCCCACTGATCAAGATTGCAATGGGGGTTTTGGCCGTCATCAGTCGAAGGAGACCGGTGCTGTGAGGCTGTATTCGGTTTCGCTTTCGACAATTTTGCCCATGACGAAGCCTGTTTCGCCGCGTTCTGCCAGTTGAGCGAGGACCTTTTCAGGTTCTGGCGTGACGAGAACCATGCCAACGCCACAGTTAAAGACGCGGAGCATTTCGTCCGTAGCGACCTTGCCGGTTTGTGCCAGCCACTGGAAGACAGGTGGGATGGCCCATGCGCTGCCATCGACCTCTACGCCCAGACCTTTTGGGAGAACGCGCGGTAGGTTGCCTGGCAGGCCGCCGCCTGTGATATGGGCGCAACCATGCAGAAGGTTTGCAGCATGCAGGTCCAGAACCGTGCGGACATAGAGCTTGGTTGGCGTGAGAAGCGCTTCAGCTAAGGTCTTTCCTTCAGCGAAGGGTGCTGGTGCATCCCATGCGAGGCCAGACATGCGTACCACTTCGCGGACTAATGAGAAGCCGTTGGAGTGTACGCCAGATGAGGGCAGGCCGATCAGCGTATCACCTGCGCGGATACCTGCGGGCAGAAGTGCATCACGCTCGGCCGCACCGACGCTGAACCCGGCGAGGTCATAATGGCCGGGAGCATACATGCCCGGCATTTCAGCCGTTTCACCGCCGACGAGGGCGCAGCCTGATTCGGAGCAGGCACGGGCAATGCCACGAACGACGGTTGCTGCATCAGGAACCGCCAGCTTTCCTGTCGCCAGATAATCAAGGAAGAAGAGCGGCGTAGCCCCTTGGACGACGAGGTCATTGACGCACATTGCGACGAGATCTACGCCGACATCGGCATGCTGGCCTGTTTCAATGGCGACCATGAGTTTGGTGCCAACGCCGTCAGTGCAGCTGACGAGAACGGGATCTTTAAAACCAGCGGCTTTCAGGTCGAACAGAGCGCCAAAACCACCCAAGCCCCCCATTGTGCCGGGGCGGTTCGTTGCTTTTGCATCAGCCTTGATTTCGTCAACAAAAGCATCACCAGCAGCGATGTCCACCCCAGCCTGAGCGTAGCTGGCTCCTTGTGTGGTGGTGTGTTCAGGCGAGTTTGGGGTGGACTGGTCGGTCATGAAAGCACTCCGAGGGTCAAGAACGTGGGGCCCTTCTAGCATTGCTTTGCGGCGGTGTAACGCGCAACACGCATGAGGACATTACACTTCCGGCAAAATGGGTGCTAAGACCATCAAATGATGGTGCAATTGCAACAATTCTGCAGGACCGAGGAGCAAGAGTGAGCAGGTCTGGACAAGCAGATGGGAGGGGCGAGCAGTTAGCGTTCTCGCTAGCGCGCCATAGTGCATTAACGGCAGAGCGGTTTATCCCGGCACCTTCCAATGTTGCAGCGCGTGCGTGGTTGGCGCGTCCTAAATGGCCAGATGGCCGGTTATGGCTTTGGGGTGCACCCGGTACTGGAAAAACGCATTTATTGACGATGTGGGCTGCCCAACATTCGGCGACGATTTTGAATGCCCGTGATTTTACCGCGGAAGCGAAAAACGAGCGGGTGCGTGTGGCTGGGCACGTTGCTATTGATAATGCTGACCAAGCGGGTGATGAAGCCACATTATTACATCTTCTGAATGATGCTTTGGCTTTTGGTGATCGTGTGTTGATGGTGGGGCGTTTGCCGCCTTCACGAACAGTGTGTGTATTACCTGATTTGGCAAGCCGTTTGCGCGCGACCGCGACAACGGCGACTTCTGAGCCGGAAGATGAGTTGCGCGCGCGTTTATTATTATCGCTTTTGGCGGGGCGCCAGTTGGTTGTGTCCCAGCAAGTGACAGATTGGTTATGGCGGCATTTGCCGCGGACGGGAGACGCACTCGTAGAAGCGGTGCAACGCTTGGATGACGCCGCCCTGGCAAAAGGCGTGCCGATTACGCGGGCATTGGCGCTATCTGTATTGCCGGATCTTCTGCAACCCGATGAGTAAAAATTTAAGGGGTTGATGCTTGGAGGGCAGGGAATATTGTGTGACACGAAACCTACGTTTGACAACATCGGTATATATTGAGCAGCTTTTGCAGTGCCGTTCCTTCAGGTCCCGGGAAAGATTTTAACGTGACGACAGATGATAAAAAGCCCGCTCCGCGCCGTACGCGTAGTCGTACAACGTCAACGAGCACTAAGCCTGCAACGACACCCCGGACGCGCGGGGCATCAACGCGGACGACCCGGAGGCGGACCAGCCCTAAGACTGTACAGGATTATGCTGCAATGCGGACGTCTCCAGAACGCTTTTTAAACCGTGAATTGTCGTGGTTGGATTTTAACCAACGTGTGATTGAAGAAGCGGAGAGCCTCAAGAACCCGTTGCTTGAGCGGGTCCGCTTCCTATCGATCAGCGCTAGTAATCTGGATGAGTTTTATTCCGTACGTGTTGCGGGTTTGGTTGGGCAGGTCCGTGAGGGCATGGTGGTACGCAGCCCTGATGGTCTGGCACCGGCCCAGCAACTCGCGGCGATTCGGAAAAAAGCCCGCTTCCTGATGGAAGAACAGCAGCGTGTTTGGGGTATTCTGGAAGCGGAGTTGAAAGAAACGGGGATTAGCATCCTCTCTCCGGACACGTTAGATGAAGCGGATTATGCGCAGCTTTCAACGATTTTTGACGAGCGGGTTTTCCCTGTTCTGACGCCTTTGGCCGTTGATCCTTCGCATCCTTTGCCGTTTATCCCTAATATGGGTCTCGCCTTGGTTCTTCGTCTGAAAGATGAAGCAACTGGTGGGCCTGTGATGGATGGTTTGGTGCTCCTGCCGACGCAATTGCCGCGTCTGGTACGCCTGCCTGCTCGACTTGATGCAGAAGGCAAAGCGACCAGCGAAATTCGTTTCATTCTTTTGGAAGATTTGATTCGTCTGTTTGCGAGCCGTTTGTTCCCCGGGTTGAACATCGGTGAAGCTGGCGTATTGCGCATTATCCGCGATACGGATGTTGAGTTCGAAGATGAAGCGGAAGATTTGGTCCGCTCTTATGAGACGGCTCTGAAGCAGCGCCGCCGTGGTGTGGGCATTCATTTGGCTTTGGACCGCCGTTTGCCAGAAGATCTGGGCCGTGAACTGGGCGAAGAACTCGGTGTTGGCGATGAAGATGTGATGGTTTTGCCCGGCTTTGTCGGTGTGGTTGACCTGAAGCAATTGATTGTGGATGACCGTTCAGACTTGGTGTTCCCATCCTATACGCCGCGTTTCCCAGAGCGGATTTTGGATTATGATGGGGATTGCTTCGCGGCAATTCGTGCGAAAGACATCGTCGTTCATCACCCGTTTGAGAGTTTTGATGTGGTGGTGCAGTTCTTGCGTCAGGCTGCGCGGGACCCGAATGTTCTGTCCATTAAGCAAACATTGTACCGTACGTCTCGTGACAGCCCGATTGTGCAGGCCCTGATTGAGGCTGCGGAATCTGGTAAGTCCGTCACGGCAATGGTGGAATTGCGGGCGCGTTTTGATGAAGAAGCCAATATCCGCTTGTCCCGTGCGTTGGAAGCCGCAGGGGTACAGGTTGTCTTCGGGTTCACACATCTGAAAACGCATGCCAAGTTGAGCTTGGTGGTCCGCCGCGAAGGTAATAACCTCCGCTCCTACGCGCATTTTGGTACGGGTAATTACCACCCGATTACCGCTCGGATTTACACGGACCTTTCCTTTTTTACGTGTGATCGTACCTTGGCATCTGACTCGGCACGCTTGTTCAATTATATGACGGGCTACGCAACGCCGGAGAAGATGGATGCGTTGGCTTTCTCTCCGATGACGACACGTTCAACCTTGGAAGTGTTGATTCGTGAAGAAATCGAGCATGCAAAAGCGGGTCGTCCGGCCAAAATTTGGCTGAAGATGAACAGCCTTGTTGATGCTGAGTTGATTGATATTCTGTATGAAGCATCTCAGGCTGGCGTGAAGGTTGTTGGCGTTATCCGTGGCATTTGCTGCTTGCGACCGGGTGTGCCGGGTCTATCGGAAAACATTGAGATCAAGTCCATTGTGGGCCGTTTTCTTGAGCATTCTCGTATTTATGCGTTCGGTAATGGCCATCGTATGCCATCGCATCAGGCGAAGGTTTATATCTCATCTGCGGATTGGATGGTGCGTAACATGGATTGGCGCGTAGAAACGCTGGTGCCCATTACGAACACAACCGTTCATGCGCAGATTTTGGGGCAGATTATGACGGTTAATCTGAAAGACACGCTGCAAAGCTGGACACTGTCGAAAGATGGGAGTTGGTATCGTGTTGCGCCAGGGAGTAAGCCTTTCTCGGCACATGACTATTTTATGCATAACCCTTCACTGTCTGGGCGTGGTTCTGCTGCACGGCAAAAGGCTTTGCCAGAAAGCCGTTTGCCGCGTGAACGACAAGACCGTGTTCTCGAAGGTTGAACTGTAAAGACTGACGATCATGCCTCCTTTCACTCAGCGTTCAGCAATTGTTGACCTCGGTTCGAACTCGGTGCGTCTTGTTGTTTTTGAGGGCGTGGTGCGTAATCCGCTCCCCATTTTTAACGAGAAAGTGACGCTTAAGCTTGGTCGCGGACTGGACGCGAGTGGCCGCCTCAATGAAGAGGGCGTCGCTCTTGCGATGGACGTTCTTGGACGGTTCCATACTGTGGCGCGGGCCATGGGTGCGGAGCCGTTTGAGGTTGTCGCAACGGCGGCTGTGCGTGATGCGAGCAATGGTCCGGACTTTGTTTCGGCCATTCGTGCGCGTATGCCGGGTGTGACCATTCGGGTTCTCGAAGGCACTGAGGAGGCAGATTATGCTGCCCGTGGTGTGCTGTGTTCGCTACCAACGGCCAATGGCTTGGTAGCGGATATTGGCGGTGGTTCTTTGGAACTCATCCACGTGGCAGATAGTCAGTATCATGAAGCGGTGACGACAAAGCTCGGCGTTATTCGGTTGCAGGACCGGGCGCAGGGTAGTGTGGAGCGTGCGCGTGAAATTGCGGAGGAAATGCTCGCGGAAGTGAATTGGTTGCCCGGGATGGCGGGACGACCTCTTTATCTCGTTGGTGGGGCTTTCCGTGCTTTGGCGCGCTTGCAGATTGCACGCACGCGTTATCCCTTGAGTCTTGTGCATCTCTTTACCATGTCTGAGGGTGAATGCCGGGAGATGGTGGATTGGGTTGTGGGTGCCCCTCGGCGTACGCTCGAAAAATTGCCGAATACACCGCGCAAACGTTTGGCAGATGCACCCTTTGCGGCGACGGTGTTGCGAAGCTTGATGGAGCGTGTACGGCCCTCTAAGGTGGTCTTCAGCATCGATGGCCTGCGTGAAGGCTGGTACATGAAACATGTGGCGTCATCTGTTGTGGGTGATGACCCGATGACGGCTCTGGTAGACGAAATGGCGGGGCGGTTGGCGCGTAACCCGGCTTTGTCTCAGGAATTAGTGGGGTGGACGGCTCCGCTCTTCCCCGGGGAGACGCCGGCGCAGAAACGTTTGCGGACTTTGGCGTGTGCGCTGTCTGATATTGGATCGTATGACCATCCAGAGTATCGCGCTGAGCAGACCTATCAGCGTGTGATGCATTGTTATGGTGTTGGTTTTGAGCATAGCGCACGGGCTTTTATCGGGCTTACGCTGGCGGTACGTTATGAAGCCGCGACCGATTCAGCGCTTATTGAACCGTCTCGTTATTTGCTCTCCCGGACGGAAATAGAACGTGCGACCCGTTTAGGGCAGGTGCTGCGTTTGGCATATGCGCTCTGTGCAGGCACGAGCGCTTTGCTTGAAGAGTGCCGTATCTTGGTGGAAGAAGAGACACTTGTGTTGATTCTCGGTGCGCGCTCTGTGCGGGCTGCGGGTAGTAATGTGCGGCGTCGTTTAGAGCGCTTGGCTCATATTATGGGTCTGAAGGCGGAAATGCGGGAAGAGTAATATGTGCTGGCCCTCATGCCATAGTGATGAATGGTATGAGGGGGTGCCCGCTTAGCGTGTGGGCATTTCTCGTGATGGGATGGGGACGTTGCATAACGTGACCCCATGTGCGGCATGCACAAAAAATGCGTCGGTTCGTGCTGCCCGTGCGGTGATATAGTCGTTAAAACTAGGGCTATCCGTGCGCATGACTTGCATAGATGGGCGTCGTTCTGCTGGTAAGTCTGAGACGAGCGTTACGCTTTTGAGCCGTACGTTTTGGTGTGGATTGGTATAAAACCCTAATGGCCCTGTGCCGCGTGGTAGGGCATTGAGGTATTCCATACCGGTGAGGACGCGCCCTATCACGGCGAGGTTCCGGTCAAGCTGCCGTGGTGCTTCACCGTTGACGACGTAAAGTTCCTTGCCGTTGCCCGTATCAGGTGGCATGCCGCGTGCCACGCCGATGGTTCCGTAGCATTGTGCGGGCCAAATGTTCGTGCCGTCGGTTCCGACGGCCCATTCATGGGCAAAACCTGCTTGTGGAGCATAGGCGTCTGGCATGTTCAGTGCTTTAAAAGAAAGACCTGCGAGGGGGCGTTCATATTCGGCAGGTGGGTGCTCTATAAATGGCTTGGGTGATGGTGTTTGTTCATGGCGCACACGCCATTGCACGACGTAATTTTCTTGTGTGCGTATAATCGCTCCTGAATCCCATGCGTGAGCGCGTGTAAGGTGGATAACATTGGCGACATGTATGGGGGCAAAATCAGGTGCAAGGGCGATGATGATGTGTTGTCCGTTACTCATCGTCATCAGGAGGAGCTGCTCAGGTGGGATTGTCCGCCATGCACTGTCGGGTGCATGAGAGATGATGTCCGCAGGGCTAGCGGCAACGGCATGGGCGGTGACGCTGGATAATAAGAAGGCTGTAAAAAGAGAGAGCAAGCGCATGTTCAGAAGGGTGCATCATTTTGCTCTCTGCGGATAGAGAATTTTGTTTTGTATAGGGTACAAATTGTATTCTTGTGTTGCGCATCTGGAAAATAAGGTTGCGCCGCAAGACGGGAGTGGTGAAGTTGCGGCGCTTTGCGTGAGGCTTATTATTGCAGGCCGAGAGCGCGTTTTAATCCCGTAGCATCGTCTTTCACTTCAAAGCCGGGGTGCCCAGATTGGAAGAGTGTAGCAGTGGCAAGACCGCCGGTGATGACGGGGTCAAAGCCCATTTGTGTAGCGAGGTTCTGGACTGTGCTGACAGCCGCCGCGTTGTCTCCCGCGATGGGTACGGCGAGGCGTGGGGCGGGCCGGGCGGCTTCGGAGCGTAAAACGGCCATATCAATGGAATTAAAGGCGCGTATTAAGGACGCACCGGGAAAATAGCTTTGGCTTAGCAGGCCAATACCTTGTGCATTGGCTTTTTGAGCAAGGCTGCCATCGCGGAACCAATAGGCATTTGTTGCATCAATAAGTGTTTTTCCGCGCAAGAGGGGGGCGAGTGCCTGTCCGACCGAGGGTATTGCTTTATAGGGTACAGCGAGGATGACGACATCACCAAAGCGAGCGGCCTCGGTGGGGGTTCCGGCTGAGGCAAGTGTGCCAAGTTCTGCTGCGGTGGACTGTGCCTCTTGGAAATTACGCGCTGAGAACATAACGGGGTGTCCCGCTTTCAGCAGAAGGCCACCAAGGGTTTGCGCGACTTCACCAGCACCAATAATGCCAATTTTCAGGGTGTTTGATGCGCCTGCGGCTTTTATGGGAGCGGGTAATGCCGCGCAGGCTGCACCCGTTACGGCGGAGAGGATGGCTGTGTGTAGGAAGGTACGGCGTTTCAGCATGGTCATTCACCCGTAATGCCAATTATGTGGAACAGGTCCATCTGGCCCGCAAACCGGGTCCGTGGTGGGAAAAGGGAGTGAGGCGAGGCGCTGCAATTGGGCGCTGCTGGGGGCTTGCCGGACGATGTCAAAGCTTTGGTCCGGTGGGTAAGCACCGACGACTCCGAAGGCGTTATCTGCCGAGATTTTCATATGGCCGGTACCTGCAGGTAGGAGAATAATATCTCCAGCATGGACATCGACTTTTCGGGCGGAAGGGCCGCCGATCATGAGTTGCGCGGAGCCGCCATAGATGCCCAAAACCTCATGCCCCTCTGTGTGGTAGTGATGGAACGGATAAACCCCATTGCGCCATTGCGGTGGCCAGCCATTGGTTTGGAAGAGGTTTTCAAACGTGCTGGCGGGGTCTTCTGCTGTGGTGCTGAGGGCATTGCGGTAGAGAATGACGGGTAGTTTTTGGTTATTTGGGACCCAGCCATTGGTGGTTAAGAGGAAGCTTTCGGTGCTGACAGGCGTGCCTTTGGCGATGGCGCGTACCACATGCCCATTGAGGGAGAGGCCAAGCCCAGCAAGTATGGCGTTAAAGAGGCGTCTATGCATGCCATTCTCCTTGTTGGGCGGCGCTCTCATGTGAGAGGCGTGCAGATGAAGCTTAAGGCGAGGGAGTTGCACCCTCTCATGAGAGCCATGCGGCCTCTATTAAAAAAAAAGGTAAGAATTTCGGGGCAGCGTGGGTTTGGCTTGCTGAAAGGTCTGGAGCCGATATACACACGGGCATGTCTGAGAGTGCTGCACCATGCTTGGCCCGGAATGGGGGCTTTTGGCCGGAATTTGTAAGGGGGATGCGTGCCTCCATTCCGGTGATGATTGGGTTTATTCCTTTTGGTCTTTTGTTGGGGCGGCAAGCGGTCCAGCAGGGAGTTGGCGTGTTCAGCGTGCCGTTGATGACGGGGCTGAATTATGGTGGCGGCTCTGAATTTGCGGCAGTTCATTTATGGGCGATTCCGTTACCCGTTGCGTTGATTATTGGTGTGACGTTGCTGATTAATTGCCGGCATGTGTTGATGGGGGCGGCGTTAGCGCCGTGGTTGAGAGAGGTGCCCCGGCGTAAGGCGCTGCTGTGGCTGTTTTTGATGTGTGATGAGACATGGGCCTTATCGCTATCTGATGCGCAAAAGCGCCAAAAATTTAGTGTTGGATATTATTTTGGTGTGGGTTGGTGCCTGTATGGCACATGGGTTGGTAGTACGTTTTTTGGGGCATATCTGGGGGCAAAAATTGGGGATTTGACGCGCTACGGGTTTGATATGGCATTCCCTGCGGTCTTTCTCGTGATTTTGCGCGGCATGTGGAAAGACCACCGCATGTCTTTGCCGTGGGTTGTAAGTCTTTTGGTCGGGGTGCTGGTGTATCGGTTGTATCCGGGGGCATGGTGCGTGCCGGTGGGTACAGTGGCAGGTGCTGTAACGGCAGCATGTGTTGTGCGGAGGGTCGGGTGATGCATTGGGACTCGACTCTGACCATCTTAGGGATGGGTATAACGACTTATATGACGCGTATTGGTGGCTATCTCCTCTTGGGGGGAAGGACGTTATCTCCGCGCGCAACGGCAATGATGGATATTATTCCGGGTTGTGTGTTGATTTCTGTTTTGGCGCCGAGCTTTGCATCTGGGCGACCAACGGATTTGGCGGGGCTTGCTATTACGGTTTTTGCGGCAACGCGTTTGGCGCTTTTGCCGACAATGGCCATTGGTATTGTGAGTACGGGTGTATTGCGGGCGGTCTTTTCATCTTAGAAGAAGGTGTGGTTCGGTGGTTGCCTCTTTGTGAACATGACATTGTGCGAAACTACCCTCATGAGCTGATTGAGTGAGGGGGATGTATGCAGAAGAGAGCAGGGCCGTTGCGCGTGGCGCTTATTGGCTATGGATATGTTGGGCAGACTTTTCATGGGCCGTTGATTGCGGCGGAGAAAGGACTGGTTCTTCAACGTGTTGCCTCGCGTAAAGAAGATGTGGTGCAAACGCATTTCCCACATGTGATGGTGGATGCAGACCCTTGGCTCTGTCTTGCTGCGGATGATGTGGATGTTGTGGTGATCGCCTCGCCTAATGACACACACGCGCCTTTGGCTTTAGCGGCGCTGAAAGCGGGTAAGCATGTTGTAGTGGATAAACCGTTCACGCTGAATGTGGAGACGGCGCGTGAGGTGGTTGCGCAGGCGCAGCATAGCGAGCGTGTGTTGTCGGTCTTTCATAATCGGCGTTGGGATAGTGATTTTCTGAGCATTAAGGGGTTGGTTGAGGCGGGTGCGATAGGAGAGGTGGTGCATTTTGAATCGCACTTTGACCGGTTTCGTCCGCATGTGCGTGACCGTTGGAGAGAAGGCGCCGGCCCGGGGAGTGGGGTGTGGTTTGACCTTGGGCCGCATCTGATCGATCAGGCGCTTATGTTATTTGGTATGCCTGAGCGGGTGAGTGCGTCTTTGGGGACATTACGCCCCAGGGCTTTAGCGGCGGATTGGGCACATGTGGTGCTGGAATATGCACGGAGGCGTGTGGTGTTACAGGCAAGTATGCTTGTGGCGGGTGGTTCATCGCGTTTCACGGTGCATGGTATGCGTGGGAGTGTGGTGAAGCAGCGTGCCGATCAGCAAGAGGCGCAGCTTTTAGCAGGGATGTCACCCGGTGCAGATGGGTGGGGCCATGATGATGAAGCTCTGTCTCTCTATGATGGTGAAGGGCATATGACGCAGCATGTGGCACAGGCGGGTGACCAGCGAAAATTTTATGAGGGTTTTGTCGCGGCTGTTCATGGTGATGCGCCCAATCCCGTGCCGCCGTTGCAGGCGGTGGGGGTGATGGCGGTTCTGGAGGCGGCTTTGGTCGCGGCGAGGACGGGGCATAGTATCGCGCCGGATGTAACGCCGGATGAGCGCGGGGCGTGGGTTTCAGGTGAGCGCTATCGTGTGGGCGGATGATGGCTGTGGTTGAACGATGAGAGGTTTCGCTCTTTCAGCAGCATATTACGTTGTGTGCTGAACGCGTCCGGGGGGGGTACTTTCTTTGTGGGCCAGTTTCCCTCTGCTAGCCCCATGTTCAGGGCTGAGTATCAGGGGGACGCGTTGCAGGCGTAGGATACGTTTCTGCTCTTTTTGTGGCGCCTGAGGTAGAGAGCGAGGGTACTGTCAGAAAGATTTTAAGAGGCGTTGTAGGTAATCGAGCTCGCTTTGTGGGCGGGTGCGGTCAGCAGCGCGGCGGCGCAATTCACGTTCTATCTCTCTCGCCCGGTCACGGGTGTTTTGGTCTGGGATATGGGCATCACTATCTTGGCCGTTATGGCCTTCGCCCATATCGCGGCCTAGAGGATCTTGGTTTTTGTCAGCAGAAGATCCTCCTTTGGAACCGTTGGAGGTCGCGTTATTGTCAGAGTCGTCATCATCATCGCTGTCGTCGTCTGAGGGGGGATTTTGATCGCCTTTTTGAGATTGGGACGTGCCGTGATGTGGAGAGGGTGTTTGGCGTGCAGGGGGAATGAAGCTGAGGCTGCCCTGACCTTGGCCAGAGGATGATTTTTGGTTTTTCTGCATGGTTTGGTTGGCTTGGTTGAGGTCATCCAGCACTTTTTGTTCCGCCGCAGCCGCTTCAGGGTCATGGCGCTCAGCGAGAGCATGGCGTGCCGCGATCATGTCCGTTTTCGCGGTGTCGAAGGCCTCCACTTTTTTGCCAGTATTGGCTTGGGTGCGCTGCCCAAGGACGATGTCGAGTTGGGTTAGGGCGCGTTGAAGGGCGTGGTCGTCTCGGCGTTGTGGGGCTTGCTCCCGCACGGTCGTATCGTCCAACGGTGCCTGTGGTGGGGGCTGGGTTGGGGCATTGGTTGGACCATTGTTTACAGGGGGCTGCATGCCCAATTGCTTCAGCAAATCATTGGTCGACATTTGACTGACGTCAGGCTGGGCTTCATCGTCCATCGGTTGTGCTGCTTTGCGCGCTGCTGAGAGGCGCAGTTGAGCATGGTCCAGAAGTTCCGTTTCTCGGCGGATGAGATCACGCAAGGCTGAGCGTTCCATGCGGGCTTCTTCTTGGGCTTGCATGGTGTGTGCAAGGGCCTGCATGTCTTGCGGGCCAGCTTGGCGCATATGCTCCGCCATATCTTCCATGTCTTGCAACGTTTGCAGTGCGCTTTCAGTCTGACCTTGCATGGCTTGGGAGCGGAGCTTCTCCATAGGTGTGGAGAATGGGTCGTGATCACTGGCGCCTGCGCTCGGCATGACAATGCCGCTTTGGGCGGCGCGCTGAAAGAGAAGCGCCATACGGTGAGCGAGTGCTTGTTTGAGCGTTTCGGTCAGGTCGTGGAGTTTTTGTTGTTCGGTCAGGTGGGTGCTGCTGTCCTGCCCGGCCATATCTTCTATGTGCTGCCGGACGGCCTTTTCTGCCGCGCGGACCGCAGCAGAAGCATCGGCCGTGGCGGGGTCGGTGGTTTTGCGGTCTTCAAGATAAAGTGCGAAATCCCATAAGGCATCCGTGACAGGGATCAGGCGTGTAGGCTCTGAAGCTGGCTCGGTTGGTAAGCGACTGGCGAGGAGTGTCAGTGTACTGAGGAGGGGGCGGTCCTTGGTGGCTTCGGTTAACAAAAGTAGTTCTTGTGTGGCATCTTGTGGTGTTTCTTGAGCCAGTAGAAGCCGGGCGCGGAGTGCTATGATGGCGCGGGCAAGCGGGTCTGTAAAATGGCGTGCGCCAAGGCGGAAATGTACTGTTTTGCTCTGACCATATTGGCCAGAAACGCTGCGCGCATGCAGTGTTCCGGTGACATCCGTTCCGGCGAGTGGGTCATCGGAGAGATCGGGGTGTGCAATGCCGTGAGCGGAGGTTGGATGGCGGTTCAGGGGAATATGGACGTGGCGGAGTGGGCTGTGCTTATCGGGGGCACTGATCTCCGCTTCGAGTGACTCCACGCCGTAAGGCTGTTCGACGCTCCAAGGCAGTGCTGTGCGCCATGATGGCGTCTCAGATGAGGGATCATTGAAAGGTCCGGGCTTGCCGTTCCATTGCACTTGTGGGGCGGGGTTAGGGGCAATGATAATGGGCCATGCGCTGATGGTACGGCCTCTGACGGTCAGGCGCACGGTATGTGTGATGGTAAGAGAGGTTTGTATGCGCCAGCTATGGGCATCCAGCTTTTGTAGGCTGATGAGTGGGGCACCATGCAGGTGGGGTGTGCCGCGTGCATCGCTGACAACAGCCGTCAGCATTGAGCCATCGGCCAATGGGGTTGGTGGGGCTTGATTGGTCTTAAGGAAGAGCGGCGCCCCGGGTGCATAAGAGGGTGGATCAATCCACGCTTGGAGCATTGGGAGTGGGGCGTCTTGATCGTCCTGTCCGGGTATGAGGCCAGCCCATAGGCGTGATGGTGTGTGTGTGCCGGAGAAGAAGATGCCGATCAGCAGAAAGGCGGAGAGGCTGAGCGTGCACCAGAGTGTTTGGCGGTGGACCTGCGGCAGGGGGAAGCCTGAGCGTAGTGGCCCGATGCTTTCGATGGTGCGCTGGATGTGTTGCGCCCAGAGAGTGTTCTCTTCTGCTGAGTGAGAAGTCGTGGCGGGTTGGTCTTGCAGTGTGAGAAGGGGTTGGTGTGGGAGAGAGGAGGCTGTTTCAATGCGGCGATCAATCTCTTCTTTTGTCGCCGGAGGAATGTGACGTAGGCTACGCCATGCTAGCCAGAATGCTGTGCCAAGCACGATCAGCTCTAAGGTTGTATGCAGCGCGTCTGGGAGAGATTGTGGGATGCGCAATAAGCACGCAAGCGCGTAAGCGCATAGTAGCCCTACAGGGTAGATCAGATGCTCGAACGCGCGCTCAACCCAGAGTACGCGCGCAGTGCGGCGGCGTATGCGGTGAAGGTGATGCAAGGGCAGTATTCTGGAGGGCGTGCGTTTGGGCATAGGGGCGGTTAGAGCCAGTTCGGAAGGGTTTCGGCGGCGATCAATTCTTCCACTGTTTGTCGTGTGCGTGTGCAGGCCCAACGGCCGTTATCGACCATGGCTTGGGCTGCAAAAGGGCGCGAGTTATAGGTGGAACTCATAACGGCGCCGTAGGCACCGGCGTCAAGAAAGGCCAGCATATCGCCACGTTGTAGGTTCGCAGGTAAGGGGCGGTTGCGTGCGAAGACATCGCTGCTCTCACAGACGGGGCCAACGACATGCCAAGGTTTGAGTGGGCTGTGCAGAGTAGTTGGAGAGACGGGGATAATACCATGCCATGAATCATACATGGCCGGGCGGGCGAGATCGTTCATGCCGCC
The DNA here is from genome assembly GCF_001598495.1 of Neokomagataea thailandica NBRC 106555. Lineage (GTDB taxonomy): Bacteria > Pseudomonadota > Alphaproteobacteria > Acetobacterales > Acetobacteraceae > Gluconobacter > Gluconobacter thailandicus_A. Next base: position 159,119 of record NZ_BCZB01000001.1, read on the forward strand.
ATCGACAATAAGAAAATCAGGTATGCCGCGCGCGGGGTTTCCGGCTTTTGTTTCAATGATGGTAGTCACAAATAGGCTTGTTGGGGCTGCAAGCCAACGGCCCGGCTCAAGGCCGAGGGAGACATCAAGATCGCCCAATGTTTCGGCAATGACGCCGGCGAGCATCTCTGGGGCGGGGGCGACTTCATCGCGGTAAGAAATTCCTAAGCCGCCACCACAATCGACGGTTTCAACGGGGTATCCTTGGCTGCGCAGCGCGCGTACCATATCGGCTAGGCGCTGGTAGCCTTTACGGAAGGGTTCTGCGGCCAGCATTTGGCTGCCAAGATGGACAGCAAGGCCGATGACGCGCAATGAAGAAAGGCGTTGAGCCTCAGCATAGAGTGTGAGTGCTTGGTCATAAGCAATGCCGAATTTATCATCGGCGCGCCCGGTGGTGATTTTGTCATGCGTTTGGGCGTCAACGTCTGGATTAACGCGGAGAGTGACGCGGACACGAAAATTATCCGCATTGGGCAGGGCGTCCGCTAATGCTGCTAAGCGGTATAGTTCTTCGGCGCTTTCGACGTTGATTTGACCGATTCGTGCGGTAATCGCTGCGCGGAGTTCGTCATCACTTTTGCCAACGCCTGAGAACACAATGGCCTCTGGTGGTATGCCGGCCGTGAGGGCGCGCGTCATCTCACCGCCACTTACAATATCCACTCCGTACCCGCAGTCCTTCAAGAGACGTAAGGTTGCTTGATGGTCTTGTGCTTTCACTGCGAAATGAAAGCTCATGGGCAGTTTTCGGGCGGTAAACGCGGCTTTAAGATCTGCTGCGCGGCGGCGCAGGGTGCCTGCGCCTGTAATCCAGCAGGGGGAGCCAAGGGCCTGTGCAATCTGGTACACAGGAACATCTTCAAACAACAAGCCGTCACGTGCATCCATACGCAGAGATGGGCGGCTTGCGAGAAGAGCGTCAGGGGTGGGGTCGGTATAAGGGAAGCTTGTCATGACATGGTGAGGGTATCGCACAGTGCGGTGGCTTCCAAGCCATCACGTGGTGAATTGCGGTTAAAGGGCTGTTTCTCCTGATGATTGAAAACTCTAATCGGCCTGTTATGGTTAGGGTGTATAGTCCAATGATCACTTTTTCTCGGCTATGATGTGGGAAAAAGAGTGTTATGCGCGGTGGTTAGGGGATGTTCTCGTCACGAGAAAAGGATTTTTTATAATGAGCGTGTTACCGTTACTGATCGATGAAGCGATTAAAGCGCGTTCTAAAGCCTATGCACCGTATTCCCGTTTTTCTGTAGGGGCAGCCTTGTCTTGTGAGGGGGGCGTTTACAGTGGGTGCAATGTCGAAAATGCAGCGTATCCCTTGGGAAGCTGCGCAGAGGCTGGCGCGATTTCTGCAATGATTATGGCCGGTATGCGCAAAATTGATGCAGTTGTGGTTGTGGGGGGAGATATGCCGTGCACGCCCTGTGGCGGTTGCAGACAAAAATTACGCGAATTCTCTCAGCCTAATATGAAAGTTTATATGGTTAATCCTCAAGGAGAGGTCTTGTTGGTTCGTACGTTAGAAGAGCTATTGCCAGATTCATTTGGACCGGACCATTTAGTATAGTATTCATTCGTTGCTTTTTTATTTTCTGTCCCAATAGAGGATGTGTGGTATGCTCGATAAATACTATGAAGAAATTTCCTCTTATAGTTTGATGCCGGAGCTGGTCGCACAGAATTCTGGCGTATGGCCTGCGCCAAAATACAAAGTATCTCTAGTCGCTTGTGCTCGTTGGGAGACGCGCTATATCAGTGAGTGGCTCTCTTATCATAGGTCTATTGGGATAGATCACGTTTATTTATATTGTAATGATGACGATCCTATAGAATTTTATACACAAATAATGCCATTTTTGGAGGGTGAAGACCCGTTTGTTACGTTTATACACTACCCTAAAAAGGGACTTCAATTTCAAATGTATTTTCATTTTAATAGGAAATACATGCCAGAAACAGAGTGGTTTATGTTTCTGGATATAGATGAGTTTTTTTGTATTCGCTCTTTTGAGGGCGTACATTCATTCTTGGGGACCTTCCCAGAAGATATGGACGCATTATATATTAATTGGTGTAGCTTTGGGCATAATGGTCATAAAACTCGCCCTGACGGCAGCGTTCTTTTGAATTATACGCGCCGAGAAGACGGTGTTACGCCTTTTACTAAAATTATAGTGAAGTCAAAGTCTTTCCCGTATAGAGAATTTTTTTGGAGTTCTGTTCATGCTATTCAGCATGATTGTAATAGCTTAAAAAAAATGAAAATCTATAATGTTTTGGGTGAAAATATAGAGAATTATTACGCATCGTTCCCGGAGAGTGCATGGTCATTTTTGCATCAAGAGAATCGTCGGCAAACGCTTCTAAATAAAGCGTTCATAGCGCATTATAACATTAAATCAGATGAAGATTTTGACTTGCGTGTTCGCAGAGGGCTGGCAGGTGATTATGCAGCTGAAAAAATGTGGGGTGAAAAAACAGAAGAAGAACGCGCCATTCACCATAAATATACGAATGCGGTAGAAGATTTCTGTCTGTATAATTACTGGAAAGACTATTTAACAAAAAAGGCTTGGAGTGCATCGCCTTTCCCACCGACGCGCTGGCCACTGATTTCATCAGGTTGTTCCGTTACTCAAAGCTCGACGGTGCATCACTGTACGCCAGAAGAAGATGCCGCAAAGCTTATAAACCAGTCCCCGAGAGGTCATTCTCAGGCTCATACCGATTATGAGGAACGTCCTTGGTGGCGGATTGATTTTGGAGAATCAAAAGTTATTCACGAAATTCGTTTGTTTAACCGTATGGATGGTCTCTATGAGCGCATGAAGCATTTTGCGTTTCTGGGGTCACAGGATGGTCATACACATCATGAATTTTTTGTACGGACGTCTGATGAGATTTTTGGCGGTCTAGATGGTTCGCCCTTTATTTGGGTGTCAGAAGAGGGAGTGTCCACGCGTATGTTGTCTATTGAACTGCGTGGGGAGAAAAATTATTTCAATCTTGATCAGGTTGAAATTTATGGGACGACTATAGGCTGATCGTTCATTGGATACAAAAAAGCCCCGTACTGCTCGTGCAATACGGGGCTTTTTTAGCATTTATGACGATGATTAGCGGGGTGCCATCACCATCAGCATTTGCCGGTTTTCAAGGCGCGGCATTTGCTCAATCTTAGCTTTTTCTTCGACTTCGATGCGGATACGCTCCATCATCTTGATGCCGAGTTCTTGGTGAGCCATTTCACGGCCTTTAAAGCGCAGTGAAACCTTTACCTTGTCACCAGCATCCAAGAAGGAGTGAATAGCTTTGAGCTTCGTTTGGAAGTCATGTTCGCCCGTACCGGGGCGGACCTTAACTTCCTTGATCTCAATAACTTTTTGCTTCTTGCGTGCTTCGTTCTTCTTTTTCTGCTGTTCGTATTTGAACTTGCCGTAGTCAAGAATTTTGACCACTGGCGGTACAGCAGTTGGGCTAATTTCAAGAAGGTCGAGACCTGATGAGAACGCGCGCGTCAGAGCGTCGCGCGTCGACATGATCCCTTGCATTTCCCCCTCCTCATCGATGAGGCGGACTTGAGGTACGCGGATCTCTTCGTTTACACGCGGTCCTTCACGCGTGGGCGCACTCTGCATCGGCGGTCTAGCTATGGTCAGCTCCTGTCGTCAGTTTCATCTTATGTAGTCCGTGCACGTTTCTCAAAGAGAAGCCCTTGAGGAAGTGCACGGGAAATTACCTCTCAGCACATAGTCTCGTGTAACGATCCGTGCAAGAGGATTACGCTTGTTTGATGGACAAACGTGCGAGATCAGGTGGCGTTGCCTCGGTTGAGAGGGCTGAGAGCGCTTCATCCAGTGTAAGAATGGTCTGTTGTGCTCCGCCGAGGCGGCGCATGGCCACTTTACGCTCTTCTGCCTCACGTCGACCGACAACCAGAATCACTGGAACGCGGGCAAGGCTATGCTCGCGAATCTTGGCATTGATTTTGTCGTTACGCGTATCGGCTTCAGCTTGGATACCGCGGGCTTTAAGTGCGGTGACAACTTCATGTGCATAGTCGGCGGCATCAGACACAATGCTCGCGACGACGACTTGTGTTGGAGCCAGCCACAGCGGGAATTTGCCCGCATATTGTTCGATCAGAATGCCTAAGAAGCGCTCAAAGCTACCAAGGATAGCACGATGCAGCATCACGGGACGGTGACGTTGGCTGTCTTCTCCAATGTAGGATGCGTCTAAACGTTCTGGCAGGACGTAATCTACTTGCAGGGTGCCACACTGCCAGTCACGGCCGATCGCGTCGGTCAGGACGAACTCAAGCTTAGGGCCGTAGAATGCACCTTCGCCGGGGTTTAATTCATAGTTCACGCCTACCAGATCGCAGGCTTTTTTCAGAGCCCCTTCGGCACGGTCCCATGTTGCATCATCACCGGCGCGGCTTTCAGGGCGGTCTGAGAACTTAATACGGAAGTTTTCAAAGCCGAGGTCTTGGTACACTTCGGCCAGCATACGTACGAACTTGGCGGTTTCATCTGCAATTTGATCTTCTGTACAGAAGATATGAGCATCATCTTGTGTGAAGCCACGAACGCGCATGATGCCATGCAGGGAGCCGGACGGCTCGTAGCGGTGGCAAGCGCCGAATTCGGCCATGCGCAATGGGAGTTCACGGTAAGAGCGCAGGCCATGGCGGAAAATCTGTACATGGCAGGGGCAGTTCATAGGCTTCAGCGCGAGGGTTTTATCTTCATCTTCCACTTGGGCGATGAACATATTCTCGCGGTATTTATCCCAGTGGCCGGAGGCTTCCCATAGGGCGCGGTCTACCAGTTGTGGGGTGCGGACTTCTTCATAGCCGTTCCGCTCTTGAGAGCGGCGCATGTAGTCTTGCAGCACATTATACAAGCGCCACCCTTTACGGTGCCAGAAAATCTGGCCCACGGCTTCTTCTTGAATGTGGAACAGGTCCATTTCACGGCCGATGCGGCGGTGATCACGCTTCTCTGCTTCTTCAAGGCGCAGAAGATAGGCGTTGAGTTCTTTCTTGTCGCGCCATGCGGTGCCGTAAATACGGGTTAGCATGGGGTTGCGATGGTCCCCGCGCCAGTAAGCGCCTGCAACGCGCATCAGCTTGAAGGCGTTGCCAATATCAGCTGTGCCGCGCAAATGCGGGCCACGGCAGAGGTCTAGCCACTCACCTTGGCGATAGATCGAAATATCTTCGCTTTCGGGAAGGTCACGGATGAGTTCGGCTTTGAAGTTTTCCCCACGATCTTCGAAGAACTGGATGGCTTCATCACGGTCCCAGACTTCGCGCGTGAAGGGAGCATTGGCCGTGATGATTTCATGCATCTTGGCTTCGATGGCTTCGAAATCATCAGGAGTAAATGGCTTGTCGCGGGCGAAGTCGTAGTAGAAGCCGTCTTTAATGCTTGGGCCAATGGTGACTTGTGTTTCTGGCCAGAGCGACTGCACAGCCTCCGCGAGAACATGCGCAGCATCATGGCGGATCATCTCCAGAACGACGTCGTCTTTCTTGGTGATGAAGCGGATGCTGGAATCGTGTTCAATCGGGGTGGCGAGATCAAGTTGCTGACCATTAATTTCCATGGCGAGAGCAGCTTTAGCGAGGCCCGGGCCGATGGAAGCCGCGACTGTCGTGCCCGTCACGGTCCCGTCGAAGGTGCGGACGCTTCCGTCGGGTAGTGTGATGGCGGGCATGATGTGCTCCTTTGAGAAAACAAGGCATTTAAACGCAAGGCTGCGCTTAATGGCATAAATGTGGAATGGGCTAAATGGCCTCATTCTGTCTTATGTCGCAAGACCTACGCAGCGGAAAATCAACGAGAAAGATGCGTTTAATGTTGTGTTGTGAAGATGAGAGGAGGGATTCCTTCAGGATTGGGGGCTCGTCCTTCATGCCAGCCAGCATCCATAAAGTGTATGAGAGGCCAGATTCCATAATAGGCATCAGCGGCGACGTCTTGGTTGTTATGGGCGTAGGCTAGGGCATCAAACAGTACGTATTCGTGAGTTTGACCTTGATCATGGCGGCGATGTGCCATGAAGCCTTGGGGGGCATGGATTGGAAATTGAGGGCAAAGTGCTGCGCCGAAAAGGGGGGTGGGATCAATTCCAAGGGTCTGAAAGCGCGTGATGATGCTGGGTGCGTAAATATCAGGATGGTTTTGGTAGTCTTCGAGAAAGGCTGCCTGATCGCGTTGAAAAAAATGAAATAGATGGTGCCCGGCCTGCGTGTGGGGGTGCTGGTGGGTTAACTGTTCGGGTGTTGCACCGTCCGGCGTATTGAGTTTCTGGCGGGCGAAGCGTTTGATTGCTTCATAATCTGGGCGGTTGTGCAGATGGAGATATACGAAAGGGGTACGGACGCAGCGCTCGTGGTATCGACTGATGGGTGAGTGTAAGCCCCGGTCGAGCCCTTCAATTGTCTGGGCGTGGAAAAGGGCGCGGGGTATGTTTTGTGGCCGAAAATAACCGGGTGCGTTGGGCACATTCAGTAGGATTCGGTCTGTAACCAGTGTCGCGCGTTCATTTTTGAGATTAGCAAATTCCGCCAAAATATCATCGGGCTGAACGGAGAGTCGGTCGAGAAAAACAGCGATGAATTCGTCACAGTCCATAGGGAGTGCAAAGTCGTAATTACTTTCTTGGTCCCATTTTTGAATGACTTCTTGGAATATGGCGCCTTTATTTAAGAAATCATCATACGTTTTATAGTGATTGATAACCGTCACGCCGCGTTTTTTGTATCGGTTTTGAATGCGTTTGACGTTTGGCTCGGTAGAGCCGTTATCGATGACTGTGAGGTTTTCAAATCCAAAGAGTGCTCCGTGCCACAGCAACCATGGTTCTAAAAGATCGGCTTCGTTCTTTTGCATGGTGATGCAGCGAATTCGGGTCATGGCGGGAGCAGAGCCTCCAAGCGGTCTGGGTGGATCGTTGCTAAATCAGCAGCAGAGATGATGTGCGTCCGTCCAGGGGTAATGGTGAGTGGGGCAGCTAGGCGTGGGTCACTATCCTGACTGAACAAGGTTATGATGTGTGTGTCCATAGCTGCTGCGAGGTGCAGAGGGCCCGTATCATTGCCAATGACATAGTGCGCACGGTGCAACACGCCAGCGAGCTCTGGTAGGCTGGTTTGTCCTGTGAGGTCTACGGCATGGGGGCAGGCGGTTTGTATGGAGGTAGCTAAATATTTTTCGGCTGATGTGCCGACGATTACGGGCAAAACTCCGCGTTGGGTAATGCGTTGTGCCACATCACAAAAGCGTTCAACGGGCCATCGCTTTTGCGGGCGATGTGCGGCAGCGCCGGGTACGAGTACGGCGTAAGGTTTTGGGATGTGTGGGCCCTGTTCTGTCAGCCAACTGGGGACTTGCCGGGGGAGTGGTGTGATATGTGCCGCGCGTAGCTGATCATCCAATCGGGCGAGAGTGTGCATGTCGTTACGGTGCGGATTCGCGTGGGGCATGCTGCAACGAGGAGCAATGCCGGACCATTGTGTTCCGCGCGTGACAAACTGATGGTAGCGGGATGAACGGCTAGAGGTTTGTAAATCAAAGACGACGTTTTGAGCGCGAAAAAGGCGGGCTAATGTTAAAAGGCCGCGTGGGCGCTTGAGAGACGGACGTGGGTCCAGAGCGATCTCATCAAACCAAGGGCAGCTTTGCGCAAGAGCGACAAAAGGAGCCGTGGTGAGCAATGTGATATGTGCCGTTGGGAAGGCTGCTCTGATGGAGGAAAAAGCTCCAAAAGCTTGCACAAAATCGCCAAGGGCGCCGAGTTTAATGATGAGAAGACGCATGATTTTGGTAGCACGATGTGGCTCTGCTCACATGTCATAATGACCATGTGAGCAGAGAACACAGCGTTCTAATTACGCAGACGTATCAAGGCCGGTTGTGGCCTTTTCTGCGTTTGGTGTGCTTTTAGCAACGATAACCATAGCAGCCTTCAGGAGGCGACCTTTGAGCAGCCATGCTGGCGTCCATGCTTGCATGACATGGCCTGGCTCGTGCTCGTCCGATGGCTGTTCAGCCATGGCTTGGTGCAGGTTCGCGTCGAACGGCTTGCCCGTTGGGTCTTCACGGGTGATGCCGTTACGTTCCAAAATGCCGAGGAATGAGCGCTCAGTGCTCTCAAAGCCTTCGCGCAGTTTGGCAACGAGCGAATCTTCACCTTCTGCCTTTGCCGGAAGAGAGGCAATGCCGCGCTGAATGTTGTCAGCGGCTTCCACTACGTCTTTCGCAAATTTCTGAATAGCGTATTGACGTGCATCGTCCACATCGCGTTTTGCGCGGTTGCGGATGTTTTGTGCTTCCGCTTCTGAACGGACCCAGCGGTCTTTGAGTTCAGCAACTTCAGCTTCTAGTGCAGCGATACGTGCTTCAGGAGACGTATCTTCCACTTCGTGTTCACCAGCAATCGTGGTGTCTTCATGGGTTCCGTTGGTCTCAACGCCCTGTTCAGGCACGTCGTGGGCCGTTTCCGGATTCTGGTTTTGGTCTGTCATGTCACGACCTTTCTCTGTGGGACGGGCCGACAAGCGGCCCCGTTCTCCACAAGGACATAACGCCGATTGCTCCGAAGGCAAGGGGTAAGCAGCGAAAGAGGGCTTGCAACTGGCGTGGATGTCATTGAAATGCCTTTTTATAGGCCCGAAATAGGGTGTGACTATCCGTGATACGGATGCAACGTTCTTTTCTTTATCTTCAGGAGACGGATCTCTTTCATGGAGAGCACTCGCCCTTTCTCGTCCTCACCGCCGCCGTCACCGGCAGCGCCTATCATCGCTCTGGTGGATGATGATCGTAACATTTTAGCCTCGGTGCAGATGACCCTCGAAGCGGAAGGGTTCATCGTTCATACCTATACGGATGGAGAGAGTGCGCTGCAGGGGATGATGTCCCGCCCGGTTAGCTTGGCTGTGCTGGATGTGAAAATGCCGCGTATGGACGGCATGGAACTCCTTCAGCGTTTGCGTGCGCGCTCGACGTTACCTGTGATTTTTCTGACGTCTAAAGATGAAGAATTGGACCAATTGATGGGTCTGCGTCTTGGGGCGGATGATTACATCACTAAGCCTTTCTCCCAGCGTTTGTTGATTGAACGCATTCGTGCGCTATTGCGCCGACAGGATGCGAGCCGGGCCGAAGCAACAGGGACTACCACGCGCGGGGCGGCCTTGGTGCGTGGGCAATTATCGCTCGATGAAACCCGCCATCAGTGTTTATGGAATGGTCAGGATATCGCTTTGACCGTGACCGAATTTTTGCTGGTGAAAGCCTTGGCGTTTCGTCCGGGTATGGTGAAGTCGCGGGATCAACTTATTGATGCGGCGTATGGCGATAATATTTATGTCGATGACCGTACCATTGACAGCCATATCAAGCGTGTACGGAAGAAGTTCCGGCAGGTTGATGATAACTTCAATTATATCGAAACCCTTTACGGGATTGGGTATCGCTACCGCGACGAGTGATGTCAGTTTTGCGATCCAGGTCTTACGACGATTGAAGGTATTAGGAGAGCATGTGTGAGTGACGGGTCATTGTCGCCGATGCGTGATGAAGAACGGCGAGAACAAGGGCAGGCCCGTCGTCATGTTCTGGAGGCGCGCCGCCGCCCCGGTATGGTGCGGCGTTTTTTCCATATTGGTGCGATGAAGCGGCGGATGATGCATGCTCTGCCTAAACGTCGTGCGATGACGCCGCTTTTGGTCCGGATTTTACTGCTTAATATCTTGCCGTTAGCTTTGCTGGCTGTAACGTTGTTGTTTCTGGATCAGTTCCAGAACTCTTTGCTGGAAACAGACGTGAATGCTTTGCGGGAGCAGGCGCATATTTATGCCGGTGCTGTAGGGCAGTTCGCGGCAAAGCCAGCTCCGCGTGGGGTGCGGAGTTTACCGGGTGAAGATTATGTTTTGGACGCAGCTTTGGCGCGTTCATTTTTGACACGACTGACTGAGCCAAGCCCGAATGCGACAGCGCGTTTATTCGATCCAGACGGAAAGCTGGTGGCGGATAGTCGTGAAGATCGTCGTATTCATTCTGTGGTGCGCTCGGAACGTGGGACGACATCATCTCCTGCGGTGCAGCATGAGGCGCATACGGATGGAGCGATACCACCGTTAGTCAGTGATGGTGGGGGGGATGCTCATGCGTCAACGGGGCGTTCTGTTGAGGCTTTTTATGACTGGCTTGTGTCGTTATTGCCGTTGACGTCCAGTGAAGGGATTGTCACGCTCGACACGCCTGACCCGATCCCTGAGACGCCAGTGAGTGGTCATGCGAATGAGGCTGTGCAGGTTGCCCCGCGTCAAGCGGAGCTACCCCCTTATATTCGCCGCCTGCCTGACCATCAATTGGCTATTACTGTTGTTGAACCGGTCATTCATGATGGTTTGACGGTGGGGATTATTCAACTGACACGGCAAGCGCCAGAAGTGGATCGCTCACTCTTTGAGGTGCGTTCATCGATCCTTTCTTTGTTTTTGGGCGCATTGATGGTGACGGTTCTGCTCTCTTGGTATCTGTCTCGTACAATTGCGCGTCCGTTATTGAGTTTGGCGCGTGCATCGCGGGAGATGAGAGAGTCGGATGGGCGCCGTGATGTGGTGCCAGAGCAATTGCTCATACGGCGTGATGAGATCGGTGTTTTGGCGCGGTCATTGCGGGGCAGTGCCTTAGCATTATGGGCGCGGATGGATGATATTGAGCGTTTTGCGGCTGATGTGAGTCATGAAATTAAAAACCCGCTTTCGTCTATTCGGTCGGCTGTGGAGACATTGCCGCGCATTGCGTTGGCGGATCGGCGTGAGCGGCTGTTGTCTATTATGACCAGTGACGTGAAACGACTGGATCGTTTAATCACGGATATTTCTGATGCAAGCCGTATTGATGCAGAATTGTCACGTGCGCGGTTGGAGCCTGTTTCGGTGGTGGCACTCTTGTCCATTTTGGTGGAAATGCACCAGACGACCCGCAAAGATGATGATCCGATCTTGCGGCTAGATGTGCCAGAGAATGGGCCAGCACTGCGTGCTCTGGCGGTGGAAGATCGCTTGGTACAGGTGCTGCGGAACTTGATTGGGAATGCCATTTCCTTCTCTCCGCCGCGCGGGGTGATTGCGCTGCATGCGAGCTGTCGTGATGTGGCGGGAACAGGGCCGGGGACGGGGAGTGTTATTGAGATTGCGGTGAGCGATCAGGGGCCGGGTATACCTGCTGGGAAACTGGAGAATATCTTTGATCGGTTTTATTCGGAGCGTCCCCAATCTGAGCATTTTGGGCAACATTCCGGGCTTGGTCTGGCCATTAGTCGGCAGATTATCAATGCGCTGCGCGGGCGTTTATTCGCAGAAAACGTAGTGGGGCCAACAGGGGAGGTACGGGGTGCATGTTTTGTGGTGCGCTTGCCGAGTGCCGGCTAACACCCACCTTGTCGTGAGGGAGAAATGTTATGCGGGATAAGAGGCTACGACACTGAGAGCAATGCGCTGCTCAGGGTTAGGGAACCGTGGCACAATGCGGAGCGTCATAGCTGGATGTGTGGCGGTGAGGGCGGTTTCGATAATGTGCTGGCAGTGTGTGTAATCTTCCCCAGCGCGCAGCATGGCAATGAGATGGCGCGTATCGCGCAGGGTGAGGTCGTGGGTGTCTAGGGCGTCAGCAATGGCGTTGAGTGCTTGGCGGCATTCTTCTGCAAGATGGGGGGGGCGTTCTCCCTCAGGGTTCAAGCCATTGAAATCTGAGCAAGCGACGTTGTCGCCATAGAGCGTTATGTCATGGTGTAGGCGTATATTCAGCATGAGAAAACAGTAAAATCCACTGTAGTGACAGGGGGAAGGCGGCGACCAGAGGTGATGGCCGTACCTAGGAAGAGAGATCCGTTCATACCGCCTGTGTCAAGTTGAGGTAAACCGTAAAAGGCGAAAAGAGATGGCTCGACAGATGCTCCATGCCAGTTGTGTGGCACTAAATGGCGCTGGAATTTTGATTTATGGGCCACCGGGTAGTGGGAAATCATTAATGGCGCTCGCGCTCATACAGGATGGTTTTACACTCGTTGCGGATGATTGTGTTGTGCTGGATGGAGCGGTGGCGACGGCCCCGGAAACGATTCGAGGGCATCTTGAAGTGCGCGGGGTAGGAATTTTGGCCATGCAGGTGGTGGAGAATGTCCCTGTGCGACTGTCGGTGCTTTTAGGTGCGCGGGGGGAGCGTTTGCCTGCGTTGGAACGAGATGTTGTGACGGGGAGTGTTCTCTTGCGTTTAAAGGGGGATGATCTGGGCGATATGTGGCGTGTGAAAGCTGCTTTTGGAGCATGCCAAGGGGATTATGAGTGGGTTGTAGGGGCAGGGAAAGCGTGATGATTGGGCGCTTCTCTAAAGTTTGAGATGGAAAAGCTTTTTTTCTACATCAGAAAATGGCTATTTTGTTCTCATGACTTTGGCCAACGCCCCCAAACCCAATACTGTGACGTCGGAACCGCCAGATCCAGAGCGATTATCGGTTGAAGATTCAGTTTATCTAACACCCTCTGGGCAGCATGATGATGGCTGTGCGCAACTACGGCATATTCTGATTGTGACAGGTCTGTCCGGTGCTGGAAAATCAACCACGTTGCGGGTGCTGGAAGATTTGGGGCATGAGGTTGTAGATAATCCGCCACTACATCTGTTGGGCGCATTGGTGCCGCGCCCGGGTGAGCGGCTGGTGATTGGGCTTGATGTCCGAAGCCGTGGGTTTGAAACGGCACGGGTTTTGTTAGAACTGGAACGTTTGAAGGCGGTGCCGGATAATCAGGTTCAGCTGGTGTATGTTACGGCGGAGCCGGACGTTTTGTTGCGGCGTTTCACGGCTACGCGGCGCCGTCATCCTTTGGTCGCGAGTGGTGCTATTCGCCCGGGTATTGAACAAGAGGCCCGTATTTTGGCACCGTTAAGGGCTGTCGCAGATACGGTTATTGATACGTCAGATTTGCCAGCGCCAGAGTTGAAGAGGTTTATTGAAACCCGCTTTGGTGATGGGAGTGGTGAAGGACTGACGGTTGTGTTGATGTCTTTTGCATATCCTGCAGGGCTGCCCCGTGAAGCCGATATGGTTTTTGACGCACGATTTTTACGCAATCCGCACTATAATCCGGCTCTCCAGCCGCGTACTGGCCTGGAAGAAGATGTTGCGGCCTATGTGCGCACAGATAAAGCTTATGCTCCGTTTTTCGATGGTATTATGAATTTGTTAGAATTGGTGCTGCCACGTTTTGTTGAAGAAGGTAAAAAATACGCCACGATTGCTGTGGGGTGTAGTGGTGGGAAGCATCGTTCTGTGACGATTGTGGAGGCTTTGGCGCGTGTTTTGCCGCAGGTTTCTCCAGTTGGTCCTTTTATGGTGACGCATCGGGAATTGGCACGACAGGGTGTGGCGACGTGGCGTTGGGCTGTGCCGCCGGTCAGCGCAGTTGATGGGACCGCGTCATGATTGGTGTGCTGCTCGTTATGCATGGGCGCCTTGGTGAAGTCCTGCTGGAAACTTTGGTTCATGTTGTGGGGCCGCAAGCGCAGATTGAGTGTGTTGCGGTGACGGATCACGATGATCCGGTGGCTTTGCGTCCGCAGGCTGATGCTTCTTTGCAGCGATTGGATACAGGTGAGGGGGTGCTGGTCCTTACAGATATTTTTGGTAGTTCTCCGTCAAACTTGGCTTTGTCTTTACGTAATCCGGGGCGTGTGGAAGTGCTGGCTGGGGCGAATGTTCCCATGTTGGTGAAGTTGGCGAAGTCACGCCCATGCTTGGATTTGGCGGGTTGCGTTGAAAAGGCTACGCTTGCCGGGCGTAAATATATTGCGGCTGCCTCACAATTGCCGGATCCGTGTCTGCAAGGTGGGCCGCGGTCAGCGTGTGTTCCGCCGGTTGAGGGGGAACGTCCTCGGCGGCGGCGTGTGCGTACGTGGTATCGGCCCGCAGCTTCCTCTCTCTTATCTTGAAGGCTGGTCCCATCATGGCGGAAGATCTTTTTGTGCGTGAAGTGCGGATTGTAAATCGGTTGGGTTTGCATGCGCGTGCAGCAGCGAAATTGGTGACGACGGCCGAGCGGTTTCAGGCAGAGACAACGGTTGAGCGTGAAGGGAATGTCGTTTCGGCATTGTCGATTATGGGGCTGATGATGTTGGGTGCGGGCGAGGGGGAAGCGGTAACGCTTCGTTCGCATGGTGAGCAGGCATCTGCGGCTTTGGAGGCTGTGGCAGCATTAATTGCAGATGGGTTTGGTGAGCGTGATTGAAACAGCAAGTCGCGGGCGGTCACGTGGGCGTGCGAAGCGTGAGCAAACGCGGATTTTGCGTGGGCGTGCGATTACACAAGGTATCGGACTGGGGACGGCAGGGCGTGTTGAGACGTTACCTCTCCCGGAAATTACGGAGCGTTTGAGCCAACGCGGTGCGGATGTTGAAGCAGCGCGTTTTGATGAAGCCGTAGCGCGAGCGCAGCGGCAAATTGAGAAAATACGTCGCCGTTTGGTGCGTCTGCCGGAAGGTGGGCGTGATGATGTTTCAGGTTTGCTGACGGTTTATGATCGTATGCTTGGCCCGTCACGTTTGACGCGACAAGTACGCCAAAAGCTGGAGGGGGATGGGCTAACGGCAGAAGCCGCTGTTGCTGAGGTCAGTGCAGAACTTGCGCAGCGTGTGGCGGAAACAGCGACGGTATCGTCGGCCCTGACGGATGAGAGCGATACGTCTGGGGCGGATGCTTCTTTGCGTTTGGCAGGGGAGTTTGAAGAGATTGGCCGCCGGTTGGTGAGAAACTTGACGGGGGTTTCATACCGCGCGTTCTCAAGCTTGCCTGAGGGTTCTGTTTTAGTGGCGGAGCAATTGCGCCCAGCAGATATTGCGATGATTGACCCAGCCCGTGTTGCTGCTGTGGTAACGGAAGGGAATGGCGGGGCCGATCATACGGCGATTTTGCTGCGTGCGTTGGATATTCCGGCGATTGTTGCTGTTCCGGGGCTGATGGCACAGGTGGCAGAAGGGGACATGCTGGTGGTGGATGCTCATTTGGGCACCATTACCGTGAACCCTAACGCGACGGAGTTACGTCTGGCGCATGAGGCGGCGGCGCGTGAAGCGCGGGAACGGCGGGCTTTTAGTCGTATCCGGCGTTTACCTGCGGAGTTGCGTAGTGGTGAAAGTATTGAGCTTCTCGCGAATCTAGAATTGGCGTCTGAGCTGCCGATGCTGGTGCGTAATGGTGCGCGTGGTATTGGGCTTTTACGCAGTGAGTTTCTGTTTAGTGATGAAGATGACCTACCCGATGAAGATGGGCAGGCCGCGATTTATCGGACAGTCTTGCAGGGTATGGCTGGGCAGCCAGTGACGATCCGTGTGTTCGATTGGGGTGGAGAAAAGGGGCAAGATTACCTGCGTTATGCAGATCAGCCGCAATCCGTCGTCGGGGATAATCCAGCCCTTGGTTTGCGTGGTATTCGGTTGCTCTTGAAGGCACCTGAGGTCTTGGAGACGCAGTTCGCTGCGATTTTGAAGGCTGCAAGCCCGACGGAAGAGGCGATTGGTCCAGTTCGTGTTTTGCTGCCCATGGTGACCTCATTGGATGAGGTGGTGACCGCACGGGAGATTTATGAGCGTGTGGCGCGTGGGTTGCGCCGCCAAGGTGTCGAATTGCCGGAACCGTTACCGCCTTTGGGGGTCATGGTAGAAACACCTGCTGCGGCGTTAATCGCTGATGCTTTGGTGCAGCATGCTGATTTTATGGCCTTGGGTACAAATGACCTTACGATGTACACGCTGGCGGTGAACCGGGCTGATGCTGCTGTTGCTGATCGGTATAGCCCGCTTCATCCGGCAGTTTTGCGTTTGATAGCAACGACAGCAGAATCTGCATTGCGGGCGCATCGTCCTTTGTCCGTTTGCGGTGAAATGGCGGCTGACCCGCGGATCGTAGCGCTTCTTATCGGGTTGGGAGTGCGTAGTTTCTCGATGAAGTCAGCGTCATTGCCGCGTGTGAAGCGTTTAATTCGTACGGTGAGCTTCGAGGAATGTGACCAACTACGCCGTGAGGTAATGTTGGCAACAGAGGCCGATGCCGTGCAGGAAGTATTGCGGCGTTTTGCAACTTAAAACGTGGTGTGTGGGCAGTCGGTTTCTTTTGTGGCACAGTACATTCGTAATCTGGACCACATAAGCCCGAGAGCGCTTGCATGACCGACTTTATCATTGAGCCTACTGCTACTCCAACAGATCCAGCGCGTCGTGCTGAGCTTGTGGCAAACCCTGTTTTTGGCCGAGTTTTTACCGATCATATGGTGATTATTCGTTATTCAGAGGGTAAGGGATGGCACGATGCACGGGTTACGGCGTACCAGCCTTTGAGCATTGATCCGGCATCGACGGTTCTGCATTACGGGCAAGAAATTTTTGAAGGGATGAAAGCCTATCGTACGGCAGATGGGCGTGTTTCAGCGTTTCGGCCGGATGCGAATGCGCGTCGTTTTGCAGAGTCAGCGCGGCGTATGGGTATGGCGGAGCTGCCGGAAGAGCTATTCATACAGGCTGTTGATGCATTGGTACGGATTGATCAGGATTGGGTACCGTCGGGTGATGGTAAGGCGCTTTACCTGCGTCCTTTCATGATTTCGAATGAAGTGTTCCTTGGGGTGAAGCCGGCATCTGAGTATTTATTCATTGTCATTGCCTGCCCTGTTGGCAGTTACTTTAGTGGTGGTGCGGTTTCGGTTTGGGTATCTGAACATTACACGCGTGCGGCACCGGGCGGGACGGGTGAAGCCAAATGTGGCGGTAATTATGCTGGTAGTCTCGTCGCGCAGGCTGAAGCAAAAGAACAAGGTTGTGATCAGGTCCTGTTCCTCGATGCGCGTGAACGTCGCTATATTGAAGAGATGGGCGGCATGAACGTGATGTTCGTGCGTGATGATGGTGTTCTTGTGACGCCACCGTTGGGTGGTACCATTTTGCGTGGCATTACGCGTGATAGTCTTTTGCGTGTGGCTGCTGATAATGGGATCACGGTGGAAGAAACTCTTCTCGATATTGATGAGGTTTTTGCAGGCGCTGCGTCTGGCCGTTATCGTGAAGCGTTTGCTTGCGGAACGGCTGCGGCGCTTTCGCCGATTGGGCGCTTTCGCCGGACCGGGGGTGAAGCTGTTTTTGGTGATGGCGCAACGATTGGCCCTGTGTCTGCAAAAATGCGGCAGTTGCTGATGAATCTACAATCAGGTCGTAGCAATAATTCTTATGGTTGGGTTCATCCAATCGTTTAAGGCCACACAGTACTCTGCTTCAGCAGTGTTGTTGAAGCAGAGGTATTTGAACGTAATACCGTAAAATGTGGGGCGTATGATGACCCAGAAGATTGTGCCGGTTGTTTTGTCTGGTGGTACGGGGAGCCGTCTTTGGCCTGTATCACGCGGGAGTTATCCGAAACAATTTTGGCCTCTAATCGGGACAAAAACGCTTATTCAGGACACGGTTTTGCGTGGTTGTGCGGTGGGAGGGGCAGCCCCCGTGATTGTGTGCAATGCAGAGCATCGCTTTATCGTGGCCGAACAGTTGCGTGAGGTTGGGGTGGAGCAGGCGCGGATTGTGTTGGAGCCAGTGGGACGGAATTCGGCCCCAGCGATTGCGGCTGCCGCGTTTTTGGTGGCGGAAGAAGACCCTGATGCGGTGTTGTGGGTCATGGCCGCAGATGCTGCGATTCAAGATGAAGTGGCGCTGCAAGAGCGTGTGCGTGATGCCGTTTCGGCCGCAGAGCAAGGTTACATCGTGACCTTTGGCATGACGCCAACGCGCCCAGAAACGGGATATGGTTATATTGAAGCGGGCGCACCACTGGCGGAGCAGGCGGATGTGTTTGCGGTATCGCGTTTTGTGGAGAAGCCTGATCTGCATCAGGCAGAAGAGTTGCTGAAATCAGACCGTTTTCTGTGGAATTCGGGGATGTTTATTGCGCGGGCGAGTGTCTTTCTGGCGGAAATGGAGCGCTTGGCTCCAGAGGTCTTTCATTCTGTGCAGAAAGCTGTGCAGTTGCGGCATACGGATATGGATTTTGAACGTTTGGATGTGGAAGCCTTTGGCTCTGCGCCGGATATATCCGTGGATTATGCCATTGCGGAGCGGACGGATCGTGCGGCGGTAGTACCGGGCCAGTTTGGCTGGTCAGACATCGGTAGTTGGGATGCTTTGTGGGATCTGAGCGAAAAAGATGAGCATGGTAATGCTGCGTTGGGTGAGGTCTTCTTGGACCAAGCGCAGAATTGTTATGTCCGCTCTGATCATAAAGTGACGACTGTATCCGGTGTTGATGATGTGATTGTGGTGGTGACTGCGGATGCAGTGATGATTACGCATCGTGACAAAGCACAGGATGTGAAAAAAATTGTTGCGCGTTTGGGGGCGGCAGGGCGGCCGGAAGCACGGGTGCATAATCAGATGCATCGTCCTTGGGGTTTTTACGAAAGTTTAATACAAGCGGAGCGCTTTCAGGTGAAGCGTATTGTTGTGCATCCGGGAGCCAAGCTGTCGTTGCAAAAACATTACCATCGGGCGGAACACTGGGTTGTTGTGGCGGGGACTGCTGTGGTGACGCGCGATGATGATGAGATCTTGGTTCGTGAAAATGAGAGTGTTTATCTTCCATTAGGCTGCCGTCATCGCCTTGCGAATCCGGGTAAAATTCCGTTAACGTTAATCGAGGTTCAGTCTGGGCCGTATCTGGGAGAAGACGATATTATTCGTTTTCAGGATGATTACGCCAGAAACTGACGAGTCTTAGAGCTCCAATGGGGGCGTTTCCTGACATTGCGTATGATGAGGATAAGCCCGCTTTATGAACGCGTTAATCACCGTTGCCCGTGCTGAAGCTCTGATATGGGAGAGTGCTGGGGATTTTGGCACTATTCGGGTGCCGTTAAATAAAGCGGTAGGGCGCACATTGCGTCAGGTTGTGCGGGCGGAGCGAGATCAGCCGCCATGTGACAGGGCAGCCGTTAATGGTTTTGCGATTCGTTGGGCAGATGTGCCTGAGAGCGGCATATTGCAGGTTGTGGGCTGGCAAAGAGCTGGTAAAGCGCCTCTGACATTGCCAGATGGGAGTGTGTGTTTAGAAATCATGACGGGAGCGATCCTGCCGGAAGGGGCGGATACGGTGATACCGGGCGAGCGTGTTGAGCGCCGGGGTGACAGTGTCTTTATTGCGCCTGAAAATGTGCCGGAGGAAGGGGCATTTGTGGACCGGCAGGGGGATGTATGTCAGGCGCAGGCCTCTTTGTTAGAGCCGGGGATGGTGCTGCGTTGGCCAGTCCTTGCTGTGTTGGCCGCTAATGGTGTGAGTGAGGTGGTGGTTGCGGCGGACCCTTCTATCGGGGTGTTTGCTGTGGGGGACAGCTTGGTTCCTGTGGATAGAGAAGAGGATGATGAGCCCTTAGAGCCGTGGCAGCTCCGGCGTTCGAGTGAATATGCCATTACTGGTGCGCTGCACGGTTTTGGGTTTAAGCGTGGGCAGCGCAGGCATGTGCCCAACGATTTTCAAGATGTCCGTGAAGCATTGGCGGAAGAATTGGCTACGCATGATGTGCTGATTCTCGGTGAGGGGGGGCCTTTTGGGACACCAAGTGCTGTGGCGAGTGCTTTGGAAGAGTTGGATGTGCGCGTCGTGTTTGATGGTGTCGCGCAGGAGCCAGGCTCTGCTTTTTGGTTCGGCGTTGGGCCTGAGGGGCAGTGTGTTTTTGGTTTGCCGGCAGACCCGGTGGGGGTGACGGTGTGTATGCGTCGTTATGTTCTGCCATTCTTAAAGCGCTCGCAAAAGCGGTGCATTGATACGCCGCCACGTGTGGCGCTGGCGGAGCATGTGCCGGAATTGAATGGTTTGACCCGGTTTGTGGCTGTTGGGGTTCAGTATGATGATACGGGCCGTGCTATGGCCTATCCTAAGGATATTGTGGTCTCCGGTGAGTTTGGCTCTTTGTGTGATGTTGATGGTTTTGTTGAGATTGACGGCATTATAGATGGCGTTGAACCACGGGCTTCTGCGGTTCCGTTTTTTCCGGTTTGAAGTCTGACAGGCTGTGATGTGGGGCGGTCTCTTCCTTGAGTGAGGGAGGGCCGCCTTTTTTTGTCTGTGACGCATTTTTCGGTTGAAGATGAAAATCATTCTCATTTAAAAAGGGGATCTATTGAGTTTCGGAGATGTTTTCCCCATGCCTCGTTTTATTGCCCTTGCCTCTGAGAGCGGCGTATTTCAGCCAACTGTGTCGGTGGCTTCTGCACAATGGCGTGGCTTGGACCGCTTGGCGCACCCCAGGGTGAATAAGGCAACATATCCTCAACCTCCATCCTGTCTTCAAGGAGAGGGGCGGGCCGTGTCTAGTTTGACGGATATGTGCTGCTGTGAACGTTTGGCATTGTGGAGTATTCGCTGCTTATCTGGGCATTTCCGGGTGCCGCCATGCCGTGAAACACGTACGACAGATGGGATGTTCCCAGATGTGTTTGCGCCTCTTTTTGACGCTGCGGAGCATGCATTTGCGGAGGCACAAAAAAAACTTCAACAGGCGCAACATCCTGCGCTCGATATTTCTCGTCCCGGTGCACAGGCATTAACACTGACAGAAGATGCGTTGGTGAATGGTGTGCGAGCCGCGCAGAATGATGATGTTGATACAGTGCGCCAGATTTTGGATAGGGTGCTGTCTAACCATGTTGCCGTAGGAGACGTGCTGACCGCTTTAACGCTTTTAGCGGAATGTATGGCGGGTGCAGGGCATTGGTTGCCGCGTTCTGGTGAGGGCGCTTAACGAAAACCGGTTATTCCCCCGCGTTGAAGAGCGGGGGAATGATCGTGGTTCTTAGATATAGTGTTCGCTGAGGGGCGGGAATCCGTTAAAACCAGTTGAGCAATATGTTGAGACATAGGCCCCGGTTGCGAGAATCTCGACTCGATCACCGCTTGTGAGTGCGTTGGGAAGTGGAACGCGATTTTTCTCATACATGATGTCCACGCCGTCACAGCTTGGACCTGCAACAATGCAGGGAGAGCGTGTGCTGTCGCTATCATCATGTGGCGTGCGGAAGATGTAGCGAATAGCTTCGCCTTCCGTTTCGGCTAGTCCGCCAAAACGTCCGATATCAAGATAGACCCAGCGTGGGTCTTTTTCAGCCCCACCGCGTTTGCTGACCAAGATGACCTCTGTGGAAACAACACCGGCACGACCAACCATGTAACGGCCGGGCTCCAGTAGAAGCTCTGGTGGCGCTTCTGGGAAGTTACGGTCGATGGCTGACATGATTGTGCTGCCGAATGCCTCTACGTCGGGGACATCACGGTTATAGCTTGTTGGGTAACCACCGCCGAGGTTCAGCATGCGGATGTCGATACCGTCTGCGCGTAGGCTGCGGTAGAGGGCACCGGCAATATCAATGGCACGGTCATAGGCTGCTGTACCTGTTTGCTGGCTTCCAACGTGGAAAGACAGACCATAAGGATGCAGGCCAAGAGAAGGTGCACGGCGCATCAGCTCTCCCGCATGTGCGGTCGTGGTGCCGAACTTGCGTGATAAGGGCCAGTCAGCGCCTTCATTTTCGACGGCGAGGCGGCAAAAAACGCGCGCGCCAGGGGCGTTTGCGGCGATTTTTTCCAGCTCTTCTGCGCTGTCAAAAACGAAGAGGTCAATGCCCATAGCGTGGGCTTGGCGGATATGCTCAGCCTTCTTAAGGGTATTACCATAAGAGACTTGGCTGGGCTTAGCGCCAGCGACCAAGCACATTTCGATCTCAGGGATCGAGGCGGCATCAAAGCAAGATCCCAAAGAGGCAAGCCGCTTTAGAATGGCGGGTGCTGGGTTCGCTTTGACAGCGTAGAAAATGCGTCCCTGCGGGATAGCTGTGGTTAAGCTATGATATTGCTGTTCCACGACGTCGAGATCGACGACGAGGCACGGCGTTGCAGGTTGTTGTTCAGTCAAGAAACGAGTGATTTTGGGAGTCATGCACTCAAATTCCCCAAATCATACTCAACAGGGATCGCTCTCGCCCTGCGAGTGTGTTGCGAAACGGTCGAACGGACCGGCGAAAGCTGGAAACCCAAAAATGAGCCCCTTAAGCCAGAACGCTTGACGTCGTTGCGTAACCTTCAGAGGGCCAGTGGCACGTGCGTTGCTGCGTGACGCGGGGTATTAAACGATCTTGTGTGAATCGCAAGTGGAAAACAGAACCAATCCACATGCGTAAGGAAAACCGTGTCTTTTTGGTCCTATTTGAGGCAAAGCCTGCAAGAAATATGCAACGATGAAGCATTGTAATGCGTAACCTGTTGCGTGTTTTGTACGGCTGTGTGGCTCTTTTTAAGAATGATGCATTTTGAGGGTATTTTGTGTGAATTCATCCTTAGATTCTCAGGCTGAGCGCTCCTTGGCGTCATCTGATTCGGGGGCAGTAGTGCCTGCTAAGCCGGATGAGGAAGGTGTGCGTGTAGCACGTCAGTTGGGGCCAGAAGCTCCGGGGACCGGCGCGACTTCACCGATTGCTATGTCTGGCGGAGGGTGGAAACTCGTGCTGCGTCAAGTTGTGTCGGAAGTACGGTCTACGCAGACCTCTATTTCGGCCGCAGGTTGCGCTTTTTATGCGACGCTCTCGATGTTTCCGGCAATTAGCAGTTTGATCTCTATGTATGGATTGGTATTTGACCTGCAAACGGTTGAGCCACAATTGCAGGTTTTGCAGCATATTTTACCGGAAGCAGCTTATTCATTAATTGGGGATCGTATTCACCAACTGGTTAGTCAGCCTCACTCATCCTTGACAATTGGGCTGGTGATTTCTTTGTCCATTGCGTTGTGGTCTGCTTCTGCGAGTACGAAGGCCATCCTTTCCGCTTTGAACATGGCGTATAATGTGGATGAGACGCGTGGCTTCATTAAGTTTCAAGTGCTGGCCTTAGGGGCCACTCTCATGACGATTTTGGGGGCTGCTTTGACATTAGCTTTAATGGTTGCGGCGCCTGCACTGATTGATCATTTACCAAAAATTTTGCTGCATGTTTTTGGGCTTCGGACATTGCCGCCACCATTTGATTTTTTGGTGTCTTATGGTGCTCCCATGGTGGTGCATATCGCAGCGCCGGTTTTGATGTTGTTGTTTGTGTTTGTCGCGATGAGTTTACTCTATCGTTTTGGACCTTGTTACATCGCAGGGGGCTGGCGCTGGGTGTTTCCCGGGTCTTTGCTTTCGACGGTTTTGTGGGTGCTGAGTTCGATGGGTTTCTCATGGTATGTCGGGCATTTTGCGAGTTATGGCGCGACTTATGGGCCTTTAGGGGCGGTGGCTGCGATCATGATGTGGTTTTTTGTAAGCGGGTATGTCGTGCTGGTGGGGGCTGAGTTGAATGCAGCCCTAGAAGATCGCCGGAAGGGTATACAGCCGCGCATTGCAGGCATAGAGCGAGCAGATCCTGTGACAGAAGAAGCGGCTTTGGCGAGGGAGAACGGGTAAGGCTTTCGTTTACGTGTGTTTAGTGCCGGACGTGTGCTGCTTTCTGTGGGCGGCGCACGTTAGCATGTTGCGTCATGATATGTTGATGTGTGGTGTGATGGGTAGGCTCGGGCGTAGTCGGGCCAGCATCCGCGACTTCGATGGGGGCGTCATCGGTTTTTGTGTCCGTGACGCGCGCTATTTTGACATGCGCCGTGCCGCTATTGAGCATGCCGAGTTGTGATGCCGCAGCGTGAGACAAGTCGATAACGCGGCTATTAAAGGGACCACGATCGTTTACGGTGACGATGACAGAACGTCCCGTTTCTTCGGACATGACCTTGAGTTTTGTCCCGATGGGAAGCGTACGGTGTGCTGCTGTAAGTGCATTGGTGTTAAAAATTTCACCTGAGCTTGTGCGACGACCGTGAAATTGCCGCCCATACCAACTTGCAATGCCTTGCTGTGTCCATGTGGCATCATCTTTTAAGCGTTGCGTTCTGTGTGCCAATGCCGAACGTACAGAATCGGCCCAGCTTGTGTGCACGGGTTGCGCTGAACCTGCGTTTGGCGGGGTATCTTCTGCCATGGCTGACATCGGAAGAGTGAGGCCGATGAAGAGCAGGGCGCAGAGTTTATGCGTGATGTTGGTGTGTTTTAGAGGCGAAAATGGCACCGCAAGTGGTTCTTCTCCAGTGAACAGGATAGGGCGGAAAGTCCTTACTCTTAGCATGGAATAGCACCCATGTCCTGTTGTTGAACGCTTAAAAACGGCAGTTTTAGGGCGATGGTGCTTTCGCAATCGTGCTGAAAGTGCTATCGCGCGGCTTAATGAGACGCCCTCACATTGCCGTTTTGAACGGCCCAAACTTGAATATGCTTGGCTTGCGCCAGCCGGGAATCTACGGATCTGCCACGCTTGATGACGTGGAGCAGATCTGTATTCAGGCGGCTGAGCGGTTGGATGTTGGTATCGATTTTCGGCAAACGAATATCGAAGGCGAACTCGTGTCTTGGGTGCAGGAGTGCCGAGGGCGGTTTGATGGGATTGTGATTAATCCTGCGGCTTATGGGCATACGTCGATAGCGTTGCTGGACGCGCTTTTATCCGTCGATCTGCCTGTTATCGAGGTGCATATATCCAACATTCACCGCCGGGAAGCATTCCGACATCACACCTATGTTTCACAGGCTGCAATTGGTGTAATCTGTGGGCTCGGTGTGCGGGGTTATGCCCATGCGCTCCAAGCAATTACTGACCTGATCGAAGACGAAGGATGAGCCGTATGCTCGTGGATAAAGATGCCATTCGGGCATTGGCCGAGATTCTGACCGATACCGGCCTGACCGAAATTGAAATTGCAGAACAAGATAGCCGTATTCGTGTTGCCCGTAGCGCAGCACCTGTGCAGGCCGTTGCTGCACCGGCTCCCGCCGCAGCACCTGTGGCAGCAGTTCCAGCGCCGGCGGCACCTGCTGCTGCGCCTGCTGATCACCCCGGCGCCGTGCCAAGCCCAATGGTTGGTGTGGCGTATCTGTCCCCAGATCCGTCTGCGCCTGCTTTTGTGCAGGAAGGACAGTCCGTTTCTGCTGGTCAGACCATTATGCTGATCGAAGCGATGAAGACGTTTAACCAGATCAAAGCACCACGCGCAGGTACGCTGACGAAGTACCTCGTCGAATCGGGGCAGCCGGTTGAATTTGGTGAGAAGCTGGCGATCATCGAATAATGTTTTCTAAAATCCTCATCGCCAATCGCGGCGAAATCGCATTGCGCATTCTCCGGGCCTGCCGTGAGATGGGCATTAAAACCGTTGCTGTGCATTCAACTGCTGATGCGGACGCCATGCATGTGCGCTTGGCCGATGAGGCTGTGTGCATTGGTCCACCAAGTGCGCGTGATTCGTACCTGAATGTTGCAGCGATTTTGTCTGCAGCAACGATTACTGGGGCGGAAGCGATTCATCCGGGTTACGGGTTCTTGTCTGAGAACGCGTCTTTTGCGGAAACGGTCGAAGAGCACGGTCTTGCCTTTATCGGTCCAACGGGTGAGCACATCCGTATGATGGGCGATAAGATCACGGCAAAAACGACGATGCGCGCGCTCGGCGTGCCGTTGGTGCCGGGGTCTGATGGTGGTTTGGCTAGTCTTGCGGAAGCGCGGGAAGTGGCTGAGCGGGTTGGGTACCCTGTTCTCATTAAGGCTGCTGCTGGCGGCGGTGGGCGCGGCATGAAGGTTGCGCACACAGCCGATGAGATTGAGGAAGCTTGGAGCGTTGCGCGGACAGAAGCACGTGCGGCTTTTGGTAATGATGAAGTCTATCTGGAAAAATATCTGGATCGTCCGCGTCATATCGAGCTTCAGATTCTGGCTGATGCGCATGGGAATGTGGTGCATCTCGGGGAGCGTGACTGCTCTTTGCAGCGCCGTCACCAAAAGCTGTTGGAAGAAGCAGGTTCACCAGCTCTGACGGCAGAAGAACGTGATGCTATCGGCCGCACGACGACGGATGCGCTCGCGAAGATGGGCTATCGTAATGCAGGGACGCTTGAGTTCTTGTACCAAGATGGTCAGTTCTGTTTCATTGAGATGAATACGCGTCTTCAGGTTGAGCACCCCGTGACAGAAATGGTCTGTGGTGTGGACTTGGTGCGTGAGCAAATTCGTATCGCTGCGGGCGAGAAGCTCGGTTATGAGCAGTCGGACATTACGTTCTCTGGTCATGCGATTGAGTGCCGTATTAATGCAGAAAACCCGGAAACCTTCGCGCCGAGCCCCGGTACGATTAAGGTTTTTCATGCACCGGGCGGCCTTGGTGTGCGCATGGATAGTGCGATTTATGCGGGCTATCGTATTCCGCCATATTACGACAGCATGATTGCCAAGTTGATTGTTCATGCACCGACACGTGCAGAAGCAATCGCGCGTATGCAGCGTGCGTTGGATGAATGCGTTGTGGAGGGGGTTCAGACCGTGATCCCGCTGCACCGTAAGATTTTGGCAGATGCTCAATTCCAGAAGGGTGATTATACGATTCACTGGCTGGAAAAGTTTGTGGCGGCGCAAACGCCACAAGGTTGATGCTTTAAAGTAGAGGAAAACGCTGTGCGTTACGCGGAAACACTGGCTCTCGATATTCGTCCTGGTCTTGTCTCCCGCGTTGCGGCAGCGTTGGAAAACAGCAGTGGGGTTGGTCTTTGGGTGACAGAGACCGGCCCGCTGAACCGGATTATGGTGCTACGTTTTGCGGAGTCTCTTGAGCAACTGCGTGATGCACGGCAGGCTTTTTTGGCGCATGTACCGCGAGATGTGTTGGTCCGAGAAGAAGCGACGTCTTGGCGTGTGGTAACGCCAGTTTTAGAGCCTGGGGCGTATGGTTCTCTTTATGAATGGCGTTGCTACGAAGCCCATCCAGATAAAATGAACGGAGTGGTTGAGTTGTTCAATCACGCCTTGGTCGCGCGAGAAACGCTGTCCCCTTTATGTTGTGCTTTGGTGTCCTTAGAAGGTACGCCGCGTTTTGCACATTTATGGCCGTATAAAGATGCACAGTCGCGGAGTACTATTCGTGCTGAAGCGTTAAAAACTG
The DNA here is from genome assembly GCF_001598495.1 of Neokomagataea thailandica NBRC 106555. GTDB lineage: Bacteria > Pseudomonadota > Alphaproteobacteria > Acetobacterales > Acetobacteraceae > Gluconobacter > Gluconobacter thailandicus_A. Next base: position 186,276 of record NZ_BCZB01000001.1, read on the forward strand.
GCAAATGGCCACCGGCGATTGCGCCGCTTTTGGTGCGGATGGAGAATGCGCTTTTGTCGCCTTTGCCGGCATCAGCGTGGTACTGATAAACAATTCGTGAATGTTTGCCATGAAGAAAAATCATGGCGTCATTATGATATGCGGGAAGGAAATAAATCGTTTCTCTAGCTATACTGTCGCAAAATTAAGATAAAAAAATCTCTTCCTGTAAGAAATAGTATTATTCCAGTGCTCTTTAATTGGTCATAGGATGGTTGCCGATCTCGCCGCTATTCCGTATGAAAGGGCTCCCATCACGATGCTGTGACTGGCGACGGAAAAGGTCTTTCGTTTGCTGGTTGTGGCAGACGAGTAGCGAGAGTTCCCATGTCTCTGAATTCCGTCTTAGAGAGCGTAACAGCCCGGATCATCGATCGATCGAAGATTTCGCGTCGACGTTACCTCGCTTTGATGGAGCGTAACCGAGAGAAGGGCGTTTCGCGGCCACGTTTGGCTTGTGGTAACCTCGCACACGCTATTGCGGCATCAGAAGGCGATAAGCCGAGTCTGATGCAAACGCGCACGAATAATATCGGCATCATCTCTACCTATAACGATATGCTGTCGGCGCATCAGCCTTACGGGCGTTATCCAGAGCAGATTAAGTTGTTTGCGCGTGAGGTCGGGGCGACGGCTCAGGTGGCCGGTTGTGCTCCTGCGATGTGTGACGGCGTGACGCAAGGGCAGGAGGGCATGGAGCTTTCTCTGTTCTCCCGTGATGTGATTGCGATGTCCACGGCGGTTGGACTGAGCCATGGTATGTTTGAAAGCGTGGCCCTTCTTGGTATTTGCGATAAGATTGTTCCCGGCCTGTTGATGGGCGCGTTGCGCTTTGGTCATTTGCCGACGATGTTGATCCCTGCTGGGCCTATGACGTCAGGTCTTCCGAACAAAGAGAAGGTGCGTATTCGCCAGCTTTACGTGCAGGGTAAGGTTGGGACAGATGCACTGATGGAAGCAGAGAATGCTTCGTATCATAGCGCTGGGACATGTACGTTCTACGGCACGGCGAATACGAACCAGATGATGGTTGAGATTATGGGTCTCATGATGCCGGACTCAGCCTTTATTAACCCACATACAAAGCTGCGTCAGGCGATGACGCGTGCGAGTATTCATCGTTTGTCTGAGATCAGCATGAACGGGAACGATGCCCGCCCGTTGGCAGAATGTGTCGATGAACGTGCTCTTGTGAATGCGGCTGTTGGTTTGTTGGCGACAGGTGGCTCTACGAACCATACGATCCATCTTCCGGCGATTGCACGTGCTGCGGGCATTATCATGAACTGGGAAGATCTGAGTGATCTCTCCAAAGTCGTGCCGTTGATGACGCGTGTGTATCCATCTGGTTCTGAAGATGTGAACGGTTTTAATCGTGTTGGTGGTATGCCCACGGTGATTGCGGAACTGTCTCGTGCAGGGCTGTTGCATCAAGATATTATGACTGTTTCCCGCAATGGTTTTGCTGATTATGCGCAGCGTGCGACGCTAGAGGAAGGCGAGTTGGCGTATGTGCCAGCAGAGCCATCTTCTGATCGTGATGTTCTACGAGATGTGGCAGAGCCATTCTTGCCGGATGGCGGCATTAAGCTCATGAGCGGTAATGTTGGGCGCTGCATCTATAAGAGCGGTGCGATTGCAAAAGAGCATTTGACGGTGGAAGCACCAGCACGTGTGTTCCATGACCAAAACGACGTTGGTGCTGCGTTTAAACGCGGTGAGTTGGAACGGGATGTTGTGGTGGTTGTGCGCTTCCAAGGTCCCGAAGCCAATGGCATGCCGGAACTGCATAAGCTGATGCCGACGCTTGGCGTGTTGCAGGACCGGGGTTTCCATGTGGCTTTGCTGACGGATGGCCGCTTGTCTGGCGCTAGTGGTAAGGTGCCATCGGCTATTCACGTCTGCCCAGAGGCGCAGGTAGGCGGTCCAATCGCAAAAATTAAAGATGGCGATATGGTCCGCGTTTGCGCTGTGACGGGGTCTATTGAAGTGCTGGTGTCAGAAGAAGAATGGGCCGCACGGACGCCGGCTGATATTCCTCCTCCGGGTGTTGGTACGGGGCGTGAGTTGTTCGCCCTGATGCGGAGTGTTCATAGCTCTGCGGAAGAGGGTGCCTCTGCTATGTTGGCCCAAATGGACCACGTGCTAGACACGGTTGGAGATGAGTTCTGAAAAGGCCTCCTTGTCTGGCCTTGATGGAGAGGATCTAACGATCATGAGCGATACTGCGAAACTTGACGCCGTTATGACTCGCAGCACGGTTATTCCCGTGCTGGTGGTGAAGGATGTTGCTCAAGCGCGTCCATTGGCGGAGGCGCTGGTCGCCGGTGGTTTGACCACGTTGGAAGTGACGTTGCGCACGCCATGCGCGCTTGAAGTGATTGCTGAGATGTCCAAGGTTGAGGGCGCGCTGGTGGGTGCTGGCACGGTACTCAACCCGAAGGATTTGGAAGCATCAGTCAAAGCGGGTGCGGAGTTTATTGTGAGCCCCGGTTTGACGGAGTCTTTGGCGAAGTCTGCTGTTGAGCATGATGTGCCGTTCCTGCCGGGTGTGGCCAATGCGGGTGACATTATGCGTGGTTTGGATTTGGGGCTGACGCGCTTCAAGTTCTTCCCGGCGGTGACGAATGGTGGTCTGCCGGCCATTAAGGGGCTGTCGAGCGTTTTTGGTGCGGTCCGTTTCTGCCCGACGGGTGGTATTACGGAAGCAACAGCGCAAGAATGGTTGTCTTTGCCATCGGTTTCTTGTGTTGGTGGTTCTTGGTTAACGGCTGGTGAGTTTGATGCGGCTGAAGTAACGCGCCGTGCGAAAGTGGCTTCGGCCTTTAAGGCATCCTGACTTAGAGCGGTATAAATAATATAGAATTATTTATAATGGGCCACTCTGGGAGATACTCTAGAGTGGCCCATATGCTTTTTATGGAATTGAAGCGGGATTATAGGCGGCGTTTTCTGGCATTGTGCTGGGAAGGCAAAGGAAAGGCGTTCTTGTTTTATGGACGCAGCTAAGAAGCCTCTGGTCGGGTTGGCGGGGGTTATTGTTTTAGCCTTGGCGACGGGGCTTAATGAGCAGGTCTCTAGTCAATCTTTGCCCGATATTATGGGCGGGTTGGGGTTTAGTCATGACCCGGCGACGTGGTTTTCCAGTCTGTATACAACGGGTGAGGTTTTAGGTCTCGCGCTCTCCCCGTGGTTGGGGATTACATTCTCGCTACGGCGTTTTATCTTTTTCGTGATTGCGCTCGCGACGGTATCGAGTGTTTTTATACCGTTTATTACGGCTGTCCCGGCTTTGCTTATGTTGCGGAGTTTGCAGGGGCTTTCGGGTGGATTTGCTATTCCGCTTTTGATGACGGTGGCATTGCGTGTCTTAGCACCTAAAATCCGCTTGGTCGGTTTGGCGGCTTATGCGTCTACAGCGACTCTCTTTCCGTATTTAAGCGGGGCCTTAGCGGCCTTGTGGTGTGATCTGGTGGGGTGGCAGTTTGCTTTCTTCCAAGTTGTGCCGTTGAGCGCTTTAGCTTTGGTGCTTGTGTGGTTTGGAATGCCGGTTGATGCGCCGCGTTATGAGCGTTTCCGCCAGATTGATTGGCGCGGTATGGCTTTGGCGGTGATTGGCTTTTCGTCGCTCACAACCATGTTGCAGCAGGGGGATCGGCTGGATTGGTTTAACTCTGAACTGATCTGTATTCTGGCTTTGATTTCTGCCGTCTCAATCCCGCTTTTTGTTGTGAATGAGTGGTTTCATGAATTGCCGCTCTTTAAGTTCCAGCTTTTGTCCCGGCGTAACTTTGCTTATGGCGCCATTACGCTACCGGTTTTTGTTTTAACGACGATTGCATCAACGGCGATACCGGGTGGAGCACTGGCCAGTTTAGCGGGGTATCGGCCTGAGCAAAGTTACGGGATTACGCTGGAGATCGCGCTCATTCAGCTCATCATGCTGCCTTTTCTGGCGTGGTTGTTGAACCGGGAGTGGGTTGATTGCCGTGTGGTCAGTTTGACGGGGTTGCTCTGCTTGTTGGTGGGGTGCCTTGGTGGGAGTTTTGTCACGACGGTCTGGGATCGTGGGGAATTTTATCTCTGGCAGGCGTTTTTTGGCGTGGGTGGTTCTATGGTGGTGATGTGCATGTTGCTCATGGCCACGAACTCTCTTTCGCCACAAGAAGGCCCGTTTGCTGCTGCGATGGTGAATTGCCCAAGGGGGATGGCCTCTACCGTTGGAGTATGGCTGGTGCAGTTGGTGCAGCGCTGGCGGGGGAGTTTGCACTCTGACCGACTAACGGATCATTTGGGGCAAGAGCGTTTTCGTTTGTGGCAGGGGGCAAATCCGGCCTTGCAGTACCCAACGCCTTTATTGCCGAATGGCGTGCCGCGCACACCCGTGAGTGTGCGGTATCAGACCTATGAACTGGCGCATCAGACGCGCGCTCTGGTATTGAGTGATTTGTATTTGGTGGTTGCTGGACTCGTTATTTTTCTTATTTTTCTTGTACTTTTGGTTCCTGAGAGAACCTATCCGCCGCGTATTGCTTTGGCGAAGAAATAGTACGTGCCATGAAAGTTCATGATCATGAATCCTGCCGATAATCATCAGAAGAAAACGCCCAAATGGCCCTTTTTTCTGGCAGGGGTGGTAGTGGTGGTTTTTGTTGGCGTTGTGTTGGGTATTATCTTTGTACCAAGTGCCAATGTTTCCACCGATGATGCGTATGTGACGGCGCATTATGCGACGATTGCGCCGCGTATTCCGGGGCAGATTGTCAGTGTTGATGTGGATGACAACCAAGTTGTGAAAGCCGGGCAGGTTTTGGCGACGTTGGATGATCGTGATTATCGCACAGCGTTGGATCAGGCTCGGGCGACGTTAGCGCATGATGAGGCGTTGGTTTTGGATGCCGCGGCTGCTGAGACGCGTCAGCCCTCTTTGGTGCTGCAAGCGCAAGCTGCGGTGGCGCGTTTGCGGTCTGAGTTGGTTTTTGCGCAGCAAAATTTGCAGCGTTATCGGGACTTGGCGCGCACAGGGGCGGGAAGTGCTGAAACGCATCAGCATTATGCGGCACAGGTTGGTGAGTTGCAGGCCGCTTTGCAGGGGGCGGAAGCCGATGTGCAGGCGACTCAAGACCAGATTCCCATTTTGAAAGCGCGGCATGATGCAGCGGAGCAGACGTTAGCTGTTGATCGTGCCCGGGTGCATCAGGCGGAACTTAATCTCTCTTATACCCGTATTATTGCGCCGTTTGATGGCATGGTTGGGGAGCGGAGCGTGCAGCTTGGGAATTATGTTGGCCCCGGTGCAGCGCTCATGGCAGTGGTCCCGATGAATGAACTGTGGATTGAAGCGAATTACCGTGAAGTAGCGTTACGGAATATGAAGCCCGGGCAGGCGGTACGGATTCATGTGGATGCGTATAACCTAGACTTGCAGGGTGTGGTTGATAGTGTGCCGCCGGCTTCTGGGGCTGCGTTTGCGCCTTTGGCACCTGAGAACGCGACGGGGAATTTTACGAAAATTGTGCAGCGTTTGCCGGTGAAGATTACGCTGAAGCCGGGGCAGAAAGAGGTGGGTCTTCTGCGTATGGGGCTATCGGTGGAAACGACTGTGCAGACTGGTTTGGCGGATGTTGTGGGTGCGCAGGCGCATCTGCGTGTGGGATCGGTGACGGCGAAATGATGCGCGGAATGAAGCAGGTTGCCACATGGTGTATTGCCGGGCTGTTGGCTGGGTGTACCGTGGGGCCGAATTATCAGACGCCACACATGACCGGTTTAGAGCATTGGGGGCGTGAGCCGGGTGCTCCTAGTGCGACTTATGCGGGGGAAGTGGATGTTACGTGGTGGCGTAGTTTCCATGATGAAGAATTAAATCATCTGGTAGAACGGCTGGGTCAGCAGAACTTGGCCTTGCAGGAAGCGGCGACGCGGATTTCAGCCGCTCGCTCTCAGGTGCAAATTGCGGCGGCGCAAGGTTTGCCAAGTGTAAATTGGGCTGGCGCTTATACGTGGACACAGCAAAGTACGCGGGGATTTTTGTCTTTGGCAGAGCCTCGGCCGGGCGCGAATTTGCAGTATAATTATTTCACCAACATGGCGTCAGCAGGGTGGGATTTAGACCTGTTCGGCATGGTACGTCGGGCGGTGGAGGCGGGGAAAGCTGAGGCTGATGAAGCCGTGGCAGCGCGGCGTGCGGTAGCACTGGCAAGTGTGTCGGACATTGTGAGTGCGTATATGCAGCTGCGGGGTACGCAGGAGCAGCGGGCTCTGACGGAACGTAATCTAGCGCTTACGCAGCATGATTTGGCATTGGTGCAAGACCGCATGCGTGACGGTGCTGCTACGGAATTGGAACTGGCGGAAGCGAAGGCGCGTGTGGCGAGTACGCATAGTGCTTTGGCCCCTTTGCGGACGGAAGAAGCGGCATTGATGAATGCAATTGCCTCTCTTTTGGCCTTGCCGCCGCGTGCGTTGGAGGCAGAATTAGCTCCCGTAAAGCCGCAGCCTGTTGTCCCGGCCGCAGTGCCAGTTGGTGTGCCGTCGAGTTTGGCGCAGAGGCGGCCAGATGTGATGCTGGCAGATGCACGTTTGCATGCAGCGACGGCGCGTGTGGGGGTGGCGAAGGCATCATTTTACCCGGACATTGTGCTGGCGGGGAATTTAGGGACGCAGTCTCTCTCTGCGGGAGATTTCTTTTTGCCGGTGGCCAAGTATTTCACGCTTGGCCCGACATTGAATGTGCCCATTTTTGAAGGGGGAAGGTTACGCGGGGAGCTGCATCTGCGGGAAGCTGCGCAGAAAGAAGCAGCTTTGGCTTATCGCCAGACGGTTTTGGATGCATGGCGTGACGTTGATGATGCGTTGACCGGCTATGCGCAGGTGCAGGAGCAATGGGCGCAATTGGCGGAAGCCGTGAAGCAGAACCGTTTGGCGCTGGTGGCGGCGCGGCAGCGTTATGTGGCAGGGGCTGTGCCATTTTTAGAGGTGGATGAAGCGCAGGCGCGGGTTTTGGCCAGTGAGACGAGTTTGGCGGCTGTGCAAACGCAGATGAATACGCAACTTGTTGATTTGTATCGGGCTTTGGGTGGTGGGTGGCAATTCACGGAAGCTCTTGCATCTTCGCGCAAGGACTGATTGTTACTGCGTCTTATGACAGGTCGTTCACATCTTCTCGTTGGTGCATTTACATCATTTTGCGCCATGCGGTGGCATATTTTGACACCGGATATTGTTTCATTTTTCACGGCTCTGATTGGAAGTCTTTTACCTGATATTGATACGGAGCGCTCCATGATGGGTGCGCGGATGAAATGGTTGTCTCGCCCAATTGCGCGGATGTGTGGGCATAGGGGGCTGACGCATTCAGCGGTGTTTTGGGTCGCTGTTGCGGTTTTGTGTCGAATGCTCTTTGGAGAAGATGTATTGGCAGGGCCGTTGGGCGCTTTGCTCTTAGGGGTGGCGAGTCACATCTGTGTGGATTTGCCCACCGGGGGCTGTCAGCTTTTTGGGCCGTTGAGTCGTTCACGTGTATCGGTTTGGCCGTATGTGAAGACCGGAGGCGTGGGAGAAGTGTGTTTGTTGGTGCCGACTTTGGCGTTGCTCGGGTGGTGTGGTTGGAATGCAATGCCGATACATTTGGGGCATGATCTGCACCATCCTGCACATCAACGGTTGCATGTGCCGTTTTCCGGGGATATGGCTCTCCCATCATGACCGAAAACCGTATCCCTGTCCGCCGCGCTCTGCTTTCTGTTTCTGACAAAGCCGGGCTTATCGAGCTTGGGCGTGCGCTCGCCGCCCATGGCACCGAACTCCTCTCAACCGGGGGATCTGCTCGTGCGCTGCGCGAAGCGGGCCTGACGGTGAAAGATGTTTCCGAACACACGGGTTTCCCCGAAATTTTGGATGGTCGCGTTAAGACGCTGGTGCCGCAAGTGCATGGTGGCATTTTGGGGCGCCGTGATCTGGCAAGCCATCAAGAACAAATGGCGCAGCACAACATTGCGCCGATTGATCTGGTCTGTGTGAATCTTTACCCGTTCGCTGCGACGGTTGCGTCTGGTGCGGGCGTTGAAGACTGCATTGAGAACATTGATATTGGCGGTCCGGCTATGGTCCGTGCCTCTGCTAAAAACCATGATCATGTGGTTATTCTGACGTCCCCTGACCAATATGCTGGTTTGATCAGTGCCCTTGAAGCGGGTGGTACGCTGCATGCTGAACGTCGTGCTTATGCGGCCGCTGCTTATGCGCATACGGCGGCTTATGACTCGATGATTTCACGTTGGTTTGCGCAGCAGGCTGGTGATTTGTTGCCGCAGACGCTGACTTTGTCGGGTACGCGCGGTAATTTGCTGCGTTATGGTGAGAATCCGCATCAGCAGGCAGCTTTTTACCGTGATGGCAGCACGCGTCCGGGTTTGGCTTCGGCACGTCAGGTTCAGGGTAAGGCGCTGAGCTACAATAACCTGAACGACACGGATGCAGCTTTTGAAGCTGTGGCAGAATTTTCTTCACCGAGTGTTGTGATTGTGAAGCATGCTAACCCATGTGGTGTGGCTTCGGCTGAGACGTTGGAAGATGCATGGGTTGCGGCTCTGCGCTGTGATCCGGTTTCGGCCTTTGGTGGCATTGTTGCCGTGAACCGTACGCTGGATGCTGCAACGGCGAAGCGTATTTCAGCGATCTTCACGGAAGTTATTGTCGCGCCAGATGCAGAGCCAGAAGCACTCGCAGTTTTGGCCGCGAAGAAGAATCTACGTTTGTTGCTGACAGGTGGTTTGCCTGATCCGAAGGCCGAAGGCCTAGCCGTGAAGACCGTTGCAGGTGGTTTCTTGGCGCAGAGCCGTGATGCTGGTCATGTGACGGAAGCTGATCTGAAGGTTGTAACGAAGCGCGCACCGACGGATGCTGAGATGCGTGACCTTCTCTTCGCGTTCCGTGTGGCGAAGCATGTGAAGTCCAATGCGGTGATTTACGCAAAGGGTGGTGCGACGGTTGGTATTGGCGCGGGGCAGATGTCACGTGTTGATAGTGCGCGTATTGCGGCCCGCAAAAGCGCGGATGCAGCAGAAGCTGCCGGTGAACAAGAACCGTTGACGACGGGATCTGTAGCGGCGTCTGATGCGTTCTTCCCCTTTGCGGATGGTTTGGAGAGTGTTGTTGCAGCGGGCGCTGTGGCAGTGATCCAGCCGGGTGGTTCTATCCGCGACCAAGAAGTCATTGATGCGGCTGATAAGGCTGGTATTGCAATGGTCTTCACTGGGATGCGGCATTTCCGTCACTGAGGTGAGTTATGGGTGTTTGGCGCGGCGTTTTAACGGCTTTTAGTCTATGCATAATGGCGTCATCCGCCGTGGCAGCACCTTGTGAATATGATGTAAGCCCTCTGCCGGTTGTGCAGGGGGTGGTCGTCCGGTTGACGGATGACGGCGCTGTTTTGCGCGATGGTACGGTATTGAATGTGCCGGAAGGTTTACGTTCCATACTGGCTGTAGGAAAAGCCGTGACGGTACGCGGCTTGATGTCGGTGTCAGCGCATAAGGTACAGGTTTTTGCGGTTAATAATCCGCAGCCGGACTGTGAAGGGGCTCCGCATGTGGCGCGGGGTCCATATCCTGGTTCACCACAATACGACTCTTTGCAGCCGAATATAGGGCATAAATAAACGTGATCTTTTGGGGGTGGTAACGCTTCCTTAAAGACTTCTCGGGCATGGTGTGATGGTTGTGTCATACCGTTTTCGGGAAGTTCACGCCTGCCATGTCTCACAATCCTTCTCTGCCGTTGGTAGGGCAATTATGGGTGTCTGGTCGTACGAATACGTCGAGCGGTGGGACGCGTGCGCTGATGGCGCAGGATATGGTGAAAGGCCGGTTTGACGCATTTCTAAAAAGTTATGAACACGCTCAAGCCCAGCCGAAGGCGGAGCCTGTTGCGCGACCGCCGATTACAGAGATGTCTCATAGCGCTTCAAAGACTACATTTACGTCCGGTGAGCGCTCTGTGACTGCGGAGCCGAAGAATACGGCATATGGGCAATTAAAGAGCGATACGAGTGAGGCCTCTCAAAAGGCTGGAGCGGCGAGGGAGAGAGCGCCCGCCATGCAGAGGGCTCCGCGTGGTACGGCGTCTGGTGGAGAGGCTGGCCGTATCGGAGTGGAGAAGTCTACGACGGATGAAGAGGGCATGGATGGGCGCGGTGAGCGGCTCAAGGGTGCCGTTGAAATGCCGTCTCAACGTTTGGGAAAAGGGGCAGGTGGGGAAGCTAACGAAGCGTCCCAGCACTCTGCTGTTTTGACGTGTTCGAGCGCAGGTAGTGATCGGGCGTACGCCCTCCCAGCAGCAGCGCAATCGTCTGTGCCACGTGAGGTGAGCGCTGCGACGGTGTCAGATAGTCAGCATGTGGTTGGTACGGGTGATGATTCTATCGGTGCTGAAGATGATGCCGTGCAAGGGGTAGAAAGTGGCACATGTGAGGGTGCTAGTTCTGCAGATCCTGCTGTAGAATTGCCTGCTTTGGGTGATTTTGAAGAGCAGGACCTTAAGGAGAGGACGCCTCAAGAGAGACCTGATGAGGTCTCTCATACACCTTCGCTCAATGAGGCAGGGTTAACCCCAGAAGCACAGCATACGCCTAGGGTGGATGAAGCTGCTCCGCAGATTTTGCACAGTTCTACGGAGAATGGGCACCGTAGTTGGATTCATATGGACCTTGCCGAGCAAGGGCATGTGCGTGTGGCGATTCATGAAAATACAGAGGGTGCAAAGCACATACATATTACGGCGGATGATCCGCAGACATTGCATATGCTGACGCAGGATCGTGCGTCGTTGCTGGGTGCCTTGGAGCAAACCTCGCTACCGGGGCAGGCCCTTGCCGGTGAAGTCCATGTCACGATGGGTCTCTTTGTTGAACCAAAGCTGAAAAGTGGAGGTGTGGGGGGCATGGCGCAGGCGGGGCAGGACGAGAATGCTTCTGGCGCGGAATTGCCAATGAATAATGAGCGTGTGCGGCCATCACGCTGGGGGCGTGGTGTCGTGGACCTTATGGCGTAATGGGATGAAGGGATTATTAAGGTGAGTGCATCAGTGACGTCAACGAGTGGGCAGGATTCATTGCTATCCCAAGCCGTATCGGCTGCAAAAAGTAGTGCGACGACCGCAAAAAATGCTTCGGATAAGACCGGAACAACGACGAGCAGTGCTGGGGGGGCGGCTTTGTCTTCGATGACAGAGAATTTTAATCAATTTTTGACGTTGCTAACGACGCAGTTGCAGCATCAAGATCCGACGAACCCGACGGATAGTAATAATTTTACAGCGCAGGTGGCTCAGTTTGCTGGTGTACAGCAGCAGGTGCAGTCGAATACGACATTGTCGAGTTTGTTATCTGCGACGCAGGATAATCAGTTGACGAGTGGAGCAAATTTGATTGGCAAAACGACCACGGCTACGACGTCGTCTCTACCTCTGCAAAATGGCCAAGCGAATGTAAGTTATACCGCGCAGCAAGCCGGTGATGTGGCTATCGCGGTGACGAATACTGCGGGGCAAGTTGTGCGCAGTGAAACTGTCTCGGCCGCAGTGGGTCAGCAGAGCTGGCATTGGGATGGCAAGGACAATGCGGGTAATCAACTTGCTGATGGTGGGTATTATGTTGCGGCCGAAGGCACAGCGACTGACGGTACAAGCGTTGCACTTCCAACGACGGTAAGCGGCACTATTACGGGGATTTCGCGTGATTCAGGTACAGTTAATGCCCAAATGGGTGGGGCCTCAGTAGCGCTGAAGACGCTGAATGCATTTCAAGGTTAAAGGCTTTTGTGCCGGTAGTATCACGTATGTATAAGCCCTAATGAGGGTTGTTATTCGTGTGTGGTTAGTTTGAATGGATATCGTCTTGGCACTCTACCGCGCGAGCAGAGACGCATGCTGTGCGATCCGCTTTTTGGTAGAGTGCAATGCAGCATCGTTGGGTATGGTTATTCGGAAAGGCTTTGTGTTGCGCGTAGCGCTGTGACGAGGCTGGGGGCTGCGGGCATCAGTGGCGCTAGAGTAGATTGGTAGGCGTGGTAGAGGTCCGCTTTGCCTTGATAAATCGTTTCTGAAGGAATGCCTTCGGGGGTGACTTCGTTGAACCAACTCCCATGCGTGCGGTCGATGAGGGTGGTGTCGATATAATCCCAAATGGTGCGGTACCATTCTTCGTACTGAGTGTTGCCTGTGCGTTTATACAAAAGAATGGCTGCGGTGAGGGCTTCGGCTTGTGCCCAGTGTACTCGGGCTGAGATGTGTGGCTTGTGGTCCCAGCCAATCGTGTAGATTAAGCCGGGCTTACCATCCGTATTCCAGCCCGTATGCATACCAGTTTTGAAGAGAGACTGTGCGTCATGCAGGAGCCAGCCGGGGGCGTGGAGGCCGTGGCGGAGCAGGGAGGCTTCAAGTTTTAGGGTGAGATGTGACCACTCGACAAAGTGCCCCGGTGTCATGCCGTAGGGGCGGAGGTCATGTGTGGGTTGGTCGTGGTGGTAGTCTTTGAGTAATGTCCAGTTGCGGTCGAAATGTTCGGGCATGGCGAAGTTTTGTGACGCTGCGAGTTCATGCACAAATCGCGTCACGATGCGTAGGGCACGGTGGAGCCATTTTGTATCACCCGTGACATCGGCAAGAGCAAGGAAGGCCTCGGTGGAGTGCATATTGCTGTTGGCACCGCGGTAATCTTCTTCGTCTGACCAGTCTGCGGCGAAACTCTCGCGCATGACGCCTTCGTTTTCGGACCAGAAATGTTGCTCGATGCAGGTCGTAGCGTCGTGCAGGAGTGCCTTTGCTCCTGTAAGGCCAAGAACTGTTGCAGAGGATGCAGCGAGCGCAATGAAGGCATGAAGGTAAGCTTGCTTACGTTCATGCGGTTTGTCGGCGTAATGCCGCCAGCCACCATGCTCGGTATCCTGAAAAGTGCTGCGCAGTCCATTTAAGGCATGTTGGCTGAGTGCTGCGCTGCCGGGGATACCTTTGAGTGCTGCTGCGGCAAAAGCGTGGGCGCAGCGTGCTGTGAGTGTCGCTTCGGCAGCCGCTTTGGGGGGCAGGTGCCCTGTGAGGTCTAACCCCGTAAAGCCACCATCGACTTGCCCTTTGCGACTAAAGAGCAAGAGGTCTTCTCCACGCGCTTTGAGCCATGCGGTATGTGCTGGCTGGCGGATCCATGTGGAGGAGTCGAGCAAGACGGGGGAAAGGCGATCAAACATACAGGGCTCCACAGTGGTGAAGGGATCAGGAAAATGTGTTAGTGTAAAACCTTCTTTCAAGGACGCAGAACCTTCCCAAGAGTTGCGCTATGCTCCATGTGTGAATGGGGCGACAACCTCTAGAGTATGGACGGGGGTTGTGGCTTTATAGATGTGTAAGGGCCGATAAGCGGCTTGCGTCTTGTTCGAGCATTGCGGATAGATAGCGTTATGACTGATCGTTCTCCAATTCTTGTTGCTCCTAGCTTGCTTGCGGCTGATTATGGGCGTCTCGCAGAGGAAACGCGTTCTGTGGCGCGTGCGCCGTGGTTACATCTTGATGTGATGGATGGCCATTTTGTGCCGAATATCTCGTTTGGTCCGCCTATTATTGCGGCTTTGCCCCGTGATACGGGGGCTAAATTTGATGTGCATTTGATGATTGATCCAGTGGATCCTTATCTTGAAGCAACGGCAAAGGCGGGTGCTGATCATATTACGGTGCATATTGAAAATGCGCCCCATGTACACCGGACGTTGCAGACGATTAAGGCCTTAGGCTGCCGTCCGGGGATTGCATTATGCCCGGCAACGCCGCCAGAAGCAGTGTCTCAGGTTTTGGATCTGGTGGATATTATTTTGGTGATGACGGTGAACCCGGGCTTTGGGGGGCAGAAGTTTCTTGAGAGCCAATTGCCAAAAATCCGTAAGCTTGCAGAGATGATCAAAGCATCTGGACGTGATATTGTGCTGGGGGTTGATGGTGGAATTGGGCCAGAGACGGCGGCACAGGCTGTAGCGGCTGGGGCAACAATGTTGGTGGCGGGGTCATCGGTCTTCGGGAAGGAAGACCGCGATGCTGCGATAGCAGCGCTTGAGGGACCGTACGCGGAATAGGATAGCTGATGGGCGAGGGCCGAACGGGGCAGACAACATTTTCGAAGCTGAAGCTGTCAATGGCGAGGATGCCTTTCCGGAAGGGCGCGCCATCTGGGCCGGTGACGGTATGTCATGATCCTTGGCATGGCGATGCGGAGCAGGGTGCGCGGTTGGTTGCGCGTTATTTCCGTTTTGACCGTAAAGATTATGATCTGACGTATGGGCGCACGCCGTTGACGGCGTGGCCTGTGGGGACGTGGCCAGAGGCGGCGCGGCACTGGTTGTATGGTTTTTCGTGGCTGCGTGACTTAAGGGCGCTTGGTAGTGATGAAGCGCGTCTTATGGCGCGTAAGATGGTGGGGGTATGGGTTGCCAACCCACCGGGTGGTGAAGTCGCTGAAGATGCATGTACGACGGGGATGCGTTTAGCGTCATGGCTCTCGAATCATGCGTTTTGTTTAGCTTCTGCAGATCATAAGCTGCAGAAAAAATTGATGGATCGTGTGTTGGTAGAAGCCCGCACGATTTCAGCATTACTGCCATTGAAATTTTGTGGTTGGGCGGAGCTGTCGGCTTTGCGGGGGTTGCTGGCAGCGGCATTGGCGATCCCTGAGCAAACGGGCTTCATGGTACGTTTTTTGCGGTATTTGCCGAGTGCGTTGGAGCGTATTTTATTACCAGACGGCATGGTGGCAGAGCGTTCTCCTCAAGCTCAGTATGAGTTGGTGCGTGAGTTGGCAGAAATCTCCATGATGTTTCGTGCGGCCCAATTGCGTGTGCCGCCGCTTGTAGAAACGTCGCTTGAGAAAGCTGTGCCAGTACTGCGTGCGCTTTGCCATGGTGATGGCGGTCTAGCGGTTTTCAATGGGAGCGGCGAAGGTGACGTACGCTCTGTCGAGCGGGTGTTGGCGCAGGGCTCTCGCTTGAAGCTGATTGCGTCTAACCTGACAGATGGGAAGTTTACCCGTGTTGCGCTGGGTAAATCATTGCTGATTGTGGATGGGGGTGGGCCGCCAGTTTCAGGGGCGGATCAGACGGCGCATGCGGGGACGTGCTCTTTTGAGTTCTCGCATCTCAAAGACCGTATTTTTGTAAATTGTGGGTCTGCGCTTTTAGCGCCGTGGGCAGACGCGCTTCGTGCGAGTGCAGCGCATAATGTGTTGATACCAGAAGATTTGTCGTCGTCTGACTTTGATCGGCGTGGCAGGGTGACGCGACGGCCAGTGCACATCTCGTGCCATCATCAGACCAATGGTGAAGGGCATTGGATTGATCTCTCTCATGATGGTTATCATCCCTCATTAGGGGCGACATGGAAGCGCCATTTGTATTTGGGGGATAATGGGGAAGATTTGCGCGGGCAGGATGTTTTGCACAGTGAGCGTGCTGTCTCTTTTGTTCTACGTTTCCATCTGCATCCTAATGTGATTGTGACGCAGGATGATGATGACGTTATCATGCATGTGGGTGAGAAGATTTGGCGTTTCCGGCAGCGTGGCGGTGGCCTTGCTGTAGAGCCGGATGTGTATTTGGCACGTGACCATGTAGAGCCTACACGACAAATCGTGGTGTATGTTGACCCGAAATATACGGGGGCTGCGTCGGATGCGGAGGCTGCGGAAGAAGGTGTGCGTCAGGATGACGCAGCTAAGCTAAGCGCGGCTCCGCCTGGTGTGACACAAACTGTTTCGTGGTTATTGGAGCGTATTCCGGAGTGAGTGGCCGGCCCTTGAAAATTTTGCAAATTACGAATGTTGATTTTGCTCTAAAGCAGTTTCTTTTTCCGTTGATGCAGGCTTTGCGGGCCGCTGGTCATGACGTGCAAGGCGGCTGTGCAGAGGGGCCAGATTTGGCGCCCGTCAGGCAGGATGGGTTTGTTGTGCATAGCCTGCCAATGGCGCGGAGTTTTTCGCCTATAGCGCAAGGCCGAGCTTTGTGGGTGTTGATCCGACTTATCCGGCGAGAGCGGCCAGATATGGTGCATGGCCATATGCCGATTAGTGGTATTTTGGCGCGTATTGCAGCGAAAATCTGCGGGGTGCCGATTATTGCTTATACGGGTCATGGTTTTTTGTTCAACCAGCCGGGATCATGCTTGCGGCGGTGGTTATCTTTGGTCTTGGAGTTTATTGCTGGGCGGATAACCGATCTTTATATGACGGTATCCGTAGAAGAAGCGCGGGATGCGCGTAGGCTGCACTTAAATGCACATCCGTTGGCGATTGGAAATGGTCGGGACCCGCAGCGCTTTCGGCCTGA
Source organism: Neokomagataea thailandica NBRC 106555 (assembly GCF_001598495.1). Taxonomy (GTDB): domain Bacteria; phylum Pseudomonadota; class Alphaproteobacteria; order Acetobacterales; family Acetobacteraceae; genus Gluconobacter; species Gluconobacter thailandicus_A. The sequence continues at coordinate 202,673 of NZ_BCZB01000001.1, forward strand.
TGATGCTGTGCGCCGCCGCGTTAGGGCGGCGTTGGGTGTGGCGGAGGATGTGCCGGTTGTGATCGCTGTGTCACGGTTGGTGCGTCATAAAGGCTACCCTGAATTGCTGCGGGCGATGGAAGAGGTACCGGGTGCGGAGCTATGGGTCGTAGGCGAGCGGCTGACGACGGATCACGGGGGGGATTTGGAGGGTAGTTTTGCCCGGGCGCATCAGGTGTTGGGTAAAAGACTGCGTATGTTAGGTGCGCGCGATGATGTGGCGGAGCTTCTGGCGGGTGCAGATGTTTTTGCTTTGCCTAGTCATTTTGAAGGTCTGCCGATGTCGGTTATTGAAGCGATGTTGTGTGGACTGCCAGTTGTCGCAACGGATGTGCGTGGCCCTCGTGAGCAAGTTGAGCAAGGGCGCACGGGATTGTTGGTACCTCCGGGTTTGGCAGCGCCTTTGGCGCGGGCCTTACAAGTGTTAACGCAGGACCGTGAGAAAGCTGTGGCGATGGGAGAGCGCGGTCGTCAGCGGGCTGTCTCGGTTTATGCACAAGATCGGGTGTTGCAGCGTGTTGTACGCTTGGTGGGGCAAGAAGCACAGACGATGAAGCCGCCTCGGTGAGGGGCCTCTCTGTGTATTTGAGCATTGAGACGCAATAAGTAGTTTATTGTTGTGCGTGTAGGTGTTCGCTCTCTCCCTTGCCTTGGGTGAGTCTTATAGCCACCCATTTTGGCGTGCGATGCGGCTGGCTTCGATACGGTTTTTAGCATCCAATTTTTGTACGATCTCTGAGAAATAGTTGCGGACTGTTCCCGTGGATAAATTCATTGTTTCGGCAATGTTTTGATTGGTCTTTCCGGCCTCGGCAAAGCGGAGCATCATGCGTTCACGGTCATTGAGTGGGTCTGGCAGGGCATCCCAGACACTTTCGGCCAGGTCTGGTGCGATAGCCCGTCCTCCAGCAGCGACTTTGCGAATGGCATTGGCGAGTTGAGTAATGGGAGCATCTTTGAGCATGTAGCCACGGACGCCTGCTTGAAGCGCACGACGCAGATAGCCGGGGCGGCCAAATGTTGTGACGATAATGATTTTGGCAGGGCTGTTTTCTGCTTTTAGACGTTCGGCGAGTTCAATGCCGGTCATGTTCGGCATTTCAATATCCGTCATAATGATATCGGGTTTGAGTTCATGGGCCAGCGTTAATGCGTCATGACCATTATGGGCGCGGCCGATAATGGTCATGTCATCTTCTAAACTCAGCAGCGTTTCAAACGCATCTATGAGCATGGTTTGGTCTTCGGCGAGAAGGAGGGTGATCATGGTGTAAAGCTCGCGGTTAGGGTGAGGCCGGGGGTATTGGGCGTAAGGGTGATGGTACCGCCGATGGCGGCAAGGCGCGCACGCATCCCACGAAGGCCATTGCCCTCTAAAAGGGTATCGGGGCAGGTGAGTTCGGTGCCGTTATCGCTGACTGTGATGCCTTGTGGCGGACCGTTATGTTGGCCATGAATTGTGATGTGGCATTGGGTAGCGTGTGAATGACGGATGACATTGGTAATGGCCTCACGCAAGGTCATGGCTAGAACACTACACGTTTCTACAGAGGTATTACTTTCATGTGCGAGGCATTCTGCACCGTGAATGATGAGGGAGATGGATGCAGATTGAAGGGCATTTTTAGCTTGCTCTAACTCGCGAGTGAGGGTGGCGCTTTTCATGTTTGTGATGGCAGCGCGTACATCGCGTAGGGAATCACGGGCAATAAGGCTGATATCGTTGATTTCACAGAGGGCACGTTCAGGAGCGCGGTTGTGGAGTTTGGCAGCGAGCTCACTTTTGATGGCGATGACGGTGAGGGAGTGACCTAAGAGGTCATGCAGATCACGTGCGATGCGCTCACGCTCGGATGTTGTGGCGAGGGCACGGATTTCAGATTGGGCTTCTTTCAGGCGCTGGTTCTGGCGAGCAAGGCGGCTTTGAAACCATGACATGGTGTAAGTGGCCAAACTGATGAGAACGGAGATACCGCCTGAAATCGGGACATGGCGCACGGTCCAAGCGAAAGAAATGAGGGCAATCTGGAGCAAAACCAGTAGAGTGATGGCGCGGCGTGTATCATGCAGGCGGATACACATGGCAGACGCATAAATGTTGAGCGTCATCCATCCCGCATTGGTCCAAGAGGCTGAAAAGCCAAGTAATGCCGTGAGAATAATTTCAAAAGTGGTGCTGTCGACACCATCAATTTTATTGGCCGCTCTGTATGGTGCAAAGTAGAGCACCAGAAACGCCAGAAGAGCTGCGATGCCGTAGGATGCTTGGAAAATGCTTGGTGTTTTATCGAAGAACCAGTTGAGCGGATAAAAGAACAAATAGACCAGATATACGGAGTGGTAGAGATAGGTTTTTCGGCGGGTTGGATTCTGGTCTATTCCGAGTAAGGACATGACGTTAAACGACCGTTTCCTGTGTGGTATATGTGTGTATCCGTGCGAGGCGTATTGTCGCGCTGATCCATAATGTGGTGGCGGTGCCAAGGCCTGAGAGTGTCATGTGCATTTGGGCTGGTAAAAGGCAAGAAAAGCAAGAGATTAAAACAATAATTGCGCCGGAATAGTAATGGGTTGGTTCTTCTAAGGCGCGCCCCATAGGGATTAAGGTCAGGCCGATGATGCCACCAATCAGGGGGTACATGAGTTCTGTATGATGTATGGCGTTCGTGAGGAATCCGACACAAAAGAGCGATACGCCGCGCCATATTTGGACGCGCTTGAGGAGTGTTTGGTCAAAGGATCGTTCGGGCAATGTGAGGTAGAAATATCGGGCGATGAAACTGCCGAGCAGCAGGGCAGAAATGAGCCCAACGAGAATAAAGAGCGGGGTTTGAGGGAGGAGGGCTGCTTTGCCGCCGCGCAATGCCCAAAAAGCAGCGAAGACGAGCGTGATAGCTTCGGTGGTGAAAAGGCGTTTTTGTGGGGCGGTGGCCATGGTGAGGACTCCATAGAAACCCAAGAGCGGGTGTGGTCACTATGGAGAGATGAGCCAAAGGCCGAACAGTGCCGGGTGTCACACGATGGATATGACACCCGTCATGTTGTGGCGTTATGCAGGGCGCACGAGGATGTGTTTCTTCTTGCCGGAAGAGAGCTTTACGGCGCCATTTTGTAGGTCTTTTGCGCTGACGGTGAGGTTCTCGTCACTGACGACAACGTCATTGACGCGTGCACCACCACCACGGATCAGACGGCGTGCTTCGCCCCCACTGGCGGCTAGGCCGGCATCTTGCAGGAGACGGAAGATGGGCAGGCCGTCTTCTAATGTGGCCGCGGGAATGGTGACTTCTGGCAGAGCTGCTGTGGCGGCACCCTGTTCGAAAACGCGGCGTGCCGTTTCGGCTGCTTCTTCAGCCGCAGCGCGGCCATGGCAGATGGCGGTGGCTTCTGTTGCGAGGATTTTCTTCGCGTCATTAATCGCTGCGCCTTCCAGCGCACCGAGGCGTTCACATTCTTCAACAGGTAGGTCTGTGAACATTTTCAAGAAGCGTTCGACGTCCGCATCTTCTGTGTTGCGCCAGAACTGCCAGTACTCAAAGACGGGGAGCTTTGCTTCACGGACCCATGTGGCACCACCAGCAGATTTGCCCATTTTGGCGCCGGAAGACGTTGTAACGAGTGGTGTAGTCAGGCCGAAAACTTGTTTGCCTTCTGTGCGGCGGGTGAGGTCAATACCTGAGACAATGTTGCCCCACTGGTCCGAGCCTCCCACTTGGAGCGTGACGCCTTCGCGGCGATGGAGTTCGCGAAAGTCGTAAGATTGAAGAATGGAGTAGTTGAACTCTAGGAAAGTGAGGCCTTGCTCACGGTCGAGGCGTTGTTTGACGCTCTCAAAAGACAACATGCGGCTGATGGAGAAATGCACGCCGACATCTTGGAGCAGGTCAAGGTAGGACAGTTTATTGAGCCAATCTCCGTTATTGGTCAGCAGGGCGCGATTATCTGAAAAATCAATGAATTGGCGTAGGGATTTTTCAATTCCTGCAATGTTATGCGCGATGGTTTCGGCTGTGATGAGAGAGCGTGCCTCATCACGGAATGATGGGTCACCGATGCGTGCTGTGCCGCCACCCATGAGGGCTACGGGGCGATGGCCGTGTTTTTGCAGTAGGCGCAAGATCATGATGGAAACAGCATTGCCCACATGCAGGGAGTCTGCCGTAGGATCAAAGCCTGCATAGGCCGTGACGGGGCCAGTGAGCATTGCAGCATCAAGTGCTTCAAGGTCAGTACACTGGAAAATCAGGCCACGGGCCTGAGCTTCACGGAGGAATGGAGACTTTGGCATGGGACGCTCAACACTATTCGACATAAAATAAGAGGGTGACTTGCATAGCACAGCAAAACGGGGAGGACACCCGCCTTAACGGTGTATGTTGGGAGGAATGAAGGAGCGGGGAGGGTTATGACTCTTTTATGTTGTTAACTAACGTTTACTCTTTTGACGGTATTTTAAGAGGATATTTTTTTGAAAGCAGGTTTTTATGTTGCGAGATGAATATCCGAGTAACCTAGATAATCATGACGAATGTTTCGTAGAAAAAAATAAAGCGCGTTTGGAGCGTATTGCGCGGCGGGCGCGTGATTGGATGAGTATTTATGCGTTTATTTTGAGGCAAAGGCGTGATCGAGAGGTTGAGTGAAGTAGAGAAGGATTATTGGCACTCGGGGGAAGGAGAAGGGCGTTTTAAACGCCTCTCTCTTTGAGGGCAGAAACATAGGCTTGCATAGATGCTAATTTTTTGACTGTAGAGGCGCCTAGAAAATGAACAATACCCCTGCGCTGCTGTACGGAGGGGTAAGGTTGTCCTTCTGGTGGGATACGGAAGAGAGAAACCTTCTGAGGGATGATGTCTAAGCTGCTCATATTCATTTTGCGTAGAACATAATTGGCAAAACGCTGGTCAAAGCTGGGTAATGTTTCTCTCCCACCGAATGTTTCCATCCAGCCGTAGGCTGCTTGGCGGATCAGTGGAAAGACGTCTTGGACGCTACGGGCATCGGCAAATCCAAGAATTCCCGAGGAAAAACCTCTGCTGAATGGATCAAAGGGAACATTGTCTCCCGAGAGGAGGCGCCAGCCAAACCAGTGCCCTTCGGATTGTAAAGAACCTTCATCTAAGCGTCCTTCTGGGCAGGCATGCACGAAGGGGGAGGTGACAAGTAGGGGCAGGATGTCATCCAAGGGGTGGTCACAGACAATGTCAGCATCACAATAAAGGATAGGGCTGGCATGTTGGAACATGTCAGATAAGGCAAAATTATAACGTGACAAGCACCAGTCGAGTTTGTCGTGGGTGTTGGGAACGGGGATGATGGTGAGCGTGCCGGGAACGTCGAGGGATGATAAGGATTCTTGTAGTGTTTCGACGGTATCTGGGCTGGTCAGAATGGCGATATCGTATTGCCATTTTCCGAATGTGACGAGAGAGTTAACGGCGATGCATACGCACTCGAGAATGGTGGGGTCGTGGAAAGCACAAAAATAGATTAATGGGCGAAATGATTTGAATTTCGCACTTTTCCAGCCATCATGAGTAAGAGTGAATTCTGTAAGTTTTTTGGGCGAAAACTTTGGAAGTGCTGACAAAAGCTCCTGTTCTGAAAGTGTCATATCACCAAAGTGCCAATCTCCTGTATCTGCGCGCTTTGCTTGCACGATACGTGGTGGCCCGTAGGAGACCCAATGGGTACCTTGAATATCATCATGTGGGTGAAAATGTAGTGGCACAATAGAGTCTCACAGTGCATTTTATAATGCTGTGATATTAGCGATGTTTTCTGTATTTTAAAGTGATTATTTTATTGTATTTGAGATAAACCCGCCGCAGTTATTGGGTGCTGCGGCGGGTTTATTGTTAGTCTGCCGCGAGGGCGAGGGCTTTGCGGCCACGCATGGTGGTGACGTGGTCTTCAAGCGCTGCGCCGACTTGGTCTGCTTGGTTTGCAAAAATGTGGTCGGCATCATCGAAGATACGATAATCGACGGATACATTTTTCTGCGTATTAAGCTTGTCCACAAGTTTGTGGATGCCGGATTCTGGTGCCATTTCGTCTTTTCCGCCAGCGATCATAAGACCGCCGCAGGGGCATGGTGCCAAAAAGCCGAAATCATAATCATTGGCTGGAGGCGCTACGCTGATCCAACCACTGATTTCAGGGCGGCGCATGAGCAACTGCATGCCGACGAACGCACCAAAGGAGTATCCGGCGATCCAAAGTTCGGTTGAATTTGGGTTCACCATTTGCATCCAGTCCAGCGCAGCGGCTGCATCTGAAATCTCGCCTATGCCGCCATCATAGCGGCCTTGTGAACGGCCAACACCGCGCGAGTTATACCGCATCACTGAGAAACCCATTTTCTCGAAATGGCGATACATTGTGTAGGTGATGCGGTTATTCATGGTGCCACCGTGCAGGGGGTGGGGGTGCAGCACCAGGGCGAGGGGAGCGTTAGGTTCGCTAGAGTGGTGATAACGTCCCTCAAGCCGGCCATCTGGGCCAGCGAACATCACTTCGGGCATATTTCTCTCACACTGTGTCCGGCAGGATTACGGCCCTGCCTTCCGATGTGCGATTGTATATCGACTCAAGCGCAAAGATTTCCACCAAAATCGACACGTTGCCTTAAATTCACGAATCGTCAATCCGAAACTTGCGTAAATCTTCGTTCAATCCGATGTGGTGTTTATGACTTTTTTATCTGCCCAAACGTATCTTGATGCGAACGCAACGGAGCCATTGCGGCCTGAAGCGCGTGAGGCTGTGATTGCAGCGTTGGACCTCGTTGGTAATCCGTCATCGGTGCATGCATTTGGCCGTGCGGTGCGCCGTGCGCTGGAAGAGGCGCGCTCTGTTTTCGGGCACGGATTTGGGCGAGACCCGGATCAATGTGTGTTTACGTCTGGCGGGACGGAGGCGAACGCGTTGGCGTTGCACGCTTATGGCGCGGGGCGGCGTGTCTTGATTGGCGCAACGGAGCATGATGCGATCCGCCGCGTTGTGCCCGGGGCGGAGATTATACCCGTCCTGCGTGATGGCGTGTTGGATTGTGCTGTTTTGCGGGAAAAACTCGCGGAATCAGGCCCGGCTTTCGTGTGTGTTATGGCGGCAAATAATGAAACGGGTGTGCTCTCTCCGTTGGAAGACGTGCACGCGCTCTGCCGAGAGTTCGGTGCGCGTTTGCATGTGGATGCGGTGCAAAGTGCCGGGCGGATAGAGCAGAGTTTAGAGGGCTGTAGTGTTGCCCTTTCGGGGCATAAAATGGGCGGGCCGAAAGGGGCCGGTGCGCTGTTGTTGCCGGATGCAGAATCCATTGACGCCTTGATGCCGGGTGGTGGGCAAGAGCGTGGGCGACGCGGGGGGACGCAAGCGCTCCCAGCAATTATGGGGATGGCGGCGGCTTTTACGGCTGCGCGTGAGCAGGATTGGTCTGTCGTGGATGGCTTGCGCGCACAGATTGATGCGGCGGTGCAGCGCTTAGGTGCGCGGGTTGCCGGGTATGGTGCCGCGCGTTTGCCGAACACGAGTAATGTGATTTTGGACGGCGTTGGTGCGCAGATACAGTTAATGACGCTGGATTTGGCTGGGTTTGCGGTATCGGCAGGGTCGGCCTGTTCATCGGGGAAGGTGGCGGCATCGCATGTGTTAACGGCGATGGGTGAGCATGATGGGGCCACGCAGGCTCTTCGTGTGTCGTTGCCGTGGAATGTTCAAAATGTGCAGGTGGATGGGTTCATCGCGGCGTATGAACAGATGGTGCAGCGTTTACGCAAAGCGTAGTGGCCGGGAGATGGGTGCATGATTTATCTGGATTATTTTGCGACGACGCCGTGCGCGCCAGAGGTTGTGGATGCCATGTTGCCGTGGTTCACGCAGGATTTTGCCAATCCGCATAGTACGCATGGTCCGGGTCAAAAAGCAGCGCACGCTGTTGAGGTGGCGCGTGAGCATGTGGCAGCCCTGATTGGGGCAGAGGCGCGCGAGATCGTTTTTACATCTGGTGCCACGGAAGCCAATAACATCGCCATTAAAGGTGCGGCGCGCCATGTGCAGCGTATGGGCGGGGAGCGGCGCCGGGTTATTACGAGTGCTGTCGAGCATAAATGTGTTTTGGAGTCCGTAAAATCTCTTGAAAGTGAAGGTTTTGAACCTGTGATCTTGCCGGTCGATCGGCATGGGATGGTGGATTCGGCTTCTTTGGAGAAGGCCTTGTCGGTGCCGACGGCCCTAGTCAGTATTATGGCAGCCAATAATGAAACGGGCGTTTTGCAGGATATTCCGACGTTATCCGCTTTGGCGCGTCAGGCTGGGGCGGTGTTTCATACGGATTTGGCCCAGATGGCGGGGAAGTTGCCAGTATCGTTAGAACATGTCGATCTTGCATCGGTTTCAGCGCATAAAATGTATGGGCCCAAAGGAGTTGGTGCCTTGTATGTGCGTCGGCGGCCACGGGCGCGGGTTGTGCCACTATTGTCAGGTGGTGGGCAGGAGCGTGGGGTAAGGTCTGGCACGTTACCAACGCCGTTGGTCGTTGGGTTTGGTGAGGCAGCGCGGATAGCGCGTGGTGCTTTGACGGTGGAGCCAGAGCGTTTGGCGCAGTTGCGGGATGCGTTGTGGCAAAAATTGCGTGATGGCTTGCCGGGGAGTGTGTTAAATGGTGCAAAAGTGCCGCGTTTGCCCGGTGGATTGAATTTCTGCCTGCCGAAAGGGGTCTCAGCCCTTGACGTAATGGCTCATCTGCCCGACATCGCCATGTCGACGGGTTCTGCTTGTTCAGCGGCGGAGCTGGCACCCTCTTATGTTTTGACGGCGATGGGATTGCCGGAGGCTGAAGCATCACGGTGCTTGCGTCTCTCGGTTGGACGTTTTACGTCCAACGCCGAAATTGATCGTGCGGCGGCGCTTCTGGTTGATGTTGCACGTGTGTCCTGACGTTTACTGAGTACAAGGAAGATGATCGTCCATGCCTAAGATGACCTTTATTGATCGTGATGGTTCGCGCCATGATGTTGATGCGCCGAACGGTTTGTCCGTTTTGGAAGTTGCGCATAAGCACGATATTGATCTGGAAGGGGCCTGTGAGGGGTCTTTGGCATGTGCAACATGTCACGTCATTGTGGACCCGGAATGGGCTGGTAAGCTGAGTGATGCGACGGATGATGAGGAAGATATGCTCGACCTCGCTTTCGGTCTTGAAGAGACCTCACGTTTGGGCTGCCAGATTGTCATGACAGACGCGCTGGATGGTCTTGTCGTTCATATTCCGAAGCAGGGCTGAAGACGATGCGCATCCTCGTTGCCATGTCCGGAGGGGTGGACAGTTCTGTTGTGGCGGCACTTCTTCACCAACAGGGCCACGAGGTCATTGGTGCGACGCTTCAGCTTTATGATCATGGTCAAGCAGCTAAGCCGGGAGCTTGTTGTGCGGGGCGTGACATCATGGATGCGCGTGCTGTGGCCGATCGTTTGGGCTTTCCGCATTATGTGATTGATGCGGAAAACCGCTTCCGTGACAGTGTGATTGATAGTTTTGCTTCGTCATATGCGCGCGGGGAAACGCCTGTGCCGTGTGTCGCTTGTAATCAGGGCGTGAAGTTCACGGATCTGCTGGGCATGGCGCGTGACCTCGGTTGTGAAGCGATGGCAACGGGGCATTATGTCCGCCGCGTTGAAGGAGAGGACGGGGCGCAAATGCACCGTCCGATCGATAGTGACCGTGATCAAAGCTGGTTCTTGTTTGCGACGACACGTGAGCAGCTAGAGTATCTGCGTTTCCCGTTAGGTGATGTGCCGGATAAGGCGCAGGTGCGTAAGATGGCGGAAGAGTTTGGCTTGCAGATTGCGGATAAGCCGGACAGCCAAGATATTTGCTTCGTACCAAATGGTTCTTACGCTGAGATTGTTGAAAAGCTGCGTCCTGAAATTCGTGGTCCGGGAGAGATCGTGGATGAAGCTGGGCAGGTGCTTGGTCAGCATGAAGGTGTCGCGCGGTACACGGTAGGGCAGAGCAAGCGGTTGGGTGATATTCACACAGCTGTTGGTGAGCGCCAGATGGTGACCAAAATTGATGTGTCCAGTCGCCGTATCGTCGTGGGCCCGCGTGCTTCAGTGCAGAGTGCTGAGGCCCGGAAAGTTATTCATCTGCGGGACATGAACTGGCTGTGCAACCCAATACCGGAAGGTGTGCGGTGTGGTGTGCAGATCCGTGCGCGTGAAGAATTGCGTGAGGCACTTGTCGTGCCATTGGCTGATGGTGGTGCGCGCGTTGAGTTGACCGCAGGGGCAACGCCGGCACCCGGTCAGGCCTGTGTTTTGTATGATGGAACGCGCGTTTTGGGCGGTGGCTTTATTTTGGGTTCTGCCTGAGTGTGTTGCTTTTGATGGTTGCTAGGAAAGGGGGACAGGAAACTGTCCCCTTTTTTGTGCTGCGTGTCGGTCGCCTTCTTTGTGAGTGATCTTTGATAAGAGCTGCTTTGTAAGTCACGATTTGGCAGCGATATATTAGTGTTCATGGGGATCAAGAACGAGATTGGTTTTGCGTGTGCGGCCAAGTTTTGCGGGCGTCGTCGATGTCATTGGTCATGTATGGTGTTAGGTGCGCGGATATATTTGAGGAAATGCTCGCATTACGTATGGGGGTATTGATTGGGTTGGTGCTTCTGGCGTTTGCTTTTGGTATTAAAAATATGGGGATAGATAACTTATCTATTGCCGTATTTTCCGTCTACCGACGCGTGCTATAGAAATAATAAAGAAAATTTTTAGATGCTCTGAGAGGCTGCGCCAAAAGTGTTATGAGTAATTTTCTGAGGATTCTGTAGATTATAGAGATGATATAACATGATGTTCTAAGTGTATTTTCGATGACTTCAGAACCATATCCAACGACTGGGGTATGAAAAAATTTTATACTATTCTCTATTTATTTTGGCTCAGGCTTTGAGGGTAGCTCTTTGGAAGTGTTGTGATCTCATCATCGAAGACGTGAATGGCCTTTCCATCCCGCTCTATGGCATGTGTGAGGGGACATGGCCCTGACGTGAGCGGTATGTTGGTGCTATGGCTGGCGCGTTTTCTTTAGTGGAGCGGGTTATCGTGTCTCATTCTGTCGTCACACCACTTATTGTTTCGTTTGGAAGTGTTAACATTGATGTGACGGCACGGGCGCGACGCTTGCCGCGTCCGGGAGAGACGGTGCATGGTGAGAGCTATGGCATCATGCTTGGGGGGAAGGGGAGTAACCAAGCGGCGGCTGCGGGACGTTTAGCGGCTTCTGGCGCTGTGCGTGTGGCGCTGGTGGGGCGCGTTGGCCGTGATGATTTTGGGGCGCGTGCTCGGCAGGAATTGGCGCGTTTTGGGGTTGAATTGCGTCCCTTACGGGATGATGCTGACCATGCAACGGGTGTGGCGCTAATTGGAATTGATGCTGGAACGGGTGAAAACAGCATTACTGTCATTGGTGGTGCGAATATGGCCGTTGATGCGACGGATGTTGTTGTCGCCGATACTTGGTTAAAAGAGGCCGCCGTTCTTCTGTTGCAGCTTGAGGTTCCGGAGGTTGCTGTGATTGCGGCGGCGCAACGTGTGAAAGCTGCTGGCGGCGTTGTGGTGTTGGACCCTGCACCTGTACCGGAGGGTGGTTTGTCGGGTGATGTGTTACGGGTGGCGGATATTATTACGCCCAATGAAACCGAGACGGGTCTTTTAACGGGTATTACGCCAGAAACAGTGGAAGAAGCTTCTGAAGCAGCGCGAATTTTGCAGGCAAAAGGTGTGCGCCGGGTATTGGTGAAGATGGGTAGCCGTGGTGTGTTTTGGCGTGATGGCGATGAGGAAGGGTTTTGTAAGCCTTTCCGTGTTGATGCGATTGATACGGTTGCTGCGGGTGATAGCTTTAACGCGGGGTTGGCTTTTGCATTGGCGCAGAAGACGTCCTTTCAAGATGCAGTATGTTTTGCGGCCGCTTGTGGTGCTTTAGCGACGACGCGTAATGGAGCGGCCGATGCAGCGCCGCATTATGCGGAGGTTTGTGCGTTGGTTGAACAGCAAGGCGCTCGTTAAGGGCGTAGGGCCTTCAGGTAGCTTTTATAGGGTTAGAATAATGATGATGCAGCATTGGCTTAAGGGTGCCGTCTTTATGGCGCTGGGTATGAGTGTTTCGACATCGGCTTATGCGTGGGGGCCCTATGGGCACGCGATGGTGGCAGATATTGCCCAAGAGCGTTTAACGCCAAAGGCGGAAGCGGTGGTGCATCAGCTTTTAGCGTTGGAGGGGCATCAGTCTCTCGATCAAGTTGCCTCATGGCCAGATACGATGGCGCATCTTCCGCGTGCGCAAGGGGGGCGGCCAGAGACGTTGAAATGGCACTATGTGGACACCGATATTGTGAACCCTGCCTATGAGCGTATGCGGGATTGTGTCGACACAAATTGTGTTGTGGAGCGTTTGCCAGAAGAGATTAAAGTACTGGGAGATGTTCATGCACCGTCTCAAGAACGGTTAGAGGCGTTGAAATGGGTGGTGCATTTGGTGGGGGATTTGCATCAGCCTCTGCATGCGGCAGAGCGTGATCATGATATGGGGGGCAATACGGTGCGCCTGACGTATTATGGTGATTCTGCGCGTGGGCATATGAACCTGCATGCGTTGTGGGATGATGGTATTCTGAACCGTCAGGATCACTTGGTCATTGGTCCGCATTATTCGATTGATTATGCGGTGGCGAAGGCGGCTGCTGAGCATTTATCGGCGCAGATTACACCTGAAGAAACGCGTTACTGGACGCAGGATTTGGCAGCTTCTGGGGCGCCTTATCGTGCTGTTGTTGACTGGGTAGATGAAAGCCATGAGTTGGCGCGGAGCGTTGTTTATGGTGCATTGCCCTCGCAGCAACACCCAGATTTGGGGGATGCGTATACCGCTGTGGCGTGGCCGTTGATTCAGTTGCGTTTGGAGCAAGCAGGAGTGCGCTTGGCGGCTGTTTTGAATCAGTCTTTGGGACAATAATATCCGTCTGCCCGTATGGGGGGATATTAGGGCCGGGGAAAGGCAACGCTTGAAAGCGTTGCCTTTTTGTGTGGTTTAGAATGATGCAGAGAAAGATCCGTAATAATTACGTGGTGGTAGGTAGTAATAAGTTGGCAGGGTTGCGCTGCCGTTGCCTTCGGTAATGGTGCGGTTATCGAAGATATTAGCCACTTGGAATTGTACGCGGTATTTGCTGCCGAAGCGGTAACCGAGCGTGAGGTCCGTTGAGGAATAAGCGGGAAGGCGTGTGTAGTTCGCACCACTTGGCAACTGTCCTGCGCCAGCGAAGCGGTGGCCCACATATTTTGTGAGGAAAGACCCGTACAGGGCATCGCGGTCATAAAGTACGCCAAAAAAAGCCGTGCTGGATGGAGCGTTGGCAACCTGCATGCCGCTTGTTTTATCTGCGGCGCTATTGATGGAAGCGTTGGCTGTTACGCTAAAGCCATAGCCTGCGCGGAGAGTGGCTTCGGCTTCAAAGCCTTTATAGATGACGCCGCCTTGGTTGCCGTAAACGGTAACGTAGCTTCCGCCTGGCCCGACGGGGAGGGCAAAGGCACTGATTTTGTTACGGAAGTTAATATAATATCCATCGATATCAGCGACAAATCGATCAGATTTAAAGATAATACCCGTTTGGTAATTGATGGTTTGTTGTGGGGACAGGGTATTGAATTGTGCGCCGGGGCCACGCTGCACATTGGATGGTGGTGCTTGGAAGCCCATCGCCCATTGAGCATAATAAGCCCAGTGTTGGTTGAACTGATAATTCAGCGCTGCTGACCCGAGATCGACCGCATAAGAGCGGGTGGAGTTTAGAGTGCTACCGCTGGACACGCCATTAAGGCTGCGTTTGAAATCAACATGTTTCCAGCCCGGTGTAATGGAGAGACCTTTGATCGGCCGCCAGACAAATTCCAAGAAGGAGTTGATGGATGTTGTATAGCCGAGAAGATTGTAGGAAAGGGCCGTTGAGCGGCCTTTATAGGGTTTGATTTGTCCGGTTGAGAGGTCGTTTGTGACTTGAACTTGGGTTTGGCGTGAGTAGTCGTACCATACGCCAGCGCGGGCGGTAACGTTGGTGACGCCATGTCCAAAGTCACGCTCTAACGTCGCAATATTGCCCCATGGGCGGTAATGGGAGCCAGAACCAACGCCGGGTACCCCAGATGTCAGTAATGTGCTGTTCGGGGTTGTCCCGTTTGTGTTGCCGCCAGCAGTTGCGGCTTCATCGTAGCCATAAGTGTAGGCTTTATCGACGAAGCGGAAGCCATATTTTTCAGCATCAAATTTGGCGTAGCTGAAGTCTGACCAACGGTTGCTAAAGTTATAGGAACGATAGAGTTGGGATGTTGGGTCATTGTTCAGGCTGGCGTAATTATAGCCGTATTTTTGGGTGCCTGCGACGGTGGGTTGGACGTAGTTGTTCCATGCGACTGTGGTGCGTTCACTGACTACGGAAAAATGTGCGAAATCATAGATTGGCTGTTCGATTTTGAGGAAATAATTATCCTGTCGCAGCCCAGCATATTTCAGCAAGCCATCTGTTGCTGTGTGATTGTAGTTGAAAAGAATACGTGTGCCGTTTGTGGCGGCAATAGCACCAGATTGTAGGTCTATGCCTGCTTGGTATGTGTTGGCGCTGCCATAGGCACCGTTAATGGTGATGAGGTGCTTGTCGAGCAGGTCTTCCGAGTTCAGAGCCATCGTGCCGCCGAAAGTGGCATTGCCCATAGTGGACGCCGTGCCGGGACCGCGGTCAATCATCATGCTGCCCAGTACGGGAGCTGGGAAAAATGATGTTGTTTGGTGGGAGAAAGAGCTTGGGTCCGCGAAGGGAATGCCGTCAAACGTGACGTTATATTGGCCGTCTTGGAAGCCGCGAATGGCGGCATTTTTGCTCGACATGCCCGGACCGTTTGGAGAGGAGTTCGAGGCGGAAGGGCTGAATTGCATGACAGACAAGTAGTCTGCGTGGGGTGATGCAATGTGTTTGATGTAGGTCTTGGAAATGCTGGTTTCAGGCTGGGTAGCGGTCATAGGCGTTTGCCCGGGGGCTTGCGCTTGAGCGGAGTCGCTTTTGCGTTTGCCGTGCACTTGGAGGTGTTCTGTGTGTGCGTCATCCGCCATGGCGGTTAGGCCCGAGGTACAAAATAAAAGGAGGGATAGGCCAGAGAAGCTTTTTTTGAACATATTATAGTGAACTCGTGACATTGAATTTACTTAAAAATACATTTTATTAAAATAAATATTATTAATATTTTATGAAAATTTATTTTTGTTATCTATATAATTACATATTTTTATAATTAAAATGACATAAATTATTCATATTTATTTACATTTTTTCTTTCAATAAAAATTCAAATTAAATTTATAAAGTTGTTGAGAATTTTTCTCATTTGCATAAAAGGGGCCGCATTCTATTTGAAAGAGGAAAACACAATGCGGTTGCACGATGGTTTATGGATGATGTTGGTCTCAGCTTCGGCTCTGTGGCCTTTGACGAGTCTTGCTGGTGATGCGGTGCCGGTTACGAGAGCGAAAAAAATATCTCAGCAGGCGACGGCTTCTGAGCCGCAAAGTGTAGAGCAGCTACTGGTTTTAGGGCAGCGTTTAAAAGCCGAGACGGATGGCACTGGGACTTACACGGTACCGGCGGTGTCCATAAATAAAATGTTGATGCGCGTGCGGGATGTGCCGCAATCGATTTCTGTGCTGAGCAGCCAGCAGATGAAGGACCAGAATTTATTTTCGGTTGATACCGCTTTGCGGCAGGTCGCGGGTGTGAATGTTAATCTGTATGGCGATGGTACGGCCGGGTTTACGTCACGCGGTTTTGGGCTTCAGCCACAATATGATGGGGTGTCTGCGTCTAACGGCTTAGCTTGGGCGCAGCAATTTGATTTGGCGATTTACGATCGTTTGGAGGTGATGCGCGGGCCGGATGGTATTTTCCAAGGTTCTGCGCCTCCGGGGGGGAGTGTTAATTTTGTACGTAAGCGCCCAACGGATCAGTTCTCGGGTAATGCGTCTTATTCATACGGTTCGTGGAATAATAACCACGCAACGTTGGATATTGGTGGGCCGGTTGCGCGTTCACGCTATGTCTCTGCGCGTTTGGTTGTGGCAGGAACAGATCGTGGTTTCTTCTATGATAATGGTCGTGATCGGCGTTGGACCATTTATGGTGTGACGGATATTCGACCGACTGTGAACGATACGCTGACATTATCTGTGGCGTCTCAGAGTAATGAAACGCGGCGCTTTATGGGCCTCCCGCGTGGTGCGGATGGTTCAGATCTGAATTATGCGCGTTCAACGTGGGTTGGTGCCAAGTTGAACAATGCTCATGCTCCGATGACGGAATTATCGGCGCAGTGGGAGCATATATTTGCCCATGGTTGGCGAGCCTTAGTGAATGGACGTCATCGTTCTTCGGATACGGTGCTGCAATATGCGTATCTGGGAACGTGGAATGCCGCAACGCAGCGGGGTAATGCGATACTCGCTAACACGAAATATTCCGAAGTGAATAATGGTGTGGATGGGTATGTTACAGGGCCAGTGCGTCTATTTGGGCAAACGCATCATCTGATGTTTGGCGCAAATTATGACCGTTATATTTACAATGGTTCTGGTGCGACGCTTACGTCAACGACGAGTGCCGCGCTGCGGAATGTCTCCCTCGCTGGCATGGAGGGGATAGCATCGGCTCTGCTGCCGACGATTACGCGTCAAAGTTATCAACCGATGACGCAGTGGGGTGTATACGGGCAAGCGCATATCAAGCCGGTGGAGAGTGTCTCTATTACGTTTGGTGGCCGTGTGAGTGGATATGTGAGCAAAAGCCAGACACGCCGGCCTGTGACGCTGCCGATGACGACGAGCATCGACCAGTCAGGGATTTTGTTGCCGTATATTGGTGCGACGTGGAGTGTTTTGAAGAATATCTCTTTTTATGTGAGCTATGTTTCCACGTTCCAGCCGCAATCAGCTTGGACCCTTGCGGGCAGTCAGTTGCAGCCTATTCGTGGCAAGCAGTTGGAAGGTGGGGTGAAGGGTGATTTCTTCCATCACGCTCTGAGTGTTTCGGTTGCCGGGTTCCGCATTAATAACCAGCATGAAGGTGTTTATCTGAGCTCGGTTAATTCGATGTGTGGTCCCTCAGGAACCAGCGATTGTTATGCTTCTACGGGGAAAACACGCAGTCAGGGTGCTGAAGTTGAAGTGATTGGCCGTCCTTTGCCGGGTTGGGATATTAACGGCAGCTATACGTATAATGATAACCATATCGTCAATGATGGAACGCCGCAGGATGCGGGCTTGGTTTATGCCGCAAACTCTCCCCGTAATCTGTGGAAGCTGTGGACGCATTACCGTTTTGAGCCGCATCTGGGGGCAGAAAAGAATATTTGGAGTGTAGGCGGTGGCTTTAATGCGCAAAGCGGGACGTTTGGGAATAGCCGCCTTGTGACGCAGCCGGGCTATGTCGTGGCGTCTGTGCAGGTGGGTTATCAATGGAACCGATATTTGGCGATGACGGGAACCGTGAATAATCTGTCCAATACGCGGTATTATGAACGCCTTGGGAATACGCGTTTTTATAATTATTATGGCGCGCCAAGGAGCTATATGATGACGTTACGCTCTAATTTCTAAAATGTGATTGATGAGGCAAAGAAAAAGGCGGCTCCATATGGGCCGCCTTTTTTTTGTGATGTTACTGATCGGATGTGACACCGATTTGTTTGATGTCGTGGAAGGCAAGGTCGGGGTTCATTTCAATGGTGCGGCGCATCATGAAGGACGAGCTGGCTAGAAGGACCGGGTCACCATCAAGGTCATCGGCCATGGAGGAGCGGTTGGTCTGCGCGAACATGTCCAGCTTGTTGTGATCGCCTGTGACCCAGCGGGCCATGGTGAAGGGGGTGCTCTCAAACCCGATGGAGACGCTGTACTCAGCCTTGAGGCGTGACTGTAGCACGTCCAACTGAAGGGTTCCGACCACGCCGACGATAGGGGGCAGGCCATCTTGTGGGCGGAAGAGTTGGACAACGCCTTCTTCTGCGAGTTCGACCAATGCTTGGCGAAGCTTTTTGGCCTTCATGGCGTCATCAAGGCGGACACGGCGTAGAATTTCTGGTGCGAAGTGCGGAACACCGGTGAAACGGAGTTCTTCACTTTCGCTCAGCGTATCGCCGATACGCAGTGTGCCGTGGTTAGGAATACCGACAACGTCACCGCCAAAAGCTTCTTCGGCTAGCTGACGGTCACGTGCGAAGAAGAATTGTGGTGTGTGCAGAGCAAACTGCTTGCCGGTGCGGACGTGTTTGAGGCGCATACCGCGTGTGAGGCGGCCAGAGCAGACACGTGCGAAGGCCATACGGTCCCGGTGATTGGGGTCCATATTCGCTTGGATTTTGAAAATTAGGGCCGTGACGTTGGTTTCATCAGCGCGGACTTCGCGGGAATCTGTAGGTTGTGCGCGGGGAGATGGGCCGTATGCAACGAGGGCATCCAGCAAATCGGTGACGCCGATTTCTTTCATGGCAGAGCCGAAGAAGACGGGGGTTAGGTGGCCTGCGTCGAAAGATTCCTGGTCAAATTCTGGGAGAGCGGCTTCAGCGAGTTCAAGGTCTTCGCGCATTTGCTCAAGGCGCGGGTCGCTGTCGTCTAGTTCGACCTTCGTGGTCATTTTGCGGGTGCGGAGGTCGAACGTACCTGTGAAGGTTGCAGCGCGGCCGATGGGCCACGTGGCGGGTGATGTGTCGAGCGCGAGTGTGCTGGCGATTTCGTCAAGTAGGGTGAAGCAATCTTGGGCTTCACGGTCCATCTTATTGATGAAGGTGATGATGGGGATATCACGCAGGCGGCAAATCTCGAACAATTTGCGGGTACGGGCTTCAATACCTTTTGCGGCATCGATCACCATGACGGCGCAGTCAACGGCGGTGAGGGTACGGTAGGTATCTTCAGAGAAGTCTTCATGGCCCGGAGTGTCGAGCAGGTTGAAGACGCAATCTCCGTATTCGAAGGTCATGACGGAGGTCACGACGGAAATCCCACGGTCCCGCTCAATGCCCATCCAGTCAGATTTGGTGCGGCGGCGTTCGCCTTTGGCACGGACGTTGCCGGCAAGTTGGATTGCGCCACCGGCGCGTAGGATGCGCTCGGTCAGGGTCGTTTTACCAGCATCCGGGTGAGAGATGATCGCGAAGGTCCGGCGACGGGCAATCTCGCGGTTGATGTCAGCGCTGAGGGCTTCGGACATGGTCTCTCCGGAAGGCAAGTAATAGGGAAGATAGGGAAGGTATGAAACAAAAACGCCGGACGGGGGAACCCGCCCGGCGTTTCCGGTCGTATATATCGGTCGATCCAGCCCGAAGGCTGGAAAGAGAGCCGAAACTTAGCGGGAGTAGAACTCGACCACCAGGTTTGGTTCCATTTGGACCGGGTATGGTACGTCGGACAGAGCCGGAACGCGCAGGAAGGAACCCTTCATCTGGCGGTGATCGACTTCAACGTATTCTGGTGCGTCACGCTCAGCTGTTTGAACAGCGTCAAGAACGATTGCGAGTTGCTTGGACTTCTCGCGCACTTCGATCACGTCACCTTCCTTCACGAGGTAGGATGGGATGTTAACGCGCTTGCCGTTAACTGTGATGTGACCGTGGTTGATGAACTGACGTGCAGCGAACGGTGTGATCGCGAACTTCAGGCGGTATACAACCGCATCCAGACGACGCTCGAGCAGACCGATCAGGTTCTCTGACGTATCGCCCTTACGACGAACGGCTTCGTCATAGTACTTACGGAATTGCTTTTCGCTGATGTTACCGTAGTAACCCTTCAGCTTCTGCTTAGCCATCAGCTGGATGGAGAAGTCAGATGGCTTGGACTTGCGGCGTTGACCGTGCTGACCCGGGCCGTATTCACGACGGTTAACCGGAGACTTGGCGCGGCCCCACAGGTTGACGCCGAGGCGGCGGTTAATCTTGTACTTGCTCTCGAGGCGCTTTGACATGGGTTGATCCCTTGTTCGCGTCAGACCTGCCCAAAGCTGCGTGGCAGATCGTTTTGTTGCGCCGGTAGGTCCTCCCCCGAATTGGGTCAGACGGGCGCGAAACCATGAGCCGCTCCAGACCGGGTGCAGTGCCCTGTGTCATGTGAAGGAGCAGCCGGTTCGTCCACGTTCCCGGCAATGGGGTCGCGCATTAGCGTGGCTAGCGGCTGGAGTCAATTAATAGTGTAGCGAATCCTGCGGGGGAGGCGCGTAAAAAACACACACGGGCGTTTGGATAGGGTAGGCTATGTAAGGACAAGTGCTCTGGAGTGCCCGGAGTCTGTATCTGTGAAGAGTTGTTGATTATGAGTTCGCAGAAGAAAACCTATCGTTTTAATTCAAAGGCCGGTCGTATTGCGGAAGGTGCATTAGAAGGGCTGGTCCAGTCCTTAGAAGGTACGGCGCCGAAGCTGAAGGAAAGTGCCATCAAACGGGCCTTTAAGCGTTTTGGCTTGGCGCAGATGCATATGTCTCATTTGGTCATCGATGATCGGACGATTGTTCTCAAGGGTCGTGCAGAGAGTGCAAAAGACCGGGATCAGATGATTCTGACTGCTGGGAATGTGGCGGGTGTCGCTGCGGTTGAAGCGGATATTGTGGTGCCGCCCGGAACGCCTGAGCCAAAATTTGTTCAGGTGGGGGAAAATGGCACTTTAGATGAGCTGGCAGAGGCCTTGCCTGAGAAAGTGACGGGTGATGAGCTGCTGAAAGCCAATCTTCCGCTTGTCAGCGCGAAGGATGACATTTATCCGGGGCAGACTATTCGCTTGCCGACGGACCACTCTTAAATAGACTGCATGATACAGGGTCCGGCGGTGAGATGTTTTGATCCATTTCATGTTCGGACTCTGCTATGGAAGCCAGCGATTCCTTGACCGTTGAACGGGTGCGCCCACCCCACGGTGTCGAACCCGCTATGTACACGCTTATGCTTGGTACATTTGCGATTGGTACCGGTGAGTTTGGGATGATGGGATTGCTCCCTGAATTCGCACACTCTTTGGGTATTTCGATTGCGAAGGCCAGTACCGTTATCTCGGCCTATGCAATGGGCGTTGTGATCGGTGCGCCTTTTATGGCCATTCTGGGGGCTAAACTCGCCCGGCGCACATTGCTGATGTGGATGCTGGTGCTGTTTGTTCTGGGCAATATCGGGACCATTCTTGCGCCGGACCTCCTAACCACAGAGATTATGCGGTTTATCACAGGGTTGCCGCATGGTGCGTTCTTTGGCGTTTCGGCTTTGGTTGGGGCGTCTATGGTGGAGCGTGCGCGCCGAGGGCGTGCGGTGAGCCGGGTGATGTCTGGCATCATGTTTTCCACGGTATTGGGCTCACCATTATCCACTTATGCGGCTAATCATTTGGGGTGGCGTTTTGCTTACGGGACAATCGCGGCACTCGGTGTGATGTGCTTCATTGCGTTGTGGTTTTTTGCGCCTCGTGATCGGCCTAATGCTGGGGTGGATGCGCTGTCTGAGCTTGGGGCCTTTCGTCGTCCGCAGGTATTATTGACGTTGCTGACCAGTGCGATTGGTTTCGGTGGTCTGTTCGGCATTTATACGTTCTTGACTACAGGGTTAGGGCAGGTGACGCATCTGCCTGTATGGGCTGTGGCAACGTATCAGGTCGTATGGGGGCTTGGTATGATGGCGGGTAATGTTTTTGGCGGCGCTGTTGCAGACCGAAGTGTGGATCGCGCTGTTATGCTGGCATTAGGGCTAAGTGTGGTGCTGATGTTGGCTTACTGGCTGTGTTTGCCGTCTGCGTTGGCGATGCTCCCGATTGTTTTCTTGGTGCCTGCGGCGTTGATCGGGCTTTCTCCTGCGCTGCAAACACGTTTGATGGAAGTCGCGGGTGATGCGCAGACTTTGGCGGCATCCTTGAACCACTCGGCCTTTAATATTGCGAATGCGATTGGGGCATGGCTGGGCGCGATGCTGGTTGGGCTCGGTTTTGGCCTTGGGTCTGTTGGGTGGGGAGGTGCTCTTCTCTCTGCTGGCGGGTTGGTGATTTATCTCATCACCATCCGCTTGGCGCGTAACGCGCCATCAACGTGACCACAGGACTTTACGTAACCGTAAGGCGAAACCGAGGCTTGTAGCCGCTAAGGCGGATGCCATACCAATCCAAAGGCCTTCCACGCCCATATGGTGTTGGAAGGCTAACCAGCCACCAAAGCCGACGCCAATAAAGCCAAAGCACCCGAATGCTATGAGCATTGGTGTGAATGTGTCACCGCAGCCGCGTAAGGCGCCGTTACAGACCGTTTGTGTCCCATCGACCAATTGATAGACCCCTGCAATTTTGAGCAGGATTGTCATGAGGCTCAGTGCTTCTGGGGTGGGAGGCGTATGACGGAAATAGAGACCAATAATTTTCTCAGGCCATGTGAGGAGTAAGACGGAGGTGAGTACGCTCCAGCTTATGACCAAGGCGATTCCCATGAGAGTGGCGCGCCGGGCTTGAGAAGGCTGGCCTGCACCGCGCCAATAAGCCACGCGCATATTAGTGGCTTGCCCAAAGGCGAGAGACACCATGAACAGCAGTGCTGTGACATTAATGGCGACTTGATGCGCCGCGAGGCTGTTTGTGCCGAGCTGTCCGGCTCTGAGGGCGGTGATTTGGAACATGAGGATTTCGGCAGCAGCCCCCATCATCATGGGAATGCCCAGTCGTGCGAGACTGCCAAGCAGCGGAAGCTGGAACGCTTTGGGTTTGAGTACAGAGCGGACGCGGGGATGTAAGGTGCTTAGGCCGAGCAGGAGGAGGGTAATTGTCCACCCTGTGAGGGCCGATGCGAGAGCGGAGCCGAAAAGGCCTAAGCGCGGCAGACCAAATAGGCCTTGAATGAGGCCAGCATTGGTTACGCCATTGGCAGTGGCCATGAGCGGCATCGTCCATGACAGTAATGTCGCGGCCCCAAGAGATGGCAAAATGACTCGCAAAACGCCGAGTAACACCAGATTGGGGAACAGTGCGCTGAGGAGAATGCGGACGAAGTGGCTACCATCATGGATGACGGGGGTAGGTTCGCCTAAGAGAGTGAAGATGCCCTGTGTGCACCATAAAAGTGTGAAACAGGGGATGAAAACAATGAAGGCCAAGGTAACGGTTGCGCTGACGACGCTGCGCCCATCCGCCGCCTCTGCTTGTCCATAATCGGTAGCACCGCGACCATGTGAGAGGAGAACGCCTGCTCCCCCTAGAATCGCTTGAAAGATAATCATGGTGGTGAAGAAGAAAGCGCTTGAAAGCCCGCCGACGGCTACAGCGGTGACGCCCAATCCACCCAGCAGAACGGTATCTGTAACGCCCATGGCCATTTCGGAAAGTTGAGAGAGGGCCAAGGGAGCGGCAAGGCGCAGTAAGGCGCTTGCGTGGCGAGGGTAAGTCGGGGGAAGGGGCGTGGTGCTGGACATAAGATACCCTATTACAGGGCGTGGTTTTGCAGACAAGCGCTGAAAAGGTGGTTGCGTCTCGCGCGTGGCTGTCGCATTGAACAGATTATGCCAGAACAGTCGATGTCCGTGCTACGTTTGCACGATACCCAGACACGTGAGAAACGGGTTTTCTCACCCCTCGATCCGCAGAATGTTCGTGTCTATTTCTGTGGACCGACGGTGTATGACCGCGCTCATATCGGCAACCTGCGTGCGATGATGTGCGCGGATGTGCTCGTGCGTTTGCTGCGGGTGTGCTTCCCGAAGGTCACTTACGTTCGTAATGTGACGGATGTGGATGATAAGATTACGGCGCGTGCCCGTGAGAACGGCGAAGACATAGCGTCTTTGACGGCCCGTACGACGGTTGCTTTCCATGAAGATTTGGCAGCGTTGAACATTCTGCCGCCTGACATTGAACCACGGGCCACGCATCACATCGCAGAAATGCTTGATATGATTGCGACATTGATTGAGCGCGGCCATGCGTATGAAGCGCATGGGCATGTGCTGTTTTCCGTGCGGCATTTCCCAGATTATGGGGCATTGTCTGGGCGTTCTTTGGATGAGTTGGTTGCCGGTGCCCGTGTAGAGGTTGCGTCTTATAAGCGCGATCCGGGGGATTTTGTGCTGTGGAAACCATCGGACGCGGATCAGCCGGGTTGGGATAGTCCGTATGGGCGGGGCCGTCCGGGGTGGCATATTGAGTGCTCGGCCATGTCACGGCGCTATTTGGGGGAGAGCTTTGATATTCATGGTGGTGGGGATGATTTGCTCTTCCCGCATCATGAGAATGAGCGCGCTCAGTCTTTGTGCTGCAACCCGGAAGGGAAGTTCGCGGCGTATTGGCTGCATAATGGCATGTTGCTGTCCAATGGTGAGAAAATGTCCAAATCTTTGGGCAATTTCTACACGGTGCGTGAGGTTTTGGACCGCGCCCCTGCGGAGGCTCTGCGTTTGTTGGCTTTGGGCGCGCATTATCGCTCTACGCTCGACTTTACGTGGGACAAGTTGGCGGATGCACAACATACGCTGGACCGCTTTTATCGTGCTTTGGAAGCTGGGAAGGCGTTTGAGCAGGATGCTGTGGATGTTCCGGCTTCTGTTATGGACGCGCTGAAGGATGATCTGAACACGCCGCTTGCTTTGGCGGCGCTCCATCGTTTGGCGGATGCTGCGATGCAGGGTGATGAGCAGGCTGCTGCGGGGCTTTTGGCAGGCGGTCGTTTGCTGGGCTTGTTCTTTGGTACGGCAGAGGAGTGGTTCCGTGCAGGCGTGGATGGCTCTGCTATTGAAGCGCTGATTGAGGAACGTTTGGCCGCGCGGAAGACCAAAGATTTCGCTCGTGCGGACGCGATCCGTAAGCAATTGGCCGATGATGGTATTCTTTTGGAAGATGGGCCGGGTGGTACGACCTGGCGGAAGGCAAGCGCATGACCGGGCGTGACGGTGGGGCTGATATTGGCCCGATTGGTGAGTTTGACCCAGTTGTTATTTTGGTGCGCCCTCAATTGGGTGAGAATATCGGCACGACGGCACGGGCTATGGCGAATGGTGGGTTGTTCCATTTGCGCATTGTGGCCCCGCGTGATGGTTGGCCGCAGGAGCGGGCGTGGTCTGCCTCTTCAGGTGCTCATCGGATTTTGGATGCGGCGACGGTGCATGAAACGGTGGATGATGCCGTTGCCGATTTGCATCATGTCTTTGCGACTTGCCCACGACCGCGTCATATCATTAAGCCGATTATGACCGCACGCGGTGCGGCGTCCGAACTGCGTGTCCATGCGACGCGTGGTTTGCGCTGTGGCCTATTGTTCGGGCCGGAGCGCGCTGGGCTGGATAATGAGGATATGGCGCGGGCTGATACGTTGATTCGTTATCCGCTTAACCCAGACTTCATGTCTTTGAATTTGGCTCAGGCCGTTTTGGTCATGGCGTATGAGTGGTTCTTGACGGAAGATACAACGCTGCCGCGGGAATTGATGACGAATGAAACGCAAATTGCCACCAAGGGCGATTTGGAGAATTTCATGACGCATCTTCTGCGTGAGCTGGATGATAGCGGCTTTTTGCATAATGAGCAGAAGCGCCCCGGTATGGTCCGTAATTTACGCCATTTCTTTACGCGTGGAGAAGTGACGGAGCAAGAATTGCGGACCTTGCATGGGGTGGTCAGTGAGTTAGTGCGTGCGCGGAAAGCGGGGCGTACGCCAAAGGTCTGACGTTATATGGACCGAGTGCTCGTATATGGGGCACTCGGTCTGTGAGGTATGTGGCGTGGAAAACACATCATTTTGTAGGGCGTTGCGATGATTCTCTCGTGAGTGCCATGAAAATGAAATAATAAGAAATGATATTAAGTATTTGAAAAATAAGGATTGATACTGATCGTTAGGTGCGATCGGTGCGGATCTATATTGCAAAAAATGCATATGTATGGCTGAAAAGCGACACTTCCGTGTCTCACCTCGGGGCGCTCTGTTTTTGCGGATAACGCAAAGCAAAAATTCGTCTTCTGAGGGGAATGGGTATTATGTTACGGTTTCGTTATGGAGTGGTATCCTATAATTCGGGACCGTGATGGCGTGATTACTTTGAGAGCCTTGCAGCAGGAGAAGCCTTAACATTATGCATTCGTATCGTTCGACCCCGCACTCTACACGTAAAGCGCTTCTTTTGATGACGTGCTTGGCCGGGCTGGGCTCTGTTGCGGCATCATCTGCACGAGCAGTTACGCCACATAAGGGCCGTGCTCATGTTGTTGCGCATCATGCTCAACAGAGTGCTCCTGCCGTGGCTTCTGCGCCAGCAGCTCGGGCTGTGCCTGTGATGGCGAAAAAGCCACGCCCGACGTCTGTCAATGCAGGCGATGCAGAGCATGTGACGGTTTCAATGTCACGCCAGTCTCATAGTCGTGGTGGCGGGATGATGCGCGTTGAGACGGCGCCTTATGCAGTGCAGACGGTGACGAAGGCTTTTATCGCGACGAAGAGCCCGACGAGTACGGCGCTGAACCTCATTCAGAACTTGCCGAGTGTGAGCGTTTCCAGCCCGGATACATCTGGCATGCAAGGCGGGGCGATCCAGAGCCGCAGCCTGACGGATGCTGACATGGCGCTGATGCTGGACAATGCGCCAGCCCAGAGTGCGACATATCTGGCGGAAAATATTGATTCGGAAAACCTTGATAGCGTCAGCATGATGCCGGGTTCTTCGCCGATTGATATGCCAGCAACGTCTGCAGCGGCTGGTGTGATGAACGAAACGTCCCATGATCCGGACCACAAATTTGGTGGTATGATGGATTTTTCTTACGGGACAAATAACCTGTCGCGTGAGTTTTTCCGCCTTGAATCGGGTGATCTGGGGCGTACGGGTGTGCGGAGCTATCTGTCATTCTCTAATAGCCATGCGCGCTCTTGGATGGGGGCAGGCATCAACCAGCGACGTCACCTTGATTTCGGTCTGCGGAAAGACTGGGATAATGGCTCGTTTGCAAAAGTGTTTATGTCATGGAACTCTGAGAACTTTGTTATTGATCGTTATCCGACGGCTACAGAGTTCTTTACGTATAAGCATACTGGGCAGGGCTACGGTCGTAAGGCCGAGTTTGACAAGGCCGGGAATGATTACTGGAAGAACAATGTTGACCATTGGAACCAGCTTTTCCTAACAGCACCGATGCATTTTGTGCTGAGTGACAAGCTACAGTTCGATTTGCGCCCATATTATAGCTGGGGCCGTGGCTGGGATGGGTCGTCCGGTGGTTTTGCTTCTAATGGGATGACTTATGGCAATGGTCAGGCAATTGCTGTTGGCACGCCATTGACCAGCTATTTCCAAGAAGATGGTGCGTTGGATGTCGGGGCTACGGCGAAGCTGGGCTATGATGTTGATCAGCATAACCACATTGATGTGGGTTATTGGTACGAAAATCAGGACTACACCCAGCATTTCCCGACGAGCGTTACGAAACCTGACGGGGCGAACCCAAGCCCAAATGAGGGATCATACCAGGTTTTCTCTAATGGTGCGCGTTCTAACCCGGGCAATACCACTGGGTATGAAGTGCATTCGCTCTTCCTTCAGGACACGGCAAAGTATTTGGACAACCGCTTGCAAATCAATGCAGGGTTTAAGTACGTCATGTCTAATATGTGGTATGTTCAGTATCCCAGCCAGGTGCGTATGGGGCAGAATTTGACGGCACCGTTGCCGCATTTCTCTGTGAGCTATCGCATTAATGAGCACCATCAGGTGTACATCAATGCCGAGGGTGATTTTCGCCAGCCAGCATCTTCTGCGATTGCAAACACGGCCTATACGGGTGTTGCGCCGAAAAACCAGTATTCGATTAAAGAAGAGCTGGGTTATCGCTACAATGATGATCATGTCATCGTTGATTTGGATCTCTTTAATTACAACATCACAAACCGTTTGCTGTCCACGTATGTTGGCAACAACCAATACGGTGTAGTGAATGCGGGTAATCAAACGGCGCGCGGTGTGGATGTGATGGCATCGTTGCAGCCGATTTATGGTTTCAGCCCATATGTTTCGTTTGAGTATCTGAATGCGCGTTTGGATACGAACATTGCCGCTTCTGATGTGCTGGGGAATCTGACGGCCTTCCGCACGAAGGGTACGCAAGCACCGATGGCGCCGCATGTGATGGCGAACTTTGGCATGACCTACACAAATGCAGGTTTCTTCGCGAACGCGACGATGCATTATACAGGTCCGCAATCTGTGACGATCGCAGGTGATCAACGTATGCCCGGGTACATCACGGATACGCTGTCTCTTGGTTATCACTTCAAGCCAGTATGGTATGCGCAGTCTCCGACGGTTCGTTTGAACTTCACGAATTTGACGGGCGCTGTGGTGCGGACGGGTGCTGTTGGTGTTGGTACCAATGCAACGGCTGTTCGTTTGATGAATGGCAATATGTCTGGTGCGGGTTCAAGCGCGCAGTTCTTTGTGCAGCCGCGCTTCAGTATGACGGGTACGATCTCTACGTCGTTCTAAGTGCTTAGGGTATAAAGACCTGTAAAAAGGGCCTGCCAGATTATTCTGGCAGGCCCTTTTTTATGTTCTGCCCGTATGCTCGGCGGCATATCCATGGCTGAGTGTTTCGTAATGGTCAGGTGCTATGCTCTCCCGCGTTCGGAGAGCATAGCGTTCAAGCGCGCTGAGACTGTACCACTTCTTTGATGCGATAAGCTGCATAAAAGACAATGACGCTTAAAGTACTGGCAAACAGTGTGGATCTGCCAGATGCGGAATACAGCATGCCAATAATGACAACGGCAATGCCAACTAGGCTTGCCGTACTGATCCAACGTGGCATGACAAAGAGTGCAGATTGCTCATCACGAAGGGAGCGGTGGGCACAGATGACGAGAGCATAAACCACCAAAATGACTGCGCCAGAGGCGCCGAGCAAAAAAGCAAAGAGTACATCTGGTGATAGGATGGAACAGCCGGCAACGATCAGGCCAAAGAGGCTGCAACCGGCAATGGCGCGTTGCGGCAGGCGTTGCTTAGACAGTTTTGCGAACCAAGAGGGGGCATCTTTACGCGCGGCTAGGCCTTGTAGGGTGCGGGATGTAATGTAGATGGAAGAGTTCAGGCATGAAATCACGGCACTTAGGATGACCACTTTCATTAAGAAAGGTGCGCCCGGTATGCCGATGGTTTCCATGGCAGTGACGAAGGGAGAGTGCCCAGGGTGAATGTTTGTCCATGGCACGAGGCACAGAATAAGAGCAACGGATAGAAGGTAGAAAACCATAATCCGTAGGCCGGTCGAGCGTGTGACTTTTGCGATATTCCCGCCCGCATCTTTGGTTTCTGCGGCTGCCATGGTCGCTGATTCAGAGCCGATCATTGAGAAAAGAACGCTTGGAATCGCGGTGAGGACCGCAAAGATCCCATGTGGAACAGGCCCCCCGCCAGTGTTCAAATTATGAACGACAGAAGGGGGTGGGCCGACAAAATGGAGTAGAGCGGCCAAGCCGAGTGCGCAAAACCCTAAGACGCAGATGACTTTGATGAGAGAAAGCCAGAACTCACATTCCCCAAAGAGGCGGACCGAAATCAGATTCAGAAGGTTAACGGTGATGATGAGGCCAATGGCAATGACCCATACGGGGAGGGCGACCCATTCGGAAATGGCGATGGCACCGGCAATGGCTTCTGCCCCGATGACGATGGCCCAGAAGAACCAATAGAGCCAACCGGCGACAAATCCGGCGGCTGGTCCGCAACCGACGCGAACACAATCCACAAATGATCCGATGCCGGGGCGTGCTAGTAGCATTTCCCCAAGCAGGCGCATCACAATAACGACGAGTAGGCCTGTCGCCGCATAAGCAAGGAGGACGGCGGGGCCTGCAAGAGCGATGGACGCAGAGCTTCCCACGAATAATCCGGCACCAATGACGCCACCTAGAGCGATCATTGTAACGTGCCGATCTTGTAATGTCCCGGTTGGAGCATTCTCGTGAGAGGTGTGGTGAATTATCGCCATGAAGCCATTATGTGTTGTGGATGGGAATGTGCGGAGTGGCCGATATAAAAAGGCCAGCTTATTTTCAAACATAGAATTGGCCCTGCGGGAAGAAGTGCTTTCTGGGGCGTTCAACGTGCTGGTGCGCGTTTTTGTGTGAGAGGGTTTTGCAAAATGGCCATAAAAAAAGCGCTCCAGCAGGAAGCTGAAGCGCTTTTGAAAGAGGAAGGCTGGGGCCGGCCTGTGTTAGGCGCGGATAGCATCCTTAAGACGTGAGATGACGCGCTCCCGCCCCATGAGAGCCAGAAGTGTTGGTAGGTCGGGGCCTTTTTCTTCTGCTGTCAAAGCAAGGCGCAGTGGCATGAAAAGTGTCTTTCCCTTGCGGTTTGTGCGCTCTTTGAGAATGTTGGTCCATTCTTTCCATGTGTCTTCACTCCATGGAGAGTCTGGCAATGTGTCCAGGGCGGTTTGCAGGAAGTCACGGTCATCTGGCTGCGGTGGTGAGATGATGGTGCCTTGTGTGACGTCCCACCAATGTGGAATCTCTGCAGAGATATCGACGTTACCGCGTACGGCGTTCCAGAACTCTTCTGTTGCTTCTGCCGGGAGATGCGCCTTGGCTTTCTCAAATGGCAGATTGTGCAGAGCTTTACGGTTCAGCGCGAGAAGCTGGCGCATGTCAAAGCGTGCGGCTGATTTGGAGACATGGGAGATGTCGTAGGAATCAATCGCTTCTTGCATGGTGATGACATCGGGATCATCGGATGTGCCGACGCGTGCGATGTAGGATACGATGCTCATTGGCTCAATGCCGTCGGCGCGTAGGGATTTGAGGCCGAGAGAATCAAAGCGCTTGGAGAGCTTGCCGCCATCGGTGTCGAGTAGCAGTGGAAGATGAGCGAAGGTGAACGGTGCAGGCTTGCCGGTGATGGCCTCGGCAATATCAATCTGCACACCGGTATTCGTGATGTGGTCTTCACCGCGCATAATATGCGTGATGCCCATTTCGAGGTCATCAATGACGGATGCCAGCGTGTAGAGAATCGTGCCGTCTGCACGAATCAAAACGGGGTCAGAAATGGCGGTGAGCTTAACGGAGCACTCATCCATGACGAGGTCGTTCCACTTTTTGCTGCCATCGGTCAGCTTGAAACGCCAGTAAGGGACTTTACCGTTTGCTTCCGCACGTGCGCGCTGGTCTGCGGTGAGCTTGAGCATTGCGCGGTCATAAAGGGGTGGCTTGCCTGCGCGGATACGCATTTCGCGCTTCGCGTTGAGTTCATGCTCGCTTTCAAAGCATGGGTATAGGCGGCCAGATGCCTTTAGTTTTTCGATGACGGCATCATAAATGTCCCGTCGTTCGGACTGGCGTACTTCCTCATCCCAGTTCAAGCCGAGCCATGCGAGGTCACGGTGGATGCCGTCCACATATTCCGGGCGGCTACGGGATGTGTCCGTATCGTCAAGGCGCAGAATAAAGCGGCCACCATGGCGGCGCGCAAAGAGATAGTTAGCAACGGCCTGACGCGCGTTACCAACGTGAAGATAACCAGTTGGGGAGGGTGCAAAGCGCAGTTTCATGCCGTCTTAATGCCTTATCGTTTTCGTGCTGGCCAGAGTGTTGTGCTGTGTTGGGCGTTATAGTGTGTTTTACGTCATTTCAACATTGCTCATAGCGCTGCTTCCTGTCATGCACGGCATCATGACAACATCCACTGATTTTGAGATTTTTCTGGCCGCGCCTCCCGGGTTGGAAATGGTTTTGGCTGATGAGATTCGGCTGAAAGGTTTTAAGCGTCCGCGTATTGTTCCCGGTGGTGTGACAATTCGTGGTGGATGGCCGGAAGTCTGGCGTGCGAATTTGTGGATTCGTGGTGCGAGTCGCGTTTTGGCGCGTATTGCGTCGTTTCATGTGCGCCATTTGGCACAATTGGATGATCTGGCGCGTGCGGTGGAATGGTCGGCCTTATTGCGGCCTGATGTACCCGTACAGGTTGAGGCGCATTGTGCCGGGTCACGCCTCTATCATAGCGGGGCTGTGGCAGAGCGGATTGGTAAAGCGATACATGCCACACTCGGTGCGCCTCTGGCTGAGGGCGATGTCGAACCATCTGTAACGGTGATGGCCCGTATTGAGCGCGATGTCTGCGTTTTGAGTTTGGATACATCAGGCGCGTTGTTGCATCGCCGTGGGTTTAAGCAGGCTGTGAACCGCGCACCCATTCGTGAGACCATGGCGGCACTCTTTTTGATGCGCTGTGGTTATACGGGACAGGAGCCTGTTGTGGACCCGATGTGTGGTTCGGGCACCTTTATTTTGGAAGCGGCTGAAATCGCTGCGCGGTTGAACCCGGGGCGTGGTCGTTCATTCGCGTTCCAGCATTTGGCGACGTATGACGCAGAGCGCTGGGAGGCGATGCGTGCCGTGCGGAGCACACGTGCCGTTGAAGCGACGTGTTATGGTTATGACCGTGATGCGGGGGCTGTGCGTATGGCGGGTGATAATGCTGAGCGTGCAGGGGTGAGTGCTGGCGTGCATTTCGCGCAGCAGCCGATTAGTGCTCTGAAGCCTCCGACCGAAACGCCAGGGTTGGTGATTGTAAACCCACCGTATGGGGCGCGTATTGGTGAAGCAGATGCGCTGGTGCCGTTATACCGGAGTTTCGGTCAGGTGATGAAGGAGCGCTTTAGTGGCTGGCGTGTGGGGATGGTGAGTGCCGTTCCACGCTTAGCGCAGGCTACGGGGCTGCCTTTCGTGGCACCTGAGGCACCTATCCCGCATGGTGGCTTGCGGGTGAGTTTGTACCGGACTGACCCGTTGGCATGAGGGTATTCTTCGGCGCAGCGAGCTTCTACGTTTTTTGAACCTGTCTTAGGTTTATGCGCCGCGTGGTATAGAGCTCAAATATACCAACAGCGATGATCTTCACCCGGCCAGGCGCATAGCATCGAGCCGGGTGAGGCCGATTAGGACGCGGCTTCTTCGTTCTTTTCTTCTGCTGATTCAGCAGCTTCATTAAACGAAGGGCGCGGAGCTGCTGCTTCCGTGATCATTTCAAGCTGGCCGGTAATCTGGCCACCTTCTTCAACCTGCAGGCGACGGCACTTTGCTTTGCCAATCAGGCGGCCACTGGCGCGAATGGTCAGGCTACCATTGACGGTCAATGTGCCGTCCACGGTACCTGCGACTTCGGCGTCTTCAACTTCGACAGCGCCACGGAATACGCCGCCCTGAGCGACTTCCAGTTCCGTTGCGGTGATCAGGCTGGACTCGACCGTACCTTCAACGACCAGACGCTCTGCATCCTGTACGGAGCCTTGAACGCTGATGCCACGGCCCACGACGAGCGTGCGGCGCTCTGGGCCGTTATGGCGTGCGGCACCAGGAGGGGTCACACCGGGACGTGCTGCTGCGCCGGGAGAAGGAGGAGTAGGGAAGGGAGTGCGACCCATGGCGGCGTCCTTTGGTTGTGAGGATTCGTTATGTGGCTGTGCGGTATCGTCCGGCGCAGAAGGTGCGTCGGTCGTTTGTTGGGCATCAGGCCGATTAGAAAAGATAGGTGGGCCCGAGAGCTTATTGTTCTCGGCAGACTTGGTGTCTTCTTCCGGTTTGCGTCTTCTGAACAAAGGAACCCCGCTACGGATCTGAAGGAAGGATACTTAGTCTCGGACGTGTACCCCAACGAACGCTGAGAGCGAGGGCGGGACAAGACCTAAAACTACGCTTACACGTTCTCGCCCTTGGCGGACAACCCGTGGAAATGTCGTAATGAGTTATTCTTTTGGAGAGGTCGTTAAAGGGGAAGAAGGAGGGGTGTGTTGGCGTGGGATTAGAGAAGCGATAAAAACATGTTGATTTGATGGCGCAGCTAGCGTCTTTGAGCGTTAATTCTCACTCTTAATTGTGGAAACGTGCATGTCTGCTTCTTATGATATTCTGTGCATCGGCAATGCTATTGTCGATATTCTTGCTTCTGTTTCTCATGAGACGGTGACAGCGCTTGGGGCTGTTCCGGGTAGCATGACGTTGATTGATGCGGCGACCGCTCATGATATTGAAGCACGTATTCAGGTTGAGCAGGTTTCTGGCGGTGGATCTGGTGCCAATACAGCCGCCGTTGCAGCCCGTATGGGGGCGAAGGTTGCTTACTTGGGGAAAGTAGCCGCGGATAAAGCCGGCGAAGATTTTGCGCGTGATATGAGTGCGCAGGGTTTGTATTTCCCGTCTGCGCCGCTTGTGGACTCTACCCCGACGGCACGTTGCATTGTGCTGGTAACGCCGGATGGTCAACGCACCATGTTTACCTATTTGGGGGCCTGCACGGAGTTCACGACGGAGGATGTCGCGGCGCAGACGGTTGAGAATTCAGCAATTACTTATTTGGAAGGCTATTTGTTCGATAAGCCGCAAGCGCAGGCAGCTTTGATCCGTGCGGCGGAATTGGCGCAAAAAGCAGGAAAGCGTGTTGCGCTGACTTTGTCCGATACGTTCTGTGTTGAGCGTCACCGTGACGCATTCCGTACGCTGATTTCGAAGCATGTGGATGTATTATTTGCCAATGAAGCGGAGTTGCAAGCTCTGTACCAAGTCACGGATACGGACGCAGCTTTGGTCGCCGTTGGGCATGATGTGTCTTTAGCGGCAGTGACCCGTGGTGCTGAGGGCTCTGTTGTTGTGGCGAATGGTGAGCGTCATGATGTGGTGACTCAGCCGGTGAATGTTGTGGACACAACAGGTGCGGGTGATGCGTTTGCGGCTGGTTTCCTAGCGGGCTTGGCTAAGGGTCATGACCTGACGGTATGTGCGCAATTGGGCAATAAAGCAGCAGGCGCTATCATTACGCGTCTTGGTGCGCGCCCGGCAGAAGATTTTACGCTGAAGGCGTAAGGTTGGTGTGCCTCAGGCTGAATTGTGCAGCCTGAGGCACATATGTGAGATCACGGCGCCAGATAAGATACGCGTTTATTGAGATAAACGTTTCGTGGGGTGGCTTTCAGTTCAACGGAACAACAGGCTTCGAACGATCGTGCTCCAGACTGAAAGTGTTTTTAGATAAAGCCTTAGATGTCCCGCCAGCCGATTTGCTGGATTCCAGCATCGTTGAAAGCATTTTTGACATCGGCTGAGAGGAGTGCCGCTAGCTCTCCGGCTTGGTCATACCCTGGCATGAAGTAGGCCATTTGTTCATTTTGGGCGGTGGCCGGATGAAAATAAACTTCGCTGACACCTTTAGGTAGGGATGGAATGAGTTTGGCAACGCGCTCAGGGGTCATTTTACCGGACCAGCGTAGGCCAAAGCATGAATCATTGGTTTTGAGGCCCGCATGGCGGATTTGAGAGCGGAGCAGTTGCGTCCAGTAACGTAAGGCGCGATCAGCCGTTTTTTCAGCTTCTCCGAAAGGGGCGGCGGGTTCCATCGGCGTACGAATGGCGGGAACGCCATGCTCGACACCAGATTCGATTAAAAAGCGCCCGACAGTAGGGTGGAGATGCATGTGCTTATGCGCATTGGCATGGTCAAGCTGTAGGCCCGTTTTAGCAAAAAGGCGGTATTGCGCTTCGATTTCGCGCCGTAGGGCACGGCGTTGGGCTGGACTGAAAAAGTAACCAATGCCAAGGGCAAGTTGGTCACGCCCGAACCAGCCGGTAGTGTCTGTGATATCCGGGTCACGGAGAACCGATAACCCTTCAATCGTGACAGCATGAAGCCCAACGCGAAGATTGGGCATGGTCTTGGCCCGCCGCACGGCGTCTGCCGCGGCATCCCCTGCCACCATCAGGCTGGCGGTGGAGAGGATACCTTCTTTATGTGCCTGCTCAATGGCTTCGTTGACTTCGATGCTGAGGCCGAAATCATCGGCAGAAACAATGGCGCGGCGGGTCATAGGTTTTGGTCTTTATGCGGCGTTACGGTCTTTAAGGAACTGGAAGAACTCCACACCTTCGCGCAAGCGGCGCTTCATCATCTGTGGTGAACGGAGCATTTCATTGAGGATGGACGCGATCTTGGAGCCACGGAAGTAGAACTTGCGGTAGAATTCTTCAACGCTTTCGAAGATTTCTGTGTGAGACAGATGATCATAGTGCAACGGTGCAATTTGCACGCCGTTATCATCAATCAGCTCAGCTTCTTCAACGTTCAGCCAGCCATTCTCTGTTGCTTGCTTGTGCAAGAACGTGCCGGGATAGGGGGCTGCGAGAGAAACTTGCAGGGTATGCGGATTGATTTCTTTGGCGAATTCAATCGTCTCCTGAATGGTTTCTTTTGTTTCACCCGGCAAGCCGACGATGAAGGTGCCGTGAATTTTGATGCCCAGCTTATGGCAGTTCTTGGTGAACTCCTTAGCGGTTTCAACGCGCATACCCTTCTTGATGTTGTGAAGGATTTGCTGGTTGCCGCTTTCATATCCGACGAGCAGTAGGCGTAGTCCGTTCTCTTTCAGGATTTTCAGCGTGTCGTAAGGCACGTTTGCTTTGGCGTTGCAGGACCATGTGACGCCGAGCTTACCCATTTCGCGGGCAATGGCTTCTGCGCGTGGCAGGTCATCGGTGAAGGTATCATCATCAAACATGAACTCCTTCACGTCTGGGAAGTATTGCTTTGCCAAGCGAACTTCTGCGGCCACGTGTTCGGGGCTACGTGTACGGTAGCGGTGACCACCGACGGTTTGTGGCCATAGGCAGAACGTGCAGCGAGACTTACAGCCGCGCCCGGTATAGATCGAAATATACGGGTGCTTCAGATAGCCGATGAAGTAGTCTTTGTAGTTCAGATCCCGCTTATAGACTTCCGTAACGAACGGAAGGCTGTCCATGTCTTCAATCATGGCGCGGTCTTTATTGGCGATGATCTCACCTTCAGGCGTACGCCATGTGATGCCATCTACTTCCGCGAGTGGCTTACCTTCAGCGATTTCTTTGATCGTGAAGTCGAACTCGTTGCGGGCGACGAAGTCGATCGGGCCGCCTTGTTCCATGCTCTCTTGTGGTTGCACAGCAACCTTTGCGCCCACCATGCCGATCATCAGCTTAGGGTTAGTGTCTTTCAGCATCTGCGCCACGCGCACGTCAGACGCGAAGGATGGCGTGGATGTATGGATGATCACCAGGTCGCGGTTTTTGACGTCTTCAAGAATGGGCTCCATGCCCATTTTTGCGGGGGGGGCGTCGATCAGGCGTGAGCCGGGGACTAGTGCTGCAGGTTGGGCCAACCACGTTGGGAACCAGAAGGACTTAATCTCGCGCTTCGCCTGATAGCGTGAGCCAGCGCCGCCATCAAAACCGTCAAAGGAAGGGGGCTGGAGAAAGAGTGTTCTCATCATCGGCGAAGTCTCCAAAGGTAAAGGCGCTAACGGCTAGTACGTGGGGAGGAGTATGAATCCTCTGTGTATACTTGAAATGCCGTTAGTTGTCTGTCCGTTTTCGTTTTGCGATATGGACCGTTCTTCCGCGCCATGCAACGCGTGAGCCGCGTGCACTTGCCAGCATGACGCCTGCGGAGAGCCAGTCCCGCAGGGGGAGAAGCGGTATAGACGTGGGAAGGGGGGTCTGAGTTGCGCGGTCTACGGTACGACTACCGATAGCGCGAATGCACCAACTCAGGAGAAATAAGAGCCATGTCCAGCGTGATTTAGGGTGGAACATGACGGCGGCTAGAGCCCAAAAGAGCGGTAGCTGGATGGATGAGAGGCCGTAACCAACGGGCTCTTCGTTCTTAACGGTGCGGCCCCAGCGTAACTCGTGCAGCAACAAATCACGCAAGGATGTTTCCGCTACGGTTGTGTGGGTCAGGGTCGGCGCAATGGTGATATCGTAGCCTTGTTTACGGATCAGCCGCCCGAGCTGAGCATCATCGGCAACGTGGTCAACCAAGGATTCGAGGCCGCCAATGGCGCTGAGCGTTTCACGGCGAAGTGCCATGGTTGCGCCAAGGCAGTCTTGGCGGCCAAGCAGGCGTGACATCATCACACCGGGTAAGAAATTGTGATTAATTTGGCAGGAGCCGATCTGTTGAACCACGGTTCCGTTGCCGGGACGACCTGCGTAAAGAGTCGTGACCAAACCTGTCTGGGGGTTATCAAAAGAGGTCACGACGTGTTTGAGGTAGGTCGTGTCACAGTGAATATCGGAATCTGAGATCACAATAATGTTATGACGGGCGTGCCCGTACATATTTATCAGATTACCGACTTTACGGTTCGGTCCATGTTCTGTGGCGTCAATGATGATGTCTACGGAGACATGCGGGTATTGCGCACACAACGATTCGACGACAGGCCGTGCTGTGTCATTTTCAGAATGTAGACCGAAGACGATTTGAAAATGCGGGTAATCCTGCGTGAAGAGCGTTTCGAGCGCGCTGCGCAGCAGGGGTTCGTCTCCGTGCAAGGGTTTGAGGAGGGTGACCTCCGGCCAAGCACGTTGGTCACAGGAAACCTTCACCTGGCTATCTTTTTCGTGTTTGCGAAAACGATGCAGAAGTGTGGCGCCTATGAGTGCTTGAGCATTCCCAGCGAAGGAGATGGCCGAGCAAAAGACTGCTGCGAAGAAGGACGGTGCTAACACGGTATCGGTGTCAGGCAGCGTACGCGGAACAGGGGAAAGAAAACACGTTAGGAAAAATCCGTTTAGTCATGAAGGAAACGTGCGGTTTTACTGTCGAGTAAGTCTGCAAGAGCAGAGGCACCACCTTGGCTCAGTGTTGAGCTGAAATCGGCGCGTTGAGCTGCGACTTGGCTGATATGTGCATCAAGCAGTACGTCCGTCGCGCGCCAGCCATTGGGGGTTTGTGTCATGACGTAATCAATGGGTGTAGGGGTATCGGTCCCGCCGCCAATGGTTGTGTCCACAATTTGCCCACCCGTTGGGCTGGGGCGCGTTTGTGGAAGCATGGTGAACACAGCGCCAGTACCGGGTTTGAAGGAGGATGCGTAGCGCGCAATGGTGAACTGCCGGAAAGATGAGAGCAGGCGCGCTTTGTCCGTATTGGACAAGCCTGCATAGCGGTATCCCACAGAGCGGCGGAGGATGGCTTCGAGATCAAAGGCACGGTCAACCGCAGGCGATAAGAGAACCATGCGGCGTTGGGCCGTTGTTCCAGTACTTTGTGCCGCACGCAACGCGTCATAAAGACCACGAATGGGTGATGAAACGGTGTCTATTGTCTGTGTTGCAGTCACGCTCTGTGCGTTTGCATGGGACATTGTACCCATGAGTGGCATAGTGCTGGTCACCAGCAACGTACCGAGCAACAGGCGGGGCAAGCGACAGGAAATGGAAGGAATCATGAAGAGTGCTTTCGTCCTCAACGGCGTATTTTGCAAGAGGTCGTGTGTCATACGCCGAAAATCAACCCATAATTTTTGAGGCTATACCCCGTTGGTGCGGCAAAAATGTGATGAATTTGCCACAGGGACGGAAGGAATAGGGTTGACGAACATTGAGAGGCATGAGGCTATCGGGGTATAGCCCGCAATTAAGGATTGCCGGGTGCTTTTGGGAACGCGCGTTTTTGCGTGAACTTTAGGAAAAAAGTATCTGCACGGTACACTTTTGCATAAAGCTGTAGCAGCAGGTACTTGTTACCCGTGTGATCGATGTCAAAGTAAGGCGCTAGAGTTTTTCACCTGAATGGGTGCCTCTGGTGTCCAGAATCTGAGGATTAGAATGGCCGTACCCTTGATGCAGGCTGTCCGGGTCGGACGGTACGTTGTCAAACAGCACCTGATGGGTCGGAAGCGGTATCCGCTGGTGCTGATGCTTGAGCCGCTTTTTCGCTGTAACTTGGCCTGCGCGGGCTGCGGTAAGATTGATTACCCGGCGCAGATCTTGAACCAGCGCATGAGCTTGCAGGAATGTTTGGATGCGGATGCCGAAGCAGGCGCGCCCGTCATTGCTGTGGCGGGTGGTGAACCGTTGCTGCATAAAGACATGCCGCAGATCATTAAGGGTCTGATTGCACGTAAGAAATACGTCTATCTGTGCACCAATGGTCTGTTGCTTGAGAAGAAGCTGGACGATTACGAGCCATCTCCTTTCTTCTCATGGGACATCCATCTGGATGGCGACAAACTGATGCATGATTCGTCTGTGTGTCAGGAAGGCGTGTTTGAACGTGCAACGGCGGCTATCCGTGCTGCAAAGGCTCGTGGTTTCCGTGTGTCCATCAACTGCACGTTGTTTGATGGTGCAATGCCTGAGCGTGTGGCTGCGTTCTTTGACGAAGTCATGGCGATGGGTGTTGATGGTATTATGACGGCACCGGGTTACGCTTATGAGCGTGCACCGGATCAGGAACACTTCCTGAATCGTCAGAAAACCAAGCAGTTGTTCCGTGATATTTTCCGTCTGGGCAAGGGCAAGAAGTGGCGCTTTACGCAGTCACCTCTCTTCCTGAACTTCTTGGCGGGTAATGAAAATTACCATTGCACCCCATGGGGCAAGCCTCTGCGTACCGTCTTTGGCTGGCAGCGTCCGTGCTACCTTTTGGGTGAAGGCTATGCCAAGTCCTTTAAGGAATTGATGGAAGATACGGCGTGGGAGCAGTACGGTACGGGTGCGTATGAGAAATGCGCAGATTGTATGGTGCATTCAGGCTATGAATCCACGGCTGTAATGGATGCGGTGCGTCGCCCTTGGCATATTGCGAAGGTTGCGCTGTTCGGTCCAGAAACTGAGAAGCCGATGGTGCCGGAAATTTCATTGGCGAACCAACGCTCTGCGGAATATGACTATGACGCACAGGTTGCTCAGCAAATGGAACGCCTGACGACGAAGGGCAAGCCTGCTCGTGGCCCGCGCGTTCGTGTGAACGGACGTGTTGCGGATGCCGTAACGGCGAACGCGGCGGACTGATTTCGTCACGCATTGTATGTTTCGGAAAAAGCCAGCTCTTCATAGGGCTGGCTTTTTTTATGGTGCTACATTTGGAGTAAGTCTCTCTTTTGGGGTGGAGAATGTGAGAGACGTGGCGTATTTTTCACTGCGATGGACAGGGCTGCGGTAAAATTATGGTGTTTTGCGTCTGAACCTCTTATGCTTCTGAGCATGCTATCGGTTCGATTATGCTGACCCCTATTCTGATTATTGGTTTGCTCATTCTCATCAACGCTGTGTTCGCGATGGGAGAATTGGCGCTTATCTCTGCCAAAAGGCCACGGCTTGAAGTCTTGGCGCGGCAAGGGGTGAGTGGTGCGGCGGCAGCGTTGCGGCTGTCTGAAAATCCACATTCTTTTTTGCCGACGGTTCAGGTCGGTATGACGCTGGTTTCAATCTTGGAAGGCACCTTCGGCGGCAGTGAGATTGAAGCTGGGGTGCGTGATAAGATCGCGCTAGTACCGTTCCTTAGGCCTGCGGCGGAAGAGCTATCCACAGTTGTTGTGGTTGCGTTGATTACGTTTGCCATGCTGGTCTTTGGGGAGCTGGTCCCTAAGCAGATTGCCCTGCAAAAGCCAGAGCGGATTGCTGCGCGTTTGTCGTGGTTGTTGGTGGCGGTGGCACGTGTGGCGCAGCCTGTTGTGTGGTTGTTGAGCGGTGCATCGTCCTTGGTGTTGCGCCTGTTACGTGTTGGCTCCATGCCGCGTGAGGCCGTTACGGAAGAAGAGTTGCGCGCGGTTTTGGCAGAAAGTGCACGGGCCGGGGTGCTGGAGACAGATGAGCAGTTCATGATTGAACGCTTGCTTCGTCTGGCGGACCGTCCCGTGCGGGCGATTATGACCCCGCGTAATGAGCTTTTCTGGATTGATCGAGACGCGGATGAAGAGACGCTTCTTCAGAAATTGCGTGCCTCACAACATGCGCGGATTGTGGTGTGTGAGGGGGATGTGGATCACCCTATTGGCGTTATTCTTGCCAAAGACATCATGGACCGTCTGCTTCAGAAAAAGCCTATTTCTGTTGATGCTGTGCTGAGAACGCCCCCCGTTATTCCCGATAGTTTAAGCGCGCAGGATATGATTGAGCGTATGCGTGGTGTGAACTTGGGCATTACTTTTGTCTTGGATGAATACGGCTCTTTCGAGGGTATCGTGACGGCATCTGACGTTTTTGAGGCCATTGTTGGTGAAGAGGCTGTCGATGTTGGTCCTGCGGAGCTTCAAGCCACGCCGGGAGAAGAAGAGTACTTGTTTGATGGCTTTATGCCCGCCGATGAACTGCGCGCACGACTGGACCTCGCCAATGTGCCGGGCGGTGGCAGCTATCATACGTTAGGCGGTATTTTGTTGGCCATGTTGCGCCGTGTTCCTGCAGTGGGGGACAAAGTGGCGTTTGAAGGTTGGTTGTTTGAAGTGCTCGAAATGGACCGCCGACGTGTTGCGAAAGTGAAAGTCAGTCGGCAGGTTCTCGCGCAAAATTAAAATTTAGGCGTTATTGATAAAGAACGGTATATGTGCGGCGGTGCTTGTGGATGTGTAACCGCCTTTTTGTCCGTAACTTTGGGGCTCAGCCTCTGGCGGTGGTGCGGTGAGTAGTTCGACCACGCGCTGTTGCGCTGAAATGGCGCGCTGCAACAAAACGGCATTACGTGCGGTGAGAGCAGAAAACTCTTCAATGAGAGGGTGGTGTTTGTTTTTTTGGGTGGCTGAAAGCGGGGGGGGAGTATTTTGTACGGCGGCGGCG
This sequence comes from Neokomagataea thailandica NBRC 106555, assembly GCF_001598495.1. Lineage (GTDB taxonomy): Bacteria > Pseudomonadota > Alphaproteobacteria > Acetobacterales > Acetobacteraceae > Gluconobacter > Gluconobacter thailandicus_A. The sequence continues at coordinate 245,380 of NZ_BCZB01000001.1, forward strand.
AGCGCCTCTGTAGCGGCTTTCTTCTGGGGTAATAACGCCAATGCGTCAGGAATTTGAGCTGTTTCTAAGGCTCGATTCTCAGAGCGCAAAACCTCTAAAAGCGTGATGAGGCGGGATATGACCGGGCTCATGCGTGCTCCTGCATGGTCAGCATTTGTTTTTGCAGGGCATCACTGAGGCCGATGCCGCCATTGTTTTCCATGTTATGAGAAATCTGCTCAATCAGCATGGGTTTAAATTGCTTTTCACCGGCCCCTCCGGTGAACGGATTATCGGAAGAATCGTCACTTTCGAACATGGGCTGTAGCATTTGGTTAATGGTCATGGCTTCAAAGTCATGCGCGGCTTTTTCGGTTTTGTTCTGTTGGGTTTGGGGGGCTGCCTGTGGCTGGGTAGGGATGGTGAGGGGGGATGATACTATCATCGAATTTCGAGCTCCGCTTGGAGGGCGCCGTCAGCTTTAATCGCTTGCAAAATGCTAATCAGATCACGTGGACCAACACCGAGGGCGTTTAAACCCGCGACGAGTTCGTGAAGGGTTGTGCCGCTTGGCATGGTGGTGAGGTGGTGATTATGCCCGGTATCGACGGAAAGATTTGTGCGTGGAACGACCGCCGTTTGGCCAGCACCGAAAGGTCCGGGCTGAGAGACGGCGGGATCTTCCGTGATTTGTACGGTCAAGTTGCCCTGTGCGATGGCAACGGTACTGATGCGGACATTCGCTCCCATAATGATGGTGCCGCTTGCTTCATCAATAAGCACTTTCGCGGGCGTATCCGGTGAGACGATTAAATCGCCAATGCGGGTGAGGGTCGAGATTGGGTCTGCGGTAGAGAGGTCAAGCATGATAGTGCGCGGGTCTTCTAGGGAGGCTATGGGGCCGAGCGTACGATTGATAACGGTTTTGATACGACTGGCCGTTGTGAGGTCTGGGTTGCGTAAGCTGAGATGCAGGTTTTGACGGCTTTTGAGGTTGAAGGAGACTTCCCGTTCGACAATGGCGCCATTGGCAATATGTCCACTGGTGGGAACATTGCGTGTGAGGGATGCTGCTGCTCCGCGTGCGCTGAAGGCATTTGTCACCATGCTGCCCTGAGCCACGGCATAGACGTCACCATCGGCGGCCATGAGGGGGGTGACTAAAAGTGTCCCACCGGTGAGAGATGTTGCATCTCCGACGGCTGAGACTGTGATGTCGATATGGTTGCCGCTATGTACAAATGGAGGAAGTTCTGCCGTGACCATGACGGCGGCAATATCATGGGTTTGAAGTAGTTGCTCTTGATCTCGGATATTAACGCCCAAGCGGTTCAGCATGGAAATTAATGTTTCACGTGTAAAAATGGAATTGGTAAGGCGATCTCCGGTTCCATTTAAGCCAACAACAAGGCCGTAACCGATGAGCTGGTTACTTCTAACGCCTTCCATATCTGTAATATCTTTGATGCGGACACTGGTGGCGTGGCTTGGTAGGGGCAGTAGTGTAAAAAATATAAAAGTGATGAAGACGTTTTTTGCCGCTCTCAACATGTGCTGGAAGAGGTGCGCCATGATAAAGTGATGTCCTGACAGAAAATGAAGGCCACGGTCAGGCATAAATCTGGGGGGGATAGGTAAATAAATTGCTAATTGAGGGGTGATTTTATCTGTTTTTGTCTTTTGAGATGGCTTGGCGAATGCTCTTCGTGTGGTTATAAGCCGCTCGAGGTCACTGCGGAGTGACTATGCCGAATTTTCGGCAGGATTGCAGGGATTGGATGCGCATGATTACGTTGCCGCCGGACTATACCCCTTCCGACGACGAAGAGTTCATGAATCCGCTTCAGGTCGAATACTTTCGCCAAAAGCTTTTGCGTTGGCGCGCAGAGCTGCTGAAAGAAGCGGATGGAACGCTCGCCAGCCTCTCAGAAGGTGGTATTCACGAATCTGATATTTCTGATCGGGCAAGTGTCGAAACGGATCGGGCTTTTGAATTGCGTACGCGTGACCGTGCACGTAAATTGATTACAAAGATCAACATGGCTCTTCAGAAGGTTGAAGACAATGTTTACGGCTATTGTGAAGAGACCGGAGATCCGATTGGTTTGAAGCGTCTTGAGGCGCGTCCCATCGCGACTTTATCGATTGATGCCCAAGAACGTCATGAGCGGATGGAAAAAATCCACCGCGACGACTGATTGGGGGTTGCACTTGGCGCGGTAAGACGATAGGTACCCCGCCAAGGCAGCGGGCTGCTGTAGCTCAGTGGTAGAGCACTCCCTTGGTAAGGGAGAGGTCGCGAGTTCAATCCTCGCCAGCAGCACCAGTTTTTTCCTATTACATGAAATAAAGATGGTCGATGCGCTCCGTTCCTGACGGGATTCGGTGTCAGTAAGGGGCGACGGCGCCTCAGAACGATGTTATCAAACGCTTATGACGCATCCTCGCTATCGCTCCCGTCATCCTCATGACAATAAAGGTCGGCCGATTATACGGCCGCGTTTTCGTCGTTTTCGCCAAGCTCTGGCGGTCACAGCCGGCGTTGGTCTGGTTGGGGCGTTAGGGGCAGGTGTCTTAGCCTGGGCGACTTACGCGAAGTTACTGGCGGATCTGCCAAGTATTGATAGTTTGCAGGTCTATCAGCCGCCAACGGTTAGTCGGATTTATACATCTGATGATCAATTGATGGCGCAATTGGCCAGTGAACGGCGTATTTTCGTGCCGATTGATGCGATTCCAGATCGTGTAAAAAAAGCTTTCCTCGCGACGGAAGATCATAATTTCTACAGCCATGGCGGTGTAGATATGATGGCGATTGCACGTGCGGGTGTGACAGATTTATTCGCACGGCATGGGCGGCGGCCATTAGGGGCTTCGACGATTACGCAGCAAGTGGCAAAGGTCATGCTGCTGAACAGTAACGTGCTGACGCTGGAGCGTAAGTTCAAAGAAGCGCTTCTGGCTATTAAAATGGAAGAGGTTCTATCGAAAGATAAAATTCTCGAAATCTATTTGAATGGTATTGATCTTGGGAATGGCGTTTTTGGTGTGGCAGCCGCTGCGCAGACGTATTTCAATAAGCCTTTAGATCAATTGACGGATGCGGAAGCCGCATCTTTGGCAGCGCTCCCGAAATCTCCGACGCATTATAATCCGTATTTGCACCCTCAGGCCGCATTGGTGCGCCGTAATCTTGTTCTGGACTTGATGGTTGAGAATGGGGTTTTGGGTCGTGATCAGGCGGAGCAAGATAAGCAAGAGCCGCTTCTTCCAGAGCGCAGCCCACGTTTTGGGCCTCTGGAGGATTCAGAGTGGTTCGGTGCGGAAGTGCGGCGTCAGCTTATTGGGCAGTATGGTGAAGACCGTGCGCTTAATGGCGGCCTTGAAGTCCATACGAGCATGAATCATAGCCTCCAGACTGCGGCGACTCGTATTTTGCGTGAAGGGCTGATGACCTATGATCGTGCGCGGACGGGGTGGCGTGGTCCGGTGCGGCATGTAGAGGGCGTGACGGAGAGTAATTGGACGTCGCAGCTTGATCGTGTCGTCGCGCCTGCTGGTATGCTGCCAGAGTGGCGGCTTGGGATGCTTTTGCCCGGTGGAACGCGTGTTGGTTGGGTAGAGCATGGCGTGCCGCGCACGGCTACCTTGCTGTGGTCCGATATCGTCTGGGCGCGCCGTATGCGGTTGATACAGGCGGGTGACGCCATTATGGTGCAACCTCAAGCGAATGGGACGGTATCACTGCGGCAAATTCCTCAAGTTGAGGGCGCTGCCGTGACGATGGATGCCCGTACGGGGCGTGTTCTGGCTTTGGTTGGGGGGTGGTCCTTCCGTGAGAGCCAGTTTAACCGCGCGACGCAGGCGCTGCGTCAGCCGGGGTCATCGTTTAAGCCATTTGTGTATTTGGCCGCGATGGAACAGGGTATTTCACCCTCTGAAAAGTTTGATGATTCTCCCGTTTCTTACGGGAATTGGCACCCGCGCAATTACGAACATGATAATTGGGGGCCAACGACCCTGCATGACGCCTTGCGGGAAAGCCGGAACCTGGTCACCATCCGGGTGGCTGCGCATTTAGGTATGAAAGCGGTGGCAGATACGGCGGAGAAGGCGGGGCTTGTTGAGCAAATGCCGCGCGTTCTGCCTGCGGCTTTGGGGGCGGTGGAAACGACGGTTCTGAAAGAAGCGGCTGCTTATGCCAGCATTGCCAATGGTGGGCATGTGGTTCAGCCGAGCGTGATCGATGATATTCAGGACCGAGCCGGGGATATTGTGTGGCGCACGAGTGCTCTGACATTGACCTCAGGCCAGCAAATGCCGCCCGCACCTGCGGTTGCGCCGGGTCAATCAGGGGGAGGGTCAGCACCGGTGTCTTCACCCGTACCTGTGCCGAGTGGATCGGCGGTACCTATGTTGAACGACCCGCGCCCTGTATTGGCGAGTGAAGCAAGCTCGTATCAAGTGATCGCAATGCTGAAAGATGTGATTGCGAATGGCACGGGCCGTTTGGCGGGGGAGGGGATTGATCGTCCCATCGCGGGTAAGACGGGCACGAGCCAAGATTTCCATGACGCATGGTTTGCGGGGTTCTCCCCTGATCTCGTGACGGTTGTGTGGGTTGGTTACGATACGCCGGCAACGTTAGGCAAAAATGCGGATGGTGGACGTATTGCGGCCCCTATTTGGAACCGCATTATGAAAGCTGCGTTGGCTGACCGGCCGCGTGTTGATTTCCGCGTGCCAGCCGATATTACGTTGGCGCGTTATAATACGGGCCGTATAGAAGCTGTGGACGGGTTTAAGGCTGATCAGGTGCCGGGTGCTTCGGTTGCTCTGCATGGTTTTGGTGCGGGTACAGAAGCGCTGACCGCGACTGATACTGGTGCCGATGCTGTTGTGTCTGACAGCGAGAACGACATGGGGAATGTGCCAGAAAATTCGACCGCGCCGTCAGGGCATGCTGCTCAACCAAATGCATCAGCGCCGCAGAAACAGGATTCGGGTGAGGGTGACATTGGTGTCGGTGGGTTGTACTGAGGGGGGCTTTCGTTGTGGGAGCACCGTAGTGGTGGGACCATTTTTGCGAATGGAGAAAGAATATGTCGGCCGAAACTGAGGCCCTTGCGGAGCAAATCAAGCAGTCGGTGGCACTGCTGAGGAGGCATCTTTAACTGGGATGTCTCTAAAACCCGGCTTGAAGAATTAAATCATCGCTCTGAAGATCCCGAACTTTGGAATGATGCGGCTCTCGCGCAGAAGTTAATGCGCGAACGGACGACGCTTGCGAACCAAATTGAGGGCGTTGAACGGATTGAAGAAGACGTCAGCAGCACGCTTGAGCTTGTTGAGTTGGCGGAGATGGAAGGCGATGAAGGGATGGTGCAAGATGCCATTGCTTCCCTGCGTGCGATTGCTGCGGATACGCATAAGCGTGAGATTGAGAGCCTTCTATCTGGTGAAGCAGATAGCAATGACTGTTACTTAGAAGTCAATGCTGGCGCGGGCGGTACGGAAGCGCAGGACTGGGCTCAAATGATCCTGCGTATGTATACGCGCTGGGCCGAGCAGCATGGTTATAAGGTGACCTTCATTGAAGGCAGTGAGGGCGAGCAAGCTGGCATTAAGTCTACGACTGTGCAGATCAGCGGGCCCAATGCTTATGGCTGGATGAAGACGGAAGCAGGTGTACACCGTTTGGTGCGTATCTCCCCGTTTGACTCGGCTGCGCGTCGTCAAACCTCTTTTGCTTCTGTGTGGGTCTATCCTGTTGTGGATGACACGATTGAAGTGGAAGTGAACGATTCTGACCTGCGCGTTGATACGTTCCGTGCGTCAGGCGCGGGTGGTCAGCACGTGAATAAAACGGATTCTGCTATTCGTATTACGCATATTCCAACCGGCATTGTTGTTGCGTGTCAGACGGATCGTTCACAGCATCGTAACCGTGCGAAGGCCATGGAAATGCTGCGTGCGCGTATGTATGAAGCAGAACTGCAAAAGCGTGAAGCGGCAGCCGCCCAGACGGAGGCGTCTAAAACTGACATCGGTTGGGGGCATCAAATCCGCTCGTATGTTTTGGCGCCGTATCAGTTGGTGAAAGATTTGCGGACGGGTGTGGAGAAGGGGAATCCGGACGCTGTTCTTGATGGTGCGTTGGACGATTTCATGTCCGCTTCTTTGGCGCAGCGTGTCGGTGCTACGCGTTCTGAGGCCAGTGCTACTGCACAATAAAGAGGCAGAAGAGTTTTGGTTCTGACGAATCTAAAATTCTTTATAGTTTGTAAAAAAAAGATCGTTCGAGAGGGCGATCTTTTTTTTATATTTTTGTCTTTAAAAAACGTTTTTTACCCAAGAAAATATGCATTAATGTCGCATTTTGTTGGGGTATTAGGCCTAATTGTTTAAAAAATATGACGATTTCATAATTCTGAAATAAACAATCGGCTTGACACATTATGGCGAAGCCTGCCCAATTAAGCATATCGGGTATGTGTGCAAGGCATGTGATGTTCATGCGGATTTGTCTTGCATAGTGTCTGCAAAAAAGCGTTCGATCGGTTGTCGCATGTCGTGAAGGATGTGTGTACCGATTGCCTATTGTCAGTGAGGGGTAAGAAGGTTTCGACATGAAGAGCTACGCCGCACAGCAGCGCAAGCCGGCAGATTATCTTGTCGCAATCATCGTGGCCGTGCTGGTTATGGGCGGCATTGTTTATGCGCTCATGAGTGGTGCTGTGGGCAAGCTTACCCACGAGCAGCCGCCGATCAAAACAGAAGTGATCAAAGAGCAGCCTAAGCCACCGCCGCCACCGCCACCGCCGCCACCGCCGCAGATGGAGCAGCCGCCTCCACCGTATATTCCGCCGCCAAAGATCAGTGTTCCGCCGCCGCCGAAGGCTGTGCAGCGTGTAACGCAGACGAAGCCGCCGCATCCGGTTCCGCCGAGCCCGACGCCGACACCAGTGCCGACGCCAGCTCCGCCAACACCGAACCCGGTGCCAGCAGTTCCTGATCACAGCGCAGGTGCGCGTCCTATTAACGGGGCAAAGCCTGAGTATCCGGAAGAAGCACAAGAAGAAAACCGCGAAGGCAAGGTTACTGCTAGCTGCGATATTCTTCCGACCGGCTATACAGCAAACTGTCAGATCGTCAGCTCAAGCGGTGGTCATGAGTTTGTTGAAAGTGCGCTCGAATTCCTGCGGAAGGCTAAATATCAGCCTGCGGTTGTGAATGGTGCGCCTGTGATGGAACATCATCACATTCTGCACGTGGACTTTAACCTGGGCGATTAAGCGCAGGTTATTGGGTGCGATCATTGAGCTTTCTCCCTTTGTCTGGGTGTCCCAAACAAAGGGAGAGAATAAAAAAATACGGTTCCAACACTCATGATTTTGGGACTGCAAAGTTTAAGACCGCTCGGCTTCGGGCGCTTTAATTGAGGATATGGAGTTCATGACCAGACTGTTCCGCCTTCCCGCTCTTGCTGCTCCTACGAAGGCGCGCGCCGTCCGGGCCAGCGCTATGGCTCTGACGCTGGCTCTAGCAACGGGCGCTGTCGCTCCTGCGATCAGCTATGCTCAGGACGCTTCCCAAGCTGCACCAGCAGCTCCGGCACCTGCTGACCAGTCCGCTCCTGCGGCGGCAGCACCAGCACCGGCAGCAGCTCCAGACGCTGCAGCGCCTGCTCCGGCAGCAGCTCCAGCACCTGATGCAGCCGCACCAGCAGCTCCGGCACCAGATGCCGCAGCGCCGGCTGAAAAAGTTTCTGCACCTGCTGAAGACACAGCGCCAAAGGGCAACCCATATGGTCTGGGCGCTCTTTGGGCAAATGGTGACATTATCGCACGTAGCGTGCTGATCATTATGGTGATCATGTCTGCTGGTACGTGGTTGATCATGGTCACGAAGTTTCTTGAGCAAGCACGCGTTTTGTCTGCTGCTAAAGAATCCGCTCGTGAATTCTGGTCTAAGCCTTCTATCCAAGAAGGTGCAGCGTCACTGAAGGCGTCTTCTCCGTTCCGTTACATTGCAGAAACCGGCATTGTTGCTGCTGAGCACCATGACGGTTCTATGCGTGACTCCATCGACCTGCATTCATGGACGGAAATGTCCATTTCTCGTTCGGTTGAAACGGTGAATACGCGTCTGCAAGGCGGCCTGGCATTCCTGGGTACCGTTGGTTCAACGTCTCCGTTCGTTGGTCTGTTCGGTACGGTTTGGGGTATTTACCACGCGCTGACAGCGATCGGTATGTCCGGTCAGGCATCCATCGATAAGGTTGCTGGTCCAGTTGGTGAATCCCTGATCATGACGGCAATCGGTCTTGCAACGGCTGTTCCTGCTGTTCTGGGTTACAACCTGCTGATCCGTCGTAACAAGGGTGCTATGGACCGCGTGCGTAACTTCGCAGCTGACGTTCAGTCCATCCTGATCGGTGGTTTCCGTCACGGTGCTTCTCCAGAAGCAACGCAGACGACTTCTGCAACCAACGGCCGAGGCTAATCCCATGGGAATGAACGTCGGAGGAGGCGGCGGTGACGACGAGGTGGTGTCGGCTATCAACACCACTCCCCTCGTCGACGTCATGCTGGTGCTGCTGATCATCTTCTTGATCACGATCCCTGTAGCGACACATACGGTGAAGGTGAAACTGCCGGTTGATGCTAATCAGCCGACACAGACCAAGCCGGGCAATGTTGTCCTTGCAGTGACTGCAAATGGGCAGGTGTATTGGGATACAACCCCGATGCATTCGCGTGATGACTTGTTGAACCATCTGGTTGAAGCGGCGAAGAAAAAGCCGCAGCCACAGATCCAGGTCCGTGGTGATGGCGCAGCAAAGTACATGGCGGTCGGTCAAGTTGTGGCCACGTGTCAAGAGGCGGGTATTGCTCACGTTGATTTCATCACTGAGCAACCTCACTCGTAAGGTTGGTCGCAGGGCCTGAATCTCAGGCTCTGCGCTCCCTTCAATTGTTTAAGGAAGGACCGCCGATATGGGTATGAACGTAGGAAGCAGTGCCGAAGACGAAGGTATTGTCGATATCAACACCACGCCATTGATTGACGTGATGTTGGTGCTGCTTATCATGCTTATCATTACTATTCCGTTGCAGACGCATTCTGTGTCGATCGACCTGCCGCAGGGCAATCCTCCGCCATCTGCGGAGCAGCCTAAGCTGGTGACGGTCAGCATCGGTTATGACAACAGCATTACCTGGAATGGCGAAGCGATTGATTCTGAAGCATCGCTGCAGTCACATTTTGCCTCTGCTGCGGCAGAAGCAGATCAACCAGAAATGCATATTCACCCTGACCGCCTTTCGGATTATAAGACGGTTGCCCATGTTATGGCTGATGCTCAGCGCCTCGGTATCACGAAGCTCGGTATTGTGGGTCTAGATCAGTTTATGGAAGGACAGTAATTCGTGTCTTTGTCCCTTAACCGCTTCAACCTTACCCGTAAAACGCTCATGGTCAGCACTGCTGCTCTGAGTATTGCTTTCTTTGGTACGGCTTCGGCGGCTGATGTTCTTGGCCAAGCCGTTGGTAAGGATCTGCAGCAGGCGCAGTCTGCCCTTGCATCCAAAGATTACGCAAAGGCGATGACCGCTGTTGATGCAGCGGACGCTGTTAAGGGCAAGACCGAGTACGAGTCGTACACGACTGCACAAATGCGTGCGGCTGTGGCAGCTCAGTCCGGTAATACGGCAGCTGCGATCAAAGCATATGATGTTTTGATCGCAAGTGCTCGTACGCCTGCAGCGGCCAAAGGCCAAATGCTGATGGCCGAAGCAACGATGGCTTATAGCGGGAAAAATTATCCGCTCGCGATTCAAGCGACACAGCGTTACCTGAAAGATCATGCGCTTGATACGCGTATGCAGACGGTTTTGATCCAAAGCTATTATCTGCAAGGTGATTGGAAAGGTTGTGCACAGGCAGCGCAGGCACAAGTTGATGCAACGATTGCTGCGGGAAAGATTCCGCCAGAAAATCATTTGCAGATGCTGGCCACGGCTTATACCAGCCTAAAGGATGCTGACGCGAAAACGCATACCTATGTGTTGCTCGCAAAGTATTACAACAAGCCTGATTACTGGGCGATGTTGATCCACGATCTGGTTGCAAATCCGAACCTTCAGCCGCCATTGGTTCTGTATGTTGAGCGCCTCCGCTTGCAGACAGGTGTGTTGAAAGATCCGTCTGATTTCCAAGACATGGGTGAACGCGCTGTTCAGATGGGCTTGTCTCAGTTAGCATTGAACCTGCTTAATCAGGGTTATGCGGCAAAGATTTTGGGTGTTGGTTCTTCAGCACCGGCTACAGCAAAGTTCCATGCTTTTGTTGCGCAGCGTGCAGCAGCAGATCGTGCGCAGTTGACGCAAGATGCGACGGCGGCTCAGGCCGCGGCAAATGCTGGTCCGTCTCTGACGACAGGTTATAACCTTGTTCTGAATGGGCAGGGGCCTGCTGGTTTGGCTCTGATGAAGGCTGGCTTAGCAAAGTCACCACGTTATCCAGATCTGGCCGTTGTGGAATACGGCATGGCGCAGATGGATGCAGGTCAGAAGTCAGAGGCGATTCAGACCTTTAACTCTCTAAAGACTCCTGGCCCAGCACGGGATGTGGCGGCTTTGTGGGCGTTGCTTTTGTCTCAGCCAGGGCACTAAAAAACCCGCTCTATAATCTGTGACGATACTATGTGTAAGAAGCGCTCCCTTTTGATGAAAGGGGGCGCTTTTTTGTGTTTATGTGATCTGTTTTGCCCTGCGTTACGGTTAGAAGGGTAGGATCGCATCCATGATTTGTTGGCCATATCGTGGCGTTTGAAGGTGGCTGAGTGTGCCGCGTCCACCATATGAGATGCGCGCTTCTGCCATACGGTCATGTGTGACGGTGTTATCTGCGGTGATGTCTTGCGGGCGTACAATGCCTGAGATCCCGAGTTCTCGGAGTTCGCTGTTTACGCGCATTTCTTGTTTGCCCATCACAACAAAATTACCATTGGGTAAGACCTGAGTGATGGTGCCGGCGAGGCGTAGGGTTACGCTCTCATTTCGGACGATTTTTCCTGTGGCTGTATTGCCACTGCTGCTGTTGGTTGTGAGACTGTTGGCACCTGTTAACGCATCAATGATTTTGCCTTTCACGCCGAAAAGATTGGGAATACCGAGCTTTTGGTTCCCGTCTCGCTGTGCTGTCGTGCCGTCATTCATGGAGGCATTGTCGGTTATATTGACGATAATGGTTACGAGATCTCCGACTTGGGAGGCACGTTGGTCTTTAAAGAAAGCGCGGCTCCCACTGTGCCACAAGCTGGCGGGTTCTTGTGGAGGTAAATGGAGGGGCGGCATAGGCATTGTAATCGGCTGATAATGGGCCGCTAATGTTGGGTCTGAGATAGTGGTCATGTGGGGGGGGCGGCCAATTTCGGAAAGCTCATCGAGGGTAGTGCAACTGCTGAGCAGTAGGCTTGCTGTGCAGTACAGCAAGCCCAATGGCGCTTTAAAGGAATGAGGCATGATCTTGGGCAGTCCAAACGGTAAGATAATCTGTTGAGAGAAGCACGCAGGGATTTAAGATCAGGTTAAAAAGCGAACCTCAGTAGGAAACTCTGCGTTCACAAACACTGAAGAGGGGGCATGTTTCGCGTCATGTCTTTGAGGCGTGTCTGGCCATAATAGCGTTCGGGGCAATGCCGCGCGTAAGTAGAAAGACCAAAGAGGAGTGTATTTATGACGCCGAGTGCAGGGAATGGCGGTGGCTTGGTTCATCGTCGTGGTGGCGCGCATGTTTGGACGCAATGTGCGCGCAGGGTTTTGGCTACGATGATCATGTGTGCCTTTGTTGTGGGCGGTGCTCGTATGGCGCATGCGGAGGGGGCGGCGGCCGTTCCGAGTTTGACGCAGGCACAGGCTCAGCAATTACTCGGCGTTTTGAATGATGATACGAAACGTAAGGCTTTTGCCACAACGTTAAAAAATTTAGCGGATGCACAAACAGCGGGTGCTGTGCCGGGGGTATCACAGGCCAAGCCACATTCTGACAATTTGGGTGACCAAATGTTGGGCAGTGTCGTGGGTTTTGGGCGGGCGTTACAGCATGAAGCGCATGTGCTGATGGGCACGATTGGTAATGTGCGTGCTCTTGGTGTTTGGGTGGTTGGCGTTGTGCACACGCCGTCTGAGCAAGCCTTGATCCTGAAAGTCATGCTGCGCGTTGCGGTGTTGCTTGTGGTGGGCGGTCTGTTGTTCGTCGTGTTACGATTAGCGCTGAAAAAGCCACGTGCGGCGCTGGAGGTTCGTGGTCAGCAGCGTAATGTCCGTGAGGAACGGGCAGAGCGGCGTGAAGTACGTCATGTGGCTGAGGCGACGCAAGAACACAGCAGTAATGGCGTGCGGTCTGCAGAAGATGTGGAGCGTGATGAAGCGCAGCGTGTGCGGCATCAGGGTTCATGGTCGAAATTAGTGCTCGCTTTTCATCGCTTGCCGTTCGCATTTGGCTTGTTTGTGCTGGATATTTTGCCGGTTGCCATGTTCCCACTGGCGGCTTTCTTGATTGAGGGGCTGGATAATGCGGGCGATGGGGCAACAGGAGCCGCTATTGAGGCTGTAGCGTGGATTGGGTGTTTTGGCGTTTGTGGCCTTGTGGCGTTTGTACAGATGATTTTTGCGCCGCAGCAGGCGTGGCGTCGTTTGTTTGTTATGGGTAATAAAGGCGCGTATTTTTGGTTTAGTTGGTTGAAGCGCCTTGGGGCGAGTTTAGGGTTTGGTCTGGCTGTATTAACGGTGTTGTCATCCGTGGGGATGCCAGATGCTGTGGTGGGGGCGTTAGGTAAATTACTGGCCCTGATGATTCATCTGCAGTTGCTCTTTATGATTCTACGCGGGCGCACGCCAGTCTGGAAATTATGCGAGCAAGTTGCGGCGCGCAGTCCTGTTCCGGGTGTATTGCGATTTATTGGGCATAGTTGGTGGATTGCCGCTATCTTCTTTGACCTCGCCTTGTGGTTGGTGTGGGCTGCGGAAATTCATGGCGGCTATACTGCGATTACAACATTATTCGTGCGGACATGTGTGGCTGTCGCGTTGACGCGTATCGTCAGCATTATTGCGTATGGTGGTGTGGAACGTCTGTTCCGTTATTTACCTGATTGGGCCTCTTTAACAGAAGATGCGCAACGCAGGGTGAGTCGTTATTATCCTGCGGCACAGCATGTAGTGACGTTGTTACTGGCTGTTGTAACGGTTTTTGCTCTATCCGTTGCGTGGGGTGCGCCGGTACGTGAGCTCTTTGAGCAAGGTGGTTTGGGGCAGCATATTTTCTCTTCAGTGGTGACGATACTTGTTTCACTTTTAATCGGTGTTTTGGTCTGGGAAGCGGTGAGCATCGTGACGGAGCGGCATTTGCTGAGTTTGGCCAATTCAACGGATGGCGCAGCAAAAGCGGCACGTTTTCGGACGTTGCAACCTATGTTGCGTATTATTCTTCTGGTGATTTTGTCGGCCGTTATTGGGCTGACGATTTTGTCTGAGATAGGTGTGAATACTGCGCCACTTTTGGCGAGTGCATCTATTTTTGGTGTTGCACTGGGTTTCGGGTCACAGAAGCTCGTGCAGGATTTCATCAGTGGGATTTTCTTGCTGATGGAAAATGCGCTGACTGTCGGTGATGCCGTAACGTTAAGCGGGACGTATGGTGTGGTTGAAAAGCTCTCGCTGCGCACAGTTCATGTGCGGGCGAATGATGGGTCAATGAACATCTTTCCGTTCAGTTCTTTGAACCAGATTATTAATTATAATCGGGACTTCGCACGGGCAATTATCGTGGCTGAGGTAGGGTATTCTGCTGATACAGATGATGTTGTGAAGGCGATTAATGATATCACGGCAGAGATGAGGGCTGATCCGGAGTTTAAGAGTCTGATTATTGATGACTTCCAGATGTGGGGGGTCGACTCACTGAATGACTGGTCCGTTACGGTGCGTGGCACACTGCCCACGACGACGGCGGGACGTTGGCCGGTGCAGCGTCAATTCTATCGCCGTATGAAGAAGTGCTTTGAGGCACGTGGCATTGACATTCCATTCCCAACACGGACATTGGAGGTATCAGGGCTAGAACGTTTGACGGATTATCGGGGGCCACAGGGTGAAAAACTTGGTATAGCTCCAGAACATGCGGGGAGTGTTCGGGCGCAAGATGCCGAGATTGATGAGAAGCGATGATAAGGGGAGCGGTGGGCCAGGAGGCTGCACCGGGTCATTTCTGACGGTTATAAGGCCTCTCTCTGTTGTGGCGATGTTTGCTGCATGTGCTGTGTTTGGTGCAGCACATGCTCAGCCACAACCGACGGATGCGCCTTCCCCGGAGATGGATATGGCCTCCGATCAGTCAGGTAGTCATACTGATGAGCTGATACCATCTCCCGGTGCTGAGGCGACCTTGCCGAAGGCATCAGCCTATGAGAATGTGATTGATAATTTCCCGGTTCCACCATCATTATTTCCCGTTGTAAATCAACGTTCTGGGTGGTTGAAGCGGCATGGGAACATTCTTCAACTGGATAATCTGAACGAGTTTATGGGGGCCGTGACTGCGCCTACACCTGGGCATGGTTATCGTCAGGGGGCGTCAAATGCGGGGCAGTATGCGCTGAACATTTTGACGGACTGGGGCCGTGTTTTGGGCTGGTCTGGTTTTACGACGCATGCGGTGATTGTGGGGCGCTACGGTACGACGGCGAACCGTATGTTTGGTGATTGGTTGGCGCATAGTCAGGAAACTTACGGCGGTGGTGGTAATGTCGTTGCGCATTTGGTGATGGTGTATGGTGAGCAGCGCCTCTGGGAAGATCGTTTGTCCGTGGCTGCGGGGCGTATGTCTCAGCTCTCTGATTTTGCCAGTGGGTCTTTATTCTGTACGTTTATGAATAATAGTTTTTGTGGCCGCCCGAAGGGGGCTGCGGATAGTTCCTATTATAGTTCCTATCCAGCGTCAGTATGGGCTTTGCGGGTGAGGGCGCGGCCGCTACGCCGTGATGTTTATGTGCAAGCGGGTGTGTATTTTGCAGAAGAGGGAATTTATTCGCCTTCGATGAACCGCTCTGGGTTTCATTGGAGTGGCGCGTATCATGTTGGAGAGATTTTCCCTGTTGAGTTGGGTTGGCAGCCGAGTTTTCGGCGTCCTTCCGGTGAGGTTGCGTTTCCGGGGCACTATAAGCTCGGCTTTGCGGTAGAGCGCGTGGCGCGGGATGAAAATTTTTTGGATACGTTGGGGAATCCTTATGCGGATAGTGGTTTCTCTGCGGCGCGACAAAATGGTTCGTGGTCGAGCTGGTTTTTGATGGATCAACGTTTATGGACGTCGCGGCGGCATCCTAAGACGGGGCTCTCCTTTTTGGGTGGCGCCGTTTTTAATGCGCCACATACAGCATTGCGTGACCGCCAATTCTATGCCGGTTTTACATGGAATGGTTTTTGGGCAAGCCGCCCAACGGATACGATTGGTCTTGCATTTTCGTATGTTCATATTGCTGATGGTGTTCAGAAATCGGAAGCGCATTTAATGCGCCGTAAGGGCGTCCTGCCGTATAAAGCGACTGGTATTCAAACGGATGCTGAAGTCGTGGAACTGAATTATAGTTTCCCGATCGGGCGTGCGGTGACGTTGGAGCCGGATATACAGTATTATCATCACCCGAATGGACAGGCGAACTTGCGTGACGCGGTGATGGTAGGATTCCGCAGTCATGTCGAAATTTTCTAATTAAGGGGACGTTTGAGCCCTGTTACAATGTGAGTTTAGGGGCACAGCTACCCTGTTTGTTTTGCTTTTTAAGCGGTTTAGACGCGGAATTGTTATTTCGATGAGACGCGCCTATCCCATAGGGGCAAATACTCCACGAACTGCTCCACCTCAAAGCCAATAGAGGTTTCCAGCAGCGTCTGAAACGCTGCAACAGGGTCACGGCAAGCGCGTCCTCGGCTTAGCGTAGGATTTTTTGGCGTAGGATTTCGCTCCCTACCGTAACGATCCCATTAATTAATGGTGGGTGTTGCGTGGGCTGGTGAGAACATTACCGGCTGAAGCGGTTACGATGCATAAGACACCGATCCAGCGTGCTGAGGATAGGTTCTCCCCCAAGAAAATGAGGCCAGAAATGGCACCGAGCATAGGCTCCATGCTGAGGAGAATGCCGAGGTCACGCGGTTTGAGGCGGCGCATGGCCATCATATCAAGAATATAGGGGACAGCAGAAGAGAGAACCGCCACACTTAGGGCTGCGCCGCCCTGCCATGGATGGGTGAAGATCAGTGGTAGGGTGGGAAGGAGGCAGGGAATGAGCAAAAGCCCTGCGGTGCTCATACCAAGTGTAGTGGCTAGGGCTGCGGGGAGTGTCTGGCCGATGCGTGTGCCGGTTAGGATATAGATGATCCAACCGCAGCCGCTCAGGAGGGCTGCGGCGATACCCCATGGGTCGAGGCCGTGTACAGATCCATGTAGAGCGCTCTCCGGGCGCAGGAGGAGGTAGAGACCAAGTATGACGAAGCTGGCCCAGCAAAGGTCTAGGATACGGCGGGAACCCGTTAAGGCTAGGGTGAGGGGGCCTGTAAATTCGAGGGCTACGACAATGCCCAAAGGTAGCCGCACAAGCGCGTAGTAGAAGCAAAAATTCATCACGGCGATGGACAGCCCATAGGGCAAGAGCAGCGTGAGCGTTTTTTTGTTCAGTTGGCCGGGTAGAGGGCGCCAGATCGTGAGGAGAATGATGGCGGCCAAGCAAACGCGCAGCCCCACCATGCCGGAGGGGCCAAAAAGTGGGAACAACCCTTTGGCTAAGGTTGCTCCGATTTGGAAAGAGGAAATACCCCCGATCAATAAGCCAACGGCTTTGAGTTGGCTGTAGCGCTCGGGGGTGTGGGGATGGGTGGCCATGCTCAGACGTCGAGGTCCTCAACGCTGCGGGCGTGTTCTTGAATGAAACGGAAACGGAGTTCGGGTTTGCGTCCCATCAGGCTTTCTACGCGCTCACTGGTAAGATGACGGTCTTCAGGTAGTGCCACAACGCGCAAAAGCGTGCGGCGAGCAGGGTCCATTGTGGTTTGCTTCAAATCCTTGACCGGCATTTCCCCTAAGCCTTTGAAGCGTGAGACTTCGACTTTGGCATTGGGTTTGAAATCGCTGCGGATGCGGCGATCCCGGTCCAGATCATCCATGGCGTAAATGGTTTTGGCACCATGGGTCAGGCGGTAGAGCGGGGGTTGTGCAAGGTGTAGGTGTCCGTGGCGGATGAGTTCTGGCATTTCGCGGTAGAAGAACGTCATCAGCAGCGAGGCGATATGCGCACCATCCACGTCTGCATCGGTCATGATGATCACGCGGCCATAGCGTAAACGGCTGACATCGAAGCTTTGGCCGACACCACAGCCTAGTGCTTCAATCAGGTCGCGGAGTTCTTGATTGGCGCGCAATTTGTCTGCGGTGGCGGAGGCGACGTTGAGAATTTTGCCGCGAAGAGGGAGAACGGCTTGTGTTTCACGGTCACGGGCTTGGCGCGCAGAACCGCCCGCAGATTCACCTTCGACGAGGAAGAGTTCTGTTTCCGCCGCATTCTCACGCGTACAATCGGTCAGCTTACCGGGGAGGCGTAGCTTACGGGTGGCGCTCTTACGGGCAGTTTCTTTGACTTCACGGCGGCGCAGGCGGTCTTCTGCGCGTTCGATCATGAAGGCTAAAAGATTATCAGCCTGTTGCGGGTTACCGCCGAGCCAATGATCAATCCGGTCACGCAAAGCTCCTTCGACAAGGCGTGAGGCTTCTTGCGTGGTCAGCTTGTCTTTCGTTTGCCCTTGGAATTGCGGGTCACGAATGAAGACGGAGAGTTTTGCCGCGACCGCGCCGAGAACATCTTCTGCGGTGATAGCGGCTGCGCGCTTATTCTTACGCTGGTCGCCCCATGCGCGGAACCCTTTGACGAGAGCCGCACGGAAGCCCGTTTCATGCGTGCCGCCTTGAGGGGTGGGGATGGTGTTGCAGTAGGACGTCAGAGCCGAAGGGCCGCTCTCAAGGAAAGCAACGGCCCATTCTACCCGTCCTCCTGTACGCCCATCGGCGGCGACGGGGAGTTCAGCTTCACCGGCCCAGCATGGGGAGAGGAGTGCCGGATTCTCGCCAAGATCAGCGGCGAGCGCATCTTCTAGGCCATTGGGGAATTGGATGAGCGCTTCGGCGGGTGTTTCATCCTCGGCCTTGAGGAGGGAGGCCTCACAGCGCCATTGGATGGTAACCCCCCGGAACAGGGCTGCTTTGGATTTGCACAGGCGGAAGAGGCGCGCAGGAGAGAAATGGTGCGTGCCGAAAATTTCGGGGTCTGGTGCGAAGCGCACGGTCGTGCCACGGCGGTTTGGTGCGTTGCCTATCGGAGCTAGTGGGCCGAGGGGGTTCCCGCGTGAGAAGTCTTGGCGGTACAGCGTACGATCCCGCGCGACTTCGACCTCTAATTTTTCAGACAAAGCATTGACGACGGAACTGCCGACGCCATGCAGGCCGCCAGAGGTGTCATAGGCTTTGCCGGAGAACTTACCACCCGCATGGAGGGTGGTAAAAATGACTTCGAGCGCAGATTTGTCTG
Organism: Neokomagataea thailandica NBRC 106555; assembly: GCF_001598495.1. GTDB lineage: Bacteria > Pseudomonadota > Alphaproteobacteria > Acetobacterales > Acetobacteraceae > Gluconobacter > Gluconobacter thailandicus_A. The sequence goes on from NZ_BCZB01000001.1 coordinate 263,999, forward strand.
GGAATTTGGGGTGTGGGTCGATTGGGATGCCGCGGCCATTATCGCGCACCATCAGTTGATGGGCGCTTTCTAGGCGCATTTCGATGATACTGGCATGCCCTGCCACGGCCTCATCCATGGCGTTATCAAGGATTTCAGAGGCGAGGTGGTGGTAGGCATTATCATCCGTACCACCGATATACATGCCGGGGCGACGGCGGACAGGCTCTAAGCCTTCGAGGACTTCAATGTCCTGCGCGTCATAATTAGGCGCATTCGTGGCGCTGCCGGCAGGCCCCGTGGATTTGGGGGCCTGTCCGCGACCGCGTCCACGGCCTCGTGCTGGGGAAGTGCCGTTTTGGCCGGACTCGAACAAATCGCTCATGAGAGCGTTGTCGCCGCGCAGCTAGCGGACGTCAAGCGTTCCCGATGATTACGGTGCAGAAATCAGCCTTTATGGCTACGATGGCGCGTTGTGCTCTTGGCTTCACCATGGCGGGAACGGCGGTCCGTCGCGGCAGGGGCTGAGCAGGTCTCGTAAGAAGCAGGCTGCGCGACGTCTTTTGCTTCCGCATAATGAGCGAGATCAGAGGCCGTTTGCAGGGCTGCGGTTTCGTCAAACATGGCTTCACGCTGAGCGCAGAAGACTGTGCCGGATTTTAAGCCGCCAAGAGATTGGATATCGGCCAGTTGGGTCACATAGTCATCATGCGCAGCCTGTGCACGGCGGCCATATGTGTCACGGAAATATGTATTGAGTCGGTTTTCTGCATCGAGCAGAGCAGGGCGGAACTTGCTGACAAACGCATTGTAACGATCTTGCGTTTTGCAGGACAGCGCCGTCACCATCAGTTCAGACTTTAGGCCAGCTACGTCAAATGCTTCATGTGCGGGCGAATTAGTGCAATCCGCAGCAAAGCTTTGGGTCGGCCCTGTTACGAGGGCTATAGCGAACGCTAAGCCAGTGCATGTTTTGCATAGTAGAGAACGGCGGAAAATCGAGGGCATTCACTCACTCCACGAGGTCGAGGCACTGACGGGTTCAAACCATCATCTGAATGTGCATCGCAGTAGCCTGAAAAGAGTTTTTCAACAAGAAACTTTACAGCGTCTTGGTCGCTACTGAAAACATGGTGTGGAGCATGGCTTCATGGCGGAAAAGCGGCAATTTTGGTGGTGTGCGTTTCTTTTCATGCCGTTGATAAAAATTGTCTTCAGAATAAGTAAGAGTCCTCTTCTTGCTCTTTCGCTTGTTGGTTTCCTGCTCTACATGCGGGATGTGCTATGCGATGATAGCGTTTGTATTTGACTCGTACCGGAGGTGACTGTGCGTTTGCGAGGTTCTGCCATTTCTTTGGGTTCGGCCTGTGCGGTCGCCCTGCTGTTGTCGGGCTGTGCCCAAACGCCGTTGGTTCAGCGTGCTGTTGCGCCTAATCCGTTTGGTTATCAAAAAGTCTCTGCTGTATGCCATGTTTCTCCCGTTACGACGGGCGCTGATGGCAGCATGGCTGTGACGATGGCTGTACGGAGTGACGATGGCCTCTGTGCGCTTTCTGTCCAGCAGCCAGGTGGTGGAAACTATGCCTCTTTTGGCGTGAACCCAGCACCGTCACACGGGAAGGCTTTTCTGTATAATTATGATGGCCATACCTATGTTGATTATACGCCCGCCACGTCTTTTGTGGGCTCAGACAGCTTCACGGCAGAGTTGATTCCGGCTTCTGGCGGAAAGCGCGAGCATTTGACGGTGAAAGCAACGGTTGATGCGACGGGTGTGAGCGTCACGGCGCCAACCCCACCAAGCAGCACCAAAACAGCAGCGCCTGTGGCGAAAAAAGCGGCACCAGCACGCCATGTTCGGGCACGCCATAAGCGGTAATTTGGTTCGTTTTGAGCAAGCGGTAGGAAGCGGTCAGAGTATTCTCTGGCCGCTTTTTTTGTTTGTAAAAGCTGAGGCGGGTGCCTCTGACATATGCGTCATATTATTATGCTCTTAACGGTACCGGGCACGACACGGCAGATTTAACTTTTGGGTCTGTGGCGCTGTTCGTTGCTTCCCATGGGGCAGATGAAGAACACAGCTTTGCTATTGGTGTGGAACAGCGCGGGAGCTAGGCGTTTAAGCGTTTTTGACAAAGTATTGTGCTGTGAATGAAGCCGCTAACATATATGGGTCTTTAGGCACTGTGTGATGGTAGAGCACGGCGCGGGTCTCATGCCGCAATAGAGAATTAAGCACAAAAAAGCCCTCCATTGAGGAGGGCTTTTCGTAGGTGGAGTAAACCTCTGATCGGAAGATTAGAAGTTCAAGCCAGCTTGCAAGAAGAATGTACGGCCATACATGAAGCTGCCGTATTGAGCAGCGTTCGTGTTGGTACCACCGTCTTGTACGAAAGGAGGCTTTTTATTGTTGATATTCTGAATACCACCCGTGAATGCCCATTTTTTCCATGAGTAGTCAAAGGAGATATCATTTTGAATCATAGACGGTGTGCTAATGCGTGTCGTGCCGCTTGCGGGAAGGTCTGCTGTCCCGTTATTCCAGCGCATGCCGCTTGTGTATTGCATCATGTAGTTCACGGCGAAGTGACCGTGCTGCCATGTCAGTGTTGCATAATCACGCGTGATAGGTTGAGCACTAGGGACGGTGGTACCATACTGGTAGGCCATGGAGCCTAGGAAGTCGAAGTATGAGCCTCCTGGGGATTGTTGTTGCTTATAGCTGATGAGGCGTTGGAAGTTGTTATCGACGATAATCGTATCACGTGGGGTAAGGCGGAAACGGTAATTTGTATCCCAGTCAATACCACTCTCGATCATGGTGCCGATATTTTGATCTGTAGCGCTTACAGTTGCGATTTGACCGCTCGATGAGCGCGCTATGTTTGCACATTCTGTTGTATTGGCATTGGTATAGCAAGAATCCACAATATACTGGGTGCCTACGGGACCGACCATACCATTCAGGGTGTAATGCCAGAACTCAGCCGATGTGGAGAGGCCCGGAATCCAGTGCGGTGTTAAGACTGCACCGAATGTATAGGTGCGGCCTGTCTCTGGGTGGAGTTTTGCATTACCGCCCGTGATGGTTGGAATTTGCCCGCCACCAGCTTGTTGGAATGTTGCAGAATTGATGCCATGGGCGGCACAGTTTGCAGCGACAGCGTTAGACAGAGCGCCGTAAGAGCCAGCCTGAGAGCAGGGGTCATTCGCTGAGTTAAAGCTGATGGCTTGGCCACCATACATTTCATACACATTTGGTTGGCGGAATGATGTGCCGATCGTGCCACGAAAGCGAACGTCTTGGGTTGGGGCCCAGTTGATACCGGCTTTCCAGTTTTTGGCATTACCAAAAGTACTATAGGAAGAATAACGGCCTTGGACGTCGACTGAGAGGTCATGTGCCAAGAAAGCGTGTTGTAAAAGCTGTATATGCGCTTGCGCATAGCCCTCGGTCACGTTGAAGCCACCACGGGTTGGGGCTACAGGGTTACCGAATGTATTGCCTTGTTGCACGAGCGGATCGGGGATTGAGCTGAGCTGTTCGCCACGGTGTTCCATGCCGAGAGCAATGCCGAGATCACCGCCATTGGCCCAAGGCATCTGTACAACATGGTTGTTGTGAATGCGGAGGTTGAGATCACGCAACTGGTAGGTTGTGTGGCCGTGGGACGTGTAATTTGCGTATTGTGCCGCTTCTTTTGACAAAGGCTGAAGGGCGCTGCTCTGCACGCATCCAGCATATCCCGCACAAGAGTTTGGGTTGTATGCATAGGTCATATTAGGGTCGGAGAGGTTGGCTGTATCGCTTGGAACCAGACCAAATTCACGCATCGTATTTAAGTAGTTACCGACACCGTACCCTTGTGTCATCTGCTGACTTTTGCCGTAGGTATAAGAGAGGTCATACATCCATTGATGTGTGATTTCTCCTTGTACACCAAGTTTCCCGGTGAAAGTGTCTAGGGCTGTTTCGTAACGACGTGCACCAAATTCTGTGAGACGGCGGTAAAGCTGTGGTGTGTCGTCTGTTAAGTTTCCGGGATAGTTGAGAGGCAAAAGGACGCCTGTTGGCGTGGTAGAGATGGGTTGCGGAGCCATAAACATGCTGGACGTTTTATGGCCATATTGGGCATTTCCATAGAAATCGAAATGCTTATTGAGTTCGTAATGCGTATCTGCAGATAAGTTTGAATCTTGAAAAGAATTGATGAGGGATGATGCACTAGCAAAATTATAGCGCTGGCCATTATAGGTGGTTGATTGACCGTTTGCTACAGAATAACGTCCGGCAGAACCGCCATAGAGTGTGCCGGATGGTGTAATGCTGGAGCCAAATACTGTGCCGGCGGGGTTCATTTGTACATTGGAGGCCCATGCGCGATCACGCATCATGACGCCGCCTTGTGTCATATAAGACCCAAATAAGGTGAGGTTACCCTTGCCGTGGTCAAAGTCCCAGCCTTTATAGCCCGAAATTTGGCCGATTGGATTATCACCGTAGCCGGTAATTGAGCCTTTAACCGTGATGTTGGCGTCATTGAGGTCATGGCGCAGCTTGATGTTGACGACGCCGGACACTGCGTCAGCACCGTAGAGTTCTGAGCCGCCATCTTTCAGAATTTCAACGCTGGCGACTTGCTGCAACGGGATGGAGTTCAAGTCTACGCAGTTTGAATCCCCGTTCAGCGTAGTGCGCTTCCCGTCGATCAGAACCAGAACGCGGTTCGTGCCTAAATTGCGAATATCCAAGCAGGATGCGCCACCTGAACCATTGGCTTGGGTGTTGTATGTGCCGGATGACCCAACAGACGGTAAGCGCTGGAAGAAGTCGCTCAGCGTGGTGGCGCCGGTGTTTTGGATTTGCTTTGCTGTTACGATCTGTACAGGGTTAGCGCTGGTGTTGCGTGCTGTGCTGAGCGCAGAACCGGTCACGACAACGTTTTCGACGCTGTGATCAACAAAAGGTGCCGGTGCAAAACGCGCAGGGCGTGTTGCTGCGGTGAGGTGTTGAGCAGGTACTGGCGCAGGTGCTGCAACGGGCGCTGTGGTTGCCGCAGGGGCAACACGCTGAGCTTTAGATGTTTTTGCTGCGTGGTGAGCGTGTTTATGTGCGGCGGCAGCGTGAGCGATAGAAGGTGCTGCAGCGCATGTGGCGCTGATGGCGAGTACGCTTGCGCTCAGGAGAAGAGCGTTGTGGCGTTGCCGTAACTTGGACGATGTCGTTGCAGGCATCAGGGTATCCGGTTGCAAAATGTGGGCCTACTGCACAAGCAGGAGGCATAACAGGGTGCGGGGTCATAAAACCGCAATGTTTTGAGATTAACGTAATATAATGATACGGCAATATCGTTATGGCTGATATGCACGTGTTACAGAGGAAGTGTTGTGTTTGCGCAACATGATGTGCGTTTGGGGTATTTGGTGGTAATAAAATTAAAATTGTTTTTATAAAATGGCATAGGCGAAATCCTGTGCAGATCTCGCCTATGCCATGGGGTGCTCTTTGAAAACTATACGTTACTTGAGGTTGATTTCCACGCGCCGGTTTTGAGGTTCACGTGTATTGGGCCCCGTCGTGACGAGTGGGCTCGCGTCACCATAGCCGTGGGTGACAATCATGCCGGAGGCAATACCATCACGAATCAGTTCGGCCTTTACGCTGGCGGCACGGCGTTCTGAGAGGGCGACATTATACCGATCACCGCGTTGCCCGGGGTGAGCGGCGGAGTTGTCTGTGTAGCCACTGACATCAATATGCGTGACCTGCACGGAGCCTGTATTTTTGGCCGCCTCCGCCACGACAGCGCGGGCGCGGTTACTGAGTTCAGCAGAATCCCAATCGAAGAAGACGAGATAGGTGCGGGCTGGCGTTGGGGCTGGGGGGAGCGCGACTGGAGCACTGACAGGCGCTGGCGGTGGCGGCGCGGGGTTGAATTCATAGCGCAGGCCAAGCAGCAGGGAATGGTTGAAGTCGGTACGTGTTTCGCGGGTTCCGGTGTTGAAGCTGGTGGGGGTGGTGAAGGCTGATGTTGTGTGGCTGTTGGGGCCAAGCAACGAATAAAAGCGGTATTCCGTTGTGGCGGAGAGGCCGACGACCCATGGAACGGGGAAGGATAGGCCAAAGATGCCTTGATATGCGAAATTCCCTGACGTGCCGTTCACCCACTGACTAAATGTGCCGCCGGGGGTGGAAATGTTCGTGTTCATATTCTGCCAGCCATACCCTACGCCCGCTCCGAAATAGGGGTAGACCCATGACTTGCCGATATCCATATCAAACAAGGCATTGACCATGGCGCCATAGCCTTGCTGATGACCGCCGGTGCGTGAGGGGAACTGGCTGCTGCGGAATTGCTCAAGGCGATTATTCCGATAATTGCCTTCAACTTCCACACGAAAGCCATTGCCAAAGCCCCAGCCAAGGCTGCCAAGGCCGGTGACGCCATAGTCGTAACGGTCACGGCCACTTGGGAAATTGGGAGAGAGGCGGACCTCTTGGTCCTGATTCCAGCCAACGCCACCAGCGCCAGAGATGTAGAGGCCGTGCACTGGCTGTGCATGTGCGAGGCTAAGGGCCAGCACAGAGGCACCGGCTACGAGCCCGACCCGGGCGAATAGATGTCCGGGGGCGGAACGTCGGGTCATGTCATCTCTCTCCAAATTGCCCAATACGGATATGGTTTCTTGCTGAAACTGAGTGGAAACGCAACGCGCTTCCCGCATGGGCGGTTGGGTTTTATCACGTAGCACGCGCTGCTTTAGGGGCGGTCTGTGGCTTTTTCTCTACACATACCCTGACGGTTTCGTCTGTATTTTACCAGAAGAGTTCTTCAGCTTCGTCATCATCACAGGTGCGGGAGCCGAGTTCTTGTTCAATGGGGGCAGCACAATCCGGTACGGTGAGCTCGATCACCCATAAATCTGGGTCATAGCGTTGTTGTCGGGCAATATAGTCGTTGAGTGTTTCGTTATCGGTCAGGGGGGTGCGGACCCATGAGCCGTTATCTTCGCGCAAAATAACGTGATGACGGGCTCGGTCTTCCAGAAGGATGATAATGGCTCCGGCATCTTCATCGCCACGGTGTAAGACCATAGCGGAATGGTCACCATCATTGAAACGGCGGAGTGTGGCGCGGACCCAAAGGCCCGTTTTGAGGCGCGACATGTGATGATATTCCTTATGCCAATCATGAGAGTTTACAGCACGTGGTCCGAGAGAGGGCCGAGCTATGTGATGAAAGTGTGCGGAAGGTTCTAATGGAGGGGCGCGCTGTTTTCATCTGGGACGGCGTTAAGAGCGGTTGTGTAGAGTTGCCGTGAGGAGAGGATGCTGGCTGCGAGGTCCAGATCGGCATCGGTGCCGAGTGCGGCGGGGCATTGATTGCGGATAGCGAGGACTTTTGAAACCGTGACGGGGGCACGGGTTGCACGTGCGGTGTGCAGGGCGTCTTCCATGAGGTTGTGGCCATGTTCAAGGGCTCTAAGCTGTGCATCCAAGCTGTTTGCACCCAGTGATGTGCAAATTTGGGGCATGACGCCTAAGCCTTGCAGGGGCCAGCCAAGAGGCGCTTGATTGCGGCTCCATGTCACAAAAAGTTCTCCGCCATTGGGCATTTGTCCAATGACTTGTGTGAGGCCCTTGCCGAGTGTTTCGCTCCCGATCACCACGGCGCGGCGGTGGTCTGCTAAAGCTGACGCGAGGATTTCTGAGGCGCTGGCCGTTCTGCCGTCAACAAGCACGATAATGGGTGCGCCTGTGGTCATATCCCCGCCCTGTACGGCCCAGATATGATTGGCTTGCGGGTAACGGCCATGGGTTGTCACGGCAATGCCATGGTCAAGGAAGAGTGCGGCGGTTGTTACGGCTTGTTGAACGACACCGCCCCGGTCCCCGCGCAGGTCAAGGATGAGGCCGGGGATGGCTGGAGAATGGTCGGCATGGGGTGTGAAAGTATCATCTGGGGGCAGGATTTGGCTGAGAAATTGGCTCATTTCTTCGGCCGTTTCAGACGAGAAAGAGGTGATTTTTAGGACTGGGTAGCGCCCATGATGCTCAAGGAATACGGTTTCTGGTGGAACGGCGCTGCGTGTGAGCGTCACGGTTGCGTGCGTATGGTTCGTGGTTGCGATCTGGAGCGTAACATCTGTGCCGTTATCGCCCTCCAGCCAATGCTGGACGCGTTCTGCAGTTTGGTGGTGTGTCGTTTTGCCATCTACAGCAAGGATATGTTGCCCGATATTTAAGCCTGCCGCCCAAGCAGGGCCGTTGGCATTAATGGCTGAAATGATCATGTTGTGACCGCTCGTATCGACGGTGATGCCGATGGAGCCGTCATGCCCCACGCGTTTTTGCCGGTCATGATCTGCAAAGGATGGCGCGAGATAGCGTGAGTAAGGGTCCAGATGGTTGAATAATTCGTCAAAAAAGCTTTGAAGCAGCGCGTCGGCACTGTTTTGATGAATGGCGTCTGAGGACTGCCAGCTTGCTTGTAACGCTTCTGCTGCAAGGGTCGCCCATGCGGTGATATTATTGTCTGCGGGTATGATGTGTTGGAAGAGCACTTTTTGCCCGCGTATCACGCTGAGCGATACGTTGGGGGTTGGTTTGTCCTCTGGTGCACCATGTGTGGCGGCGGGGAGGGGCGTTGGATCTTCTTGGATGGTAATGGTCGGGTCAATAGCCGTTAGGCCATCTAGTCCCCAAAGGCTGAACTCATGAGCGCTATGGTTGTCGAGGGTCCGTGGGGACAAAAAACGCAGAGCGGCAGCGATGACATCACGGGTGTCATTGGTGGGGAAGGTATTGGCGGGGAGAGATGTGGGAGCCGGAATGTTCGGTGGTGTTTGCGCAGATGTGGGTACCATGGCACCTGACCACCCGATCAGTACCGCGATTGAAGCGCAAAAATATACACGCCGTATCGCACGCCGTATCACAGGGGAAACGCACTGTACGGCATATGATGGCGCGGACCTGATGATGGAGGGCAAAGGGAAGGCGTGGCGCAAAGACGTGATTCCAAATGGCGTATGCGTGGAATCTTATGCGGCTGATTCCACGCATACGCCATAGCCCCGCTTCTACAGAAAGAGAAGAGGGGTAGGCGCGCCCATAAACCCCTCTCGTGAGGGGGTTAGGCGGGTTATTCGCTGTCTTGCGACGCGGTTTCTTTTGTTTTTTTTGCGCGTGAAGAAGGCTTTTTCGTGGTTTTTGTCGCGGTTGGGCTTTTTTTGGTGGTTGTGGTGCGTTTGGGTTTGGCGGCTGTTTTTTCCGTTGTTTTTGATGTCGCTTTGGTCGTTGTTTTGCGCGCTGTGGTTTTTTTAGCACCACCTTTGAGGGGTTTACCCTTTTCCGCGAGCAGTGCGAGCGCTTCGTCCAGTGTGACGTCATCCATGCTGCGGTCTTTTGCTAGCGTGGCGATCATTTGTTCGTGTTGCACATAGGGGCCAAAGCGGCCCTTGCGGACCATAACGGGCTCATTGTCTTTGGGGTGTGCGCCCAGAGTACGGATGGAAGCGAGCTTTTTGGCAAGACTATCCACCGCACGGTTTAGACCGACGGTGAGAACATCATCATCTTTATCCAATGTCCCGAAAATCGCGCCCATTTTGACGTATGGCCCAAAACGGCCCAATCCGGCTTCGATGGTTTCACCTGTCTCTGGGTGAGGGCCGATAACACGCGGCAGGGAGAGCAAACCGAGGGACTGCTCTAAGGTGATGGTGTTACCATCGAGGCCCTTGGGGATAGTGGTGCGTTTGGGCTTGGCTTTTTTATCGTTCGGGTCTGCTTCGCCGCGTTGAATATATAGCCCGTATGGGCCGCGCCGGATGGTGATGTCTTCTTGGGTAGTGGGGTCTTGCCCGACCACACGCATGCCGTCTTTCAGGCCGTCATCTTGCCCGTCATCCGCGACGAGGCGGCGCGTGAACTGACATTCCGGGTAGTTGGAACACCCAATGAATGCGCCATGCTTGCCAAGGCGTAAGCCGAGGCGCCCTGTGCCGCAGGCGGTGCAGGTGCGTGGGTCTGTGCCGTCGTCCTTAGCGGGGAAGAAATGCGCGCCCAGATCGTCATCAAGGGCATCAATGACATCGGATATTTTGAGGTCTTTAGTTTGATCAACGGCGGCGGAGAAGTCACGCCAAAAAGCGGCCATGACATCGTGCCAGTCTGCGCGGGCACCGGAAATATCGTCTAATTGTTCTTCGAGCGATGCTGTGAAGCTTGTATCGACATAGCGTTCAAAGAAGGAGGTGAGGAAGGCTGTGACCAAGCGGCCACGGTCCTCGGGCATGAAACGTCGTGTTTCGAGGCGGACGTAGTTTCGGTCCCGTAGAACGCTGAGAATAGAGGCGTAGGTGGAAGGGCGGCCAATGCCGATTTCTTCCATTTTCTTGACGAGTGATGCTTCAGAATAACGCGGTGGTGGCTGGGTGAAGTGCTGTTCAGCATCCACCGCCGTGGTGCTGATACGGTCGCCTTCTTTCATGGGAGGAAGTAGGCGGCTATCGTCATCATCGCCGGTTTTGCTGTCGTCTCGCCCTTCGATATAAAGCTTTAGGAAGCCATCAAAGGCTATGGTAGAGCCGGTCGCGCGTAAGAGCGTTTTGCCGCTTTCATCGGCCAATGTGACCGCGACTTGATCCATTTCTGCGGATTGCATCTGAGATGCGACAGAGCGCTTCCAGATGAGGTCGTAAAGGCGTTTTTGATCTGGAGTGAGGGTTGCTGACACATGCGCCGGGGTACGGATGATCTCGGTCGGGCGTATGGCTTCGTGGGCTTCTTGAGCGTTCTTGGCTTTGGTGGCGTAAGCGCGCGGGGATGTCGGGACATATTCAGAGCCGAAGGCTTGTCCGATATGGCCACGGATGGAAGCGATGGCTTCTTGAGCCATCGTTACGCCATCGGTACGCATATAGGTGATCAGGCCGACGGTTTCTCCGCCGATTTCAACGCCTTCATAGAGCTGTTGGGCTGTCCGCATCGTGGTCTGGGCGCTCATGCCGAGCTTGCGCGATGCTTCTTGCTGGAGTGTTGAGGTGGTGAAAGGCGGCGGTGGGTTACGTTTTGTGCGTTTGCGCTCTACGGCGCGCACCGTAAAGCTGCTTGCGCGGACGGTATCACGGGCTGCGAAGGCTAGGGCTTCGGTATTGAGGGTGAATTGGTCGAGCTTATCGCCTTGTAGCTGGGTTAATTTGGCTTGGAATGCGGCTTGGGCTGGTGTTTTGAAGCCGCCCGTCACGCTCCAGTACTCACGCGGTTTGAAAACTTCGATTTCCGCTTCGCGCTCGCAGATAAGGCGTAAGGCTACGGATTGCACGCGGCCAGCGCTGCGGCTGCCGGGGAGTTTGCGCCACAAGACGGGGGAGAGCGTAAAGCCCACCAAGTAATCGAGTGCGCGGCGGGCGAGATACGCATCAATGAGTGGTTGATCTAACTCACGTGGTGCGGCCATTGCGGCTTGCACGGCTGATTTGGTGATCTCGTTGAAGGTGACGCGGTGGACGGTCAGGTTCTTGAGAAGTTTCTTGTCTTCTAGAACACTGCGGACATGCCATGAAATGGCTTCACCTTCACGGTCCGGGTCAGTCGCTAGGTAGAGATTTTTTGCGCCTTTGAGGGCTTTGGCAATGGCCGAGATTTGTTTGGAGCCGCGCTCATCGGTTTGCCAGGCCATGGCAAAATTTTCGTCCGGGCGGACACTGCCGTCTTTGGGGGGGAGGTCACGCACATGCCCGAATGAAGCGAGTACGGTGTAATCACTTCCAAGATATTTGTTGATCGTTTTTGCCTTCGCCGGGCTTTCGACCACCACTACGTCCGTCATTGTCCCTCCGGCGCTACCGCGTTCGTCTTACATTGGTAGGAGCGCTACGCGTCCCCCCGGCACGAATTCCAGCACTCCACCCAACTCTAATTCGGTCAGGGCTGAAAGTACGGCCGAAACGGAGAACTGACAGCGACTTACAACCTCGTCAACCGTTACTGATGTGACAGATAGGAGAGGACGGATGTGTTCGATGATAAAATCGAGGTCTTTTTCGCGCATATTTGAGGGGGTGGGCGTAGGACTCCACGGAGAGGGTGTGTCATAAAAACCTAAGGTATTCTGCTGTTTTATACCCCATGGGGCGGGGATATAATCCGGGAGAGACGTTGGAAGCTCTGGTAAAATATCATGAATATTTTCGGTCAGGGTGGCGCCATGTTTTAAAAGCATATTTCCACCACGGGAGCGTGGGTCAAGGGGAGAGCCGGGCACAGCGAAGAGCGGGCGGTCATAATCACGGGCTAATCGTGCTGTGATGAGTGTGCCGGAATGCAGGGCTGCTTCGACAATAATACAGCCGATTCCAAGTCCTGCAATCAGACGGTTTCGGCGCGGAAAGTGCCGTGCTTGTGGGACTGTACCAAGTGGAGCCTCGGTAATGAGGCAGCCGCGTTCAGCAATATCATTTTGAAGCTGCTCATGTTCTGGGGGGTAAATATGATCTAATCCGCCAGCGATAGCGGCGACGGTGAGGCCTGGGTGTAAGGCCGCTTTATGGGCTGCCGAATCGATACCACGGGCCAAGCCTGAGAGCACATAATACCCATGGGCTGCAATTTCGGCTGCAAGGCTTTCTGCTATGCGAATGCCGGCTGCGGACGCATTACGTGCCCCCACAATGCCGATGGCAGGTTGAGAGAGCTTACGAACATCGCCCTGAGCGAAGAGGACAGGCGGTGCATCGGGAATATGTGTGAGCAAGGCTGGGTAATCAGGGTCTGAGCGCAAAAGGGTATGCCCATTATGGGTCTCTAACCATGCAAGCTCTGTTTCGATTTCGGTTTGTGTTGGGATGGTAGGGAGGGCGCTGCGGCCAGCGCGCCGGAAACGGTCTGGTAGATTGTCGAGGGCCTGTGTTGCGGAACCGTATTGGCGCATGAGCTTGGTAAAATTGGCGGGTCCAATCCCGGAGATGCGGGAGAGACGTATGGCATTGATGCGTTCGGTTGGTGGAGGTGTCGGGTGAAGTGGCATGCGCCGAGTGTTAGGTGAGAAGAGGTTAATAAACTGTAAGCTGCTGGGGTGGGTGCGCGGATTTCTGGTTTTTCAACGGTTTTAACCACTTGCGGTGTTGGTGCATCACACGCTGGCGGATGGAAATGACGATCATGTTCGTAAGTGTTTTGCGGAGTTTGCGGTCGCACAAACGCTGATTACGCCGCATCATGCGCATGATGAGATTGATCGTATTCTGGCGGAGTGATCTGTGGTGCGCTGGGGAAGCATGAGCCAGAATGGTGCTCTATGATGGTACGGCGTATTGCGCGGGCCTATAGGAGCCTGCACCGTGCTAAGGACGGGTGCCCGAACAAAGTCAGCCGGGCAATGGAGTATAGTGCCCGGCGGATAGTTTTTATGGGGTCTTTTGCCCTACGCGTGGTTCTGTGCCGTTGATGAGGCGTATGATGTTACCGTAATGGCGTAACCAAATAATGGTTGAAATCCCCAGCGTTGCTAAAGGGAAGGGGGAGGCAAGCGGGGAGGAGCCAACCATCGCAATCATTAGTAAGGGCGCGGCGAGGAATGCGGTGAGTGCCCCTGCCGATGAAATACGGCTAAAGCGGGCAACGGCCAGCCATAGGATCGAGCTCAGTAGACCAACCGGCCAGCTTAGCGCCCAAATGACCCCTAAGCCGGAGGCAACGCCCTTACCGCCTTTGAACCCCAGCCAAACCGGAAAACAATGCCCCAAAACAGCGCAGAAGGCCGCGATAGCCATGGCTTGTGCTGTGTGGTCTGGTGCGAAGCGCGCAGCGAGTAAAACGGCGAGCACGCCTTTGAGGGCGTCTAGTAGCAGGGTTGCGGCGGCAACACCTTTTTTGCCGGTGCGTAGCACATTGGTAGCGCCGATATTGCCAGTGCCGATTTTACGAATATCACCGCCGCCAAATGCTGCGGTCAGAAGCAACCCGAAAGGGATACTCCCGAGGAGATAAGCGAGGGCAGCGTAAAGGAACAGGCTATGCGGTACTGCGGTCATGCCGCGCCCTCAGTTGTGCAGGATGGGGCGGTATAGACTTCCGTGCCGTGGCGGAAAGTGCGGAGAACTGTTCCGGGCATGGTTTTACCATCAAAAGGTGTGTTTTGTGCGCGTCCCGGCAGTTTTCCGGATTCAACAACCCATGTTTGCTCAGGTGCGAAAAGGCAGAGATCTGCCTTGGCACCGAGAGCTAGTGTGCCGGCCTTGATGCGCAAGACTTGCGCCGGGGCAGACGTAATGAGGCGCAGGGCGTTCAGCAGGTCTAGCCCAGAAGCAAGAGTTGCGCTCAGGAGTGTCACGAGGCCGATACCGCCAGCGCGGGCTTGCGCGAAGGGGAGGCGTTTGTCGTCAGCATCAGCCGGGGCATGATCGGAGGCGATAGCGTCAATCGTTCCGTCGGTCAGTGCGGCAAGAACGGCATCTTTATCGGTGGCGTTGCGGAGTGGTGGGGAGAGTTTCGCGTAGGTGCGGAAATCCCCGATGGTTTCTTCCGTTAGGAGGAAGTAAGGCGGGGCCGTATCGCAGGTAATGGCGAGGCCACGGGCTTTTGCCTTGCGGATAAGGTCTAGCCCCTCTGCTGTGGAGACATGTGCAAAATGCATGCGCCCACCGGTCATTTCAACAAGGCGTAAATCTCGGGCGATGAGGATAGCCTCAGCCGCAGCAGGGACTTGTGGGAGCCCCAAGCGCGTGGCGAGTGGCCCCGATGTGGCGCAGGCGCCGCGTGCCAGCGAGGGGTCTTCCGGGTGTTGGACGATGAGCCCATCCATGAAGCGTGCGTAGGATAACAGGTTCCGGAGCTGCTTCGTATCGGCAATGGTGCGGGTACCATCGGTGAAGGCGACGGCCCCGGCTTCCTGAAGGAGGCCGAGCTCTGCGGTTTCTTTGCCTTCGCAGCCTTTGGTGAGTGCACCGTAAGGGTGGATGGTGATCATGCCCGTATCGTTGCCGCGCTCTTTGAGGTGCTGCACCAAAGCGGGGTCATCAATCGTCGGAGCGGTATTGGGCAGGACGGCGAGGGTGGTGACACCACCGGCTACTGCCGCGCGTGCGCCTGTTTCAACATCTTCACGGTATTCGAATCCGGGTTCGCCAAGGTCTGCGCGCATATCGACCAGCCCTGGCGCAAGGACGGCGCCGCGTCCGTCAATACTGCGTGCACCTGCGGGGGCGGTTGCGGCATCAAGTTCTGTGATAACGCCATTATGGACGGTGAGGGTGCCGGGTGCGTCACGGTTGCTGGCTGGGTCAATGATGCGAACATTGTGGAAGAAAAGAGTGGTCATGAGGGTCTCCGTCCGCGAGAAAGGCGGTCTAGCACGGCCATACGGACGGCGACGCCCATTTCAACTTGCTCGGAAATGACGCTTTGAGGGGAATCAGCGACGTTGGAAGCGATTTCAACGCCTCGGTTCATCGGGCCGGGATGCATGACTAGAGCATTTGGTTTGGCCAGTGCGAGGCGCTTGCGGTTGAGGCCGAAAAAGCGGAAATACTCACGCGCACTAGGGACAAGGCCGGAGCCCATACGTTCTTTTTGCAAGCGCAGAGACATCACGACATCCGCCCCGTTGAGGGCATCTTCCATGGTGTGGTGAATGGTGACATTGCCTTTGCCTAGGCCTGCCATGGTACCGGGAAGCAGGGTTGGGGGGCCCACAAGGCGAATTGTGCTGCCGAGTGCGGTGAGCAGATGAATGTTGGAGCGGGCGACGCGGCTATGGCCGATATCACCGCAAATCGCGACGGTCAGGCCAGACAGCGTGCCGAGATGGCGGCGGATGGTAAGTGCATCGAGCAAGGCTTGTGTTGGGTGCTCGTGCATGCCGTCACCCGCATTGATGACGCTGGCTTCAACTTTCTGCGCCAGAAGGGCTGGTGCGCCGGATTGCGCGTGGCGGACGACCAAGAGGTCACAGCGCATGGCGTTGAGGGTGGCGGCCGTATCAAGAAGCGTCTCGCCCTTGTTCACCGAACTTGTGGCGACGGTCATGTTAATGACGTCTGACCCGAGGCGCTTCCCTGCGAGTTCGAAGCTGGTGCGTGTGCGGGTACTGTCTTCAAAGAACAGATTGATAAGCGTACGCCCGCGCAGTGTTTCCCGCGGGGCGGAGCGGGAACGACTGAGGAGGGCGTAGCTTTCGGCCAAGTCCAAGATAGGGAGGATCTGGCCTTTGGTAAGGCCTTCAATCCCGAGGAGGTGACGGAGGGGCGGAGACGGATCAGGCATGGCTCGCTCTTTTAGCTGATAGCACTGTCAATGCGTGCCAAGACCTCATCTTGGCCAAGGGCGGCGAGTGTCAGGTCAATGCCGGGTGAGGTGGTGCTGCCGGTCATGGCGGCGCGCAGAGGTTGTGCGACGGCACCCAGCTTCAACGTATTGGTTTCGGCATAAGCGCGGAGTGCGTCATCAATCGCCTCGGCGGTGAAGTGGGGGAGCTCAGCTAATGCGAGGCGGATGCCTTTGAGCACCTTCTGCCCATCTTCCCCTAAGAGTTTTTCAGCTTTGGGTGTGAAGGTCAGTGGCAGGGTAAAGCCTGCAAAAGCGGCATTATTGGTCAGTTCAACCAATGTTTTCGCACGCTCTTTGAGGCCCGGCATCAGTGCGAGAACACGGCTGCGCGTTGCATCATTAATGGCGACGTTTTCGTGGCTTTTCAGGCGCTCCATCACGTCATCGGTGAGGCGCGCATCATCGGCCTGACGCATCCAAACGCTGTTGAAGTGAGACAATTTGGCGTAATCCATGCGGGATGGAGAACGGCCGACACCATCGAGGTCGAACAGGCGGATCTGGTCTTCGCGTGACAGGATTTCAGCATCGCCGTGGCCCCAGCCGAGGCGCAGCAGATAGTTGCACAGTGCTTCTGGCAAATAGCCCTCATCACGGAAATCCACCACAGAGGCCGCGCCGTGACGTTTGGACAGCTTGGCACCATCAGGGCCGTGGATCAGTGGGAGATGTGCAAAATATGGGAGGTCCCAGCCCATCGCACGGTAAATCATCGCCTGACGGAAGGTGTTGGTCAGGTGGTCATCACCGCGCATGACATGGGTGATGCCCATATCGTGGTCATCGCACACAACAGCGTGCAGATAGGTTGGCGTGCCATCGGAGCGTAGGATGATGAGGTCATCCATCTCCGCATTCGCAACACGGACTTCGCCTTGGACGAGGTCTTTGATAATGGTTTCACCATCACGCGGGGCCTTGAGGCGTACTGCGAATGGTGCGCCTTCTGGGGCTTCGGATGGGTCACGATCGCGCCATGTGCCGTCGTAACGGGGGGGGCGCTTTTCTGCCATGGCTTTTTCGCGCATGGCTGTGAGTTCTTCTGGCGTGCAATAGCAGCGATAGGCGAGGCCGCGTTCCAACAGGTCTTGTGCAACTTCTGTGTGGCGGTCTTGACGGGTGGATTGGAACACCGGTTCTTCATCCGGTGTCAGGCCCATCCATTTTAGGCCGTCCAGCAGTACGTCCACCGCTTTTTGCGTGGAGCGCTCGCGGTCCGTGTCTTCAACACGAAGCAGGAATTGGCCGCCGTGATGGCGTGCATAAAGGAAGTTGAACAGGGCCGCGCGGGCATTACCAACGTGCAGGAGCCCGGTCGGCGAGGGGGCGAAGCGAGTGCGGATTGTCATGCCGCCCTCTTATCATAATCTGAGGCGGTCTCGCTATCCGCAAATGATGTGTGGGAGTGGTGCTGCGTGGCTGGAAGTGATGCCTGTTGTTGGGGGGTACAAAAATATGGGGTGCAGTTATTGGCGCGCAAAATACTTTTCGTTTTTGATGTGCGGTGATCGCTACAGAACATTGTTGCTGATATAATTATTGTTCAATAGAATATAAAATATAAATAAATATCGGGTATATTTTTATGGTTTTATTAAAAATAAGTCGATTTTTAGAGGGGTGTTTGGCCTTTCAGGGGCGCTCTTTGTTGAATTGGTCCCCGGTTTTTTTTGCGCTGGGGGTAGTATTTTATTGTGCACTGCCCTTTGAGGTGCCCGTTTGGGGTATCTCTATTGCGCTGATTGTTGCAGCAGGGTGGGCGTGGTGCGTACGGGGTTCAGCGCTGTGGGGGCGTGTCGTCTGTGCTGTTTTGCTCTGTGTATTAGGGTGTGCCGATGCCTTATGGGAGACGCGCCGGCAGCCGGACATGCCCGCGTTACCAACCCGCGCTGTGACCGTGGTTGGTGAGGTTCAGTCGGTCGATCTTTTGCCGGAACGCGATGAGAAAACGGGCGAAGTGCGGCGGTTGCGTATTGAGGGGGCTGTATTTGATACGCCAAGCGACGCTGGGATGCCGCCATTGCGCAGAGCGTTAACGGTTCGGCTGCGGGCGGATGATAAGACGGGCATATCCTCCGGGCAGCGCGTCAGTGTGCGGGCTTTATTGCATCCACCGCAGCGCCCTGCATGGCCAGGGGGGCGTGATATGCAGCGTGAGGCGTGGTTTTCCGGCCTTGCGGGGAGTGGTTATGCTCTGGGGGGTATTACGGTGGAGGGGCATGCGCGCGGGGCTTGGTTGCGCCGTATGCGTGAGGCGATGGCCGATCGGTTCTACGCGGTTTTGCCGGGGCAATCTGGGGCTATCGTGGCTACGGTGATGGTTGGGGAGAGTGCGCGTCTCTCTCCTAAAACACGGCAGGATTTTGCGGCATCTGGCTTGGCTCATCTCTTAGCGGTTGCGGGTTTGCATTTGGGCTTGGTGATGGGGAGCGCGACTATTTTAGTAAGGGCTGTACTCGTTCTTTCTGAGCGAGCGGCGCTGTGTTGGCCGTGTAAAGAAATTGCTGTGATTGGCGGCTTTGTGCTTGGCGCTGTGTATGTGGCGCTGACTGGAGCGCATGTGCCAAGTGTGCGGGCCTTGGGAATGGCGGGGTTGTTTGTCGTCGCGTTGTTGAGTGGGCGCAGGGTGATGTCCATGCGCTCTTTGTCGGTCATCGCTATGATGTTGTTGGTTGTGACCCCGCATGTTGTGCTGGATGTGTCGTTCCAAATGTCTTTTGCGGCTGTGATGGGATTGATCGCGGGATATGAAGGGTTGCGTGCGCCGTTATTAAAGCTGCGGGGAGAGGGGCAGTTATGGCGGAGGGGCTTGGTGCATGTGGTGATGTTGGCGCTGACGTCTTTGCTGGCGGGTCTTGCAACATTGCCGGTGAGTATGGCGCATTTTGGTACGTTTCAGCCGTGGTTTGTATGCGCGAATATGGTAGCGGTTCCGCTTATGGCTGTGTGGGTTATGCCTGCGGGAATTGTATCAGTTTTTCTAATGCCATTCCATATGG
This sequence comes from Neokomagataea thailandica NBRC 106555, assembly GCF_001598495.1. Classification (GTDB taxonomy): domain Bacteria; phylum Pseudomonadota; class Alphaproteobacteria; order Acetobacterales; family Acetobacteraceae; genus Gluconobacter; species Gluconobacter thailandicus_A. Next base: position 283,310 of record NZ_BCZB01000001.1, read on the forward strand.
CGGGTTTGCCAATACAGGTCATGGGGTGGGGTGTAACAATGATTCAATGGCTTGCAGCCTGTGTGGCGCAATGGCCATGGGCGCAGAGTGCTGTACCCGCGATGCCAGCATGGGGGCTTTGTTGCGTCATGTTTGGTCTTGCGTGTCTTTGTTTATGGAGAGGGGCAGGGCGCTGGGCGGGGGCAGTGCCACTTGTTTTGGGCTTGGCGAGTATATGTGTGGAAAAGCCGTTACTTTTGGTGGCTCCTGATGCAGGTGTGGTGGCCGTACGTGACGGGGCTGCATTGCGGGTGGGGCCCGTCAGTGGATTGGACCGTTCTGTATTGGCAGACTGGACGCAGGCATTGGCTCTGCCAGTACAGCCTTTGCCAGAGGCATGCAGGGAGGGGCTTTGCCGGTTGTCTGTTGGCGGGCGTATGTTTTTGCTGAGGGTGAGTGGCCGCGTAGAAAGATCAGTCTTGCCATCTGCCGAGATGTGCCGTGATGTGGTGCTGTTTGTCAGTGCCTCTCCAGCACGGGGGGCGTGCCCGGGTGTGGAGCGGATTGATCGTTTTTCGGTGTGGCGTGATGGAGCCTTTACGGTTTATCCGAGCAGTGACGGTATTCGCCTTGTGTCTGGGCGGATGGTCCAGGGGGTACGGCCTTGGGTGCCGCCACCGGGGTGGCGTGGTATGCCTACTTTGCCTTTGGCGCCGGCGGAGTGAGCTTGTTATGCAGTTGGGTGATTGTACGTTGAAAGATCGCGGGGTCATTGAGGGCGCGTGATAAAATAATGGCGCCTTGGATTTGTAAAACAGTCTCTTCTGCCAGATGACGGGCATCGTGATGTGGAAGGTGTATGCGTTCAAGGGAGGCTGTAAGCGTTTCTATCCATGTGGTAAAATAATGGGCGATTGTCTCTGAAAATTGGTCACGTTGATGCCCGGTAGCAAGAACACCCATGAGGCACACGCGCTGACCGGAATGAAAGTATCGTGTAACCGCGTCCAGCATGGACTGAATGGACGTTGGTGTGTGTGGTTCGGCCTGTAGGGGAGCATAGATATGTGTTTCGAACCATGTTTTGATATCCGTTAAAACTGTGGTCATCATCTCGGCTTTGCCGCCGGGGAATAAATTATATAGGCTCCCTTTGCCTAAGCCTGTGGCTTGTGTGATGAGGCCAATGCTTGTGCCTTCGTAGCCATACTCACGAAAGACTTCAGCGAGTATGGCGAGGGTTTGTGCGGGGTCTTTAGAAGGGCGGGGCACGTTAGAGTTCTAATGCGCTAAGGCTGGGGTGAGCGTCAGGACGGCGCCCGATGGGCCAATGAAATTTGCGCTCGGCTTCTGTAATGCGAAGGTCGTTGATGGACGCAAATCGTGTTTGCATGAGGCCATTTTTATCAAACGCCCAATTTTCATTTCCGTATGAGCGAAACCATTGGCCAGTTTTATCATGCCATTCATACGCGAAGCGGACAGCGATGCGGTTATGGGTATAGGCCCAGACTTCTTTGATGAGACGATATTCGTGCTCATTAGCCCATTTTTGGGTTAGGAAATGGATGATTTCGGCGTGTCCACAGAGGAACGAATCTCGGTTCCGCCACTGACTATTGGGCGAATAAGCCTGTGATACTGTGAACGGATCACGGCTGTTCCATGCATCCTCCGCTAGTCGTGCTTTTTGAGCGGCTGTTTCTGCGGAGAAGGGAGGTAAGGGGGGACGCGGCATGGTGCACCTAAAGCTAAATTTGTACCAATCAGTACAAATTTAGCTTTAGGTTATTTTTATAGTGTTGTCCAGCATGTGTTGTGCGTGGGAGAGGGTGATGAGCTTACGGCGCCAGAGGATACGGATGATGGCGCCGCGTTGCTGGGTTCTGCGACATGGGAGCAGTCCTCCTTGCGGAAGATGGGCTCATTTATGCGTAATGGGCAGAGGCCAAAACGCTCGGTGCTTGTGCTGGGGGTAGGGTTGAGTGTGTTTTATTTGCCTTCGCGCATGCTTCTCAGTGTCGCGTTGATAGGGGCCATAATGCGCTGGTGTTTTGGTGTTGCGATCCGTTGTGACAAGTAGATACCGTGATGGCCGGAGCAGGCATAGGCGACCCAACACGCAATGGTGAGGGGGACGGCGTAGTCTGCACCAAAAAGCTCGATCCCCATTAGGGTGCAGGCGATGGGCGTATTGGCCGCGGCAGCGAAAACGGCCACGAAGCCTAAGCCGGCAAAGAGATCTGTGGGAGCGTTGAGCAGTGTGGCCAGTGTATGGCCGAGGGCTGCGCCGATAAAAAAGAGGGGGGTGACTTCGCCGCCTTTAAAACCTGCGCTGAGGGTAATGACCGTAAAGAGGAGCTTAAGGGCCCAGCTCCAATAATCTGTGGTGGGTGTAAAGAAGCCGGAGAGAGTGGGATCTCCGGGAAGGGCAGACCATACGCCAAGGCCCAGATAGGCGCGGGTGTGTAAGGCCCAAACGAGCATAATGATGATGCATCCGCCAAAAGCGGCGCGTAATGGGCCGGACGGTATGCGGTGTTTCAAAACGCCACCCAAAGTATGGTTGGCTTCGGCAAAGAGGAGGGCTGTTAGTCCGAATGCGATGCCTGCAAGTGCCGTTTTGGCGAGAAGAATGGGGTGCTGGAAAAGAGGGCCTGTGGTCGGAATGTGTGTGGCGATATGGTAAAGTGTGTGGTGCATGCCCCAGCTATGGCACGTCCAATCTGCGAGGATGGAGGCCAGAAGGCAGGGCAGAAGTCCGGCATATTCCAAGCGCCCTATCGATAGGACTTCGAGTGCGAAGACAGCACCGGCTAAAGGCGTGCCGAAGACCGCCCCAAAGCCTGCCGCGACACCAGACATGAGGAGTATGCGTGTTTGTGCGGGAGCAAGCTTTAAAAATCGACCCGCAGTGCTGGCGAGGCTTCCGCCGAGTTGAACGGCGGTTCCTTCTCGCCCGGCAGAGCCTCCAAAAAGATGGGTGACGATGGTGCCTAAGAAGACAAGCGGTGCCATTCGGAAGGGAACACCGGCGGTAGGGCGATGGATTTGTTCAACAATGAGATTATTGCCCGCGTCTGACGTGCCGCCAAAGCGCTGGTACAGCCATGCGATGCCCGCCCCGCCAACGGGGAGCAGGTAGAGGAAAGAGGGGTTAGAAAAGCGTGTTTGTGTTGCCCAATCCAGCAGCCATAAAAATGCCGCGCAGAGCGAGCCGATCACGGCCGATACGGGAACAATAATGGCAAGCCATAGTAGCGTTGTACGCGTGGTGGTGAGAACGGAAAGGGTAGAGTTGTGGAATAAAGCGCGCATGAATCCTCCTTGCTGCCTGGTGCAGGCGCTGGGTAGGAATCATCGTCCCTTGCAAGGGCAGTTCGACCATGATGGCCCGGCAGAAATCCATTACCGTTGGGCGAGAGCATCGCAAAACTTAGGAAGATTTGTCAATGCTTGTGCATAATGCCCCCGCAAGGCTCAGAATGTGCTTTGCGAGGGTGGGGTATCAGGCTGAAAGAGCGTTTGCAACTTGTGTAAAGGCTTGAACAGCCTGATCAATTTCGTCTGCACTATGCGCTGCCATGACGGAGCAGCGTAGAAGTGGGCGGTTATCAGGTGTCGCGGGTGGGAGCGAAAGGTTCACATACACGCCAGCCTCAAGCAGGGCATTCCAGAATGTGACGGCTTCAGGAATGGTCTCAAGCGTCACAGCGATAACTGGAGAGACATGCTGGCTGATGGACAGGCCTGTGGCTTTCAAACCGGCATGGAGGCGCGCTGCGTTTTCATACAGTTTGGTGCGGCGTTCTGGCTGCTGCTCTACGGCGTCTAACGTGGCGATGGTTGCCGCGATGATCTCTGGAGGGAGAGATGCTGTGAACATGTACGGGCGTGAGCACAGGCGCATCAGGTCTATGCCGTCATGATCACTGACGCAGTAACCGCCAACGGTGCCCAGGGATTTAGAGAAGGTGCCGACGATGAAGTCGATGCCCTTTTCACAGTCTTGGACCTCCGCAACGCCACGGCCTTTTTCACCTAAAACACCGAAAGAGTGGGCTTCGTCCACCATGAGAGCAACGCCGTGCTTCTCTTTGACCGCGACGAACTCTGCTAACGGGGCGACATTGCCCGTCATGGAGTAAATGCCTTCTACAACAATCAGCTTAGCGCCCGGATGGTCTTTGACACGGTTCAGGCGTTTATCGAGGTCTGCCGGGTCATTATGGCGGAAGCGAATGACTTGTGCGCCAGACAGCTTAGCGCCGTCATAAATGCTGGCATGGCTGTCTGCATCAAGGAACAAGATGTCATCTTTGTTCACGAGTGCAGAAATCGTGCCGAGATTGGCTTGGTAACCGGTGGAGAACACCATGGCGTGCTTGCGTTCAAAATACGCCGCCAAGCGTTCTTCAAGTTTACGGTGGAGGCCAAATGTGCCGTTCGCAATGCGTGAGCCTGTGGTGCCGACGCCCATGCTGCGGACGGTTTCAATCGCGGCTTCTGCGGCTTCGTCCGATTGGCTGAGGCCCATGTAATTATTGGTGCCGAACAGCAGTGTTTCACGGCCTTCAATCACGCCGAGCGTTGCTGATAGAGGGCGCTCAATAACGACTTCAAACGGGTTGCGTGGTGACAGCGCGCTTAGCCCATCATAAGCCGTTTTCAGCGCAGCATGTTTGGCGAAAAGGTCGGTCACGCTTAGCCCTTCAGCCCATTCAGGCAGGTTGCTAGATCATCAATTGTGCGGATGTCAGCCAGTTTGTCGAGCGGTACGGAAACGTCGAGTTCATCCTCGATTTCCATAACGAAGTTCATGACGGCCAAGCTGTCAAACGCCAGATCTTCGACGATCTTGCTGCTACCGGTGATGTCACGGGGGACTTTCGGGTTAGCGAGCAGTTTTTCGATGATCATCTGTGAAATGCTGGATACGCTGTCAGTCATGCTCTGTACTCTTGATGCTTATGGGCCAAAGGTGATGTGTTATGCGGCAGGAAGCCCTGCGCCGTAAATCCCGAAGGTGCATATCCCCGCTCTGTGGCGGGGGTATGGCGCTTTAGGCGGCAGAGTGTTCTGCGTCTTCAAATGCGCCAGAGAGCAGCATAGCTTTGGCTTTTGCGCGGGTGAGTTTGCCGGAAGATGTTTGCGGCAGGGTACGGGGTGGCACCAATACAACGCGCACATCCACACCATGGTCACGGCGGAAGAGGGCTGTGAGGTCGTTGGTCAGGCGATCACGCATGGTTGGGTCGCTTGCGCGGCACTGGACAAGCGCTGTGATCGTTTCGCCTTCGTCGCCATCAACGGAGAAGACGGCCACATCACGGGAGCGGAGGCTATCGATGGCGCTTTCGGCAGACCATTCAAGGTCTTGCGGCCAGATATTACGGCCATTGATGATGATAAGGTCTTTGGCGCGGCCTGTGATGATGATTTCACCATCCAGCATGTAGCCAAGGTCACCTGTGTTCAGCCAGCCTTGTGCATCCAAAACGGCATCAGTTTCATCTTGGCGGCCGTAATATCCAACCATGAGGCTAGGTCCACGGACGTATACAGTCCCGACGCGACGATCTGGTAGAGGGTTACCATGCTGGTCACGAACCTCGATGGCATGGTCTGGCAGGGCGCGGCCACAGCGTACGAAGGTGCGCAAAGCGTGAGACGGGTCATTGCATGGAACTGCAATGCCGGTGCTCTCCAAACGGCGGAGGTCCACAGTATCCGTCTGCATGCCGTTATTAAGAGGGGCAAAGCTGATGGCGAGTGTTGCTTCGGCCATGCCATAGCTTGCGACGAAGGCTTTGCTGTTAAAGCCATTCGCGGCGAAGCGTTCGGCGAATTCTTCTAGGATATGCGGGCGGATCATGTCGCCGCCGATCCCTGCAATACGCCAGTGGGACAAGTCCAGACCGGGTGCGCCATTGCGGCGTGAGCATAGCTCAAAACCGAAGGATGGGCTGTAAGACATAGTCCCCTTGTTCCGGCTGATCAGGTCCAGCCAAACATGGGGGCGGCGTGCGAATTCACGTGTTGGGAGCAGGTCCACAGATAATTGGCAGGTCATTGGCGTCAGGAAGAACCCAACGAGACCCATATCATGGTAGAGCGGTAGCCATGAGACGCAGCGATCATCTTCGATGTCGGATGATGGGCGTACTTGCAAACCATCATGGGCGATGGCGCGGGCATTGGCCATGCCTGCTGTTTGCGTCACGGATACTCCCATCGGGAAGCGCGTGCTGCCGGATGAGAATTGGAGGTAGGACAGAGCATCGGCTTGGATGGCTGGAAGCGCAATGTCTGGGGCTGTGTGTGCGCTAAGTTCAGCGGGGGAGCCACCAAAGACAAGGTCTAGCCCGTCAATAATCTCGCCAGTCCATCCGCCGATGACGTCTGGTACGACGACAGCGCGCGCACCGGCGCTGCTGATCATGCCGCGCAGAGTGGTGATGTAGCCGTCACGCCCACCGAAAGCGACGGGCAGCGGCAGAGGCGCCGGGACGAGGCCTGCGTACTGACAGCCGAAAAAAATGCGGGCGAAGTCACCGTCACTTTCCGCCACGATGGCGACGCGGTCACCCTGTGTCAGGCCAAGGCTCAGCAAACGGCGAGCCATGGCAATGGCTTGCTCACGCAAGGTACGGTACGGCAGGGCTTCTAGAAGCTGGCCACGGCCTGAGTAAATGTTGAAGCCACTCTCGCCCTGTGCCGCGTAATCCAGAGCGGCAGGGAAGCTCGGGAAGTCACCATAGCGTCGGTTCAGGCCCGAACGGCTTGGGGTAGGCTGTGCCGGTGTGGATGGTTGAGGGGGGTGTTGGGTGGCTTCGGTCAAACCTGGACTCGCTTCGTTAGAAATGCCGTTTTCAGAAATGCCGGGCATTATACGGCTCGTTGTAAGAAGGCGATGATTGCGTCTGCCCCTAGAGGTGCAGTCGGCTTATCGCCGTGTGTCTCGAATGTGTCATACAGATACTGGCGCTGTGTCTCAAGAAACTCAGGATGTGTCTTGAACGCATGTGCGATAGACGCAGCAGGGTCATCCAGAGTCTCCGTCACGGGGCCGAGCGTCCATGACAGGTAGTTTGGGTCGTCTTTCCATGCAACATGGTGTGCGTTTAGAAAGAGACAAGGGCGCGGATGGATAACAAATTCTGCGGCTTGGCTGGAAACATCGCCGATATACATGTCTGCCGCCAGCGTATACGTCATATCAATGCTGCGCTGGCTTCCGGGGTCAATCAACAGATGGTGAACGCCTTCATAGCGACGTTTTAGCGCGTCGGCTTCGGCGCGTCTGTTGTCGAAAAGTCGAAAATGTGGCGCAAAAACCACATTATAGTGCTCTTGCTGAGCAAAAAAATCGAGTAATTTCTCGCCCATGAGAGGCCATGAGGAGAAGCGGCGCACGAAATGTGGGTTGTAGAGAAGGGTGGTTCTCTCATTTTGGAAGAGTTTTGGGCGGTGTTTTTGAAGGCGGTGGACAATGTCGAACTTGCCATAAATGCCGCGGGCGTAAGCACCCGGTCGAGCGATGCCTTCTTTGAGCATGCGTTCTTCAATTTTCCGTCCGGGCAGCAGCAGGAAGTCAAATTTGCGCAGATGTTGGGCGAACCCGATGGCCCGGTCCCCGGCGCCATGTCCAGTCCAGATCATACGAGGGCGTGTGACGCCCATGTGGCGGAGGTAAAGCGAGGTGGCTTCTGGTACGATGATGGCGTCAAAGCCGTTGAGGTACCGTCGTGACACGAAAAGACCGTATAGCCGGTCAATAACGCGCAGGCCGCGCGTTTCGATGCGTTGCCGTAAAGCGGGGGATAACGGGAGGAGAGTGAGGCGCAGTTTGGCCTCAGGGTAGAGCTGCGCGATGGAGCGAGCAAGCTCTAGATGCCCCGGTGTTAAGCACGCCACGTCCACGGATACATCGGTGTGGCGCGAGGCCATTTCGAACGCGATTGGCAGGGCATGGAGTGCTTGATGGCGCTGGGCAATAAGAGGGAAAACAACGCGCATAATAGGGGTTATCCCGTTGTTTTCGGGGTGAGGGGGGTGCGTATGACAAAAATCAGCTGAATGCTGATGAGGAGAGTCACCCCGGCGAGTGTGGCGGGGCCGACGCCGCTTAAACCATATTTCTGCACAACGAGAACCAAGCCCGGCAGGAAAAGCGCACATTCAAGGCATCGCGCGATGATGGCGGCGTCAGAACGATCAATGGTGAAGAGAAGCGGTTCGAGTGGGAGGCCCCAGACGGTCACAACTTCGGCAGCTAAGAGCCATAAGGTGACGGGCAGTGTTGCGATTGCGCCATCGGCCCCGACATAAAGGCGCAAAAGAGGGCCGCCAGCAAAGAGAGTGATGAGCAGCAACGCAGTGCCAATAGCACCTGCGGTTAGCGCGACTTGCACCGTTAAGCGGCGGAGGCGACCCATGGCGCGGTCACGCCATAAGCGAGCCATTTCGGGGTAAACGGTTGTTTGGATGAGTGTTGCGGGCTTGGCGATGCCTGCGGCGATTTGGCTGGCAATACGGTAATAACCCGCGCTGGCGGGGCCGACGAAGGCGCCGACCACCAGTGTTCCGATATGCCCAAAAGCGAGGGCTAGGGTGGAGTTGAGGTTGGTTGAAAAGACAAAGCGCCAGAGGCGTGGGTAATGCTGTGAAAACCGGCGATGGGCTAGGTCACGCATGACGCCACCGAAGGCATGTGAAAAGCCCGTATGGAGGTTGCGTCGGGTCATTTCTTTCAGGGCCATGACCGAGATCGTGCCCCATGCGATGATTTCCGCAAGGAACCAGACCGCCGCAAGAATGGCGACGGAGGGGCCGGTGAGCAGCATGCTGGCTGTGCCGATGACACGGATAATGGTGGCGATGGTGCCTTGGACGGCCAGAAGGTCATAGCGGTTAAAGACGCGCAGAAGCCCCGTGGGAGTTGCGGCCGCCATGAAGAGGATAGAGCCGCAATAGAGCATGCCGATACGATGAATTTCGGGTGGCCAGCCGAGGGATTTCATGGCGAAAGCACTAATGCCGACGCCAATGAGCAAGCCTGCGACGCCGCCTATGATGTCTAGGAAGAGGCTGAACGACACAATGCGCTGAAATTCACGTTTATTGCCGTCTGTCAGGGGGCGTAAGCCATATTGCAAAACGGTTTGCCACGACTGAAAATCGACAACATCTCCGATAGTGCGCGCAAAAGCGTACATCATGGCAATGAGGCCGAAGCCGTAGCTGCCGAGCAAATGCGTTGCTAGCCAGATATGCACGAGACTGAGCGGCGCATTAACCGCACGGCCACCGAGAAGCACGCCAAGATTTTTCATGACGCGGCGTACACCGCCAGCTTTTAACGACTGAGAGGGGAGGTCAGACTCCGGCATTAGTTCCGCGAAACTTTCATAATAAGGGGCATCACTGTTGTTTTGGTTTAGGGGGTATATAGGTATGACCCACAGAATCGGAATGGTGTAGAGTGGGGGAATGTTGCATTTTTACGGCAAATCGCTACCCGTTATGGGGCAATTCTTCATTTAGCGCCGGTTTCTTACCCAATGTCATTTCTGAACCAAGACGATTCGAGTGCTTTTTCTTCTGCTCAAGCAATGGCAGGAGCGTGGCTCTGCGTTGACCGGGAGGTTTTGGCGCAAAATTATAAAAAATTAGATGCCATGACGGGTGCCGCCGAATGTGCGGCTGTGGTGAAAGCAGACGGATATGGGCTAGGGGCTGCGGCGATTGCGCCGGCATTGCTGGCTGCTGGAGCGAAAACATTTTTTGTGGCGCATCTGCAAGAAGGCGTTCAACTGCGTCAGGTTTTACCGCAGGCGCGTATTTTCGTGTTGCATGGTTTTATGGCCGGTTGCGCCGATTTGATGCATGCCCATCATTTGATCCCGGTTTTGAATGATTTGGGGCAGGTGCAAGAGTGGGCTGATTTTGGCGCTGTGCATGGTGGGCCATTGCCGTGTGCTGTGCAGGTCGATAGTGGGATGTCTCGCTTTGGTCTTTCTGATGCGGATTTGGCGGTAGAAGGGGCCTTTGATGGGGTTCAGCCCTGTTTGGTGATGAGCCATTTGGCGTGTGCCGATACGCCGGATAATCCAGCGAATGAACAGCAGCGTCGTAATTTTATCGCAATGGCGGAGCATTTTCCGGGGGTGCCACGTTCTTTGGCGGCATCGTCAGGCATTTTCTTGGGGCCGGAATATCATTTCGAGCTCGTGCGGCCGGGGGCTGCGCTCTATGGCGTAGCGCCGAATGATGGCGTGCCCGCTTTAGGGCATGTTGTACGGTTGGAAGCGCGCGTGGTGCAAATACGGACCGTACCGCCGGGCGCAGGTGTTGGGTATGGGCTAACCTGGCGGGCTGAAAAGCCCACGCGTTTGGCGACGTTAGGTATTGGGTATGCGGATGGTTTCTTCCGTGCTCAAGCAGGCCAAGCCGCTGTATGGTGTGGTGATGTGCGTTTTCCGTTGGTCGGGCGCGTGTCTATGGACAGTGTATCGGTTGATATTAGCGACGCGCCAGAGAGCTTAAAGCCGGGTGACGTTTTGACGGTCTTGGGGCCGAACCAAGGGGTTGATAGCTTGGCCGCAAGCGGCGGGACGATTGGCTATGAAATTTTAACGTCCTTAGGGGCGCGCTTTTACCGACATTATCTTTAAGTTGACCGGGAAGACCGTTCTGGTGACGGTCTGTGCATGATCATCCACTCAGCGTGTGCTGAGTGCCGGGATGTAAATATGTGTGTTCTAGAGTGTTTGAAGAGGCGTTAAGGCCAGCCTCTTCTCCGCTTTTGCGTGACTAGTATTTTGTCAGAACGCATATGCGCCTCCCCACGATCTATGGGGAGGCGCATATGGTAGGCGTCGTTCGTGAAAGGTGAGGTGGGGTTTTAGAATGCCACTTCAACCATGCCGCCGAACTGACGAGGCTCATTGATATAGCCTTGCAGGCCCGTCGTTACGCTGAGGCTCTTGTCGTAGACATACTGCTTGTTAAACAGGTTACGTGCCCAAAGAGAGAACGTCGCCTTTGCCGCGCTGTTGGCAACTTGCACGTGAGCGAGGGCAATACGGCTGTTTACGATAAGACCGCTATTTCCGCGTGGTTGGTAAACGTTACGTGGATTGTTAGGGCCTAGGTAAACGGGGTCTGTAGAGCTGGAGTAGAAGCCTGAGTTGATGTTCCCATCAACATGGGCCAGCAGAGTGAAGTGCTCGAATGGGCGGGTGTAATTAACTTGAGCACTGCCGGAATGTGCAGGGGTGACCACCTGATAGATGGGAACCTGCAAAGGTAAAACCACACCATTTGCGTTTGGATATGGGTTGGCGGTTGGTGGGATATGCACATGGTTGTAGGCATAGGACAGGCCAACTTCAACGCCTTGATAGGGGATAAAGGTCAGTTCTGTTTCTGCGCCACTTACGTTGCCGTCACCAGGGGCGTTAAAGGTTGAAATGGTTGTACGGTTCGTACGTTGGTTGGCGATTTGGTATGGGCGTTGGAAATCAACCTGAATGTCTTTGTAAATTCCGTAATAGCCAGTGGCATTGAAGCGCATACGGTGGTTCAGGAATTCAGATTTCAAGCCGCCTTCGAACATGGAGATGCTTTCTGGAGCGAAGGCATCATAGTTCTGAGAGCGGGAGTTTGCGCCGCCGGATTTGTAACCCGTGCTCCATTTACCGTAGAGATAAAGGTTCTTGGCGGCATCAAAGCCAAGGTTCAGCATCGGGTCAACACGTGACCATGTTGCTTCCAATGGAATTGGGCCACTCACACCCGCGCGGTTAACAGGTGCTGCGCCATTGACGGTCCCGAGGTGGCCATCTTTGGTGTCGCGGGACCAACGCAAGCCGCCCGTCAGGTGAAGTTTTTCACTGAGGATAGACGGGGTGTAGGTGGCCTGACCGTACGCACCGATGCTGGTTGTGTTGACGTGGCTGGCACGGTCAACGCGCTGCAAAGAATAGTCGTTAAACGCGGGGCCGGTGAGCAATTGGTACGCGCTACCGGCTGCGTTGGTGAACTGGTTGGTGTAAAACGCTTGGGCGTTATCACTGACCGTTTCATGGTAGTACAGGAAGCCGCCAACATAACGCAGATGTGGCAGGTCACCGATAGCTTGGATTTCTTGGCTCAGCTGGTGCTGCTTGAAATTGGCCAAGCTGTAACGGCTGAAGGTGTAGTTTGTGAAATCACCGCTTGTGTTGGACATGCTCGATGAAACAGCCGCATTGTCATATTGAGACTGTGTCAGTTGGCGGTAAGCGGAGATTGAACGCAGGGTCAGGAGCTTTGGAATGGCTTGCCATTCCATCGTGAAGCGATGGCCGCTGGTTCTGCCAATGCTGGGTTGCTCTGGCACGCCGGCTACGGCCGTCTTGGCGCGTGAGGTTTGAATAACCCCGAGAGCGGCTTGTTTGTTCGTGCCGTTGGCAAGGTGCTGGCTGTAAATGGATGTCGTGCTGTCGTAGTTGTTGTCATACGCGTAATCAGCACTGAACGATGATGTTGGGCGCCACATTGCTTCGGCGCGTACACCCCGGCGGTCATATTGGTTAAAGCCGCTTGCGCCTGTGAGTGGGTTATCCGTCAGGGGATCACGGTGAGCGGTCATCGCGTCAATTTTGACGGCGATGTCATGGAAGGCAGGCAGGTCAACGTGGAGTTCACCAAGGTTGCTGCCGTAATTGCCCATTCCGCCGCTGGCACGGACCTTGAACTTGCCGGATGGGCGGCGCGTGACAATGTTGAGCGCACCGCCTTCGGTGTTACGCCCAAAGAGTGTGCCTTGCGGGCCTTTTAGGACTTCAATATTGGCAACGTCCAGCATCGCGGCACCGAGGCCTTGCGGCCGTGCAAAGTAAACGCCATCGATGTAAACGCCTACGCCCTGGTCTCGTGCGGGTTGGTTACTATCGCCCAACACACCGACGCCACGAATGTTGACGATCAGTGCAGAGTTACGGCCAGCAAACTGTTCAACGTGAAGAGATGGGATCGAGCCATCGGCCATATCAACCAGTGAAATGACGTGACGATCTGCCAAGCTCTTTGCGCTCATGACGGAAATAGAGATGGGTGTTTTTTGAAGATTTTCGGGTCTTTTTTGTGCGGTAACAACAATGTCCTTGACGTG
>NZ_BCZB01000002.1 GCF_001598495.1 Neokomagataea thailandica NBRC 106555
AAGAGCTTTCCATCCGTGCCGCTTTGGTGGGCATTGGTGACCAGACCATTAACCGGCAGAAATGGGACTGGGCGGAGACAGAGCGTAATCCGCTTTGGTGCCCTGACGCCGGTGCTGTAGAGGGTTGGCAATCTCTCTTAGATGATGTCCGTAAATCAGGCTCATCTATTGGGGCTGTGGTTGAAGTAGTGGCGGAGCATGTGCCTGCGGGGCTTGGCGCACCTATTTATGGCAAATTAGATGCTGAACTCGCCTCAGCGCTGATGGGTATTAATGGCGTTAAAGGCGTCGAAATCGGGGATGGCTTTGCTGTCGCAGCTTTGCGCGGTGAGCAAAATGCAGATCCGATCCGGCCTGGCCCTGTCTTTGAGGCCAATCATGCGGGTGGTATTCTCGGTGGCATTTCAACTGGCCAGCCTGTTGTCGCGCGTTTTGCTATTAAGCCGACCAGTTCGATCTTAACGCCTGTGCCGAGCATCACCAGTGAGGGTGAGGCTGTGGATGTGATGACGAAGGGGCGTCATGATCCGTGCATTGGTATTCGTGCTGTGCCGGTGGCAGAAGCGATGATGGCGTGTGTCTTGGCAGACCATGCGTTGCGGCACCGAGGGCAGTGCGGGTCATAGTTTGGCGCCACATTGAGTGAGAACACACACACACTCTCTCTGACGCGCGTTATATAAAAGGTAGAGCTTGGGCTGTTATGCCTGCTGAAGCTTCAGTACTGCATGATGTATGAGAATGTGTAGTCGTGTGGGCGCTGATGCGGGAATATCCGTCTCAGAGCCCACACGGTCTCATTTTTTATTCGTTCAATGCGGCGTCGAGGGTGATCTCTGCATTGATGACTTTTGAGAGTGGGCACCCAGCTTTGGCGGTATTAGCCAGTTCCAAAAACTGCTCTTCTGTGGCTCCGGGGACTGTCGCGCGGAGTGTCAGATGTACTTTGCTGATCGCAAAACCATCTTTGACCTGATCAAGGGAGACGGTGGCTTTTGTATCTAAAGCTGTAGCGGTGAGGCCTGCATTCCCTAGAATAAGTGAAAGGGCCATCGTGAAGCATCCAGCGTGGGCCGCACCGAGGAGTTCTTCTGGGTTGGTGCCGGGTTTGTCTTCAAAGCGCGTGTTGAAGCCATAGGGCTGCTCAGAGAGGGCGCCGCTTTGCGTGGAAATAGTGCCCTTACCGTCTTTGATGCCGCCGCTCCAGTGAGCAGATGCTGTTTTGGTGATGGTCATGTGCTTAGACTCCAACCATTGAACTTACGGTGTAACGTTGCTTTCAACGCGATGATACGCTGAGTGTTTCGCTATAAAAAAACATGATTTTGTGATCATGGTGTGGTGCGTGAAGCCATGGCTGTGGATGGTGGCGCTTCTGTGGCGGTTTTCCAAGGGAACTACCATATCTAGTCCTGTGGATGACTTTAACCCCTAGATATAGGGGTGGTCCCAGACACAATCAGATGGTCTTTGCAAGCGAAGAGTTTGCTTGCGGCGCACCTATAAGGTGTGGAATTGAGGGGGCAGAAATTCAGAAAAACATGACAAGACGTGGCGCCAAGAATGAGTATTCCTTGGGCCTCCCTTGTTGGGAAGCGGTGGAGATAACGCATGAGCCTGCATGACGAGACCTTGGAAGCATCAACGGATGTCCAGCGTTCGAGTGACAGTGCTCATAGTGTACAGCCGCCTGTAGACCATCCATTTGGTGATGATGTCGCATCTCCTCAGGACAATGCTGAATTGTTTGATGATGTGGTGCAGTTGCCGGGGCATCATGCGGTTCGTGTTGATCATAGCCGTGACCGTTTATTGACGGATTTTGGTAAGGCAACACTCGATAACCGCTATCTTTTGCCGGGCGAGCGCTACCAAGATATTTTTGCGCGTGTGGCATCTTATTACGGTGCAGATGCCGGGCATGCGCAGCGTTTGTATGATTACATCTCACAGCATTGGTTCATGCCAGCGACGCCGATTCTATCCAATGGCGGGACATCGCGTGGTTTGCCAATTTCTTGCTTCTTGAATGAGGCGGAAGACAGCCTTGAAGGGATTGTCGGGCTGTGGAACGAGAATGTTTGGTTGGCCTCCAAGGGTGGTGGGATTGGCTCTTACTGGGGTAATTTGCGTTCTATCGGTGAAAATATCGGTAAGAATGGCAAGACGTCAGGGGTTATTCCGTTCATCCGTGTGATGGATAGCTTGACCCTAGCGATTTCGCAGGGGTCTTTGCGTCGTGGTTCTGCTGCGGTGTATCTGCCCGTCTGGCATCCAGAGATTGAAGAATTCACGGAAATTCGCCGCCCGACGGGGGGGGATCCGAATCGTAAGGCTCTGAACCTGCATCACGGTGTTCTGGTCACAGACGCATTCATGCGGGCTGTGGAAAAGGATGAGGAGTGGGCGCTGCTGTCCCCGAAGGATCACAGCATCATCCGTAAAATTTCAGCGCGTGGCTTGTGGATCCGAATCCTAACGGCGCGTATGGAGCAGGGTGAGCCTTATGTAATTTATTCTGATCATGTGAATCGTGCGCGCCCAGAGCACCATAAATTGGCCGGTTTGGAAGTGAAAACATCCAACCTCTGTGCTGAGATTACTCTGCCGACGGGCATTGATCATCATGGTAAGAACCGTACGGCTGTGTGCTGCTTGTCGTCTCTTAATCTTGAGACATGGGATGAGTGGAAGGATAACCCGCAATTTATCGAGGACGTGATGCTGTTCCTCGATAACGTATTGCAGGACTTTATCGATCGTGCGCCTGACGATATGGAAAAGGCGCGTTATGCGGCTATGCGTGAGCGTTCCGTCGGGCTTGGGGTGATGGGCTTCCACTCCTTCTTACAGGCGCGGATGATCCCGTTTGAGAGCGTGATGGCGAAGGTTTGGAATCGTAAGATTTTCCAGCACATTCGTACACAAGCAGATGCGGCATCACGTCATCTGGCGGAAGTGCGCGGCGCCTGCCCGGATGCGGCGGAATATGGCATTCAGGAGCGTTTCTCACACAAATTAGCGATTGCACCGACGGCGTCCATCTCCATTATTACAGGCAATGCAAGCCCGGGTATTGAGCCGATTAGCGCCAATGTCTTCTTGCAAAAAACGCTTTCAGGGTCGTTCTCAGTGCGCAACCGTCATCTGACCACGTTGCTTGAAGAGCGTGGTCAGAACACTGACAAGGTGTGGTCTGACATTACGTTGAGTAAGGGGTCTGTGCAGCATTTGGACTTCCTGACGCAGGATGAGAAGGA
>NZ_BCZB01000003.1 GCF_001598495.1 Neokomagataea thailandica NBRC 106555
CAGACCGTGCGCAGTTTATCTGTCAGGCGCAGTCAGTGAATATCTTCTTGCCGGCGGATGTTCATAAGCGTGATTTGCATCAGATCCACTTCCAAGCATGGAAGAAGGGTTTGAAATCATTGTATTATTGCCGCTCTTTGTCCATTCAGCGTGCTGACGCCGTGTCAACGCTGGCGCTGAAAACGGATATTATGGAAGATGAGGATGACGCCTTGACCCCAGAAGCTGCGCCCAAGGGGCCAGCGAGTACGGGTGATTATGATGAATGCCTGTCTTGCCAGTAAAAAAGTGAGGGCATGACAAGAGGAACTCGCTTCGAGCGTAAGAGCGGGTTTTCTCTTGCCTACGTATATGCCGGGTGCCTTGAGCGTAGTGTTCAGGCGAATGGTATGAATAGAATGTATGGATGCACAGTTTGCGCGCATGGGGCTTGGTGGTTTGAGGGGCCTTGTGATGGACGTGTTGTGTTGATGAGGAGAGACGGTGATGACAAACCCGACTGAGAACAGCAAGGCAGCTCCAGAAGAGCGGTTTGATTTGATGACGGCAAATCCTGTGTATAAGCCGTTTCGTTATCCTTGGGCTTATGATGCGTGGTTGACCCAGCAGCGCGTGCACTGGCTGCCGGAAGAAGTGCCGCTTGCCGATGACGTGAAGGATTGGCACCGCACGCTGACAGAATCTGAGCAGCATCTGGTAACACAGATTTTCCGCTTCTTCACGCAAGCGGATGTGGAAGTGAACTCTGCTTACATGAAGTATTACAGTCAGGTCTTTAAGCCGACTGAAGTGCTTATGATGTTGTCGTCCTTCTCAAACATTGAGACGGTGCATATTGCAGCATATTCTCATCTTCTCGATACGATTGGTATGCCTGAGACTGAATACTCAGCATTCCTGAAGTATAAGGAGATGAAGGATAAGTATGATTTCATGCAGTCCTTCAACATTAACTCCAAGCGTGAAATTGCCAAGACGATGGCGGCGTTTGGGGCCTTTATGGAGGGGCTTCAGCTTTTCGCATCCTTTGCAATTTTATTGAACTTCCCGCGCTTCAATAAATTGAAGGGTATGGGGCAAATTGTGACCTGGTCTGTGCGTGATGAAACGCTGCACTGCCTGTCCATGATTCGTCTCTTCCGGACCTTTGTGCGTGAAAATCGTGAGATCTGGACGGAAGATTTCCGTGAAGAGCTCGTGCAGATTTGCCGTACAACGGTTGAGCATGAAGATGCCTTTATTGATCTGGCCTTTGAGATGGGCGCTGTGGAGGGGCTCTCTGCGGATGATGTGAAGAAATATATTCGTTTCATTGCAGATCGCCGTTTGACGCAGCTTGGCTTGGAGACATTCTACGGTGTGGAAGAAAACCCATTGCCGTGGATTGATCACATGCTGAACGCTGTTGAGCATGCAAACTTCTTCGAAAACCGCTCTACGGAATACTCGCGCGCATCAACGGCCGGTAGCTGGGAAGATGCGTTTGAAGGTAATGTGTTCGAGTAAACAAGGTGTGTTCCCTCTCATCATAAGGTGAGGGGGGCGCCATCTCTTAGAATGCTGTCGGCTTCGGGCGTGAAGCTGTTTTGGGCGGTGTGTAGTACCAGACCGGGCAGCATTCTAAAGGCTGCTTTTCCAGCAAAAATTGCTTGTAAAATAATAAGCTTGGCTTCGTGCTGAGGGCGGGGCCATAGAGGAAATAACTTTATGGAGCCGCACCCGTTCTGGCGGAGTGTCATGCAGGCGCGGTCTGTTAGGCTGCTGTGCAGAATGGTGGTGAGTGTGCCACCGGGTAAAACCCATTTTGTAAGGCAAGTGAGCCATTCTTCGGGTGTGATGTGCTCTGTGCGTAAGGCTAGGTTGCGGCGTGCGTCTGGTGATACTTTGCCATTTGGTGCGTACCATGGCGGGTTTGAGATTACGTGGTGAAAGCGGCCATTAGCATTGGGAGCCATGTGTCTCAGCCGTATAGGAAGTGAGGGGACGCGGCCGAGAAGGACGTGGCTTTGATCTCGTTTGATGCCATTTAAACGTAAATTACGGCGCGCTAATAGAGCCGTTGCCGGGTCTGCTTCGATACCGATGCACCGTAAGGTGGGGCTGCGCGCGGTCAGGCAGAGCAAGCTGGGGCCAGCACCGCACCCAATGTCTAGGATGGTTTGCCCCGGACGAGCAGGGAGTGCGGCGGCCAAGAGAATGGGCTCTATGCCAGTGCGGTAACCTTGAGCAAATTGTTCATAGCGCAGGCGGCCATTGAGGAGGGTTCCCGCACGTAAATGTGAAGGCTGTGAACTGTGCATCATCACGCTTATGGTTTGTTTACGCAAAGTAGCGTAGAATTTCGGTTCGGATTAGGCGTTCTCTTTCGTTCTGGCGTTGCATGGGTTGTTTTCTATGTCTAGACCGGAAGGACGTTATAGGGGTGCGGTGTGGTTCGTATGATCGTTCCGTTACCTGATTGTTGTATGGTATCTGGAGTTATAACCTTTGGACACTGCTTCCACGGATGCAGCGAACATTCCTAGCGCTTCTGCTTCAAGCGGTGCGGGACATGTCGGGCAGTCGAGCACTGATATGCCTTCGGGGGGAAAGACCTCTGGTGGTGAAAATGCACTTTCCGCTTTGTTGTCTTATTTAAAGGACGACATGCAGGCTTGTAACCGCGCTATTGTTGAGCGGATGCAAAGTCCGGTGCCACTTATTCCGCAATTAGGGGCACATTTGGTGGCCGCGGGTGGCAAGCGTTTACGGCCTTTATTAACGCTAGCATCAGCCCATTTATGTGGTTATGAGCCAGGTCCAGACCGTCAGCGTCATGTTGGGTTGGCAGCATGTGTGGAATTTATCCATACGGCGACGTTGTTGCATGATGATGTGGTGGATGAGAGTGTGTTGCGGCGCGGCTTAGCGTCTGCCAATGCGGTCTTTGGTAATAAGGCGTCTGTTCTCGTTGGGGATTTCTTGTTTGCGCGCTCATTCCAGCTGATGACGGCTGATGGTAGTTTGCGGGTGATGGAAATTCTTTCGGGTGCGTCGGCGACGATTGCTGAGGGCGAAGTTCTGCAAATGGTGGTGCAGAATGACCTCTCTACGCCGATGGAGCGTTATCTTGAGGTTATCCACGGGAAAACGGCGGCGCTTTTTGCTGCGGCGTGTCGCGTTGGGGCTGTGATTGCCGAGCGTTCAGAGCGGGATGAATTGGCTTTGGATGCGTTCGGAACCAATCTGGGGATGGCGTTCCAACTGGTTGATGATGCGCTGGATTATGCGGCAGATCAGCAGGTTCTGGGTAAGACGGTCGGTGATGATTTCCGCGAAGGAAAGATCACGCTGCCTGTGTTGGCCGCTTATAATGCGGGTAATACCGAAGAGCGTTTGTTCTGGGAGCGTGTGATTGGTCGTGCTGAGCAGACGGAAGATGATCTGTTCCATGCTTTGGATCTGATTGCCAAGACGGGTGCTATTCACACAACGATTGAGCGTGCGCGCCAATATGCGGATGCTGCTGTTGAAGCGCTTCAGGTTTTTCCTGAGAGTGAAATTCGCCGTTTGATGGCGGAGACGGTACAGTTTACGGTGGATCGAGCGCGGTAAGCGTCAGCAGTATTGCTGTGTTTCATGAAAAAGCCCGGCTCAATGAGCCGGGCTTTTGTGTTTTAGCGCGGAGTGTAAATGGCGCTCAGGCGATCTGGAGTGCCGTTAAGGCGCTCAAGATGTGGGTAACGGAGGCCATCATGATATGGGATAGCAACCGTAGTAATGTGGTCATCTGATTTTACGACGAGACGAATATCTTGCTTGCTATGCTGAGCATCCGTAATGGCCTGTTTGAGGCGCTTTGGAGTGAAGCTCAGATCGTTGACGGCTAAAATGACTTGGCCAGAGTTGATGCCTGCTTTGAAGGCTGGGCTGTTCCAATGGACGCGCAATGCTGTGCCATTAGCACGTACAAGCATACCCAAAGAGAAGGTTAAATCTGCGCTATGGCGTGCGCCTTCGATAGTTTTGATGAAGGATGTGGGCTTGTCGGTGTAAACGAGCTTATAGCCGCCATTCGTCAGGCCATCGAGCGGAGCATGGGGCTGAATTTTATCAAGGCGATCATGCAGGAACTTAGCCCAGTCATAAGGCTGCACAGCGTTGAGTGTCTTCACGACATCATCAAAGTTATAAGGGCTAACGATGAAGCTGCCATTATTGGTGCTGAAGAAAGCTTTCGCAAAATCATCGAGTGATTTGTGATCATTGGACAGCTTACGGATTAAGGAATCAGCATCCAGCCAGACGAGTTGTCCTTCAACATAGTAATCTTCAGAACGCTGCCAGTCACGCCATGACAAGGGAGCGCGCTGTGCGATTATGGGGTCATTGGTTGTGTCTTCCAAGGGGCGCCATAGGCGGCCAGTCTGGTTGTCATATGTGGCGGCCATATAGGCTAGGGCTTCAAAGCCTTGCTCTTTGGTCACGAGGCCAGAGCGAGCGGCAAGGACATTGCCCCAATATTGGGTTTGGCCTTCATAGACCCATAGAAGAGAATCACGCTGTGGGTAGTTGAAGTTTGGTGCCCAAAGGTCTGCGGGACGACGATATTTGCCGTTCCATGAATGTGTGAATTCATGTGCCAGAAGGTCACGGCCGGGGAAGGTTTGATCCCATTCGGTGAAATAGCCCGTTTCAGCGCTATTCTCGCTGGACTGATGGTGTTCAAGACCGATGCCGCCAAGTTCGTCGGTCAGGGCGAGTAGGAAATCATAATGATCGTAATGGTGTGAGTTGAATAATACGGTCGCTTGTTTGACGAGGTTCCGATGCGCGTCCACCTGTGCAGGTGTTGCTTCAAGGGATTCTGCATCGTCAGCGACGACATCTAGGCTAACAGGCACATGGTCTGGGCCGGTGATGTCAAACTTGCGGAAGTAGCGCCCGACATACAACGGGGAGTCGACCAGTGTGTTGTATGTGGTGGGGTTGAAATGTGTGACGTCACCATAGGTGGAAGCGCGCAGGGCCGTACCAATTTTCCAGCCATGGGGAACGCGAACGCTGGGGTTCACGGTAATGTTGCGTGAGAAATAACCCGCAGGATAGAGGGAGACCTGGTTCCACTGTACGTTCACGATAGAGGGCGTTACGGTCACGCGGCCTTGGCTATCTGTGACGGGGGTGAGGAGCTGGAAGTTTAGGTCCAGTTTGGTGGTGGTGTGGTCAACTGGAATGTGGAACGCGGCGACGTTTACCGTGTCACGCTTCCAGCCAATATCTTTTCCATTGCTATGAACGCGTAGGTCACCAAACTGGCTAAGAACGCCTGTTGGGGAGTGATCACCAGGGATCCACATCGGGAAGAACAGCACCATATCGCCTGCGCGTGCTGCATCTTGTGGGACGGGAATGGTTTCGTGAATGTTGAGCGCACGATGTGTCGTGTCAGTGGCGTCAACATCAACGGTCAAAGTACCGGGGAATGGGTGGTCAACCGGGTTAGGGATAGTATTGGGAAGGGGGAGAGGCTGCGGTTGAGGCTGGCTGGATTGAGCAGTTGCAATGGTGGGTGCCGTGAGGGCACTTGCCAATGTGAGAGCCGTGAGAAAGCGGCGTGAAATCATTAGGGCATTCCTGCATTAAAATCGTACAGTTATGATTTATAGCTGTATGATGTGGATTGCGCCAATTATGATTCAGTAGCGGATTGAAAAAATATTCCGGTGTTTAAGTTGGGGTTGTGGCTTTATGCACAGAGAAAACGGTGACATCCCATGTATTGTCTGTTGGCGTTATATGCATGGGTGTGGCGTTGGGAATGCGGACATTAATGTCGAGGCCCATACCAGCGCGCAGGCCACGATAAAGGGCTCCATGTGCAACAATCAGTGGTGTGCCGGTTTCTAATGCGCGGTTGGTCGCTGCGACGGAACGTTTCGTAAGATCAGCAAAGCTTTCGGCGCCTTCAGGCTTATAGCCTTTATAGATCCACGGTTCGTACCAGTCTCCTAGTTCCTTGCCTTCGAGAATACCGAAACAGACTTCTTTGAAACCGGGATCGGCCGAGAGGGGGAGTGTGATGCCGTGTCGCTTAAAAATTGCTTTTTGGGCGTATTCTGCCGTTGTGAAAGCGCGGGAAAGGGGGGAGGCCACGATATGGTCAAACGGGCGTTTCCCGTCATCAAATAAGGTGGCCAAGAAGGCACCAGCGCTTTCTGCTTGTGCGAGGCCAGTTGCATTCAAAGGGATGTCCGTATGCCCCTGCGCCAGTCCTTGGAGGTTCCAGTCGGTTTGTCCGTGACGGAGATACCAGTAGGGGCGAGGCGTAATGGAGGTCATAAGAGTATAAACTTCCAGAGGCGGAGAGGCGTGACGGAAATCAGTCGAACAGCGACGATACGGAGCTTTCATCCGCGACGGCACTCATAGCGCGGGCGAGGAGATTGGCTGTCGTGATTTGACGGATGTTCGGTGTCTCTCTCAGGGTTTCGGTCGCGGGGATGCTATCCGTTAGGGTTAGCATGTTGAGAGGACTATTTTTGACCTTTTCACAGGCATTGCCAGTCAAAACCCCGTGTGTGACGTAGGCTTCTACGCCGGCGGCACCGCGCTTCATGAGGGCTTCGGCGGCGTTACACAAGGAGCCGCCACTATCGACGATGTCATCCACGAGAACGCAGTAGCGGCCAGAGACATCACCGATAACGTTCATGACTTCGGAGACACCAGCGCGTTCACGGCGTTTATCAATGATTGCGAGATCAACGTTGAGACGTTGCGCTAACTGCCGTGCGCGTACCACGCCGCCGACATCAGGTGAGACGATCATCAATTCGCGGTTGGGGAGGCGTGCGAGGAGATCGCGGACGAAGAGTGGGGCTGCGTATAGGTTATCCGTAGGGATGTCGAAGAAACCTTGAATCTGCATAGCGTGCAGATCCATCGTCAAAATACGGTTTGCGCCGGCTTCGGTGAGGAGGTTAGCGACCAATTTTGCGCTGATGGGGGTACGTGGGCCGGATTTACGATCCTGACGTGCATAGCCAAAGTACGGCATGACGGCCGTGACGCGGCGGGCCGAGCCACGGCGTAGGGCATCCAGCATGACCAGCAATTCCATTAGGTGGTCATTGGTGGGCATGCAGGTGCTTTGAATAACGAACACGTCTTCACCGCGTACGTTTTCTTGGATCTCGACAAAGACCTCACCATCGGCAAAGCGCTTGACGACGGTCTTGCACAAAGGAAGGCGTAATTCGTTTGCAACCGCGCGGGCAAGCGGCAGGTTACTGTTGCAGGCAACGATTTTCATTCAGCAATCTCGTCTGGGGGGTGCCGACAGGGAAGAAGGAGGGCCTTTTAACAGCGCGTGTTCTCTCTGTCATCTTCTCTGTGCGATGAAATGGTGCAGCAATGAGAGAATTACGCTGTAGGTCTGTGTTTGGTTCCGTAGTTCGGGCGTTGTTATCCTGTGGCGGAAGTGCTGTTTTGCAATGGCTGCATGTCTTTTGGATAATGGGAAAAGTGGATGGCTCTGAAAAAATGTACCGGTCAGGTCGGGCGGGTCTTGTGTGTAGAGACTTCACCATCCCTGCGTGAGGCGTATGATGCGTTATGTGTGCCGCCGGGTGTGCGGGCGGAATGGGGGTTGTTTGAGCCATCGGGGCGCTGTGTGCCTGAGGCTATGACGTATAATGGTATTGGGCGTTTACACGCTGAAACATCTGCCTTGTGGTTAGATGGCGCTGTTGAGGCATGTGTCGCTCCAGGAGGGTTCGACTATGTGTATATTGGCCCTATTGAGGCACGTCATTCTTTCTTCTATCGGCGGAGTTTAGCGCGTTTTTGGGCTTTGCCCGCCATGGAGCGCCGTCGTTTAAGGCTTGTATATACGACAACGGATTGGGATGCTTTGCAGAGTGCGCCATATTTTCAGGGTATTTGTGCAGCGCTGAACTTAGAGGCGGATAATTTTTTCCGTGTTACTGAGCCGGTACGCTTTTCGCGCATTACAGTGCCGGCAGCGTCTTTTGAGGAATTGTCACTGATTCATTCTGTGCATACGGATATGATGCATATGATTGGGAAACGGTGGGTTCCGCAGGGTGCAGAAATGGCGCCGGGTCGAGTGGTGTATATTTCAAAAGAAAATTTGCCCTCGGGTAATGTGCGCGTTGGGAATGAGCGTGATATTACGAAGGTCCTGAGAGAAAGAGGGGTCGGTATTATTTTCCCGGAAACTCTTTCTTTTAGAGAACAGATCGAATTTTGGGCATCAAACCCAGTGGTTGTGGGATTTGATAACTCTTTTCTTAATATATCGTCTCTATTTCCTCAGAGGAACATCATTAATATCGCGCATGGTATTGATATGTGGACGACGCAAATGCTCTTTGACAGTGCTAATCATAATAAAAGTGATTATATTTTTTGGGAAGAAGGGTTTGAGACAGTGGGAGCAGGAGGTGGGTTTAATATGACGCTTATGGTGAAGAACCCTGAACAGCTAGCGCATTGTATTGTAGATTTTGCGCTAGCTCGGTAGGGACGGGTGTACCCGGTCTACGGTGTTATAAAGGCCGGGTACGGGATGATATTAGACGAAAATATAAAACAGGCACGCAGCGAGTGTGACAGTGACGGGCAGGGTTACAACCCATGCGAGGGCAATTTTTAAGAGCATTTTGGGGTTAATGCCTGAGCCTGACGCGACCATTGTCCCAGCGACACCGGATGTAATGATATGCGTGGTGGAGACGGCTAGCCCAGTATAACCAGCAGACATAATAAGACCGGCACCAAACACCTCGGATACAGCACCTTGAGCGGGGGTGAGGTGTTTTTTGCCAATGCCTTCACCAAGGGTTTGAACAATACGGCGATAGCCGATCATCGTGCCAAGGCCCAAGCATAGAGCGCTGAGAACGCGGCCCCAAATGGGAGCATATTCGACTGTTGGGCGAAGCTGTGCTGCGAGGGCTTTTGCGTTCTTACTTTCGGTTGGTGCTGCTGCGGGGTTGGCTGCAACAGAGCGTAGGCCGGAGAGGGCTTCGTAGATATCACCTCGGATAAGAGCTGAGGATTCGCTACCATTTTCTACTGTGGTGAGACGGTCTAGGGCGGCTATTTGTTCTTGGCGGAAGGAGTGGTTACCGTATGTGGCAATGAGCGGGCGGGCGGCCTGTGCTTCTTGGTGTAATTGTTCATAATGAATAGGGGCGCTTGGGTTGAGTGCGAAGGCAGCAGGCATGATGCCAATGATTGTGAGCATAATTAGGCCAATGCTTTTTTGACCATCATTGCTGCCATGGGAAAAACTAACGAGTGTGCACGTGGCAACGAGTAGAGCTTTTACGACGGGGTTTGGTTTTGCTTCGGGTGTTGGGGGAACATAAAATTCAGGTTTGCGGACTAACGCGCGGACGATCAAATAGAGAATGAAGGCCCCGATGAAGCCAATGGCTGGTGAAATAGCGAGGGTTTTAAGAACTTTAAAAATTTGTCCCCATTCAACGCTAGGCCCTAAAGCGCGTGCGTGAACAAAAGCATCTCCCACGGCAATGCCGATGAGCGCACCGATGACGCAGTGTGAGGATGAGTTAGGAATACCAAGCCACCATGTGGTGATGTTCCAGATTAGTGCTGTGCCAAAAAGCGCGACGAGCATTGGAATGGCGGGTGCCCCATTAGGAGGAGACATGACGTCTGCCGGTAAGAGTTCCACCAGCGTGTAAGCAACGGCGATTCCACCGAGAAGCACCCCCAGCAAGTTCATCAAACCGGACCAGATAACGGCAGTGCGTGGTTTTAAGGAGTTGGTGTAGATGACGCTTGCTACCGCATTGGCCGTGTCATGGAAGCCGTTTGCGAATTCAAAAACGCAAACGAGTACAAAACACAAGACGAGTGCAATGAGGGACCAGAGGGAGTCCGGGACGAAATGAAGCATGGGGAATCATCTCTCGTGTTGATAGGGGAGTCTTAGCTTAATTTCCTAGAGAGTTTTCTGGGTTGGGACTATTGTTGTGAGAAACAATTCACGTAAATTTAATGTTTAAAAGGCCATACATGTCTTTAAAAAGTCATGTGACCTTTGGGTGTATTGGTTTTATCTAGAGATCAATTGTATCGAATTGAGTTTGTTTTTTTGGTATATTTTTGATTGGCAAAAGTAATTCTCTTTTGTGCGGTTAAATTATTAAGAAATAAACTTTGTATTGTGTGAGTGGGAAGGTTTATGACGTCTGCTAATCGCCGTGGTTTCTTGCGGATGGGGGCTTCTATGGCGGCTGTGGGAGCGCTCCCGGCGAATTTGCAAGCGGCTTTAGCTGTAGCGCCGCACCGTAAAACGGGCACAATTCAAGATGTTGAGCATGTTGTGATCCTAATGCAGGAAAACCGCTCTTTTGACCACTATTTTGGTTGTTTGCGCGGTGTGCGGGGTTATGGGGACCCGCATGCAGCACGCCTCCCAGATGGAGATAGTGTCTTCGCGCAAAAAGCGGCAGATGGCAGAACGATTATGCCGTTTCGTATGAATACGGTACATACGTCGAGTGCGTGTGTTGCCAGTTTAGATCATAGCTGGAAAAAATCTCAAGAAATATGGAATGAGTGGGATTGCTGGGTTCCTCATAAAACTGAAATGACCATGGGGCACTTTGCGCGTGATGATATTCCTTATTATTATGCTCTTGCTGAAGCCTTTACGATTTGTGATTCTTATCATTGCTCTGTTTTTGGCCCGACAAACCCGAACCGTTTATTCTTATTCTCCGGTACAAATGGTTTGACGTATGGTTTTGACGGTCCACAAGCGATTACGAATGTTGATGATGGGAATGAGACGGCGGATATTCGTTTAGAAAATCCACATTTCTCCCCGTTTCAGTGGCCGAGTTACGCGGAGGACCTACAGAAGGCGGGTGTATCGTGGCAGGTTTATCAAGAATACGATAATTTTGGTGATAATTCGCTCGCGAGTTTTGCTGCTTTCCGTGGAGTGAAACCTGGTAGTTGGCAATATGAGCGTGGCCGTCGCATTGTTGATGGGTCGAATGCGCAAAATGCAGAGACGTCTGAGGGGCGCTTTTTGTTGGAGGCGTTTGAGCAGGATGTGGCAAGGGGGACTTTGCCGCAAGTCTCGTGGATTGTGCCGTCAGCAGCTCTGTCAGAGCACCCGGATGCGCCTCCGGGTTTTGGTGAGCATTTGATCTCGCGTTTGATGGATGTGTTTAGCCGCCATCCGGAGGTGTGGTCCAAGACGGTCTTTATTTTGAATTATGATGAGAATGATGGGTTTTATGACCATATTCCCGCACCTGTTCCCGCGCTTACAGAAAGTGAGGGAGGCTCGACCGTTTCTGTTGCAGGGGAAAGTTATCGGGGCGTTTCCGTCGGGTTGGGGCCGCGTGTGCCTGCAATGGTGATTTCACCATGGAGTAAGGGTGGCCGGGTGAATTCTGAACTCTTTGATCATACTTCTGTTCTGCGTTTTTTGGAAAAGCGTTTTGGTGTGCCTGCACGGAACATTACGCCGTGGCGGCGTGCTGTGTGCGGTGATTTGACCTCAGCACTTGACTTCAAAGCACATGATAGTGCCTGGGCAGAAAACTTACCCAATACAGATGATTACATACCGCAAACCCGGCACTCTTGCACGTTGCCGCATCCAGATGTTCCTGAGACACCGATGATGCCGCAGCAGGAAGCGGGGCAGCGCGTCGCTTGTGCGTTGCCCTATCGTTTGGCGGCTGATGTGGTGTTGTGGGATGGGCGAGAGGTGGTTCGTGTGAAGAACCATGGTCAAGCAGGGGCTGTATTCCGCTTATCGGGGCAAGGGCCATCGCGGGCTTATACGGTCGGTGCTGGGCATGATGTGGATATTGAGTTGGCGTTGGGGCAGCCTTTTCATCTGGCGGGGCCGAATGGTTTTGTGCGTGAGCGTGCTGGTGCTCATGGGGCATTATTGCAGGTGGCGCTGCAAGAAGAGTATGATGCTGTGGTGTTGCATGTGCAGACGTCGGCATCTGATGTGACGTCCGTCGTGCTGGAAGATGCTTATGGTGTGATGCCGTCTAAGCGTCTTGCGGTGGAGCGAGGGCGGGTGACGACGCAGCGTGTCTCTGTGGTGAAGAGTTCGGGGTGGTATGCTTTGGCTATTGATGACGGCCGAGGGGGCGTTGTGCGTTTTTATGGCCATGTTGAAAATGGCAAGGCAAGTTGGAGTGACCCACTCATTGCTCGCCGTTAAAGAGGAGAGGGGCAGGTGTGTTCTGCCTCTCTCTACGTATTAAAGCCTAGAAAATTACACCTGCGCCATGAGGGCTGCGTTGCCCCCCGCAGCCGTTGTGTCAGTGCTGATGCTACGTTCAAGCACTAACCATTCTAGCGGGTAGGTGCCGTCTTCATGGGGGACATGTAGGCCAATAATGGCTGAGCCGAGGTCTGGGAGTTGGCTGGCAAGGTGCCGTCGTTGCTCTGCGGTTCCGTTAAATAATGTGACGTCTATGCCCGTACCGGAATGCATAGAGACGATATGCTGTGACAGGCTTTGAGGTGGTGGCGGGAGGCGGCGCCACAACGCTGCGGGCAGGATGCATGTATTGCCTGTAGCTAATGAGGCTTCGATTTGCGCGCGTAGGTCTTGTTCTGTGGGGCCAGCGCAGAGCACTGCCCCGCGAGGGGTGAGGCTATAAGTATTGCTTTCTCCGACGGGGCCGGGGAGGGTGATGTTTGTGCCTAAGGGTGTGTGTGCTGGAGAGGTCTGAGCTGAGGCTGGGGCTAAGGCATCTAACCATGGCCGCGCTTCTGCAATGGTAGAGGGGATAGCGTGATGGAAGCGGGCATCAAGTGCTGCTGTGCGGGAGAGAAGGCGGCGCAGGTAAAGGGGGCCGCCAGCTTTTGGCCCTGTGCCGGAGAGGCCGTGCCCACCGAAAGGCTGTGAACCGACGATGGCACCGACAACATTGCGGTTTACGTAGATATTGCCTGCATTGGAGCTGGCTGTCAGCTCGGCAGTTGTACTGTCGATGCGTGAGTGTAAGCCGAATGTGAGGGCGTAACCAGTATTACGGATGTGCTGCATGAGTGCGGCGCGTTCATGAGAGTGGTAGCGCAATACGTGAAGCACGGGGCCGAATACTTCGCGCTTCAATGCGGAGAGATCATGAATTTCGATGAGGGTAGGAGCTACAAAAGTGCCATTCGCGCATTCAGTGGGTAATTGAGGTTGGTAGATTGGGAAGCCTTGTGCGCGCATAGCGTTTACATGGTTCACGATGATCTTCTGCGCATCGGTAGAGATGACAGGGCCGATATCGGTATCAATTTCTGCAGGGTTGCCGATTTTTAATTCATCCATAGCTCCTTTGAGCATGGTGAGGACGTGGTCTGCGCTGTCTTCTTGCAAGCAGAGAACACGCAGGGCGCTACAGCGTTGACCGGCGCTGTCAAAGGCAGAGGCAAGGACGTCACGTACGACTTGTTCTGTTAAGGCGGAGCTATCAACGACCATGGCATTTTGGCCGCCGGTTTCTGCGATGAGTGGTAGCGGTGTGCCGGAGGCTGTCAGGCGATTGGCTAATTGTTTTTGAATGATGTGGGCGACTTCGGTTGAGCCTGTAAAGACAACGCCAGAGATACGCGTATTGGCGACGAGGGCGGCACCTGTTTCTCCGCCGCCGGGTAGGACATGCAGTGCATTTTGGGGAATGCCAGCATCATGCAAAATGGCGATGGCCATGAGTGCAATGAGAGGTGTCTCTTCGGCGGGTTTGGCGAGGACGGTGTTTCCTGCGGCTAGGGCTGCGGCGACTTGTCCGATGAAAATGGCGAGAGGGAAGTTCCATGGGCTGATGCAGACAATGGCACCAAGAGGGTGGGTGTCATGGAGTTCTCGGCGAGCTTGCGCGCCGTAATACCGTAGAAAGTCAACAGCTTCGCGGATTTCAGCGATGGCGTTTGCGAGTGTTTTGCCTGCTTCTCGCATGACGATCCCCATAAGTTGGGGCATTTTCTCTTCGAGAGTATCGGCAGCGCGTTCAAGGATGGTGGCGCGTGTATCTGCCGGGGTGGAACTCCAGCTTTGAAGGGCGTCGCACGCAGCATTGACTGCGGCGTTGACCATATTGGGTGTTGCTGTTGTGACGGCGCCGAGAGTGTCCGCATGATTGGCAGGGTTGATGACGGTGAGATCTCCTCCTGTAGTGGGAAGAGGGGTGTCTAAAATACCCTTGAGAGAACGGAGGGTATTTTCATCGTTCAAATCCATGCCGCGAGAGTTAGGGCGTTCCGGCAGAAAGAGGTCATGGGGCGGGAGAATGCCGGTTGTGTGCGTATGGCCGAGGAGGGAGACGGGGTCTGCTGTGAGGTCAGCTAAAGAGAGGGAGGGGTCTTGGATGCGGTTGACGAATGAGGAGTTGGCTCCGTTTTCCAGTAGGCGACGGACGAGGTAGGCGAGGAGCGTTTCATGTGTGCCGACAGGGGCATAAATGCGGACGGGGCGGTTGAGGTTTTTGGGGCCGATGACTTGGTTATACAGTGTTTCGCCCATGCCGTGTAGGCATTGAAATTCGTAAGAATCAGGTGTGTATTCAGGGCCTGCCATGGCGTAAATGGCGGCGAGGCTTTGGGCGTTATGGGTGGCAAATTGTGGGTAAACGGCATCGGGTGCGCTGAGCAAGGTCCGTGCGCAGGCGAGGTATGCGATATCTGTGTGGTTTTTCTCTGTGAAGACGGGGAAATCTGTTTGCCCGTCTACTTGTGCGCGTTTGATTTCACTATCCCAATAGGCACCTTTGACGAGGCGGATCATGAGGCGGCGTTGGTGCTGGCGTGCGAGATCAATAAGGAAGGTTAAAACCGACGGTGCGCGTTTTTGGTAGGCTTGGACGACGAATCCTAGGCCATTCCATGAGCGGAGGGCTGGGTCTGCGCAGAGAATTTCTAGCAGGTCGAGCGATAGTTCGAGGCGTTCTGATTCTTCGGCATCGATATTGAAACCGATATTGTACTGGCTGGCCAGCTTGGCCAATGTCCGTAGGCGTGGTGCGAGTTCGGTGAGGGCGCGTTCGCGCTGTAAGCGTGCGTAGCGGGGGTGGAGGGCTGATAATTTGACGGAGATTCCGGGGCCAGCATAGATGCCGAGGTCACGGGCGGATTTGCCTATGGCGTGAATGGCAGTTTCATAATCCCTGTAATAGCGGTCCGCATCGGCCATATTCATCGCGGCTTCTCCAAGCATATCGTAGGAGTAGCGATAGCCACGTGATACCGGGCCTTGGCTGTGTTTGAGCGCTTCCTCAATTGTTTGCCCGGTTACAAATTGGCGGCCCATGAGGCGAATGGCTTGGTTCACGCCCTGACGTATTGTGGGGGCGCTACAGCGTGCTGTGAGGTTAGCCAGTGTGCTGGGGAGGCGTGATAATGTTTTTGCAGAGAGTGTTTTACCGGAGACGACGAGACCCCATGTGGCGGCATTCACGAAAAGAGGGGATTTACGGTCGATCTGGCTCATCCAATTGCCGTTACCGATTTTGTCTCGGATGAGGGCATCACGGGTGGCATTATCGGGGATGCGGAGTAGCGCTTCAGCAAGGCACATGAGGGCAACGCCCTCTTCGGTGGAGAGGTCGTATTTTTGGACGAGATCTTGGACGATGCCGCCGCTTTTATTGGCGCGTAAGCCTTGCACTAATTGACGTGCAATGCGGCTGACGGTGCTGCTTTCTTCTGGTGTTGGAGCAGCGCTATGGCTCAGTTGTTTCATCAGTGAGTGCTCATCTGCGCGTGTATGATCAGTGATTGCCTGACGCAGGGGAGAGCGTTCTGGGACACAATGCGCAATGAGAGCCATCTTTTGATAGTCCTGAAGGGGGAGGAATTATAGTTACGATTGTAAAAAGAAAAATACGAAATGGGTTATGGAATTTTGCTATTTTATCCAAATATAATACGATATATTTTTTTTATGGAAAATTATATTCGGCCTTTGGGGTGGGTATGGATGAAACAGATCGCAGAATTCTGAGCTTTTTGCAAAAGGATGGTCGTATGACGAACTTAGAGCTTTCTAAGCAGGTTCATTTGAGTCCAGCCGCGACCTTGGAACGTGTGAAAAAGTTAGAGAAACAGGGGATTATTCGGGGGTATATGGCTCAGTTAGACCCGGAGGCTTTAAATTTGGGTTTGGTTGTTTTTGTGCAGGTGGCGTTGGAGCATAGTGGGTCAGATATTTTTGAAAATTTCTCTAAGATGGTTCGGGGTATTCCGCAAATAACAGAATGTTATATGGTCGCGGGTGGGTTTGATTATATGATTAAAGCGCGTGTAAAAGATATGAATGGTTATAGAAATTTTTTAGGAAGAACATTAAGCCGCCTTCCTGGAGTGCGGCAAACTCATACTTATGCCGTTATGGAAGAAGTAAAGAGTGACCCTAAACTTCCAGTATGATGTTTTTTATGTCTTAATTATATGGTTGTATTTCTGAGAAGGCGATTCTCTTATGTCTCATCATAACATACTACGTATAGGGTGTTCCTGCGTTGCCTTTTTGGGGGGAATGCTTTGTAGTATGGGGGCGGGACATGCGCGTGATACGGGAGATCTTTTGCCTGTGCCGCAACGCGTTGTGTGGGGGAGTCGTGAGAGTGCGGTTGGTTCCGTGCAGGTGCTATGGGATACGCCGCCAACGCCGTTATTGAAGAACGCTGTTGCGCGTTTTGAGCAGCGTTTATCGCGTATAACGCGGAGCAAGGCAGGTCCAGCGTATGTGCTCCATGTGAGGGTTGGGCAGGATGCACAATATTTAACGCTGCATGAGCGTGAAGCCTATCATATGCACATAGGGGCGAGTGGTGGAACGCTGGATGCGAATGGTCCTGCGGGGGCGCTGCATGGCTTGGTGACGTTGCTGCAATTGGTGGAGTGTACATCTCGTGGGGCTGTGTTGCATGAGGCAGATATAACGGATGCGCCGCGCTTTGCTTGGCGGGGGTTAGTTTTGGATGTGTCACGCCATTTTATAACCGTTGAGAGTGTTAAGCGGCAGTTGGATGCTATGGAGCTGGTGAAGCTTAATGTGCTTCACTGGCATTTAAGTGACGGCACGGGGTTTCGTGTTCAGAGCCATGTTTTCCCGAGGGTTAATAACGGAACGGCGTATTATACGCAGCAGCAAGTGCGTGAGATTGTAGCTTATGCTGCCGAGCGTGGTATTCGGGTTGTGCCAGAAATTGATGTGCCCGGGCATGCTTATGCTCTTTTAAAAGCCTATCCACAATTGGCGGCGGAGCCTTTGCCGCAGCCGGGTTATGTTGGAGAGAAAACAAATCTCCCTGCAATGGATCCGACGAATCCTGAGACATTGCGCTTCATAAGTGCGCTTTATGCTGAAATGGAAAAGCTTTTCCCGGATCTTTACTTCCATGCAGGAGGGGATGAAGTGGCGGCGCAGCAATGGGCTGATAATCCGCATATTCGTGCCTATATGGAAGCACGTCAGATCCCCAATGTTGCGGCGTTGCAAGGGCGGTTTACGGCGGAAGTTGCAAAAGTTTTAGGGCGGCAGGGGCGTATTATGATCGGGTGGGATGAGGTGAGTGCGGCGCCTGTTCCGAAGGAGGTTGTGATTGAGGGGTGGCGTGGTTCGAAATGGACGGCGCGTGCGGTACGCAGTGGTCATGATGTTTTGGTCTCTTCTGGGTATTATTTAGATCTCCTGCGCCCTGCTGCGGAGCATTATTTGGTGGACCCATATGCTGTGACGATTGATGGTTTGACGCCCGAGCAGATTGCGGAAGCTAAGCCAAAGCCGAGTGCTTTTGTGGAAGCGTTTCGGCAAGAGCCAGATGAAGTGCCATTGAGTGCGGAGGAAGAGGGGCATGTTCTGGGAGCAGAGACGGCTTTATGGACGGAGTTAGTGTCTGATCCGATGCTGGATGCGCGTTTATGGCCGAGGAGTGCGGCGGTGGCTGAGCGTTTCTGGTCTCCCGCAGAAATACGCGATGTTGCGGATATGGAGCGTCGTTTACCCGTTGTGCAAGCGGAGCTGGAAGCAACGGGGTTGCAGGCGCATGATCATGGTGTGTTCATGCGGCGTGCCTTGACGGGGGGGCATGAAGAGCTCGCTTTGGATCGTGTTTTAAGCGCGCTGATTCCAGCACCTAATTATGTTTTGAACAGGTTGCATGACCGTGGTGTGTTAGATGTGGAGCACGGTCCTGTAGGTGTTGTGGACCCGGATGCTCCAGATGTCATACGGTTTAACGCATTAGCAATGCGTTATGAGCAGGGTGACCATACGCAGGAAGCTGAATTACGTGGTTTTTTAACCCATTGGGCGCAGAGTGAGGAGGCTATGTTGCCGCTTTTGCATGCTTATCCGGCATTGTCCGTCCTGAAAGATGTTGTGCATGATCTGCGGCTTGTTGCGCAGGCTGGGCTGGCGGGCTTGGATGGGCGCTCTCCTACGGCAGAAGAGATGTCGGCGGTGGAGCGTCAAGAGGTGTGGCGGCATAATGCGTCCAATATGTTGTTGTCTGTGCGACGTCCACAAGCGCCTGGTGGGGTGATGGTTGGCATTGTTCCGGGTGTGCGGGCTTTGGTGCGGTAAGGGGGCGGGATGATGGTGACAGGACAATCTACTGCATTAGGGCGTCGTGCGTTGTTGCGTGGTGGTGCTTTATGTATGGGTATAGGCGCTGTGCCGGTTGTGGGGTGTGCCGGCTCACGGTCGGAGCGCTTTTCTGCTGTGGATGCGCGCATAAGGCAGGCTGTCGGTGAAGGGCAATGTCCCGGGGCTGTCTTGGCGGTGGGGCATGCGGGGCAGGTGGTGCATCGTTATGTCTATGGGCATCGTTCGGTGTTGCCGAGTGTTCAGCCTATGCTGTGGCAGACGGTGTTTGATATGGCGTCTTTGACCAAGCCGTTAGTGACGGCTCTAGCTGTCATGCAATGTGTTGAGCGTGGGTTGGTGCGTGTTGATGATCCGGTGACGCATTATTTCCCAGAGTTTGGAGTGATGGGTAAAGACGCAATCACACTGCGTCTTTTGCTGACGCATTATTCAGGGTTGCCGCCTGATGTGCCTTTGCAAGCGCCGTGGAGTGGTAAAGAAGAGGCTGTGCATCTAGCAATGACGAGCCCTTTGGTTGCGCCGCCGGGTAGTCGTTTTTTGTATAGCGATATTAATTATATAATGCTGGGTCTGATCGTTGAAAAAGTCAGTGGTGTGGCTTTGAATGTTTATGCGCAAGACTTCATTCTAACGCCGTTAGGGCTTTCTCATTCTGGTTTCTTGCCAGAAGAGGGGGAACGTACTGATATTGCGCCTACGCAGGTTGATGAAACGGGGCATGTATTGCAGGGCGTTGTACATGACCCGACTGCGCGGCGGATGGGGGGTGTTGCGGGGCATGCAGGTTTTTTTTCAACGGCGGAGGATGTGTGTCAGTATGCTCAGTCGTTATTGGATCGTTTGAAGGGACGTGCAAGTCGGTTCCCGTTGAAGCAAAGTACTTTGGCGTCGATGGTTGTGCCGGAACAGCCTGAGGGAAAGGTGGATAAAAGAGGTTTTGGGTGGGATATTCAGACCTCGTTTTCGACGCCGCGTGGTGATATTTTTTCACCTCAATCCTTTGGGCATACGGGCTTTACGGGGACGTCTTTATGGGTTGATCCGGTGAATGAAAGTTATGTGGTGCTGCTGACTAATCGTGTGCATCCGTATGGTGGCCATAGTGTGGTGGCGTTGCGTCATGATGTGGCGACGTTATCGGCACGAGCGCTGGGCATGGTGAAGTAAAGCATTGGCATTGATCAATGATGCCATGCTGTTCCGGTGTAGAAAAAACGGCCGAGGCCAGCCGTGAAGAGCAGGCATCCATAGAGCGAGTGCTCAAGGCATGCCAGCCGCAATGAACGGTGTTGTGCGTAGCCTTGGGCGAAAAGGAAGCCGCCAATAAGGCATAAAATGATCGCTATAGGGTTTAAGAACAAAATATGTGCGAAGCCAAAGGTAACGGCGCTGATGATAATAAGAGCAAGAGTGCTGTTAAAGGCTGGTGCATAGCGAGTGAAAAGGAAATGCCTGTAGAGAACTTCTTGGGGCCATACTGATAAAATTGGGTAAAGAAGCAAAACAATACCCCATAATTTAGGGTTTGTGCGTGGTAATGATAAAAAATCATGTGGAAATAGGAGGCGCGTCAGTAGCAATAGGCATGGGGCGAGTACGGCGAAGCGTATTAAGAGATGTTTGAGATGGGGTGTGAGCGGTTGTGCTGGAGGGGTAGCGTTATGGCGTGTGCGCCACCACGCAAGGCCGGAGGCAAGCCAGAGGGTGCCAAAGAGCATGTACGGGCTGCGGAGTATCAGGAGGGCAAGGGGACCGCCGATGAAGAGCAGCATACATTCAACCATGAGGCGATGCTTCTTATGCGATGTCATGGTGGAAGACCTCTTTAAAGGTGATATGCGGATATGAAGCGGCAACGTAGAGTGTTTCGTGCAGTTTGCTCTGAGCTTACATAAAATCGTTCATAATGATGTGTAGGCATAGTGCGGTATTGAATGAATAAGAGGCACGTAACTGTACATGTGGCGCGTGGGGTATCTTTATAAAGGCATGGGGTGGGCGTGTTTCTTTGTTCGCGCGCGGCATGCGTGACGTTGGGGATTTTTTACGTGATCTGCAAAAGCGCGAGCGTGCGAATCTGAAAGTACGTTTTCTTGGTGTATTTGCCCGCCTTCGTCAAAGGTGGAGTGAATGAAATGTTAAGGTGTTACCTTTCCCGGGGAAAGTTATTCTTGAGGAGCGGGTGGCACGCATTTTGCAGACCATTATGGGGGGGAGAAGGCGGGTGCAACGTTCATATGTGTGGGGTTCAAGACACAGTTTAGAATTCTATGCGCTGCATATCTTGGGGGGAGTGCAAGAAGGGTGCATATCATGCGCCAAGAATGAAATGAGCGGCGTGAAGAGAGGGGCAGTTCGTGCAAATGCAGAATGATAGACAGGAGATGGCCCGTCGCATTCAACGTGATCCGGGTTATCTTGCGGCTCTAGATCAGAGTGGTGGGTCTACTCCTTCGGCGCTAGCGACGTATGGTGTATTGCCGGACGCCTATAAGACCGAAGAGGCTATGTTCGATGCGATACATGCCATGCGCTGTCGTATTATGACGGCTCCGGCCTTTTCTGGACAACAGGTTCTGGGCGCTATTTTGTTTGATCGTACATTGGGAGGGGAGGTTAAAGGTGTTTCTGTTCCGTCCTTCTTATGGCAAAAGCGGCGGATTGTTCCTTTTGTGAAAATTGATCAGGGTTTGATGGCTGAGGCGCAGGGCGTACAGATGATGCGTCCATTGAGGGATGTAGGGACGTTGTTGGCGCGGGCCTCTGCTTTAGGGGTTTATGGTACGAAGGCGCGTTCGGTGATTCATCGTGCAGATAAGGCTGGTATTGTCGCGGTAGTAGAACAACAGATTCGGTATGCTGAATGTGTTATAGAGGCTGGGTTGACGCCGATTTTGGAACCCGAGGTTTCAGTAAAGAGTTCAGAAAAATCTGAGGCTGAACATATATTACGGGATGTTTTATTGGATTATGTAGAAAAGCTTCCAGAAAGTAATAGAATTATTTTAAAGCTAACTTTGCCGGAAATTCCAAATCATTACGATGATCTGAACAATGATCCGCGTATATTGCGGATTGTGGCATTGTCTGGGGGGTATTCGTTAACAGATGCTTGCAATAGACTGGCGCGGAATAATGGGATGATTGCAAGCTTTTCTCGTGCGTTATTAGATCGTTTGCGAATATACCAAGATGATGCGGAGTTTAATGCGGTTTTAAAACAAGTATCTGATTCTATTTATGATGCATCGGTAAATAAAATTCTGGGTTAAGGAATTTTCTGCCCGTATGTGCGTTGTTTTGCATGATTACAATTGTAACCTGCGGGCAGGGCTATAGGGATGATGTTTTTCGTATGGGTGGTGATTAAAGTCCTTATTGGACTGATAATGGTTATAGGGTACTTGAACATTACGGGAAGGTCGCAGGTTTCTCAGATGACGCCTATAGACTTATTCGGTAATTTTATTATGGGTGGGGTTGTTGGTGGTATTTTATACAATGATAAAATAGATTTTTGGAAATATGTTTTTTTATTATTTTTATGTATTTTGGTTATGGCCTCTCTGAATTATTTAACCCGGAAATGGGCTCTTTTGCGTAAGGCCAGTATTGGGCGTCCGATCCCAATTATTGAGAATGGACGTTTTGTTGTTCAAGCGTTTGAAGATCATAGAAGCCGGCTGGATATTCACGATCTGGCATCAAATTTACGGATGCAGGGTATTTTTGGGTTCGATCGTATTCAGTTCGCCCAGATTGAGCCGACAGGGAATATCAGTGTTATTCAGGGGGATAAGACGCACCCTACACGCTTTGTTGTTTTCCGTGGAAAGCTGTTGCAGGCGGAGTTGGAGGCAGGGGAATTTGACGAGGAGTGGGTATTGCGTGAGCTTATGCTTGCAGGGGAAGGGGCGTTAGAACAGATTTTTTTGGCTGAGTGGTGTTATGAACGAATGGTGATTATTCGGAATGATGGTCAGATTATTCGGGGGCCGTTGCGTCCAGGGCGCTCGGTGAACGCCCAAAACCCTTTGCCTCTTAGCCGTGTAGAACAAATAGCTGCGCGGTCTTGGGGGGCTGTAGGCTTATCTTGAAGTAGCGTTTTTTTGTGCTGCCTTCTTTCGCAGAAAGCAGCACTGTGTTTTTTAGAAACCAATGGTTGCGTCGCCGCCGAAGGTGAACATGCCGATATTGCGGTTGTTATTAAAGGGGCTTGTTCCGTTGAGGGAGCGGTCAAAACGGATTTCTGGGCGAAGGGCAAAGACACGAATACCGTGCCCAATGTTGGGACTATAGGTAGCGCCAAGGGTTAGGCCACCATATGTGGTGGGCGGGGCAGTTTCTGCAGGCGCATTACCTCCGAGGAAGGCATTCATATAAGCTTGGTTGGTAAGGAAGCTGACGACGGAGAGGCCTGAGTTGTCACGAAAAATTTCGCCTCGGTAATTCAGGGTCCAGTGCGGGGTTACTTTATAGCTGGCATAGGTTACGAAGCTGTAGTTTTCAGCCCGTAGACCGACATCATGAAAAAAATTAAATTCTCCAGTGAGGGAAAGTTTGTCGTTTACTGTATAATAAGCGGAAATATCGTTCCAGTAACGCTGTGCTGTATTTGCGCGTCGTCCGATGCTGGCAACGGCATCTTCTGGGCCAATGCGTGATAATTCGACGATATTTAATTTTCCACCTGCGAGACCATTGAGGTTGAAGCCAAAATATCCGGCAGCAGCATTGTTGTTGTCATTTTTGCCGAAGGTTGTTTGATTGCCTGTATCGACCCCGAAGTTAAAGTCAAAGTGCGGATTGACGTGCAAGTGAAACATCGCGCCGAGATGTTCGAAGGGGACCGAATACTGTGCGGTATAAGCAAAGGTATAGAAAGGGCGCGCAGTTGGTTCAATGACCTCTACGCCCATTGGGGCCTCAAGGATGCCTGCTTGAATATCTAAGCCGCCTGAGGTCAACACATTTAAATGTGCATCCGCGTGGGCTTGGATAGGAAGAATTTGGTAACGGTTTGATGTAATTTTGTCGGAGACGCCCAGTAGGTGATAGTAACGGGCATCTGAACCGTAGAGTGCTTGAAGGGTAAAGCCAAATTGATTTTCAGCTTTGGTAGAGTCTACGGCTTTGGATAAGGTAAGATACAGTTGGTTTAACTGCATTTGGTTGGCGTGGTCAGATAAAAAATTCCCAAAATTGATACCGTTATCAGGGCGTGCGGGGTTGGCCATGATGCCGCCTTCTGCTTCCCCTTGTACTGTGATCCCTTGTAGCCATGTGTTGGAGCTGTCTTTGAATAGGGCAATTTGTGCTTTGGCGGGGGATGTAGACAGGATTGCTGCGATACCTGTTAGGGCCGTTAGGGAGAGAAGGCGGGTATATGAGGGCATAAAAAATGTCTCGCAATGCCTGAAAATAGCAGGGGAGAATGGTAAATGGAATTAACCTGAACCATTCTTATCTTTGGTTAGGTTAATAAATTTCATTTCAATTGTAAGGAGAAATTTTTATCAATGTTTCAACATTGGGCAGTTATGTGTTCAAAACGACACATAACCTAGGGTGTTCCATCCGGATGGTGCCGGATGGAACGGGTGTATTCTTCAGCCGATACGCTCGCCATGGAGCGAGATATCGAGGCCTTCGATTTCTTCTTGTTGAGAAACGCGCAGCCCTATAACGAGGTCAATAACTTTCAGGAGAATAAAGGTGACGACGCTGCACCAGATGATGGTAACACCGACGGCTTCTGCCTGAATGATGAATTGGTGCCATGAGCCGACAACACCTGATGGGTTGGCATCTGTTGCGGAGAGTGGGCCATAAGCGAGAAGACCGGTTAACAGAGCGCCAACGATACCGCCTACGCCATGTACGCCGAAAGCATCAAGGCTGTCATCATAGCCTAAAGCGTGCTTCAGAGCTGTTGCTGAGAAGTAGCATACAACACCTGTAACGAGGCCGATGATGAGGGCATTGCCCGGCAGCACAAAGCCAGCAGCGGGTGTGATGGCAACGAGGCCTGCGACGGCACCGGAGATAATGCCAAGAACCGTTGGCTTCCCTGTTTTGATCCATTCGACCAGAAGCCACGCGATGCCGGCGCCTGCTGTAGCGATTTGCGTTGTTGCCATGGCCATACCTGCACGGCCATTAGCGCCAACGGCAGAGCCGGCGTTAAAGCCAAACCAGCCAACCCAGAGAAGGGAAGCGCCAATGACTGCGTAGGTCAGGTTGTGGGGTGTGAGGTCGTCTTTACCAAAGCCATGACGCTTGCCCAGTACAAGCGCGGTCACAAGGCCTGCGACACCTGCGTTGATGTGGACAACGGTACCGCCAGCGAAGTCAACGGCGCCTAGGCCAGAGAGCCAGCCGAGCGGGCTCCAAACCCAGTGTGCAATTGGGGTGTAGACCAGCAAAGACCACAAGACGGTGAAGACGAACAGGGAAGAGAACTTCATACGTTCTGCGAAGCTGCCGGCAATCAGTGCTGGGGTAATGATGGCAAACGTCATCTGGAACATCATGTAGACGCTCTCAGGAATGGTCATGACGGTTGGGTTTGCACTGCCCGCGCCGAGCGTGAAGCCGATATCGGAGCCTTTGCTGATATTGGCACCGATTCCGTTCAGCATGAAGCGGGAGAAGTCACCAATGTAAGGTGTGCCCGCTCCAAAGGTGAGGCTATACCCAGCAATCATCCAAACGACGGTTACGGCACAGCAAATGGCAAAGGACTGCATGACCGTGGCAAGGATGTTCTTTTTACGCACCATGCCCGCGTAGAACAGTGCCAGACCGGGGATTGTCATGAGAAGAACAAGGGCTGTGCTGGTCAGCATCCATGCTGTGTCGCCCGTATCAATGGCGGGTGGAGCTGCCATGGCAACGCCGGGGGCGAAAGCTGCCAAACAGAGGGCTAATTTTTTAAGGTTCACACTATAATCTCCCCAGTGAGGTCGTATCGTGATGTTGGTCTAAATGTAAAAACAAGAAAACCTTTCCCGTAGATGCGGCAGGTTTTTCATTTCTATAGCATATTGAATAAAAGATTTGTGTGTCTACGGTAGAAGTTTCTCGAAAATCATTCTGAGAGTGGATTTTGAGCAATATTCTTTATCGAGCTATGATTTGTCTCAATCTGCGGCGCTGAAGGAATTGACCAAAGGCTCTATTCACGCCCAAGGTGTTGCTCTTTTGCACGGTCAGGCTGAGGTTCGAGGGTGAATATCCGTTTTCCAGTTGTGTTATGCCGCCATGCTGCCGTGATGGGGGTATCTGGTCGTTGTTACGGCCAGAGTGATGTTTGTTTGGCAGAGGGGTGGGAACAGTTTGGGGATGGCTTATCTGTTCTCGTGAAAGGTTCTGGTGCAAAAGTTATTCATTCCTCCCCTTTACAGCGCTGTCGTTTATTAGCCGAGTATGTAGCGCATAAAACGGGTTTGCCTCTGGAGGACGATCATCGCCTGCGTGAGTTGAATTTTGGGGCGTGGGAAGGGACGAAATGGGACGATGTTTCACGAATTCAGCTTGACCAATGGGCCGCAGACCCACTGGGCTTTGCGCCGCCTGGTGGTGAAAGTGGTCAGGAGTTGATTGAGCGCGTGCAGGCATATTGGCAGGATGTTCAGCATTCCGCCCAAGGGGTGTGCATTATAACGCATGGGGGACCATTGCGGGTTTTAACGGCCTTAACCCGTGGAGAAATGCCTAATCTTATTGTGCCGTCAATGCCGCAGGGTAGTGTACGTGTGGTGCGCGCGTCTCAAAGTTAGCGCTGGATCCATTGTGTGCGTTCAGGGTTACGCTTTTCCCATCCAGCCCGCTCAAGCTCTGGCGTTGCGTGTTTCTCTTCGGGGTAGCCAACGCATAAATAAGCGATGAAACGCCAGTTTTCAGGTATAGATAATGTCTGGCTGACGGTTTCTGGGGTTAGGATTGATACCCAGCCGACGCCAATACCACGGGCAGTTGCGGCAAGCCAAAGGTTATGGATGGCCATTACGGTGGACCATGTTGTGGTTTCAGGCATGGTACTGCGCCCAAGGCCTTTGCCTTGCTCAGGGTCTTCCACATTAAAAACGGCGATATGGTGCGGGGCATCATCGAGGCCTGAAAGTTTCAAAGAGGCGTAAATGCGTGCTGGATCATCTTCATAGCGCTCCAAGGCATCTGCATTGCATTGTTTGAAGTCATTTCGGATGATTGCGCGGCGCTCAGGGCTGTCTATGCGTAGGAAGCGCCAAGGTTCGCTGAGGCCAACAGACGGTGCGCGGGTGGTGGCGGTGAGAAGGTCATTCAGATCTTTTTCTGGGATAGGATCACGACGAAAGCGCCTGACATCGCGGCGCCAGATGAAGAGGTCGTCGAGTTTCTTGTAGAAGGTTTCATCGAAAACCGGCTGTGGCATGGGTGAAACCTTATGTCAGAAGCATGGCGAAAAGGGTGAGAGTGGCGGCTTCTACGCAGCATACGGTTGCGCCGAGGATATCCCCTGTAAAGCCATTGAGGTGTCTGAGAGTTTGGTAGCGCATCAATACGACGAGGCCTAGTGTCAGGGCGCAGGCTAGGAAGGCCATAGCATAGGGTAAGAGGAGAAGGGCAAGACAGAAGGCGCAAAATAGGCTGCTCAGCATACGGTCTTTTGAAAGTCCAGTGAGTTGTTTGGCGAGGCCGTCTGGGCGTGCGGCGGGACAGAAAGTGACCAATATTGGCATGGCTGCACGTGCTAAGGTCGCACTGATGGCAAGTGCAGGAAAGATGGCGCGGTCTGGGAGGGTGGCTAGAGCGGTAACGCGTATGGAAATATAGAGTAGGAGTGCTAGAGCACCGAAGCTTCCGATGCGGCTATCCCGCATAATGGTGAGTTTTGTTGCGGTATCTTTGCCGCTGCCTAAGCCATCCATCGTATCGGCTAAGCCATCTTCGTGGAGGCCGCCTGTCAGGAAGATCTGGCACAATACGGACCATGGCGCAGCGAGGAGAGAAGAGGCGCCGCAGAGTTTGAGTAGTAAAAATAGTCCAGCACTTAAAGCGCCGATAACAGCGCCATAAAGTGGCCAGCACCATGTGGAGCGGGCGAGATCCCAAGGTGTTTGTTCATTGGCAAAGCGGCCAACGGGAAAGCG
The DNA here is from genome assembly GCF_001598495.1 of Neokomagataea thailandica NBRC 106555. Taxonomy (GTDB): domain Bacteria; phylum Pseudomonadota; class Alphaproteobacteria; order Acetobacterales; family Acetobacteraceae; genus Gluconobacter; species Gluconobacter thailandicus_A. Next base: position 27,757 of record NZ_BCZB01000003.1, read on the forward strand.
GGTCAGAACGCTGCCCGCACAGATGAGATCATCATAATAGCGGCGGATCGGCTGAATGATCATATTATGCACGGTTGGAGATGGATGCTTCAGCGAAGGTCGCCATATTGTGATGACAGGTGAGAGCCGCGCGTAAGAGTGGAAGGGCTAAAGCCGCACCGGAGCCTTCTCCTAAACGTAAACCGAGATCAAGCAAGGGTGTAAGGCCCATATGTTGCGCGAGTGCGCGATGCCCAGTTTCTGCAGAGCAATGTGCAAGGCGTGTATGCGCGAGAAGCTGTGGGTTGATAGCGAAGAGTGGGAGTACGGCCGCTGTTACGACAAATCCATCGAGTAATGTTGGAATGCGGTGGTGGCGTGCGGCTAGTGTTGCGCCCATCATGGCGGCAAGCTCGTGTCCGCCAAGGCAGCGGGCGATGTCTAAGGGGTTTTGAGCGTGGGTTCGGTGTAATGCGCAGGCACGGGCGATAATGGTGGCTTTATGCGCTACTCCAGCATCGTTAAGGCCTGTGCCGCGTCCCGTCCAGTAAGAGGCATCATGGCCGAGGAGGGCTGTGGCTAATGCGGCCGCTGCGGAGGTATTCCCAATGCCCATTTCGCCGGGGCAGAAGATGCGTGCGTCATGTGGGACCGAGTGATATCCGGCTTTGACGGCGTTCAGGAAACGCTCTTCACTCATGGCGGGTGCGATGGAGAAATCGTCCGTTGGGGTGAGGTCAAAGAGGGGAAGGACAGAAAGATGGGCGTTTGCGTGGCGGCTTAATTGGTTAATTGCGGCGCCACCACGTTCAAAATTAGCCACCATTTGTGCTGTGACGCTGGATGGATATGGGGAAACGTTTTGTGCGGTAACGCCGTGGTTGCCCGCAAAAATGGTGACGTATGCGGGGTCAAGTTGGGGTTTTGCCGTGCCTTGCCATGTACCCAACCAGAGGGTGATGTCTTCTAAACGCCCTAAACTGCCAGGTGGCTTGGTCAGCGTGTGCTCGCGTTCAGTAATGACGGTTGCTGCTTCAGTGCAAGGCGGCGGCAAAAATGCGCAGGCGGCTTGCAGACCTTTCATAGAAGAAAAGTCAGGCGTGAAGAGAGCGTTTTTGGGGGTAGAAGATGCGGATGGCATGGAGGTTGTTTTGTGCTGATATGGGGTAAGATGCAAGAGCTTTGGGTGTTGTGATGGCGCAAGGAATGTCGGGTGTGACTTTGGTGCTTGGAGGTGTGCGTTCTGGCAAAAGTCGTTTTGCTGAGGGGGAAATTGCGCGTTGTACGGCACCTTGGGTGTATGTGGCGACGGGTCAGGCCTTTGATCAGGAAATGCGTGAGCGCATTACGGAGCATCAATCGCGGCGGGATAGTCGGTGGCATACGGTGGAAGCACCATTTGATGTGGCGCAAGCATTGGATGAGGCTGGAGAGAAGCCGGTTTTGTTGGATTGTTTGACGCTGTGGCTGACGAATATACTGCTGGAAAATCGTTGTGTTGATGAGTTTGTATCTCTCTTGTTAGCCGCATTGCGGCGGCGTGTTGGGCCAACGGTTTTGGTGGGGAATGAGGTTGGACTTGGTGTCGTGCCGGAAAGTGCCTTAGGGCGGCGTTTCCGGGACGAGGCGGGCGTGCTGCATCAGCGCATTGCGGCTGAGGCGGGGCGTGTTGTGTTTGTTGCCGCTGGGCTGCCGCTTGTGTTGAAGGGGAAAGCACTTTGACAGTGCTGGAGCGCCACTTTACATGAAGGGTATTGGTTCCCTGATGAAGGGATGAAAAGGGAAGTCGGTGCGGCGCTTTACGCTTAGTCTGACACTGCCCCCGCAACTGTGAACGGTTTGTGTTTCATTGAGCTTTGAGCGTGTGAGGTCAAAGCAGCCACTGGGGTGATACTCTCTTTGTGAGAGGTAGCTCTGGGAAGGTGGATGAAATGAAGCAGCTTTCGGGCTGCTGTGCCGTAAGTCAGGAGACCTGCCATGAGAGCGAGCATTGCTGGCTCTGAGAGTTGAGAGTCGTAAACTGGCGGGGTGCCCGGTGGACGAAGATGTGCGGTTGCGCGCATTCTCCCCAATATGGGGCTCTTTATGTGCGCCCTGTCTGGTTTCGTGATGAAGCCGTATGAGGACAGGATTGTGTGTTGAGTGATGTCAGGGATGCCGTCTTAGACGGTGGAAAACCGATACTATCCGTCTGTGTGACGTGTGGTAAGCGGGAAGATGGCACGGTGCAGGGGGAAGAACTGCATGGTCGTCTTAAGGATTATGCCTCGGCAGGTCATTTTGAGTTGCGTGAAGCGCGGTGTTTGGCCAGTTGCCGGAAGAATACGGCGGGTAGCGTATCCATGCCGGGGCGTTGGAGCCTTCTTTTGGGGCATTTGACGCCAGATTTGGCACAAGATTTAGCGGCTTTTACCACAATTTATGCAGCCTCTAAGACAGGGGCTGTGATGCCGTCTAAGCGTCCAGAAACGCTGCGTGATGTGATTTTGGGGCGTATTCCCCCGCAAGATGGTTTTCAGAGGGGTTGATTTCATGACGAATGACAAACGCGCATCCGGTAAAATTCCTGTAACGGTCGTAACGGGCTTTCTTGGCGCTGGAAAAACAACGCTTTTGCGGCATGTTTTGACTCAGCCGCATGGACGGCGGATTGCGGTCATCGTGAACGAATTTGGCTCTCTTGGCATTGATGGTTCTTTGTTACGGTCTTGTGGGATTGAGGGCTGCCGGGATGAGGATATTGTTGAACTGGCGAATGGTTGTTTGTGCTGCACCGTAGCGGATGATTTTCTGCCAACGATGCAGGCGCTGATTGATCGTGATGACCCGCCTGAGCATGTGGTGATCGAGACGTCTGGCTTGGCGTTGCCGAAGCCGCTTTTGAAGGCGTTTGGCTGGCCGGGTATTCGTACACGTATGACGGTAGACGGCGTGGTGACGTTGGTGGATGGCCCTGCTTTTGTAGAAGGGCGCTTTGCGGATGACCCAGAGGCGGTTGCAGCGCAGCGTGCGGCTGATCCGTCCTTGGATCATGATAATCCTCTGGTGGAGGTCTTTGAGGATCAATTGGCATCGGCTGATTTGGTTGTTCTGGGTAAGACGGATTTGATGACGTCTGATGCGGTGGATGTTGCTGAAAAGGCTGTTCAGGAGCAAGTGGCGCGTTTTTCATCACGGCATGTGCCCGTGTTAAAAACGAGTGAAGGCCGGATTGATGCGTCTGTTTTGCTTGGTATTGGTGCGGCAGCAGAAGATGATTTATCGGCCCGTCCATCCAGCCATGATGGGGCGGATGATCATGAGCACGATGATTTTGACAGCTTTGTTGTAACGGTGCCTGAGCAGGCCGATGTTTCGGCTTTTGTTACGCATTTAGAGACGATCGCTGGGCGGTTCGATCTTTTGCGGATTAAGGGGTTTGTTCCGGTGGCGGGTAAGGCGCGACGTTTGGCGGTACAGGGCGTAGGGACACGTTTTCGTCATGAGTTTGATTCCCCCCGGACAGCGGAGTTGACTGAAGGGCATTTGGTTGTGATTGGCCGTCATGGTTTGGACCGTGAGGCGATTGAAGCCGCACTGAAGACACAGGGCTAAAGTATCGTGCATATCATTGCGCGTGAACGTCACGGAATTGATGATCAGGCTGTGGCGGAGGAATATAATCATCCGCCAGCAGATGTGGTTGTGCTGTCTTTTTCGGATAGTGACCTTCTGGGGCTGGAGCGCGCATATGCGGCGATGGACGGGGGCTTTACGCTGCGCCTGATGAATCTGGCGCGGCTAAGGCACCCGATGTCTGCAGATCTCTATATTGAGCAAACGCTTGAGCAGTCTCGCTGTGTGGTGATCCGCCTTTTGGGTGGGGTGGATTACTGGCGTTATGGTGCCGAGGAAGTCCGTAATGCGTGCCGGGCGCGTGGTATTCCGTTGGTGCTTTTGCCGGGGGATGCACGAGACGATGGGCGCTTACAGGACTGGTCCACGGTCGATGTGGATATTCATCGGCGTTTGGCCGGGTTTTTACGTGAAGCGGGGCCGGAGAATTTAAGCGCATCTTTGCGTCTTATGGGGGTGTTGGCCGGGTATGGCCAGGATGATGGGGCTGAACCTGTCCCTTTGCCGCCTGCGGGTGTGTATCGGGTGGACGGGCCTGCTGAGGGTGCCGTTGGGCGTGTATCGGTTGTGTTCTATCGGGCACATGTTTTGGCGTCTGACTGTGCGCCGATTGATGCGTTGGTGGAGGCTTTTGCTGAGCGTCAGATACGGGTTGAAGCGCTCTATGCAGCGTCTTTGCGTAATAAGGACGCCGGGCGGTGGGTCGAAAATCGTTTGCGGGAGTTTCAGCCGCAGATTGTGGTGAATGCGACGTTATTTGCCGCACGCGAGGCGGATTCACCTTCTCCGTTAGATGTGGCGAAAGTGCCGGTGCTTCAGGCGTTACAGCCGGGGAGCACGTTGAAAGCGTGGGGTGAAAGTAGCCGAGGTTTAGGGCAGGCAGATCTGGCCATGCAGGTGGCGTTGCCCGAGTTGGATGGCCGTCTGTGTAGCGCGCCGATTTCGTTTAAGGCTGAGAATGAGCTGGGGGCACCGGCACGGCGTGAGGCACATGCTGCGGGGATTGGGCAGGTTGTGCAGCAGGCTGAGCGGTGGATGGCGTTACAGCAAACGCAGCGGGCGGAGCGGCGCGTGGCGATTGTGCTGTCTGATTATCCCGGTGCGGTGGATGTTGAAGGGCAAGCAGGGCATGCGGTGGGGCTGGATAGCTTTGCGAGCTTGGTCGAGCTGCTGAAGACATTGAAGCATGAAGGATACATGCTGGGTGATGTGCTGCCTGATGCTGATGCTTTGGCCTGTGCCTTAGGGCGGGCCGCGGATGGTGTGACGGCGGAGGTTATTTATTCGGCAGAGGCGTATCGCGCAGCATTTGAGGCTCTGCCGGTTGCGTTTCGTGAAGCTGTTGTGGATCTATGGGGTGTGCCGACGGGTCCGATTACGGCACGGTTTTTGCGCTTTGGGCATGTGGTGGTGGCCTTGCAGCCGGAGCGTGGCGCGCTGCAGGATCGTAAGGCGCAGTATCATGACCCTGATGTGGCGCCAGCGCACGCATATATCGGGTTTTATGTGTGGTTACGCAGTGTTCAAGACGTGCATGCGGTGGTGCATATGGGGACGCATGGTACTACGGAGTGGCTGCCGGGTAAGGCTGTTGCGTTGTCCGAGGGCTGTGCGCCGTCTGTGCTGATGCGTGGGGTGCCGGTGTTGTATCCGTTCATTGTGAATAATCCGGGTGAAGCGGCGGCGGCAAAGCGGCGGCTTGGGGCGGTGACGATTGGGCATATGACGCCACCATTCACGCAAGCAGGAAGCAGCGAGGAGCGTGGTGACGCACTGGCCGTTGTTGAGATTGAGCGTTTAATTGATGAGTATGCGGAGGCGGATGGGCTGGACCGTAGGCGTAGTGCGTTGTTGCGCGGGGAGATTTTCCGCAAAGCGGAAGCGGCCGGGTTGTTGGCGGAAAGTGGTGTTCGGGCTGGGCAGGATGATGAGGATGCCGCTCTAGCGCGGCTGGATTCCTATCTGTGTGACGTTAAAGACCTGCAAATTCGTGATGGGCTGCATATTTTTGGCCAAGTCGCGCCTAAGGCTGAGGCGTTGGTGGAGGGTATGGCGCAGATATGTGGTGTCTCGGAAGAGACGGTGCTGGAGCGTTTGCGCTGGTCCGCCGAGCAGGAAATGCGCTCATTGTTGGCGGGGTTGGAAGGTGCATTTGTTGAGCCGGGTCCAGCGGGTGCGCCGAGCCGGGGGCGGTTTGATGTTTTACCGACGGGACGTAATTTAAGTACGGTCGACCCGAGGGCCATTCCCACGCCATCAGCAGTGGCTTTGGCGCGTGTACAGGTGCAGGAATTGCTGGAGCGCCATGAGCAGGAAGAAGGTGAGCCGCTCACGCAGTTAGTGTTAGATGTGTGGGGATCAGCCTCGTTACGGACGGGGGGAGAAGATCTGGCTTTGGCGCTGTTGTTGATGGGGGTTGAGCCGGAGTGGGATGCTGGCAGTGGGCGCGTGTCGGGCGTGGCAGTTTTGCCTATGGCGGTGTTAGGGCGGCCACGGGTGGATGTAACGCTGCGGATTTCCGGGTTGTTTCGGGATGCTTTTCCGGCGCAGATCGCGCTGTTTGATCAGGCTGTGCAGGCTGTTTCTGCCCGTGAGGGTGAAGGTGAAGAAAACCCTCTCGCTTACTCCGTGCAGGGCTTGGAGCCTCAAGAGCGGCATAAAGCAACGGCGCGTATCTTTGGTGTGGCACCAGGGGGGTATGGGACCGGATTAGAGGCAATGCTCCGCACCGGCGAGTGGGTGAGCCGTGAGATGCTGGGGGATGCGTATTTAGCCGGGAATGACTGGACCTACGGTCAGGGACGTGACGGCGTGCGGGATCAGGCGGTCTTGTCGGAGCGGTTGCGCAAAGCAGAAGCAGTTTTGCATGTGCAAGATCATGCTGAGGTCGATCTTCTGGAAACGGCGGATTATGCCGCGCATGAAGCCGGGCTGGCGGCGGCGGCGGAGCGTTTAGGCGGTGCACCACGCATTTGGCATGGGGAGAGCACGGCAACGAGTTTGCGCCTTCGTGATCTTGAGGCGGAAGTGGCGCGTGTGGTGCGAGGCCGTTTGGTTAATCAGCGCTGGTTAGAGGGGATGCAGCGTCACGGTTACCGGGGCGCGGGTGAGATCTCGCGCGGGGTTGAGGCATTATGTGGGTTTGCAGCGCTTCTGCCGGGGCGGTTTGATCGGCAGTTTGATCTGGTTTTTGCTGCGACATTGGGGGATACCGCCTGTGATGCGTTTTTGCAGGAGCACAACCCGGATGCGCGCGAGGCGATGCGGCGGCGAATGGATGAAATGGTTCGGCGGGGCTTGTGGCATCCGCGGGTGAATAGCGTGCATGCGGCATTGGCAGGAGAGGCGTGATGGGGCGTGCGCCGCAGGTCAAAGGCTGGTGCCCGGATGTTTTTGCGCCAATGCAGGCGAAAGATGGGCTGTTGGTGCGTGTGCGTTCACCATTACGAGGCTTTGACGCGTTTGGCCTGCGTGATCTTGCGGTATTGGGGCAGCGTTTTGGCAATGGCTGCATTGAACTGACAAACCGGGGCAATGTGCAACTCCGTGGGTTTGCAGCAGAGAGCCTTGCGGAGGCGCAAAATTTTGCGCGTGATGCCGGTTTGGTGGAGAGTGATCCGGCTTTGGAGAAACGGCGCATTGTGATGGTGGCACCTTTAGCTGGGTTAGACCCAACGGAGCATCCAAGGACGATGGCCCTCGCGCAGGCAGTGGCTGATTTTATACGTGATGAGCCATGTATGGCGGGGTTGCATCCTAAGTTTTCAGTGGCGGTAGAAGGCGGTGGTGTTGTGCCGTGTGGGGTGCTGGCAGCAGAGCTTTCTTTATGGGCTGATGGTGCGGAATGGCGGGTGGTGTGTGGCCATCAGATGAGTGTGCCCCTCAATGAGGCAGAGGCATTGCGGGCTATGGCACTGCTTTTGGAACGTGTGGCAACGGATGCAGATTTGGCGCGGCCATCGCGGTTGGTTGAGGCATTTTGTGCGTGTTTTCCAGATTTGGGGTGGGAGAATATTCCGGCGCAGTCCAGTGGTTCTATGCTTGTGGGAGCTTTGTCGCACGGTATGTGGGGGGCAGGGGTTGTTTTAGGTCGTATGCAGGGTGATGACTTGGCGCGCGTGGCGGATGCCATGATGGTGCACAAGATGCAGGGTGAGCGCGTGCGGGTTACGCCGTTTCGGGGGATGGTTATGCCTCAGAAGCTGGCTGAGGTTTTATCTCATGAGTCGTGGCTGATTATGCAGGTGGATGACCCAAGGTTGCGTGTGAAGGCGTGTATCGGGGCCTTGGGGTGTGCGCATGCGGGTGATGAAACGCGTGATATTGCTTTGGGTATGGCCCCTTTGGTACCAGAAGGGCGGTTGCTCCATGTTTCCGGATGTGTGAAGGGCTGTGCCTATCCGCGTGTGGCTGACGTGACGTTGGTGACGCATGGAGAAGATTATTATGACGTAGTGCTAAACGGGCGCGCACGCGATGAGGCTATGGCCCAAGGGGTTAGGCCGTCAGGTGTGGGTGATGTTTTGGCGCAAATTTGGAAAGAGGACACCCTGCATGACGACATCTCCTAAGGGGCATCCTGCTATGTATGATTATATTCGTAATGGCGCGGAAATTTACGCGCAGTCTTTTGCGACGATCCGAGCGGAAGCGGATTTAAGTGCATTTTCTGCGGAGCAGGCGCCAGTTGTTGTGCGGATTATTCATGCCTGTGGAATGGTGTCTGTTGCGCAGCATGTGGCGATGAGTGCTGATCTCGTGGCCTCTGCGCGTGCTGCATTGCGTGCGGGAAAGCCGATTTTATGTGATTCTATGATGGTGGCGCATGGGGTGACACGCGCGCGTTTGCCTGCGGATAATGAGGTGATTTGTACGTTGCGTGATCCGCAGACACCGGCTCGGGCAGCAGAAATTGGCAATACGCGTTCCGCAGCAGCGTTGGATTTTTGGGGTGATCGTTTAGAGGGGGCGGTCGTTGCGATTGGTAATGCTCCGACGGCGCTGTTTTATTTGTTGGAGCAGATCAAAGCGGGCGGGCCACGGCCTGCCGCGGTGATTGGTATGCCTGTTGGTTTTGTGGGAGCAATGGAGTCGAAAGAGGCGCTAGAGGCGTTTGGCGATATTCCGTTTATTGTGGTGCATGGGCGTTTGGGCGGGAGTGCGATGGCAGCGGCAACGTTGAATGCGTTGGCGAGTGAAGTCGAGTAATGTCTGGCATGTTGCGTATTGTTGGGGTTGGCCCCGGGGACCCGGAATTACTGACGCTGAAGGCCGCGCGGTATATTCGTGAGGCCTCTGTTATTGCGTATTTTTGCCGGCATGATCGTATGGGGCATGCACGGCGTATTGCGGATGGGCAGATTATTCCGGGGATGGATGAGTTACGGTTTGCTTATCCCTTCACGACGGAACGTTCTGTGTGTGAGGCGTCTTATCATGCAGAGATGGCGCGGTTTTATGACCACTGTGCGGAGCAAGTGCGGGCCGAGGTCAGTGCTGGGCGCAATGTTGTGTTGTTGTGTGAGGGGGATCCGTTTTTATATGGCTCCGCCATGTATGTGTTTGATCGTCTGGCAGAAGATGTGCCGTGTGACATTGTGCCCGGTATTATGGCGATGAATGGATGTTGGAGCATGGCGCAGGCCCCGATTTGCCATGGCGATGATGTGTTGTGTGTGCTTCCTGCGACGATGCCGGAAGGGGCATTGCAGGAGTGGTTGCAGCGCAGTGATGCGGCTGTTGTGATGAAGTTGGGGCGTAATCTACCGAAATTAAAGCGAGCTTTGGCGCAGGCTGGACGGCTGGATAACGCGCTTTACGTGGAGCGTGGCACGCAAGAGAGTGGGCGTGTGCTCAAATTGGCTGAGATGGCGGAAGATGCGCCCTATTTCTCCTTAGCATTATTACCGGGGCGGAAAGGCGTACGATGAGCCTTGTTATTGTAGGGCTTGGCCCGGGAAATGAAGCGCAGCGGACGCCTGAAGTGGATGCGGCCTTAGACGGAATTACCGATGTTATTGGTTATGGGCCGTATGTAGAGCGTTTGGCTTTGCCGGAGGCCGTTCAGCGTCATGGTTCGGATAATCGGGTGGAGTTGGACCGTGCGCGGCATGCTTTGACGTTAGCTGAAAATGGGCGGCGTGTGGCAGTGGTCTCTGGTGGGGATGCCGGGGTTTTCGGCATGGCTAGTGCTGTCTTTGAGGCGGTTGAGGCGGGGCCTGAGCAGTGGCGGACACTAGATATTCGTGTGGTGCCTGGGCTTTCGGCTGTTTTGGCGGCGGCTGCACGGATTGGTGCGCCATTGGGGGGCGATTTTTGTGTGCTCTCCCTATCCGATAATTTGAAGCCTTGGGATGTGGTGCTGCGCCGTTTGCGCTTGGCGGCGGAAGCTGGGTTTGTGATGGCGCTGTATAACCCACGCTCTAAGGCTCGGCCTTGGCAGTTAGGGAAAGCGTTGGAAGAGCTATCGTGTGTCTTGCCGGGGGATGTGCCGGTTGTATTTGCACGGGCGGTTGGGCGTGCTGATGAGCGGGTGTTGATCACGAATTTGGCCGGAGCGGATGCGGAAAAGGTGGATATGAGCACGTTGGTGCTGATTGGCTCGGTTCTGACGCGCCGTATTGTTCGGAGAGGACATGAGGACTGGGTTTATACGCCGCGTTATGTGCCTGTGTGATGCGGTGCTTTTTACGCAGAGAGTCTAGCTTTTTGATGGTGAATGTTTGCGTGATGGCGGTTGTGAAGGATGTGGCCGCAGAGCGTTTTGCAGCGCATGGTGATGATGGTCTTGAATAAAGCGGAGATGAATTTTGCCTATGGGGCTGGTTCAGTTGCGCTGATATTTTAGGTGTAGGGACTAGAGCGTTTCAAGCCAAAGACGTGCGGCTTCTGGTGTCGCTGCGCAGGTGAGTAATGGTCGCACTGGGCGTTGGACCATGATGACGGGGATTTTGAGGTGGCGTGCGGCCGTGAGTTTGGCTGCGGTGGACGCTGATCCTGCATTTTTAGTGATGAGGATGTCTATCTTGTGAGAGGACATCAAAGCGTGTTCGCTTTCGAGGGAGAAAGGCGGGCGGTTGATGAGTAAGGTATGGTTTTGTGGGCATTCATCTATGCTTGGCGGGTCAATGCTGCGGATAATGTAATGATGCGCTGTATCGGCACGGAAAGCGCTTAAGTCTTTGCGGCCCGTAGTGAGGAACACGCGCTTTGGTGTGCTGCCGAGAAGTTGGGCTGCGTGGTTGAGGTTTTGTGCGTGGATCCAGTGGTCTCCCGGGTAGGGGGACCATGCTGGACGTTCTAGCCGGAGCAGTGGCACGGAGAGCGAGGCGCAGGCAGAAGCGGCGTTATGCCCCATTTGTACTGCGAAGGGGTGTGTGGCATCCACAACCGCATGGATGTTTTCTGTGTGCAGATAGTGTTTCAGGCCGTTAATCCCGCCGAACCCGCCAGAACGAATGGTGCATTGGGGCAGGATGGGATGGCTGGTCACGCCGGCCAGAGAAAAGATTGGCGTTATGTTCGGGTGGGTGCTCAGAAGGGTTGCGAGTTCACGCGCTTCTGTGGTGCCGCCGAGGATCAAAACGTTCATTATAACGGCTCCTTAAGACGTGAGAGGGCAGCATGACCCAGTGGTTAAGTGTTATCGGCATAGGTGAAGACGGTGTCGAGGGGCTTTCGGGGGTGGCGCGGGCTGCTTTGGTACAGGCAGAGGTGATTTTTGGTGGTGAGCGGCATTTGGCGTTAGCGGCTTCTGTGTTGAAGGGGCGTGCGGAACCATGGGGCACACCATTTTCCGCCGGAGTTGCGCGTGTTTTGGAGGCCCGTGGGCAGCGTGTTGTTGTTTTGGCCTCCGGTGATCCATTTTTTTATGGGGTAGGCTCTGTTTTGGCGCGGCAGGTGCCGTATGGAGAAATGGCGTGTTTTCCGGCGGTATCGTCCGTTTCTTTAGCGTGTTCTCTGTTGGGTTGGGCCGTGCAGGAGGCGCGGGTTGTTTCCTTGTGCGGGCGGCCCTTGACGACGATACGCCCACATTTGCAGCCAGGTGCAAAGCTGCTGGTGTTATCGGCTGATGGCACAACGCCGCAGCATTTGGCCAAGTGGTTGGCGGGGCATGGGTTCGGTTTATCGCCCATGAGTGTGTTGGAGCGTTTGGGTAGTGAAGCGGAATGTGTGCATGAAGGGTTTGCGGCGTCAGAATGGGGTGATGTTGAGGCGTTGAATCTCATTGCGCTGGAGGTCGTTGCTGATGCAGGGGTGCAGATTATGCCGCTCTCATCGGGCCTAGAGGATGCGTTGTTTGAGCATGATGGGCAGATGACGAAGCGTGAAATTCGGGCTGTGACGTTGTCGACTTTGGCACCACGTGCGGGGGAGACGCTGCTGGATGTTGGGGCAGGTTCTGGTTCTATCGCCATTGAGTGGTTGCTGCGGCATCCGGCGAATAAAGCGATTGCTGTTGAGCGTAACCCAGAACGTGCAAAGCGGATTATCCGTAATGCTCAAGCTCTCGGTGTGCCAAGGCTTGAGGTGGTGGTGGGGGAAATGCCGGAGAGTGTTTGGGCGCTATCGGTGCGGCCTGATGTTGTGTTTGTGGGCGGTGGTTTGGCTGCGGAAGGTATGTTCCCGGCTATGCGTACATTGGTCCGGCCGGGGGGGCGTATTGTGGCCAATTCTGTGACGCTGGAAGGCGAGCAAGTCTTGAATGCGGAATATGCTCAGCATGGCGGCATGTTGACGCGCATTGGTGTTGAGCGTTTGGACAGCGTGGGTGGTTTGCATGCGTTCCGGCCCGCGATGCGGGTGACGCAATATGCGGTGACGGTGCCGGATGGGGTACCGTGAAAGAGGGGCATTATGTTGCGGGGCTCGGAGCGCGGCCGGGTGTAGGGGCGGATGATATTGTTGCTTTACTGCGCGCTGTTCTGCCGGCTGGTGTGAGGCGTTTGGCGGTGCCTGTGTTTCGCTCTGGTGAGATTGGTATTTTACATGCTGCCGAGGTATTGGGGCTGGAAATTGCATGGATTGCGGCGGAGGCTTTGGCGGAGCGGCAGAAGGATTGTATGAGCCATTCTGCACGCGCGCAGGTGGCGGTGGGGTTTTCGTCTGTTGCTGAGGGGTGTGCCTTGGCTGGTGCGGGTGTGGGTAGTACGATTGTAGTGCCAAAGCAGGTTGGGCGGAATGTAACCTGTGCGGTGGCGGTGAGTGGTGGAGATTAGAGTATGACGGTACATTTTATTGGTGCGGGGCCGGGTGCTGAGGATTTATTGACGTTGCGTGGACGGGATTTATTGGCGGCTTCCCCTGTGTGTTTATATGCGGGCTCTATCGTGCCGAAAGCGATGTTGGAGCATTGCCCGGATGGTGCGCGTTTGGTGGATACGGCGCCGTTATCGTTGGATGATATTGAAGCAGAATACCGCAAGGCCCATGACGCGGGGGAAGATGTTGCGCGGCTACATTCGGGGGATTTATCCGTTTATAGCGCTGTGGCGGAGCAGATACGGCGTTTAGATCGGCTGGGCATTCCTTGGACGATGACGCCGGGTGTTCCGGCTTTTGCGGCGGCGGCTTCGGCCTTGGGGCGTGAATTAACGGTGCCGGGTGTGGCGCAAACTGTGGTGCTGACGCGGGTGAGTGGCCGAGCATCGGCTATGCCTGCGGGGGAACAGTTGGCTGCTTATGCTGCAACGGGAGCGACCTTGGCGCTGCATCTGGCTATTCATGCCGCAGAGCAGATCGTTGAGACATTGCTCCCATTTTATGGTGTGGATTGCCCGGTTGCTGTGGTGGCAAGGGCGACGTGGCCGGATGAGCTATGTTTGAAGGCGACGCTGGGTACGTTGCTCGATGCCTTGGTTGCGAACCCGATTGAGCGTACGGCTTTGGTGATGGTTGGTCCGGCTTTGGGGGGAGAGGATTTTCGGGAGAGTGCGTTGTATGATCCCGAGTATCAGCGTAGGTTTCGGGGGCGGGAGTGATGGTCTAATCATCTAATATATTTCAGATAGACACTCATCGGGCCTCATGCCGTAACTATATTTCCATCTTTCGCCATTGTGGTACATGCGCTTGCCCTCATCGTAGAAAACGACGGTCCAGTCAGGTAATTCTTTTTTGACCTCTTGTGCAAGGGCGTAGCCCTCAGCGCAAAAGGCATACATATCAAAGAAAGGGTAATCTTCTGGGTGGTCAGTATCATAGTTGTCGTAGTGTTTGCCCCAATCCATAAGGCGCTTTTCCAAGTCTTTACTGACAGGCAGTTCTTCAATGCAGGCACTGATTCCTTCTATATCGTATACAGGGTCAGAGCAAGTTTCAGCCATGATTAGAACATATTTATGATCAGATAGTACAGTTTCTTTGCTCATGAAGTAGTCTCCGAGATGTTTCGATTTTATAGGGATTTGTAGGATGTTCCACATTTATATCCAAGACGATTAAAAACAATAATATCAATTTTAATCGGTGTGTTTTGTTTTCTTTCATCATCCAGAACACTACGCGCTGTCTCATAAGCGCTCTTAGCAATACTATCGCCTAAGGCGAACTGTTCCTCTTCAGCAAGGAGCATGGCTTGGGCGACGCTTTCTGCGGTGCTAATGGCTTGGGTTAGGGTGTTTGAAGCGCCGTGTTGTTTTGCGAGTTCAGCGAGTGCGGGCATGTCGGTTAGGCCGCGCTTGGAGTGTAAATCGAGGCGCCCTTGGCCCAGTTTAGCCATCTTTGCCACGCCACCTGCGATGGTGAGGCGTGGGACGGGGTGTGTGCGGAGATATTTCAGTACGCCCCCTGCGAAGTCCCCCATATCAATCAAGGCGGTATCGGGCAGGTTATAATGGGCTTGCACGGCTTTTTCAGAGGTATGCCCCGTGCTGGCAGCGATGTGCGGCAGGTTCAGCGCACGGGCGACGTCTATCCCGCGGCGGATGGAATCAATCCATGCCGCGCATGAGAAGGGAATAACCACGCCGGTTGTGCCTAAAATAGACAGGCCTCCGATAATGCCAAGGCGGGCGTTGAGGGTCTTTTTTGCGAGTTCCTCACCATTTTCGATGGAGATCGTTATTTCAGCATCGACGCTGTGTGAGATTTCGTGCAGCGCGGTGTGGATCATTTGGCGTGGGACGGGGTTAATCGCCGGTTCCCCAATAGGGAGTGGCAGGCCGGGGCGCGTGATGGTGCCGACGCCCGGTCCAGCTTTAAAAACAAGGCCCGAACCGGGGGGAAGGCGTTTGACATGGACTTGAATAAGCGCACCATGTGTAACGTCAGGGTCATCTCCGGCATCTTTGACGACGCTGGCTGTAGCACTATGTGTGTTGATGGTCTGTTGCGCCAAGCTGAAGGCAGTTTGGCGGCCATTGGGTAGGGTAATGGTGACGGGGTCAGGAAAGTGACCGTGGCACAACGCTGCCCATGCGGCTTTTGCGGCGGCAGTTGCGCAGCTGCCGGTGGTCCAGCCTTTGCGCAGTTGTGGAGACGGTGTGATCATGCGCTATACCCTAGCGGGATTAGGACGAAAAGCGAGAGGGACATTGGTGTAAAATGCCGATGATAACGCCAATGCAGACAGAGGGCAGAGCATCAGGGGCAACGCCGAGAGCGGTTATGATTGCGGCACCGCGTTCAGGCAGTGGTAAAACGACGGTGACGTTGGGGATTTTGGCGGCATTGCGAGCGCGTGGCGTGCGGGTGCGTGCGGCGAAGACAGGGCCGGATTATATTGATCCGGCTTTTCATGAGGTGGTGACGGGGTCTGTTAGCCTCAATTTGGACAGTTGGGCGATGTCTGAGGCGGTATTGACGGCGTTATTGGCCGAGGCTGCGGATGGTGCGGAGTTGTTGCTTATTGAGTCTGCTATGGGCCTCTTTGATGGGTTGATGGGGCCTGAAGGGGCGCGGGGTTCACCTGCGGATATTGCGCGGCGGTTTGGTATTCCGGTGTTGTTGGTGTTGGATGTTTCTGGGCAAGGGCAGTCTGCTGCGGCGGTAGCGCATGGTTTTGCAACGTTAGAGCCCGGCGTGCAGGTTATGGGCGTTGTGCTGAACCGTGTTGCTTCAGATCGGCATGAGCGCATGGCAAAGCAGGCTATTGAGGCAACGGGTTTGCCTGTGATGGGCGTAGTACGGCGTGATGCAGAGTTAGCATTGCCTGAGCGGCATTTAGGGTTGGTTCAAGCGCGTGAACAAGAAGCGCTACCGGCTTTGTTGGCAGATTTGGCGCAACGGATTGAGGCAGGCGTGGACCTTGATCGGGTCGTGGCGGGTGCTGCTCCGTTGGTGCTGTCGGTAGGTTTGTCTGAATGTGTGCCGGTTGTGCCCCCGGGTCAGCGGATTGCTGTGGCGGAAGATACGGCATTTTCGTTTTTATATGGGCATTTGGCGCAAGGGTGGCGCCGTGCGGGTGCTGAGTTCGTACCGTTTTCACCTCTGGCTGATGAAGGGCCGGATGAATCCTGTGATGTCTGTTGGTTACCGGGTGGGTATCCGGAGCTTCATGCTGGGCGGTTGGCTGCGGCGGATGGGTTCAAGAAAGCTATGAAGTTCTTCTCATGTTCTCGTTATGTTCATGGTGAGTGTGGGGGCTTTATGGTGTTGGGAGCGGGTCTGGTCGATCAAGCGGGTGAACGGCATGAGATGCTGGGACTGTTGAGCCATGAAACGAGCTTTGCCAAAAGGAAGATGAATTTAGGGTATCGGGAAGCGACATTACGGGGCGATACGGCTTTGGGGCGGGCAGGTACCGTGTTTCGTGGCCATGAGTTTCATTATGCACGCGTCGTTGAGGCCGGGCATGATGAACCATTGGCGGATTTACGTGATGGTTTAGAGCAGGATCTGGGTATGGCCGGCGGGCGACGTGGTTTTGTCTCCGGGTCATTTTTTCATGTTATGGCGCAGAAAGAGGGAGCGTAAAGAATGAGTAATGAGACAGAGGCCGGGCGCCATACGGAGAAAATGCGTAAGCGCAAAGAGGTTCAGGATGCTGAAGTTGCATCTAAGACCATAGAGCGTGGGGTGTTTGCTGTGCATACCGGCCCCGGAAAAGGGAAATCTACGGCGGCTTTTGGTTTAGCTTTGCGGATGTTGGGGCGCGGTAAGCGTGTTGTTGTTGTGCAATTTATCAAAGGTGCGTGGGAGACCGGAGAGAACCTTGCTCTTTCACGCTTTGAGGACCTGCTGGAATGGCATGTCATGGGTGAAGGCTTCACTTGGGATACGCAGGATAAGGCGCGTGATGTTGCGGCGGCTGAACGTGCTTGGGATGTAGCGCGTGAAGCATTGCAGCGTGAAGATGTGGCGCTTGTTGTGTTGGATGAAGTCAATATCGCTCTACGTTATGATTATCTCCCGGTAGAACGTGTGTTGACGGATGTGCTCGCTCGGCCTGAGAAACAGCATGTTGTGTTGACAGGACGTAATGCGAAGCCTGCCATTATTGAAGCTGCGGATTTGGTGACGGAAATGGGGGCGGTCAAGCATCATTTCGCTGCGGGCTTTAAAGCCCAGCCGGGATTTGAGTTCTGATGACGGATCAGAGGCTTTGCCGGGCATTGATGTTTCAAGGGACGGGGTCGAGTGTTGGAAAGTCTGTGTTTGTGGCAGGGCTTGCGCGCGCATTAGTAAGGCGTGGTCTACGTGTGAGGCCTTTCAAGCCGCAAAACATGTCGAATAATGCTGCTGTTACGGCTGATGGTGGTGAGATTGGTCGGGCACAGGCTCTTCAAGCGCAGGCATGTGGGGTCATGCCGAGTGTCGATATGAACCCTGTTTTGCTTAAGCCTCAAAGCATGGTTGGTTCACAGTTGGTCGTCTGTGGGCAGGCACGGGGTAATGTGAAAGCACGTACGTATCAGGACGTTAAGAAAACGCTCTTGCCGGATGTTTTAGGTGCTTTTGAGCGGTTGTCCTTAGATGCGGATATTGTGTTGATTGAGGGGGCGGGGTCTGCCTCTGAAGTGAATTTACGTGAGAATGACATTGCCAATATGGGATTTGCTGAAGCAAGTGGTGCGCCCGTTGTTCTGATTGGAGATATTGACCGTGGTGGCGTCATAGCCAGCCTTGTGGGGACGAAGGTTGTTCTGCCTAAGCCTGATGCGGAGCGGATTAAGGGGTTTATTGTTAATCGTATGCGCGGGGATCCCTCCTTGTTTGATGAAGGGATGAGGGTGATTGCTGAGCGCACTGGTTGGAAGGCATTAGGGCTTTTGCCGTATAGTGAGCATGTGAGGCATTTCCCGGCCGAAGATGCGGCCGATGTTTTGGAGCATCAGCGTTCTGGCGGTGTTGGGTTGCATATTGTTGTGCCGTATCTGCCCATGATTGCGAATTTTGATGATCTTGATCCGTTAAAGGCTATGGATGGTGTAAGGCTCGAGATGCTTCCGCCGGGCCGCCCGTTACCTGTGTGTGATTTGGTTCTATTGCCGGGCTCTAAGGCCACCATAACCGATCTTGAGATCTTTAGAGAGCAGGGGTGGGACGTTGATCTGAAAGCGCATGTTCGGCGTGGTGGGTATGTTTTTGGAATTTGTGGTGGGTATCAAATGCTAGGAACGTCTTTGTCTGATCCTTTGGGGGTGGAAGGGGAAGAAAAGACGGTTGAGGGGTTGGGGCTTCTGCGCGTGCAAACGGCGCTGACGGGGCAGAAAATTCTGCGTGAGGTTCGTGGTGTTCTGGCGGAGAATAATGTGCCGGTGGTGGGCTACGAGATGCATATGGGCGTTACAGATGGCCCTGATTGTGCCCGTCCGTTTGTACGGCTGGACACGCATGATGATGGCGCGATGGACGTGACGGGGCGGGTATGGGGGACGTATTTGCATGGTGTGTTTGAGCATGGTGCTTTATGTCAGGCTCTTTTGGCGCGGCTTGGGGCGCGTGATTTTAGTGTTGTAGATCATGCAGAACGCGTAGAGGCAGCGTTAAATGCGTGGGCGGAGCATATTGAGCGTCATGTTGATGTTGAAGCTCTGTTACGCTTGGCTCGGCCTATAGAGACACATGATAGGAGTGCGAGTATAAGCGCCTGACATAAGCATGCTCTGTTATAGAGTTTTAGAGCTGCATTGAGGTCTCGTAAGGTTGCGTTAGGGCGTCCATGTCCCATCCACGCATCGTCTATGCGTTCTCCGCCATAAACGCGCGGTCCAGCGAGACGCAGCCCTAAGGCACCAGCCATGGCGGCTTCTGGCCAGCCTGCATTGGGGGAGCGATGTTTATGGGCATCACGCTGTACGGCTTGCCATGCGTGGCGTGCGCTGGTGGAAGGTAATGTTAAGGCGGCAAGAATGAGCCAAAGAACGGAGAGGCGTGATGCAGGTAGGTTGATGTAATCATCAAGGCGTGCGCTAGCCCAGCCAAAGTCTTTATATCGCGGGGATTGGTGACCGATCATACTATCGGCGGTATTAATCGCTTTATAAGCAACGCCGCCGGGCAGGCCAAAAAGGGATGACCAAAAAAGCGGCGCGACAACACCATCAGAAAAATTTTCTGCAAGGCTTTCAATAGCAGCACGGATAATGGCGGGTTCATCGAGTGTTTCTGGGTCCCGGCCGACAATAAGAGAGACAGCTTTGCGCCCGCCGGGCAAGCCATGTTGTAAGAGGCCATCATGGACGGCGCGTACATGTTGATACAGTGATTTTTGTGCCGAGAGTGTGGAGAGAATGACGCTGGCTGTGATGCCGCGTTGTGGGAGTGCCATGCTGATGACTGTGGGAAGGGTCGTGAGGGTGAGGCTGGCAATAATGCCATTGCGCTTTTTGGTGCGGGGTGAAAAATGTTCCTGATTGAGTGTCTGTTCGAGCTGTGTGATGAGCGCCCCCATCCATGTGACCGGATGGCCTATAATGCGGAACACTCTGTTAGGGTATCCGATCATGCGTTCAAGAATGTAGGCCATTGTTGTTAGGGGAAAACTATCACGGGGATGAAAAAGGGGCATGATGCAGGTCCGAAAAAGAGCAGGGTGGGCGATAGCATGAGTGGAGAATGTGAAACACTGTTCCCGGTACATGGGGGGCAGGTTCGTCGTATTATGGAGCAGTTTCCCGGTGCGCCGCAGCCTTATATTGATTTATCTACGGGGATTAGTCCGTTTGCTTACCCCTTTTCTCCGGATATGGAAAAATTACGGGCTCTGCCGCAGCCGCATGAAGAATATGCGTTGATGCAAGCGGCGGCGCACGCTTATGGGGTGGCTGATAGTCAGTATGTGGTGGCTGGGCCGGGGACGCAGCTTCTCATTAATCTTCTGCCTATGGTGTTTTCTGCGCAGAATGTAACGATTTGGGGGCCGACCTATTCGGGACATGAGCGTGCGTGGCGGCGTGCTGGGCGTGTGGTGCAGCACGTGGAGACGATGGCTGCATGTGATGCCGCGATACGGCGCGGTGATGCTGTGGTGGTTGTTAATCCGAATAATCCGGATGGGCGTTTGGTGTCTAAAGCATGTTTGGCGCAATGGGCTGACCTTTGCGCTGCGGCGGGTGGTTTATTAATTATAGATGAAGCTTTTGCAGATTTTGGCGATGAATCCGTGACCTCCTTGCTGCCGCATGCGGGGCTGGTGGTACTAAGGTCTTTTGGCAAGACTTATGGTTTGCCCGGAATACGCCTTGGTTTTGCATTGGGAAGTCGAGAAGAAATTTCGCGCTTACGTGGTCTTTTAGGGGAATGGTCTGTGAGTGTGGAGGCGCTGGCAGTAGGTTGTGCAGCGTTGAAGGATGCTCATTGGTATCAGCAGGCCCGGCCCCGGGCGTGGGATGATACGCGGCGTTTAGCGGTTTTGTTGGAGCAATATGGGTTAGAGGTTATAGGGCAGGCACCATTATTTCGGTTGGTGCGTCATGAACAGGCGCAACATTTATGGCGTGTTTTATGTGAGGATGGGATTATCACGCGGCGTTTTGAGGGGCGTGATACTGTGCTGCGCTTTGGTTTGCCTGCGGAAGCGAGCGCTTGGCAGAGACTGGAAAAGGCTTTGCAAAAATGGGCCGCCAGGGTCTGAGGTTAGGTTATGAGGCTGGGGTTTGCGTTGTTGAGTGGATGATGCAAGTTTGATCATCATTCATGGGGTGCGACGGATTATTTGGCATGTGGCAGGGACTAATATCTGTAGGGGATGATCAGAAAGAGGGCTTGTACTCCTGCGCCGTCATGCGGCACTGGGGAGGTTGAGGGATGCGTGAGACCGTCGCGGATG
Source organism: Neokomagataea thailandica NBRC 106555 (assembly GCF_001598495.1). Lineage (GTDB taxonomy): Bacteria > Pseudomonadota > Alphaproteobacteria > Acetobacterales > Acetobacteraceae > Gluconobacter > Gluconobacter thailandicus_A. The sequence continues at coordinate 48,563 of NZ_BCZB01000003.1, forward strand.
TGATGATTATTGGCGGAGGGGCGAGCGGTGCCATTGTTGCGTGGCATTTGGCACGTTTGCGTATGGCTCATACGGGTGAACGTATCGTCGTGGTGGAGCCACGGGCTGCCTTAGGAGCGGGTCAGGCTTATGGTACGGTGGATAGGGCGCACCGTATTAATGTTCCGGCGACACGCATGACCATTCATGCGGCGGAGCCAGATGACTTTTCGATATGGCTGAAAGGCCGCGTTTCGAACGACCCTTCTGCTGAGCGCCCTAATGGTGATGTGTATCCGGCACGGGCGCAATTTGCAGCTTATTTGTCGGATCGTTTGAGTGTGTATCAAGAGAGTGGCGTGATTATACACTGCCGGGCGTCGGTCGAGGTTTTGCGGCGTGATGATGCATTATGGGTCGCTGAACTGGCAGGTGGGTGTGGTGAAGTGCGGGCTGCTCGTGTTGTTTTAGCGACATCGCATCCGCCACCGCAATTATTGCCACAGCTTGCAGAGATGAACGATCAAACACGCCTTATAGGGAACCCATGGGCGGTGAATGCGCTGGCTGCTATCGGGCAGGATGATGCTGTGGCGATTATTGGTACAGGCTTAACGATGGCGGATTGCGTGGCGTCTTTGTCTGCGCAGGGACATAAGGGTAAAATTATAGCTTTCTCGCGGCGGGGGATGCGCTCTGGCGGGCATGCAGAGGGGGTAGAACGGGGAGTTTGGCAGGAAGATTTTACGCAGGATTTACCACAGACGGCTTTGGCTCTGTTGCAGAGGGTGCGTCACTCCGTGCGGGAAGGGGTGATGCAGGATATACCTTGGCAGGCGGTCTTTGATGCTTTGAAAAAGCAGGGTCGGTCGTTGTGGACGGCATTGCCTTTGGATGAGAAGAAGCGTTTTGTTCGGCATCTACGTGTTTTTTGGGATGTTCATCGTTTTCGCATCGCTCCGCAGCTGGAGGCTGTGCTGGAGGCGGGTTTGCAGTGTGGCCAGTTACGGATTGAGGCTGCACGCTTAATAGCGGTTGATGCTGCATCGGATGGTATGATGCTGCAAGTCGTGCGGCGCCAGAAAGAAGCAGAAACATGGTCTGTGCAGTGGTTGATTAATGCTGTTGGTCCTAATCATGCAGGTATTTTGAGAGCCAAAGGTTATTTGGCGCGCTTGGCTGAAGATGGTTGGGTGCGGGCTGATGCTGTAGGCTTGGGATTAGAAACGCATCAGGACCATCGGGCTGTGGGCGCGCGAGGAGCGAGTGATACGTTGTTTATTGCCGGGCCGCTGTCTCGAGCGACATTTGGTGAATTAATGGGGTTCCCTGAAATCACGACATATGCGGAATCTGTTGCGCGTGTTGTTCTGGCGTCGTGAGCGACGTGTTACGTTTGCGGGTTATGCTGTGCAGATTATTTCGGTGATTGTTTTAGCTGCCGTTGGCATACCTCGTGATATGTTTGAAATTGGCCGTGTGATCGCTGTTTTTGCAAGATTTTTGTTGGGGCATGGCTGCTAGGTGATGGTTTATCCTGTGCTGACCTATCCAACGGAATTACGAGGGATGGGGGTTGGCGTCAGTCGTTTTGTGGCGGGGTATTAGGGGTTTTCGCGGCGGGGACGGTCCTGATAATGATAAAGCTTTGCAGTAATATCTTTGTTGTGATGGGGTATCGTCCGGGGGTGGGGAGGATCCCCCCATGCATGATGAAATATGCGGCATGGGGGAGAGGTATTGTTTAGGGCTGGAGTAATCGGGCTTGTGCTGCTCCAGAATGTTCAAGTGATTGTGCTAGGGCGAGAAGCTGGTCTTCACGTCCCGGTTTGGCAATAAGCTGAGCGCCGAGGGGTAAGCCAGGAGATGGCATAGGAAGTGTTAAAACGGGGAAGCCTGCGAGAGTAAGGGGTTGTGTATAGAGGCCGAGATTGGCGCGTGCGGAAATCATCGCGCCATTGACGTGAATAAGGGGTTGATCAAAGCGCGGTGCTTCTCCGACGACGGCGGGTGCTAAGAGGATATCAGTATGATTAAAGGCTTCATGCATGGCGCGTCTGAACCAGCTTCGGAAACGGTGCGCTTTGGTGATGCTCGGAGCAGGTATAAGGGCGCCCGCTAAAAGGCGGTCGCGTACGGCGGGGTCGAACTCATCAGCGCGATGGCGCAGGTGATCAAGGTGCAGCGCGGCGCCCTCTGAGGCGCTAATAATAAAGGCGGCAGCACGTGCGCGGGCGATTTCTGGTATATGAACGGTTCTTGTGGCGTGTAGTGTATTGGCCAGAGTGTTGAATGCCGTTTGCATGCTGGGTGACATATTATCAGAGAACCAGCCGCCAAGACGTGCAATGTTCAAAGATGAGGGCGTTACGGGGGAGAGTTTTTCTTCCGTTAGCGCTTCAAAACATAAGGTTAAGCCTTCGGCGCTATCGGCAAAAGGCCCTACGGTATCGAGACTGGTGACAAAGGGGTAACTGCCTTGTGTTGGGAGGCGCCCTTGGGTGGCGCGCAGGCCCCAAACGCCGCATAATGAGGCAGGGACGCGGATTGAGCCATTTGTATCCGACCCGAGGCTAAGGCCGAAGAAGCGTGCCGCAATGCCAGCAGCAGATCCGCCTGAGGAGCCGCCGGCAAGGCGTGCTGTGTCATGTGGGTTATGGGTAGGGCCGTGATGGGCATTATCCGTAGCAAACCCGTAAGCAAATTCATCCATATTGGTGAGCGCAACGGGAATAGCGCCAGCTTTTATGAGGCGATGGACGAGGACAGCATCTTGAGAAGCTGGGGGGGCATCCGCAAGTACTTTTGATCCTGCGGTGGTTACTTCACCGGTGACATCAAAGAGGTCTTTAATGCCGAAAGCTATTCCTGCGAGTGGGCCGGGATCGACACCATTTTTGACCTTATTATCAATGTTTTGTGCATAACTTAGGGCGCGTTGCGTGAGGAGACGTGTTGTTGTGTTGTAGAGGGGATCACGTTGTTTGATGTCTGACAAGATGTGTTGGGTTAGGGTGACGGCGGAAAGGGACTGGCTGCGGATAAGATGTGGGATTTCGTGGCTGCGGCGGGGCAGTGCGCTCAGGGCTGGATTTATATTTGGTTTCATGGGTGATTGGGCTCGTATTCTGCGGCGGGTTCTTCACGGTCAGAAAGAGGGAATTGGTCAATCAGGTCAGCATAGGCGCTGAGGATTGTGATGTTGGCCATAATGCCATCATGGTACTGTTCTGAAACGGTTAAACCGATATTTTGAAAAAAAAGAGTGAGGTCTTTGTGATGAATGATCATGATTTATCCGACATCAGAGAGACATGAGCGGCTATAATTTTCCAGCCTTGTGGGGTGTTGATCCATGTTTGGCTTTGACGGCCGATGCGCGTTTCATGGAGGCGCTGAAACTCTAAATTTACGATTGCTGTTTCGGGTGAGAGTACACGAATGACACGCCGAATGGTGTGACGTGGTGGAGATCCGCCAGAGCGTGTGGCACGAAAAGAACGGATCGCGTTGATACCGTAAAGATTTTCACCGACACCATAGCGTATAGTGTCGTCACTTTTATAAAAAAAATCATCGAGTGCATCGAGATCATTATCATTTAATGCTGTTTCGTATTGATCTGAAAGAGCAGTAATGTGCTGGATGAGGGTTGGGTCGTCCAGAGGCATGGAAGTGTCCTGCGAAGTGTATTTTTATGTGGGAAGCTTAGTCTGTGATGCTTGTGAGGGCTATGTGAAAGAATGCATGTGGGTGTGCTCATTTATGCATTTTATGGTGCATGAATGAGCGGTCGTCCTAGTTTAGGCGTTGGCATATTTAGGGCTTAGAATAATGTAAATGATACTTCCTGATAAGGCCCCTAAAAACCAAGAGAAATTGCTTAAGAAGCCAATGGATGCAACACCTTCGGGAGCCATGGCGATGAGTGCGCCGAGGAGGGTGGCGCTCAAGGCTGCCGAGGCGGCATATGAGTCATAAGGGGTGTTTAAAGTTAGCTCAGCACTGGAAAGAGATGTTCTGCGGCGAATAAAATAATCGGTCATGACGATGCCGAATAACGGGCCAACGGCTGCTGCGAGTGTATCCAGTGTGAGGTGCATATGTGTGGGGTTATTATAAAGATTCCAAGGGGTAATGAGAATGGCTCCTATGCCGCATAACCAGCCAGCGCGCTTCCAATTTAACATTTTGGGTGCAATGGCGCACAAGTCGAGTGCCCCGGAGACGAAGTTTGCGGCGATATTGATCCCCGTTGTGGCGAGCAGGAACGTGATGATGGCGAGGGCTAGAGCCGCAGGGTTATCAAGATGGGCGACGATAGCGACGGGATCATCCATCTCGGTGCCAAAAACAGGTTGGGTGAGTGTGGTCGTGGCAACGGCGAGGAGAGCGAAGGCAATAAAATTCACAGGCAGTCCGAACATGTTGCCGATGCGGATATGGCCCATTGTACGACCGTTGCGGGCAAAATCTCCAAAATTCAGCATGGGGCCTGAAAAATAAGAGACGACCAAGGCGGTTGCGCTGAGCCAAGGAACCAAGCCGCCGTGATAGGTGCTGTGAGGCGTATGCGGCCAGTGCCAATGGTTCATATGCAGGAGGTCAATTAGCAGAAAAACCATTACGATATAAACGGCGGGACCGGCGAAATCAAAAAAACGCCGTATGGTAGAAATACCTTTGCGGAACAATAACATCTGTGCGCCCCAGAGAACTAAAAAACATCCCCAGCCGAGGTATGAAAGACCGAGAAAGCTGTAATGTTGAGTATTACTAAAAGGTGTTAAGCAGGGGAAAAGGCGCAGGAGAGGAACGGCCATGGCGTTAGAGGCAAGCCATGTTTGAATGCCGTACCATGCCATGGCAATGAAGGCGCGGATGGCAGCAGGAATGGCAGCAGCGTAAGGGCCGAAACTTGCGCGAATAATAACAGAAAAGGGCACGCCAAACCGTTGGGAGGGAACGGCGATGAGCGTACAAAATAGGCAGACGATAAGGCTGCCTGTGATTAAGGCTGTCAGTATTTGTACGGGTGGTAAACCTAGGCCAAATAATGTGCCAGCCAAGATATAGCCACCGATGGAGTGGATATCGGACATCCAAAAAGATAGATAGTCGAACCAGCCCCAATCTTGTGTTTCAATAGGAGAAAGGTCGTTATGATAAGAAGGCTGGGGCTGGTTCATCGTTCTTAGAAACCCGTCCGAAAGGTCACAATCGCGTAGAAATTGCTCAATGTATTATAGGTGGGGGCCTGTCCGGCAATGTTTGTCCCGTAGATGCCGCGTGTGGTTTTTGCGTTCAGTTTAGGGCTGTTAATGGCGGAGTAGGCGCGTGTGTTCGCAAGGTTATTGATCCAGAGCATAATCTCAGGAGATTTCATTATGCCATTGGTTTTGCGGCCAAGCCATGTGTTTGGTGGTAGGCGCATACCGGCAGTGAGGTTCATTGTTGCGAGTGAGGGTAGGGCTTCATCATTCATGAATGTGGAGTATTGTTTAGAGAAGTATGAGAGGTCATAATTCCAAAAGAAGGTACCATTATCCCAATCAATACCCAAAGAAGTTGTCCATTTGGGGGTGTTAATGGCTGAATTACCTTTTGTGGGAAGGTAATCATTTCCGGCTTTGATATTATTGTTAATGGTCGAGTGCATGTATTGTGCAGAAATATAGGGGCGGAAATGATAGAAGGGATGTGTGCCAATTTCTGCATCAAGACCATCACTGGTTTGGCCGCCTCCATTGAGGTTTTCGGCGATACGTTGGTTGCCGAGGAAGCCATAAGTGGAAATTTGGCGATTTGTGAAGTTGAAGTGGAAATAAGTCAGTGATCCTACGATATAATGATCATTATAGCGTAGTCCGGCCTCTTCTGAGATTGTGTATTCTTGTTTTACGTTTGTTGTGCCGCGATAGGCATACTGCCCTGTGTTAGGGTTTAGGGTCGAGATAAGGTAAGAATCCGGTGGTGCTTTCGCGCCGGTAGCAACGCCTGCGAATGCTTGTAAATGTGGCGTGATTTGATAATGCGCACCGAGCTGGGGCAAGTATTGAACTTCATTAAGGCCAATTTTGTAAGGAAGGCCGGGGAGGCGTTGGGTTGCGTTACGGTTGATCATGGTGACACGCATACCGCCATCAGCCACGAATTTTCCTTGTAGTAGAGTGAGGGTGTCCCCAACATAAAGACCATTTGTTTGTGTAATATCGCTATAATTGGTCGTATAATAAGGCTGGCCATTGGGCATGCGTAGTGCTTTGCTTTGATAGCCCCATGGAGTATATGGTGAGCCATCAGAGTAGACCCCGGTGAAACCGGTGAGGTTAGTGGCGTTGTCATAGTCATACCAATAGCCAATGAAAGGTTTATTGGCCCCGAGGTCGAACGTTGCCTTGAGATTTAGGCCGCCCCGCATTTCATTGAGGCTGGTGTAAGATTCCGTCAGCCCGGATGATGTTCCGGGAAGTTGTCCGGGGATATGAAAACCTGTGATTAACTGGTTTCCGTAATATAGGGTGTTATTGAGGTTGGTTCCAGCGCCATATACCTTGTCATTATAAGCTGTATAGGGCGTAAAATCGACTGTCACTTTCCCACGGGAGAAAGACATAGGGGCTAATATGTTATAGGTTCTAGAGTGTAGCCAGTTTAATTTCCAATAATCGCTTGTTTGTTGTTGTGGGTTATAATAGCGTGAGAGTTGGTTTCCCCAACCATATTGGTGCCAGTTTGCCATGGTTGTGCTCCAATAGGGTTCATTGCCGGCAATACCTCGGGTAAAACCACCAATGAGCGCAATATGGTTGCGGTCATCCCACTCTTTGATCACGTTGAAATCAAAGTGTTGAAAACTTTCTTGGCCGGGGCCACGGTAGAATGTGTCATGCTGGTTAGAGGCCGAGAGAAAAGCGCGGATGCCGCTATGGCCCCACTCACCCGTGTCATATCGAATAAATTGACGCGTATAATCTCGCGAACCTGCGCCAAGGTCTAATGTCCCACCGGCTTTGCGTGCAGGGTCACGCATGGTGAGGGAAAATAACCCACCAGAACCGTTGATGGCTGACGTATCCAAATTTGAAGAGCCTGGTTGGACCGAAATGCTGCCGATATTTTCAGAGTCTACGACCCATGCAAGGTCAAGGTTATATCCACCAACACTTGATAAGGGGATGCCGTTATAGACATTGGCGATTTCGTCTTGCGTAAGGCCGCGCATACTGAGGGCAGATTTTTCATGACCGGCGGGGTCTGTATTGGCAACAACCACACCAGGGGCCATTTTGGTCATGTTATAAGCGTTTTGCGCAGGTGCCTGCTTGGCAATGTAATCCTGGCTGATAGTGCTGCGGGCTTTAGGGGCAGTTTGTGGGCGGATGAGGCCACCACCGGGGGCTGTTCCCGTTACACCGTCATGAACGTGGGAGGTAACAGTGATGCTTTCGGGAGAGGGAGCATTCACTGTGTGTTTATGGTGTGTTTTGGGTGGTGTGAGCGGTTGCGCTAAGGCCGTGGTTGTAAGAAGCGCTAGACAAGGTGTGGTTGTGCGTAAAATTTTACATGATGATGTGCGTGACTGGCGCATGGTTGACGTCCTTCGTCATTGAAAATGATTCTCTCATGAAAACGTTCTGATGTAAGAATGTCTTATTAGCAAAAAGTGTCAACAATTTTTGTTTATTATCCGAAATGTTCTTGGATTCCTTGTAGGCTACCTAAAAAAGAACATGTGGTTGGGGTGGGGATAATGTTTGATAGGTCTTGGTAAAAAGGCGCGAGGCCGGTCCCGCCAAGAAGAATATGGGGAGTGCGGTGCTTGTGTGTGAGGTTGCGTGCGGTCTCGCCGAGAGCCTTGAGTGTCTGTACGGGTTTTTTTTGGGCGTGTGCGCCGGAGGATGGAATAGCTGAAATAATGTTGATTTTGTCTGTATAGCCGGTGTTATGGGCAAGTGTCATGAGGAGTGGAATCCACTCCTCACCGCCAGTTAAGATAGAAAATGACGCGGTTTTTTGGGAGCAAACGGCAAAAGACGTTTCGGCCATACCAAAAATGGGAATGGTGAGGTTTTGCTTTAATGTTGCAACGGCGGGATCTCCGAAGCAGGCAATGAGAATAGCGTCATAAGGTATGGTCGTGTTTGGTGTCAGAGTATTCTCTGTAATGTTGGCAGCCCATTCAAGGTCTTCTTTCGTGGCAATATAGTGTGGGCCAGAAGGAGCGGTTTGGGCGGTAATCTCCCAAGCGGGGAGAGTACTTTTGGCCATTTGGGAGATGTTATGGGTGATGTCGGTATTCGTGTTTGGGTTGTAAATCAGGAGGTGAGGCACAGAAGGGCATCCATTTTTTCGGAGGGTTTCGCCAAAATGGGCACTATTTTTGTTAACAATCAAGATCGAAATGTGAGACTGCTCGAAAACCTTTTTTAGGGGGTAATCTGGTGGTTGTGTGTCTAGACAAGTGGAAACGGGCGCTGCATGAACAGCACAGTTATGTGTCATGCCTTATGGAATGTTTTTGGTATGAGGCGAGATACCCTGTGGGGTTGGGGCTAAAGGAACTGCGAGATGGAAATGTTATTGGAAATGCATGAAAGCGCAGGTCTTATCCCGGAAGAAGCCCATATGGCACGGTGTATTCGCGAAGCAATTTTTGAGCGTCGTATGCCGCCGGGTACAAAGTTGCCAGAAGAGCATTTGGCTGTTTTGTTTGAAACAACACGAGGACGTGTTAGGCGTGTTCTTCTGGCTCTTTCGCGTGAACATATCGTTGCATTGCGCCCAGGTAAGGGGGCAATGGTGGCAAGGCCGGGGCCAGAAGATGCACAACATATTTTAGAAGCGCGGCGTGTTTTGGAAGTAGGGCTCCTAGAGCATCCTTGTCGTACGTTGACGGTCGAAAATTATGCGCATTTGAAAGCGATTATCGATAAAGAACAGCAGAGCCACGAAAAAGGGGATGCTCTAGAACTTATTCGTTTGTCGGGGCAGTTTCACCTTGATTTGACAGTATTGGTGGGAAATCAGGTAATTGCAGAAATACAACGTGAACTCATTTTACGTACGTCTTTAATTATTGCGCTTTTCGAGCGCCAAAAAGCGACATGTTGTTTGACCGTTGATCATGGGATGATTTTGGATGCTGTATGGCAGGGTCGCTTACACGAAGCCTCTCGTTTGATGGGGCGGCATTTATTAGAGATTGAACACAACCTTGACTTTAAAATGTCACCACCACCGGCAACGTCTTTGACGGCATTATTGCCGAGGTGAGATGGGTTGTTCTATTTTTTAGAACGGTGGGATCTGAAATTGGATATATCTAAGAATGGTAATGGTGTGTGATAGTTTTGCAGCCGTTTTTTATGTGCCTTCGCTGAGGGCATATGAGGTTGCTAGGCCGCGCAGTAATACGGAAGAGTGAGGTTAAGTGTCTGACGTAAACTCTATATTGTGTTTGTTCTGTGTATGAGTGAGATGATGACAACGGGGCAGAATGTCGTTGCGCGCTGTCGTTTATTGAGTGCAGGTGTTTACTCTGAAACGCAAGATGGTCTTTTTCGACCTTGGCTATCAGATTCTTTCTTTCAGGCGCAGGCAATACTCTCTGAATGGATGATTCAGGCGGGGATGCAGGTACGTTATGACGCTGCCGGTAATCTTATAGGGCGATATGAAGCGTGCATTCCGGGGCAGGCTGCAATTTTGTTCGGGTCACATATTGATACGGTTGCGAATGGTGGCTGCTTTGATGGATTATTAGGGGTCATACTTGCAATCTCTGTGGTTGAGCAGCTTTCTCAGGCTCAAAAACGTTATCCTTTTGCGATTGAGATTATTGCATTTGGGGATGAAGAAGGTTCAGCATTTCCGGTTTCCATGATGACCTCTAGGGCCGTGAGCGGTGAGGTTAATCCGGAAGATTGGGCCTTGATAGGCCCGAGTGGTACTGTCGCTGAGGTGATGCGTGCGCGGGGGTTGTCGTGCTCAGATTTATCAAAAGCAGGGCGTAACGCGGAAGATATTATAGCGTTTGTGGAGGCGCATATTGAGCAGGGGCCTGTTTTGGAGGCGCAGGAATTCTCACTTGCGGCGGTACGTTCGATTGCAGCGCAGCGCCGTGGCACGGTCACGATTATTGGGCATGCGGGGCATGCGGGTACATTGCCGATGGTGATGCGTCGTGATGCTTTGGCGGCGGCAGCTGAAGCTGTGCTGAGTGTTGAGCGTGTTGCTGTAGAGTTTCCGTATGGGGCCGAAGGTGGTCTTGTTGCTACGGTGGGGCGTTTAGAAGTTTTTCCAGGCGGCAGCAATGTTGTGGCAGATCGGGTGGAGTTTTCATTGGACGTCAGGGCCGGTGCGCGATCGTTACGTGACGCTGCGGTTCAGCAGATAGAAAATGCGTTTCGGGATTTGGCGCAGCGTCGTGGCGTGACGCTGTCATGCGCATGGCAGCAAGATTTGGAGGGGGCGGAATGTGATCCGACCTTGGTGCGGATGATGCAGAAAGCTGCCGAATCTGAGGGGGGGAGTGATGTTGCGCTGGTCAGTGGCGCGGGTCACGATACTATGGTGATGGCGCGGCGTTGGCCTTCCGTTATGTTGTTTATACGTAGCCCCGGCGGCATCAGTCATCACCCAGATGAAACAGTGTTGGAAGACGATGTTGATGCGGCCCATCGGACACTTCTTGGTTTTCTTGAACGTTTGAACCTTAATCAAAAGAATTAGAGCTATGCCACCGATTTTTCCTGTTCTTGATATGCCGCAGCGTCTTTTGATGGGGGCGGGGCCGTGTAATGTTCATCCGCGCGTTTTGCGTGCGATGGCGTGTGATGTTATTGGGCAGATGGACCCAGAAATGACAGCGTGCATGGATGAAACGGCCGAGCTTTATCGGCAAGTGTTTCGTACGCGTAACCGCCATACACTCTTGATTGATGGCACAGCTCGGGCCGCTATTGAGGCGGCTTTGGTGTCTTTAGTGACGCCGGGTATGAAGGTAGTGGTGCTGCGTATTGGACGCTTCGGCCTTTTATTGGCAGAAATTATTGAACGTGTTGGTGGGATCGTGTGTCCGGTTGATGTGCCTTGGGGGGAGGTTGTTTCAACCGAAGCGGTTAGGGCAGCGATTGAGCAGCATAAACCGGGGTTACTGGTTAGTGTTCATGGTGATACATCTACCACGACAGCGCAGCCTTTGGCGGAGATTGGTACGCTGTGTCGAGACAATAATGTTTTGTTTTATGTGGATGCTACTGCGACATTGGGCGGAATGCCTTTAGAAGTGGATGCTTGGGGTATTGATGTGGCAACGGGTGGCTTGCAGAAGTGCTTGGGCGGCCCACCCGGTAGTGCGCCAATTACGATGTCAGAACGTGCTGTTGAGGCGATTATGGCGCGTAGACATGATGAAGCGGGTATTCGTAGTGCTGCCCCACAGGGAGAGGGGCCGGTTATCCGTTCCAATTATTTTGATTTGGCGATGATTATTAATTACTGGTCTGCTGAACGTATTAATCATCATACAGAAGCGACGAGCATGCTGTATGCCGCACGTGAAGCGGCCCAAGTTGCTTTGGAAGAGGGGATGGATGCACGCTTCGCGCGCCATGCCCGTGCAGGGGCGGCGGTTGTTGCGGGTATCCGTGCTATGGGGTTACGCGTCTATGGTGATGATAGCACGCGCATGAGTAACGTAACGGGAGTGTGGGTGCCTGAGGGGTGTGACCCTAACCGGGTACGTTCTTTGCTACGTACTGAGTTTGAAATTGAGATTGTCTCGTCCTTTGGGCCGCTTACTGGAAAAATTTGGCGCATTGGTGCCATGGGTGTGAATGCGGCAAAGCATAAAATTCTACTGACGTTAGCCGCACTGGAAGCTGTTTTGGCTGGAGAGGGCGTGGAGGTTGTGCGTGGTGCTGGTATTGATGCAGCACGGGCGGCTTGGGAGGCGCATTCATGAGTGTATATCCGCGCGATATGATTGGATATGGGGCAACACCTCCAGATCCAAAATGGCCAAATGGCGCGCGTTTAGCGTTGCAATTTGTTGTGAATTATGAAGAAGGTGCTGAAAATACGATCTTGCACGGGGATGCCGGGTCAGAAGCTTTTTTATCCGAAATGGTGGGCACACAGTCGATTATCGGTGCGCGCTGTATGCAGATGGAAAGTCTGTATGAGTATGGGGCGCGTGCGGGGTTTTGGCGTTTATATCGTCTGTTTCAGCAGGCTGGTTTTCCGGTAACGGTGTTTGGTGTGGCGCTAGCTTTGGCGCGCAACCCAGATGTTGTGGCGGCGATGAAAGATGCGCAGTGGGAAATTGCGAGCCATGGTTTGCGTTGGATTGATTACCAGCATATTCCAGAAGAAATTGAGCGGGCGCATATTCGTGAAGCTATTGCGTTACACGAAAAAGTAACGGGATCACGACCGCAAGGTTGGTACCAAGGGCGAACGAGTCCGCAAACGGCGCGTTTGGCAATGGAAGAAGGGCCGTTTGTTTATGACGCGGACTCTTATGCAGATGACCTGCCCTATTATCATGAGATTAATTGCCAGCAGCAACTGATTGTTCCGTATACGCTGGATGCAAATGATATGAAATTTGCAGCGCTGAATGGCTTTACGGAAGGAGAGCAGTTTTTTCGTTATTTGCGCGATCATTTTGACCAGCTTTACGCAGAGGGTGGGCGGATGATGTCTGTGGGGCTTCATTGCCGCCTTGCAGGTAAGCCAGCGCGTGCACGTGCTTTGGCAAAATTCATTGAGCATGTACAAGCGCATGATGGGGTGTGGGTTGCGACGCGACTGGATATAGCCCGGCATTGGCTGACACATTTTCCTGCACGCTAGGACTAAGTGGGGCTTTACGTGATGGTGGAGCCTCTATCAAAGAGAAAGAGTTTAGAGTTATGCAAACTCCGTTTTCACGTCGTGGGATGGTGAGTGCACCACACCATTTGGCCAGTCAGGCGGGGTTAGATATTTTGAAAGCTGGTGGCACCGCTATTGAGGCGACTGTTGCCATGGCAGCAACGTTATCTGCTGTTTACCCTCATATGACGGGGTTAGGTGGAGATGCGTTTTGGCTTATTTTGTGGCCGGATGGGCGTAATGTTTCAATTGAGGCATGTGGTGCTTTAGCGCATGCTGCCGATGCGGCATTCTATGCTGGTTATGACCAGATCCCGTGGCGTGGCGGTTTGGCTGCAAATACTGTTGCGGGTACGGTCGCAGGATGGGAAAAAGCTCTACAGATGAGTGCGGAACAGCAGCCTAATTTGCCTTTGGAGCGTTTATTGCGTGATGCAATTTATTATGCGGAACATGGGCGTGTTGTTACGCAGGGTGAGGCTGATTTATTAAAGGAAAAACAGTCTGAATTGATAGGTAATACTGCGTTTGCAGAACAGTTTTATCCTAATGGGGAGCCCCTCGAAGCGGGGAGTGTTCAGGCCATGCCGGGTTTGGCTAAGACACTTAAAATTTTGTTGCGTGATGGTTTGCGGTCCTTTTATGAAGGGGCAATAGCGCGAATGATTGCTGAAGATCTTGCGGATGTTGGCAGTCCTGTGCGGTATGAAGATGGCGCAGAATATAATGCAGCGTTAAAAGAACCTTTGATGGTTGAGTATTCTTGTGGTCATATTTTAAATACCGCTCCACCTACGCAAGGGGTGGCATCATTATTGATTTTGGCTTTGCAGGATCGTTTGCGGCCATGTGGCGAAGCGGAGAGTGCTGATTATATTCATGGATTGGTGGAAGCGACCAAAATATCTTTTCAATATAGAAATAAAAATATAGATGGCCGATTGGAGGCTGAGCAGCATGCTCGGGATTTATTAAATAATACGGCGGCTCTTGATGATAGCGCTGCAAAAATTGATATGAAAACGTCTCTACCGTGGAATGAACAAACTCAATGGGGCGATACGACGTGGATGGGGGCGGTGGATCATCATGGTATCGCGGTGAGTTTTATTCAGAGTATTTATTTTGAGTTCGGTTCTGGAATTTTGTTGCCGCAAACTGGTTTGATTTGGCAAAATCGAGGCACTTCTTTTCGGTTGGCCAAAGCGGGGTGGAATGCTTTAACCCCGGGGCAAAAGCCGTTTCATACGCTCAACCCGGCTGCAGCACGCTTAAAAGATGGTCGGGTGATGGTTTATGGAACGATGGGTGGCGAAGGGCAGCCGCAAACGCAGGCGGTTATTTTTAGCCGATATGTTCAGCACGGCATATCTTTGCAGGAGGCTGTTTGTCGCCCGCGTTGGTTGTTGGGTCGTACATGGGGAGAAGAAAGTACATCTTTAAAAATGGAGCCTGGTTTTCATGCTGACGTATTGGATGAATTACGCCAACGAGGCCATGATGTTGAGTTACTTTCTACTCGGTCGGGGTTGATGGGGCACGCAGGTGCCTTGGTGCGGTATCAGGGGGGGCGTTTAGAAGGGGCAACGGACCCGCGTAGTGACGGTGCTGTTGCCGCATGGTGATAATGAGATGTTTATTTGATTTCTATTCATGTATTTTTAGAAATAGTTTTAATTTGTTTTATTTATTGAATTAATATAGATAAATTTATATTGATATGGAAATATATATTTTGGTATAAAATTTATTATTATGTAAATGAGGATTGGTAATGAATTTATGTGTATCATGTTTTTCTGCTCAGTTATGGGGTAGAAGATTTTTGATAGACTTTTTTTCCGGCGACATAGGTGGCTGAGATGCTCCGGTCATCGCCTAACATCATGAGCGCGAAAAGTATGTCGGAGAGGTTATCGGCGCTTTGAGTGCGTATGCGCCCCAATGGGGTGGCAGCTGGGTCTAGCACGCAAAGATCAGCGAAATGGCCGGGAATAATGTTTCCAATTTGATCGTCTAAGCCGAGTGCTTCCGCGCCACCGACGGTTGCGAGCCAGAGGCCCTGTGCGGGGTGTAAAGAGGTGTTTAATCCTTGGGCCACTTTATAACTATCGGATAAGACTTGTAATAATGACAGGGTTGGGCCTGCGCCAATGTCGCTGCCAAGACCAGTTTTTACACGACGTTCAGGTTTTAATGCTCGAAAGAGTGGAAAAGAACCTGAGCCGAGGAATTGGTTTGAAGACGGGCAGTGGGCAATGGAGCAGCCTGTATCGTGGCAGCGTTGGAAATCTTCTTCCCGTGCATGGACGGCATGAGCAAGAATGGAGCGGGGGCGTAAAAGTCCTGCTTTATCATAGACATCAAGGTAAGAATGACGGTGCGGGAAGAGGTCTTTTACCCACGCAATTTCGGCTTTGTTTTCAAGCAGATGTGTGTGCATGAAGACATCGTGGTGTTCGGACAAGAGCGTACCTGCTGCGTCAAGCTGTGCTTCTGTGCTGGTAGGGGCAAATCGTGGGGTGACGGCATAGAGTTGACGGTGGGTGCCGTGCCATCGTTGAATAAGGGTTTGTGAATCATCGTAAGCTTTTTGTGCGGTATCGCGGAGGTTATCGGGGGCGTTACGGTCCATTAAGACTTTTCCGGCAACCATGCATGTGTTGAGTTTGCTTGATTCCGTGAAGAAAGCATTTACAGATTCAGGGTGGACCGTACAGAATACTGCTGCCGTAGTGGTGCCTGCTTTTAAGAGTTCAGACAGAAAAGAGCGGGCGATGGTGTGGGCGTAATCTGGGTCTGAAAAACGGGCCTCTACGGGGAAAACATAATTGTTCAGCCAGCTTAAAAGCTGTTCACCATAAGAGGCGACCATAGGAAGCTGAGGGTAGTGAACGTGTGTATCCACCATGCCGGCCATGAGGAGTTGATTAGGATAATGATCAATGGGTGTGTGTGCTGACAGCTTGGTACGCCCGTTGTCCCATGAGGATACAGAATGGATGCGTCCTTCTTCGATAATGATAAGGCCATCGTCTTCGTAGTGAAGAGCGGATAGGGGGGCATCATTGGTGAAAGGGTTGTCTTTAAAAGACAGAAAAGGAGCGCGAATGGCGGATTGTTGGGGCATGCTGTCTGTATCCGTTTTATTGAATATGTATCGGTGGATTTAGGCGTCTTTCATAAGGTTCTGCATATTCTCCTGTAGCTCTAAGAAGTGAATTTCTATTTTTTGTAGGAGCAACCGAGCGGCGCTGGAGAGGGTTCTTGAGCGATCCACGCATAAAGCGGCTGTGAGTGGCGTTAATTTTTCATTCGAAATATGCGTGAAGGCAATTTTTGTCTCTTCAACTTCTTCCATGACATCTGCGTAGCTCATGATGCTGATACCATAATTCTTGCAGATCATAGATTTAATCATATCGATGCTGTCCGATGATAGGACCTCATTCATTTCTATTCCGGTTTCAATTTCTAAAATGTCAATTTTGCGGCGCAAGGCCAGTGGTAGAGCAGGTGCGATAATATCGTGTTCCATACAGGCGCTAAAGCGTTGATGTTTCTTATAAGAGAGAGGGTGCCCAGGTGGGCTTATAAAGCCGAGGGGAAATTCAATATATGAACGTACGATTAGGTCACGTACGTTGCCAGGATCAAATAAAATTGCCAGATCGGCTTCACCGCGTGCGAGGGCCGGGCCGATGTCTTTGCTGTTTCGAACAAATATATTTACGACGATACCAGGATGTGTCAGGCGAAGGTTTCGGATTAACCGAGGCATAAAGCCGCGTGTCATCGCGTTTGGGATCATAAGATTCACTGAGCCGCGCCGTAGTCCTTTCAGGTCATCCACCTGAGTGAGAAAACTATCCATGTCTTTGGTCCAGCGCTTGGCTTGGTCCAGCAGCATCTCGCCTGCGGTTGTCAGGCGTAGGCCTGTGGGTAGGCGTTCAAAGAGTGGGGTGCCGAGTGTTTGTTCGCCTTGAAGGATTTGTCGATCAATGGCGGAGGCGGAAATTCTCAGGTTTTCGGATGCTTTTCGGATCGATTGGTGTTGTGCAACGGCAATGAAATAGCGCAGAAAGCGTGAAAATGCCGGCATGTAGGTGTTCTCTTTTTTAGAATGAAAAAGACGAAAATTAGATATATCTTAGAATGTCTCGTACGTGAAATAGTCTTTGTGCATGTTGTGTGTGTTATGTCTATCCGAAGCTGAGAGCGTGTTATATGTCCGAATGTCTTAAAAACTCAGTGCAATTACCCCGTAACTGCACGTTTGAGCCGGAAGACTGGGAAATTCTCTCTCATTTTTGGTACCCAATCGCTCTTGCGCGAGAGGTCGAAGCAAAGCCTTTGGGGGTGACCCTTCTGGATGAAACCCTTGTTGTCTATCGTGCGGGTACAGAAATTGTGGTTGCGCAGGATCTGTGTCCACATCGTGGGGTGCCGCTCAGCATGGGGCAGGGGGATGGAAAAACGATTGCCTGTGCGTATCATGGCTTTCGTTTTGGAGAAGGGGGGCGCTGTGTACGTATTCCTGCGCACCCAACCGCCAATATCCCTAAAAACATGAATCTGCAAAGTTATCCCGTTAAGGAACAATATGGCTTAATCTGGACGTGCTTGGCGGATGATGGCACGCGCTCCGTTCCGGATATGCCGCATTGGGATGAGGCTGAATTCCAGCAAATTACATGCCCCTCTATTGATATTGCGGGATTTGCTGGAAGGCAGGTTGAGGGCTTTTTAGATGTCGCACATTTTGCTTTTGTGCATACGGAGACATTCGCCGATCCCGGTAATGCAGAAGTTCCAGCTTATATGCCTAAATTTACGCAGGAAGGCTTTGAAGCGCAGTATCGTAGTACGGTTGGTAATTACCCGATTGGTGTTTGCGGCAGTGCGCCAGAGGGTTTCGAGTGGTTGCGGCATTTTCGTTTGTCTGTGCCATTTACCGCGACGCTTGAGATCCATTTTCCAGAGGGAGCCCGTTTGGTGATTATGAATGCAGCTTCTCCTGTATCTGCGCGAAAAACGCGCATGTTTGCGCCGATCTGCCGGAATTTTGATAAAGAATTGCCTGTGCAGGATGTCTATGATTTCAACCTACGTGTTTTTGAGGAAGATCGTTTGTTGGTGGAAGCGCAAAAACCAGAATGTTTGCCACTAGATCCAACCTTGGAAGCGCATGTGATGGCTGATCGTAGTTCTATCGCCTATAGGCGGAGTTTGAGGGATTTGGGGCTAAGTCGATTCTTTATTGCGTAAATGTTGTGTGTGTTATCAAAATATCTTTTTGACCTGTGATTAAGGCTTTAATGACTGTGAAACATGGTGCTGCTGACCGTTTAAAAGAGCTCTCTGCTAAGGCGAAGGAAGATCTGGCAAAAATTGCTTATGCTAGTGGTGAGTGGTCTCTTACAAGGCAGCATAAGGGGCAGCATGTTCTCGATGTCGCGATTATTGGGGCGGGGCAAGGCGGCCTTGCTGCGTCTTTTGCTTTGCGCCGCTTAGGGGTTACGAATACTCAAATTTTTGAACGTGCGTCTGAGGGGAAAGAGGGGCCGTGGACGACGTTTGCTCGGATGATCACGTTGCGTACACCGAAGCACGTAACCGGGCCAGACCTTGGTATTCCTTCATTAACACCACAGTCATGGTTTGAAGCGCGCTATGGTGCGGATGCATGGCGAAAGCTGGACAAAATTCCCCGTCAGGATTGGCAATCTTATTTGGATTGGTTGCGGCAGACATTAGCGTTGCCGGTAGAGTATGGTGCGGCTCTTACCCATATTGGCTGGGAGGATGGCGTAATTCGTTTAACCCTAAATGGCATTGAAGGGCAGCGCGACGTTTTTACGCGGAAGCTGGTGCTTGCCACGGGGATTGATGGCGGGGGAGAATGGTTTATCCCGGAATTTATTAAAAATAATGTGCCAAAAGAGTATTATGCACATACGCATGAGGCAATTGATTTTGAAGCTTTGCGCGGTAAGCGTATTGGGGTTTTAGGGGCTGGTGCCTCGGCTTTTGATAATGCAGCAACGGCTCTAGAGGCCGGTGCTGGGCGGGTAGAGTTGGCTTTTCGACGGAAAGAGTTGCCTAAGGTTAACCCTTACCGTTGGATGGAAAATGCTGGATTTTTAGCGCATTTTGCGAAGCTTCCAGATATTACAAGATGGCGGTTTATGAATCATATTTATGGGTTAAACCAACCGCCTCCACAAGATACATTTTGGCGTTGCCGTCAGTTTGAAAGTTTTACATTATTGCCCGCTACACCATGGCTCTCTGCATCGGTGTCAGAAGACGGGAAAACGGTAGAGGTTCAAACGCCGGATGGTGTGCGTGTTTATGACTTTTTGATCGTTGGGACAGGATTTACCGTTGACTTGGCACGGCGCCCTGAAATGTGCGATGTGGCGCCTGCTGTTGCGTGCTGGCAGGATCGTTTTTCCGCCCCCAAAGGGGAGGAGAATGCATTATTATCTTGCCATCCATATCTGGGAGATCACTTCCAATTTTTACCGAAAGATCCTCAGTCTCCACAAGCCGATATGTTGTCTGCGATCCATAATTTTACCTTCTCAGCAACGCCGAGTATGGGGCTCAGTGGGTCTTCTATTAGTGGTATGCGCTTTGGTGTTGAGCGTCTTGCGCGAGGGATCGCGGAGGATCTTTTTGTTCAGGATGGAGATTTGCATCTAGGGAGTTTGTTGTCTTATCAGGCGGCAGAACTCATCAGTTTAGAGCCTCCGCCAGAGGGATGGGGCGAATAATGGCGCAATTAACATTGGACGCTGTCAATCAGTTGTCACGCGGCTCTTTTATAGAGTGCTTTGGTGGTATTTATGAGCATTCGCCGTGGATTGCAGATAAGGCGTATGATTTTCATCCGTTTACGTCGTTTCAAGCGATGAAAAAGATTTTTTCGGATATTATTCAAAGGGCAGGCTTAGAGCGGCAGATGAGATTGGTGCGCGCACATCCTGAACTTGGTCATCGTGCAGGTATTGATCCGGAGTTGAGTCCTGAATCCACATTAGAGCAGGGGCAGGCTGGGTTGGATCGTTTGACGCAGAAGGAATATGACCAGTTTAAGCGTTTAAATGATGCGTATACCGCCCGGTTCCGGATGCCGTTTGTTATTTGTGTACGCCAGGCTAATAAGAATCTTATCTTGGATGCCATGGAAAAGCGGCTTATGAGCACGCCTGAAGCTGAATTAAAAACGGCTTTGGAACATATTGACCGCATTGCAGATTTGCGCCTTCAAGATCAGGTTATGTTATGAGCTCTCTTTCAACACATGTATTGGACACTGTGTCTGGCCTTCCTGCAGAGGGGGTAAGCTTGCGCTTATATCTGGCGCAAGAAGTTTTGTTTGAAGGGGTAACCAATAGCGATGGTCGTTGCCCCGCCCTCCGAGACATCTCGTTAAACGCTGGAACATATCGTTTAGAGTTTGAGGTCGGAGCCTATTTCCGGGACGTACACGCAGTTTTGGAAGAGCCAGTTTTTTTAGAGACCGTACCGATTGTTTTTGGCTTGCCCGGAGGACGACATGCTCATGTTCCTCTGCTGGTATCTCCTTATAGTTATTCAACGTATCGTGGAAGCTAAGAAAGTATGACAGTAAATACTCATGAAGTAGCTTCTGAGCGCCATCCGGTTGACCAAATACCGTCTTGGTGGAAGACGATTGCTTTTGGTTTGCAGCATGTGCTCACGTTTTATGCTGCTGCTGTGGCTGTTCCTGTGCTTCTGGCAAGTGCATTAAAATTACCTAAAGACGTTTTGGAGCATTTGATTAGTGCAGATTTGTTTACGTGTGGGATTGCATCTCTTATTCAAGCGGTAGGTATTGGTCGGATTGGTGTACGGCTACCTCTTTTGCAGGGGGTGTCTTTTACATCTTTAGCGCCAATGATTGCGATTGGTGCGGCAGGTCCTGGGGGTGTTGATGGGCTTCGTGATGTATATGGGGCTGTTATAGCATCTGGAATTATTACATTTTTTATAGCGCCATGGTTTGCTCGGTTGGCACGTTTTTTGCCTCCAGTTGTCACTGGGACGGTTATTTTGGTGATTGGTATGACGCTTCTTCCAGTCGCAACGAATGATATTTTCGCAGAAAGTGTTGTCGTCGGAGGGCATGGTTATCTGAAGGGGCTGTATTATGGTCTTGGAACGTTATTATGCATACTGGCTATACAGAGGTTCGGACGAGGTTTTTTTGCGAGCATCGCTGTTCTGGTTGGGCTCGTTATTGGAACTATTGTAGCATGGTGCGTAGGTGATGCGCATTTCGCAGATGTTGTCAAAGCTGATAATTTTGCGATGACGATGCCATTCCATTTTGGTTTGCCCCATTTTCAGATTGTTCCGATCGTATCGATTATCATTGTTATGATGGTAAGCCTGATGGAAACCTGCGGCAATCTTTATGCCGTTGGTGAGATTGTTGATAAGCCTATTACGAGGCGGGATATTATTAGCGCAGTGCGTGCAGATGGGGTGGCGACGTGTTTGGGTGGGATTTTTAATTCATTTCCCTATACATGTTTTGCAGAAAACGTTGGGCTCGTTCGTTTAACGCAGGTGAAAAGTCGTTGGGTTGTGGCAAGTGCTGCGTGTATTATGATTGTTTTAGGATGTATCCCCAAACTTTCAGCCATTGTGGCGGGAATACCTTTGGCGGTTCTTGGGGGAGCATCTTTGGCGATGTTCGCGGCTGTGGCGGTCGTGGGAGTACAGATGTTGTCGCGTGCGCGTTTGGACCGGCCTAATAATGTTATTATTGTTGGCACGAGTTTAGCGCTATCCTCTCTCATGACGACGCAGCCTCACCTGATTGCTGATTTACCAAGTTGGGCGCAGGTTATTTTTGGTAGTGGTATTCCTGTAGGAGCATTTTCCGCTTTGTCTCTTCATATATTATTTAATTGCTTACCATCACGGCAATCGGGTCAGATTTTAGATGAAGTAGACTAGAGGTATATAATATATACGTATAGACACGCTTCGCTTCATTAAAATGATCTGCCGTAAAAATTTTTGGCTACACAACGCAATGATCGAATGATAAAGTGACGTTCTCTCCAATATCTTGCCTTTAGTAACTATAGGTTTCTCTTTTGTGGTGGTGAGATATTGGTATCACGTAATTATTTACATCGTAGTGTGAATATAAAAATATTGAAACTTATAGGGTTGCGTGCAATTTAAATCCGAGAGCATCAATGTTTTTTTTATTACTTTGTAAGTTAGGATTCCATATATGCTGATAATCAGGCTGTATAGCAAATCCATGATAGATATGGATATTGTATGTTACTTCTAAAGACATGACGTGGCTCTGTGGAAAAATACCTCTTCGAAAATTATAATTAATCCATTGATTACGGTTTAACTCAGGGCTAGCGAAGGTTTCTGACCATTCTATGCCAAACGTATCATGCGGTCTTCTGGAGAAGATGCCGCTATCAACAATTCCAGCGTAGTATTGATAGCTGTATGGACCATTATTGCTTTGGTTTCGTGTAAAACCCGTTAGCATATATAATCCGTTTAAAGGCCCATGACCATGACGGATAAGCATTTGATCTGCTTGTACCCATAATTGGGTTTTGCCATTTGTCCATCGGTATGGTCGCCCGGTTAATGCGGCGGGTTGGTTGACACTATCAAAGTAATTGTCTCGGTAATTTGAACTATCGTATGCGATACCAATTTTGTAGTGTCCAACGAGTTCATTGGGGCCGAAGGATGGAATTAGGCCAATTTCTGTTGGTAAATAAAATCCAGTATACCGGTTCAGGCTCATATTAAACCCGGTTCGATCATAGCGTATGGTATTTAAGCCGGGATTAACACCATATAAGCCAGTTTGTATATAAAGACCATGGAGCGGCCAGTAACGGATGCGTGCACCCCATGTTGATCCGGGATATGTGCCATAACCAGGCGAGCCACGAGTGAGGGATTTAGGAATACCACAATTTGCTTTATTCATAAAATTACAAAAAAGTGGCGAATTGGCAAAGTCTATATTAACAGGCATTTTCCCAAATGCGATTTGTAGCCGTTTATTGGCGAGATCTTGTGTGCCGTAAATATAGACAAGATGCACAGCGACATTTCCTCCACCGCCGTAAATTTCTTGAAAGCCGTTGAGCGAATTATCTCCCAAATCCCCGGCGAGATTACGGCCTGCGCGGTTAATAATGACAGCGTGTGTGATGAAGCCTTTCCAGCCAATTAATTTTTCCCAATTGAGGTCAAGCTCTAAGCCTATTTGGTGTGCATAGGCGGCTTTTCCTCCACCGCCGCCGTTAAGGGCCATAATGCTTTCTGTTGTATAATCCAGAACAAGACCAATTCCTTTTTTGTTCAGTCCACGTAGTAATTCTCCCCACGGGGTTAGCATATGCTCTACAGGTGGTGTGAATGGTGTATTCGCGTAGGCTGTGGGGGTATCGAGAGAGAATAACGGGGATGTTAGGGAAACGGGGCCGCGATATTGCGCCCGTGCCTGTTGGAAGAGGCACGGTATTCCTGCGCATAGAAGCATCGCGAGGAGAAGTGACCGGCGCATTTGAATTGCCTTATGAAGCAGTTGTACTAGCGCCTGATGAGGGCGTCTTTGGAAGGACGGGAGAGATAAGCGGGCGACCTGAAAAATGCGCTAAAAGGTTATCGACAACGCATTGTCCCATTGTCAGGCGTGTCTCGACGGTTGCACTCGCACGGTGTGGTTGTAAAACGACATTCTCCATGGAGAGGAGGGCTTCTGGTACGTTGGGTTCATGCTCAAAGACATCTAGAGCGGCAGCGCCGAGTACACCGTTTTGCAGGGCTGTAATGAGTGCTGTTTCATCAACAAGGCTGCCACGAGAGACATTGATGAGTAACCCTTTAGGGCCGAGTGCCTCTAGAATGTTTTGATTGATGCTGTGGTAGGTTTGAGGGGTCGCGCTGGCGGAAAGAACAAGAATATCATTCTTCTGGGCGAGTTCGAGAAGAGACGGTACAAAATACGCGTTATTTAAGTGTAGGTTGTGGGTGTGATGATACGATACAGGCATATCAAAGCCATAAGCACGACGAGCAACAGCTTTTCCTACATGCCCCATACCAAAGATACCTAGACGTTTTCCGCTCGCTTTATGGGCCAGAGGAAGCGTATTCTTGCCCCATTGCCGCGTACGGATAAAGTGATCTCCTGTAGGGACCTGTCTGAGGGCAGAAAGAAGAAGGGCAAAAGCGAGATCCGCCACATCATCGGTCAAAATACCGGGTGTCGTGGTGACGTGGATGCCACGGCGTACTGTTTCGTTGAGGTTTACGGCATCGGTCCCAACACCATTGATGGCGATGATTTCTAGCGCAGGTAGGGCCGCGAGAAGTGGGGCCGGTACGCCAGTGGCTCCCCCCGTAGCAATGGCTTGGATCCTCGGGGCGATGGGGAGTACCGCTTCAAGTGAATGATAGGGGTGTACGGTGAAAGCGTCCCGCAGGGCGCTTTCAATCGTGGGCATCATAGGTTCTATGAGCAAGAGATGCGGTTTCATGGGCGATAAAACTCTGTAAGAGGACTTTAGGGAAGATGAACGGTAATGCTGCCGAGAGAAGCGAACTTCGCTTTGGCAGTGGTGCCTGCTTCAACGAATATCGTTCCGGTCGTGGAGCCTGTGGTGACAATGTCTCCCGCTTTGATCGGAAAGCCTTGTGCGGCTGCATGTTTTGCAAGCCATACAAGCATGCGCAGGGGATCTCCTGCGGAGTTACCTCCTTTATGCTCGGCGAGGAGCTGTGCGTTGGCCGTAAGGCGTACGGGTTCTTCTACGGGGGTTAATGAGGCCCAATCTGTGAGGGCATCTCCATAAATTAAGGCGCCGTGATTGCCTTGGTCTGCGAGGTGGAGCAAGGCGGTTTGTGTTCCTATTTTACGAAAACGCGTATCACAAATTTCGATAGCCGGATGTGCGCTGATGATGGCGGAAAAAACCTCTTCGCGCGTTACATCATCCTTTGGGGCGGGCAAGTCTTTTCCAAAACGGTAAACAATCTCTGCTTCAACGCCGTAAAAATGGCAGAGCTCTTTTGGCAGGGTGGTTTCACCTTGAAATAAAGTGGCGGCATGAATGGGGGCGCTGAATGGCTCTGCTGTCGGGGTGGGGGCGCCCACTTTCCAGCCACGGACAGGGCCGAGCGTTTTGCTCATTGCTGTCGCAACAGATTTTTGTATGGCGTAGGCTTCGGACGCTGTTTGTGGCGCATAAGGGAAGGGTGTTTCAAGAATAGGTTGGTGGTTGAGGCGAGCCTCGATGAGGGCCTGTGCGCATAGGTCTAGAGCGGTTTTTTGGTCATGAGAGGCAGTGTTAAGAGCGGTCATACGGCACCTATGTAAGAGAGAGAAAAAGGAGGAAGTCAGAAGCTATCGGCTTCAGATAAAAGGTCTCGGTCTTTTGTCTCGGGAATGTAAAAGGTAGCGATGATGGCTAAAATAGAGAGAAAGACCACGTATAGAGAAAGAGGGATCCAAGCATATAAGCCACTTTGTACGCCACCGATGTGGAAGCGTGAGAAAAGGGCGATTAATGCTTCTCCGACCATAGGGGAAATACCGCCGGCTATGACGGAGGAAAATTCGCGCGTGAAGGATACGGCGGTATAGCGGTGGTAAACGCCGAACATTTCAGGAAGAAAAGCCCCCTGGGTTCCAAACATTCCCCAAGTAGCGATACCGAGCGCTATGGCTAGGGCAATCAAGGAAAAAATAGGGTTACCACGGCTGAAAGTATACCAAACGGGTATGGCTGTAATGGCTTGTAGTATAGCGAAAGCTCGGTAAACGCGGGTGCGGCCGTACCGATCGCTGAGATATCCAGCACCAGGAATAGTCATTGCGCCGACGAGAGCTGCGCCAATGAGGGCAAGAGTTCCCCAGCGTCCCCCCATACCTACGGTGTGTACGAGATAGCTGATAGCGAGGACTTGGTATATTGATGAGCCGCCATTTTCAGCCATACGCAGTCCGAGGCCACCGAGAATAGGGCGCCGCGACGCTGTTAATATGTCACGCAAAGAGCGCTTTTGACGTGGTGCGGTCTCTTCTTCATTTTGGGCTTTATGAAAGGCTGGTGATTCTTTCAAATGCAAGCGCATATAAAGAGCGATGACCAACAAAATGAGACTGAAGAGAAATGGAACGCGCCATAACCAAGTCTCGGCAATGTTGGGAACACCGACGAGCATAAAAAAATAAATGAGACCGGCGCAGACGGTGCCCATTTGGATACCCAAAAATGGTAAGGCTGCAAAATAACCACGGCGGCCGCGCGGGGCGCTCTCCGTCATCATCACGGCTGCGCCGGCTTGTTCCGCACCTGCACCGAGGCCCTGCAAAATACGCATAGTAATGAGCAGTAAGGGCGCGGCAATGCCGATGTGCGCGTAGGACGGAATGAGGCCAATGCCGGCGCTGGCAAAGCCCATAAGGGTAACGGTGATGAGGAGGACCACTTTGCGGCCTACTCTATCTCCCAAACGGCCAAAAATAACGCCACCGATCGGCCGGACGGCAAAACCGATGAAATAAGTAGCGAAACTCGCTACGAGCCCCATGCTTGGTATGCTGCTGGGGAAGAATAGGGGGCCGAAGACGAGCGCTGCCGCTAGAGAATATAACGCAAAGTCATAATATTCCATGGCGCTACCGATGGAACATGTCCACGCTGTGCGGCGCAGTTCAGCCAAAGGCATGGGAGTACGATCATGGTGTTCAGCTACGTCTACTATGCTCTGATCAGGAGGCGTTGAGGCGTTAAGCGCTGTGAAAGTGTTCATGGGAGGTGTACTTCTACCTGACGCCCTGTCTGGATGGCAGTTTTCAAGGCGAGTGCAATATGGAGGGCAGCACGGCCGTCCTGTCCTGTCGCTGCGGGGGTATCTTGGCCGATAATGGCCTTTCTGAAGCGCTCAAGTGCATAATAATACAGGTTATGATGTACGATTGGGATGGCATGTTCGCCGGTTGTATTTCGGAGGTGAAGGGAGCCGATAGGTTTTTGACTCATACAGTCCCGCGCAATGAGAGCGCCTGTTTCGCCAAAGACTTCCACGCCACCCGGTGCAGAAGGAACGGCGTAAGAGCCATGAATTTGTACGAGCAGATCTCCGGGAAAGCGAAGGACAGCCATAATCCCATCTTCTACACCGCGTGTGCCGCGTCGTCCGCTTTGTGACATGGCAAAAACATGGGTGGGGTCTGACCCCAATAGAAAACGTAGTGTGTCAATGTCGTGGATTGTGCTATCGAGTATTAACCCGCCATCTGTAGAATTAACCCGCCAACCTGCATTGCTAGGGTCAATAAAATTGGCATGGAATACGCGTACAGTATTTAACTGACCGATCGATCCATCATGTATTTTTTGGCGCAGAGCCTGATGCACGGCAGAACAGCGCAGGTGATGATTGGTTCCGAATACGACCCCTGATTTCTGTGCTGCTTTTATGATGGATGAAGCTTCTGAAAGGGTAAGTGCTAAGGGTTTTTCGCATAGTATATGCTTACCTGCTAAGGCTGAAGCCATTGCCTGCGCATAATGTTTGGCGTTATGCGTGCTGATATAGACAGCGTGAATGTCCGGGTCTTCAAGGATGTCTGACAGGTGGGTGGTGCTGTGTGGGATGTGGTGTTTCCGGGCAAATGCTGTGCCACGTTCAGCATCACTGCTGAGCACCGACTTAATGGAAAAGCTAGGTTGAGAGCGGATTGCATCAATCATCCATTCGTTTGCCACATTACTCGCTCCAATAAGAGCCCATTGCATGTGTTCTGTCATGAAATCTGTCCTACTTTACCGCTACAGAAGGGTGAGAACAGCGTTACCACATTGTAGAATAATGATTACTTCACATATTTATGTTCGTGCTCAGTAAGCTATACAGTTTACGATAAAATATCCTTATTTTCTGTGATTAAATCTAATTATTAAGTCGTAAAAAGAAAAATACTATCGCGATTAAGTGATGAGTTACCTCTTGAAAGGTTCTCATCAGATATTGGAGGCGCGCAATGGTTCTATGGCGGTCGATGGAATGCCTTACGCCAGAAGTAGGAGAGGCAGTAACGGTTACCCTAACGTGGAAGTGTTGGGTTTGTTCGTATCGTGAAGCTGATGAAACGACTCCTGATGAGCCGCAGGTTTGGCCTGTGCAATCCTCTTATTCAAGGAGGCGCAGTGCTGCGTATGAGGAAACCTGTTTTTGAACCCGCATAATGCCATAGTTTTTGCTAAGATCGGATAGATCATAGCTATGTCATTAGAATGGGTTAGGGAGATAAGAGTATCAATATGACAGAGCAATAGATCTTCTTTTATAGACATTGCCATTTTCAATGGGAAGGGTTGGTCTTTGATATATTTGTGTTCTATTTAATTCTAGATATACTGGGGAAAACGGTTCGGATGTTTCACATTGAAGCCCTATAAAGGGTGAGCGGTCTGTATGCGTCTATGACCACTCATGGGGCTGATAACATGTGCAGTGTGGTACGATAATGCGGATGTTCCCACTAACGCTGTTCGGCATATGGTTGTAGGTTTTTTTAATTACTATGCCTTCAACGTTGACGTTCAAGATTTGCTCCAGATCCCGGAAGGGGGGTATCGCCCTGAACGCTGAGGGTTGTGCCGTTCCATGATAGCGTTCTTAACATATGATCTACACCACCTTGGGTGAGGATTTGTGTGCCATCTGGCGAGAAAATTAGTCCTTGCGGCCAGAGAGGGCCCGGAGCCTGAGCAAGCTGTGTTAAATGGCCGTTTGACAGTCGGAAGACTGTTACGATACCGCGTGCGTGATAAAGGGGGGAGGCGTCAGGCATAGCGGAGCCGTTCTGTGAAACGACGGCGAGATATTGTCCGTCAGGCGAAATATCCGTTCCCTCTGGTGCGTTTGGCACCATAACACGGTCAACCTCTTTGAGGTTGGGTGTCTGTAGATCAAGCATAACAATGCTTCCGGGTTTACCGTGACCATGCCCGAGGACATTTACAGACATGTAATGGCCGTCTGGAGTGATACGTAAAGTCCATGCGCCCGGGGAGAGGGGGAGGGGGTTTGGTTCAACTTGAAGGTGATCACCATTCAAGTTGATGGTATAAATAAGATCACCTTTCCATAAGCTCACAAAAGCACGTTTGCCATCGGGGGCAATGGTGACACCACCAACGAACCCGCCTTTGACCGGTAGAGTGACGTTTTGGGCGTGTGACAGACGGCCATCCACAGCGCGGAACCACGTAATAGAACCAGATTTTCCGTTTGCGACAAGCATATGCTGCCCATCCGGTGAGAGGCGTAATGTTGTTGCGCCTGGCTGGGAGCGTGTCGTTTGTATAACCCGTATTGGGGTGGCTTGTAGGTCAATGACACTAATCTGATCATTCGGGATGATTTTATCTTCAAGCCTATTGGGCTGTGCGGCAGAGCTAAGATATGCGTAATGGCCATCAGGAGAGATGGTTAAAGCCGTTGGAGGACCTACTACGCTTGCTGCTGCGGGGATACTACCCGTGACGTGCCATAAATTATCTTTTTCTCGGGCGATTTTACTTAATGTGTCTGGGAGTATGTGAGGTGGAAGGATTTGTACGCCGTTTTGTAGTAATGTGTGGCCGTCATTTGCAGAAAGTACGATCTGAGCATGAACAGGGGTGGCGCTTAGGAAGAAATATGGAGAGAGTAACCCAACCCAAAAGAAGGTGCGTATAGGGCTCATGTTAGATGCCTTGCTTAATTATCATGTTATTGATGTTAAAACTCATATAATTGATCATTAAACAAATAAAATTCTCGTTACCGAATGAAATATATTTTAAATAATACTGTGATATTATTCTTAAAAAAGACATAACTGATCTATGATTTGTAATATATTTATATGAAATGCGTTAGATACTGATTGATTCGATCACGGAAAAGAAAAATTTGTTTTGCAAGATCATGCTCGGTGGTTTCGGTTTTCTTTTATTGGCGAAGGATAATGCCTGCTGGTTGGAGAAAATGGGTATAAATGTCCAGATGTTCAGCAGCATGTAACTTATATGTGCTGTTAATAATCATTATAAATCTCCAATCGTGAGTTATATATTATTGATTTATATATACGGAATAATATATTTATTATTGTATCTAATTCTCAAAAAATTAAATAAAAATGTTTCTTCATGGGAACTTAAAAGTCCTAATCTCTTTTTGGTGGAGTATGCTTCACTTTGGGCGGAGAGACATTCTATGTCTACGGATCATCTGAAAACAGCGACAACGGATGCTGGGGCACCAGTTTCCAGCACTGAGAATTCATTAAGCGTTGGTGCTGATGGGCCTATCGTTTTACACGATCATTATTTGATCGAACAAATGGCGGCGTTTAACCGTGAAATGATACCGGATCGTCAGCCGCACGCTAAAGGTGGTGGGGCTTTTGGGTATTTTGAAGTTACGCATGATGTAAGCTGTTATACTAAAGCAAATTTTTTGCAAAAAGGCCAAAAGACGGACGTTGTCATTCGCTTTTCTACCGTTGCAGGTGAGGCGGGTAGCCCAGATACATGGCGTGATCCTCGGGGCTTCTCGGTAAAATTCTATACCGAGGAGGGAAATTTTGACATGGTGGGTAACAACACGCCTGTCTTCTTTATTCGTGATCCCATGAAATTCCAGCATTTTATTCATTCGCAGAAGCGCCGTGCGGATAGTGGACTGCGTGATAATGATATGCAGTGGGATTTTTGGACACTCTGCCCAGAAACAGCCCACCAGGTCACGTGGCTTATGGGTGACCGTGGTATTCCGGCGACATGGCGCCATATGGACGGTTTCTCAAGCCACACTTACATGTGGATTAATGATGAGGGGGAGCGTTTTTGGGTAAAGTACCACTTTAAAACGGATCAAGGTATTAAGTGTCTTACACAAGACCAAGCGGATCAATTAGCGGGGAGCGATGCGGATTACCACCGTCGTGACCTTTTTGAATCTATTAAGCGTGGTGAGTATCCAAGCTGGACGCTTAAAATGCAAATCATGCCTTACGAAGAGGCTAAAACCTATAAAATCAACCCCTTTGATCTCACCAAGGTATGGCCTCAAAGTGAATATCCTTTGATTGAAGTGGGTAAACTTGTTCTTGACCGTAACCCAACGGATTTCTTTACTCAGATTGAGCAAGCGGCTTTTGAGCCGAATAACTATGTACCGGGTACGGGGCTCTCACCGGATAAGATGCTTCTGGGTCGCTCTTTTGCTTATGCGGATGCCCACCGTGCGCGTTTAGGGGGGAATTATAAGCAAATCCCCGTGAATGCCCCTAAGTGTCCTGTCCACTCTTATTCCAAGGGTGGAGCCATGCGTAGTGTGAACACTTCTGATCCCGTGTATTCACCGAACACAAAGGGTGGACCAGTCAGTAACCCTGGGCGCTATCCTGAAGATGCTGTATGGGCTGTTGATGGTGAGTTTGTCAGAGCTGCTTATACACTGCGCGCTGAGGATAATGATTTTAGCCAAGCTCAGAAACTCGTGAATGACGTGATGGATGACGCTGCACGTGAGCGCCTCGTTCAAAACGTTGTTGGGCATATTTTGGGGGGAGTGCAAGAGCCTGTTCTGTCTCGTGTATTTGAGTATTGGAAGAATGTTGATTCTCAATTGGGACAGCGTATTCAGGATGAGGTGTTGAGAAAACAAAAATAATTTTTCTTGTAATATGGCTCTTAAAGAGGTTAATAAGCCGATGAGGGCCATATTTTTATTTATTTTTTATTTCTATTTGTGGTTTATTTACTTTGAGATAAATTTTACTCTATAAAAAAACGGACTTACGAAGTGCCGGACCTTTTCGGTCAGATGAATGAATTTTGGTAAAATAACCTCTGGTTGAACCGTTATGTAAAAAATATAATTTTCCACTGCGGAGTGTACCTTTTAAAGGCTTGCTGTGAGTGCGGCCAATTTCATTTTCTAAATATGAAGTTAATTTAAGTATTATATTTTCATTTGCGACTGTCTTATTATTATTTTGAATAATTATAAGGTGTATTTTTTATATATCTGTCAGGACAATTTTTATTGTGCTTATAGGATAGGTTCATGCCGCTTGGGAGAGATGTCACTTAAGCTGTAATGTGGGCAGTGCTTTGGGTTATCAAATATATAAAAACGGCCCAACACGAGGCTGGGCCGTTTCACGGGGTACGGTTTTAGACTTTAGGTCGTAACCTTAGAAAACATCCGCATGGAAACCAAAGAGGAACGAGCGGCCGATAATGGCTTGGGCATATCGGTTGACGCTACCAACATATGGGAAGGGTGGGTGTTCTCCTGTGATATTGTTGACGTTAAAGAAGACAGTATATTTCTTGGCAAACTGATAGGACATGTTCGTATTGAACATGAAAAACTGGTTAAAGAATGGATATTGGTAAGTGCTGAGCGGGTTTTGGACGCTTTGCTGAGACTTGCCGTACCACTGTGTCTGCCATTGGAAGCTAAACGGACCACGCATATAGGTGAGGTTCGCTGTCATATTATCTTTGGGGGTTGTGCTTGTGCCGTATTGTTGTGTGACAACTCCACCAATGCTTTGGTTGCTTAAGAAATAATGCAGTTCTGTTGCGTGCAGATCAAGCGAGCCTGCGTTATCTGGTAAGCCTAGGCGGGAGAGCTCTAGGTTATAATCCACCATGAACTGAGCAACACGGCTTTCGATGCCCCCGATATTTTGGAAGCTGTCATTAAAGTTTGTAATTTGGTGCGTTGTTGCGTCACGGGTGATTAGGCTGCAATAAGGGCTGCTATTATAGCCTGATGTGTCGTAGCAGGCATCCATGATATATTGCACGCCCGGTTGTTGGATTGCGCCCGTCAAGCGCACATCAATATAGTCACCTTGAATGGTCAGACCCGGAATGAAATGTGGGGTAAAGACGAAACCTGCACTGACGGACGTTCCCACTTCGTTTTGAAGATGGCGGTTACCACCTGCACGGCCTTCCACTGTGGCATTGCTAATGAGTGACTGGAAGCCTTTTGGCACGCCGGCCGCGGCGCAGTTTGCAGCACGAATGGCAGGGTTGGAGCCGCCATTG
Source organism: Neokomagataea thailandica NBRC 106555 (assembly GCF_001598495.1). Lineage (GTDB taxonomy): Bacteria > Pseudomonadota > Alphaproteobacteria > Acetobacterales > Acetobacteraceae > Gluconobacter > Gluconobacter thailandicus_A. Next base: position 81,589 of record NZ_BCZB01000003.1, read on the forward strand.
ATATAGTTTGTATCGCACGGGTCGTTACCGTATTCAAAATCGGTGCTTTGTGGTGCGAATAGTTCTGCCGTACCGGGGGCACGCAGGGAGCGCGTATAGTTTCCACGGAATGTCAGGTCTTTAAATGGTGAGAGTGACGCACCACCAGTATAGGACCAGTAAGACCCCGTCATGTTGTTATAAATATAACGGGCAGAGGAGTTCATTGAAGCATGATAAATGAGGGGAATGTTCATGCTTGGCTTGACGAGTGGAATATCCATCTCGGTAAAGCCTTCATGGGTGTGGTAGCTGCCATAGGTTGAGGGTTGGCACGTAGCGTAGCCGTATTGTTGTTGGCAATTGCCATTAACAATGACGCCTTGGTTAAAGGCATCAGGCTCGAAATTAAATGCCTCCCGGCGGTGTTCATAACCAATGAGCCACTGCACACCGCCGCCCGGTAAGTGGAACAGCGTGGTATGGGCCGTGAGGTTGACATCAAGCTGTGTGTTGCGGGTTGCAACAGATGCAGGGGATGTAATGTAGTTGACGGCGCTCTGGCTGGCTTGACCATTACCAAAAAGGTTAAGCGGTGAGCAACTGGCGCTTTTTGTTGCCATGGGTGAATTTGTATAGCCGGGCATGCAGATGATATTTCCGGCGGAATCTGTTGTGGCGTTTAAGGCATTAGCAAAGTTTTGGTTATTAACCTGATCTTGGAACGTTACGCTTGAGTTGTCACCGTAATTTGCGTTTGCATCCCATTCAACCTTACGCCCTAAGACGCTGAAATCTCCCTTAAAGCCGCCTACCAAGCGGTACATTTCATTTTTGGTTGTATAACGGCCGCTATAAATATCTGTTGATGCGCGGGCCATGTAGAATTGATTTGTGGGTGAACCAGCTGCGGCCAGGCCATTGGCAATGGTCGCTTGTTCTGCAGAGGTCAAGAACGGGTTATTCGTGTTCATGATGAGGTTGCCCGCCGGCATGCCAGCAGAAGCAAAGCTGGCAGTGCTGTAATATGGCTGGCCGATGGTATTGGTTGAATCATATCGGTCATACCATGCTTCACCATAAGCCGTTATATGATCCGTAATATCATAGTGGGCAAGACTGGTGAGGGCCACGCGGCCGGTTTGATCAAGTAAGTTCGCAAAACGTGATTGAGGAAAACCGTTACCGCCCGATACGGTGTAGGGGGAGGCGGGGGAGTTTGCCGTATCATATGTAATGGGGATAAGGCTTTTCCCATTTGGAGAAAACTGCAATACCTGACCTGCGGCGTTGGTAATCCCGGCTTGAGGCGCAATACCCGTGCCGGCAGCATTTTGACCAAAAGGCATGGCGTCAGAGGTTACAGGAATACCGGATTGGGTGTAGATAATATCGCGCTGGTTGCGGGCCAAGCCTTGGCTGTATGATTGACCAGAGACAGCAAGGTTGAAAGGGGAATCCGTACCATACCAGTAAGGCCGTGCATCTGCGGGAAGGCCGTATTGCTTTGTATATTCGACATCAAGCGTTACGTTGCCACGGTCATGGTTGAAGTTATGCCCGCCTAAGAACTCTACTTTATCATTCACGGCGTCCAAGTCTTGGCTCCAGCCCGCTTGACCGTTAACGTGAAGCCCCTCAACATTTTGCTTAAGCTGCATATTGACCGCGCCTGCAATCGCATCAGCACCATATGTTGGTGAGCCACCTGTTGCGAGGGTATCGACACGGTCAATCAGGCCGTCTGGAATTTCGGTAACGTCCACGGCGTCACCAGAGACATTCCCATAGAGGGACGCAGAGGCACCGGACACAAAGCGGTGTCCGTTGACAAGAGTTAGTGTACGTTCAGAGCCCATGTTGAGCAGGTTGAGGAAGGTTTGTCCTGCACCTGACCCGCCGCCAGTGCCAAATGGCGTGGCTGCACCAACGGCGAAAGCTGGGTTTTCCGTAAGGAGCGCAGTGCCAACATTGGTATAGCCGCGGCGCTGAATTTGTGCGCCCGATACTGAAACGATCGGTTGAATCGCGTCAATGGAGTTCCGAATAAGGCGGGAACCCACCACTTTTACTTCTTCGACGCCACCGGCTTCGACGGCCCCTGTTGCATCAATTTTGGGGGCTGCTGTTAGTAATGTCTTTTTTTGCGCGCTGGATGGAATGGAGTTTGCTGTTTGAAGTGTTTGAGGCGCGTTGGGCGAAGATGTTTTGGCTGGGGTATTATGCGCTATAGAGGCGCGCTTTGTTTTCTTCGCGTGAGAAACGGCTTTATGTTTTGCGCCTGATATGGCTGCTGCGTTGCCCATGGCAGGGAGTGCTGCATATGAAATACCTGCGCACAGGCATACTTTGAAAGCCACTTGGTAAAGGGTGGATAAGTTGATGGTCTTCTTTTTATGTAAAATCGTAGGCATTAATGGCTCCGCACGCTATATGCCACAGGCAATGTCATTTCGTTTCGATGATTGCATGGAGAATTTGTTTTCTCTACCGAAATAATACACGAAAAATCACTGTATTTCTAAATGTGTCATTTTTGTCGCAATATGTTGCGGGACGCTACGGTTTTATTAATTAATTTTTAAATACGTCTTTTTGTCTGATTTTGTAAGGGGGAATAATTATATTAACCATTTGAATTTATTGTAATAATTTTATTTTAAGGTGACTATTACCTACATATTGTAGGAACAAAATGTCTTTCTCAAAAAATAGTAGCCAGTCGATATGGGGGGCTTGAAAAACATAACCGTCAGGAGGTTTAGCATGAGAAAATTATTGATAAAACGATACGATGCAACATTGATTGTGTTGACATACCCCAGCAGGTGGTAGGGGTATGTTGCTTGACCTCGATGTGATGTAATCATTACATTTCTAAAATAACTTTAGACGATTTTTTCCTATCCATTGATAATGCAAAAGCTTCGGAGTATTGTTCCAGTGGAAAGCTCCTCGTAATGAGATGCGCGGCAATCCATGGATTATTTGCAAGAATGTGTAGGGCATTTTCAAATTCGTGATCAAAGCGGAACGTGCCGCGATAATCAATCTCACGAGCGATGATTTGTGATAGAGGGGCGGAAACATCACCGGGTGGAAACATGCCGACCTGTATGAGCGTGCCGCCTTTTTGTGTCCGCATAATGGCATTGGAGAGCGCTGTACTGGCACCTGTTGCCTCAAAGACAATGTCATATTCATCTTCATGTACTGCCTGGGACGTATTGAAGACTGCTGTCGCTCCAAGATGATGCGCGATAGTGAGGGCAAAATCGTGTAGGTCTGTTGCGACAATGGATTGCGCACCGCCAACCTTTAAACCTGCAACGATGAGGGAGCCGATGGGGCCTGCACCCTGGACCATAACCTTTTTTCCACGGATGTCTCCAGCGCGTGCAATAGCATGCAGGGCGACGGAAAAAGGTTCTGCCATGCTTGCCGCTTTGACATCTAGCCCTGCTGGCAGTGCGTGTAGCTGTGTTGATTGTACAACCATGTGCCGACGAAAACCCCCGTCCGTGTGGGGGTACCGCGCAGCACTGCCAAAGAAACACATATTACGACAAAGATGGCGCATGCCGCGCATACACTCCGGGCAATGACCGCAAGGGCGCGCCGGATGAATGGCAACGGCCTCTCCCACTTGGAAGCGGCTTTCTCCGGGGCCTAAAGCTTCCACAAACCCTGATACTTCATGACCAAGAATCATTGGTTCTTTGAGGACGGAGGCTCCAACACCGCCATGCATCAAATAATGCATATCGGATCCACAGATTCCGCCCCAAGCCAAGCGTATAAGGGTCTGCCCTTCAAGGGGAGGGGCTAGGGGTAATGTATCAAGGCGCAGATCACCTTTTTGGTGAATAACGAGCGCTTCTGTTGTGGTGTTATGTTTAATATCGAACATACTCGACTCCTTTAGCGATAAAGAGTTATGCGAGTGAAATAATTATTATATAATTTTTATGTTTTCATCTCACATTTATGAGATTACTTATCCTTTATGTTTAAATTTTATCGTCAATTATTTATTCAACATCTCGTATGCGGACATTTAACAACCCTTTGACTGTGTAAAGGGGCATGGTGCTGTTATATTATTTTTTTTGAGCTGAAGGCTCCTGACTTTGAGCGTATTTAAGCTACGAGAAAGGTTGCAGTATTACACGGTGCGAAGGCTTGGAGGTGATGAATATGTTGTGTGAGAGCGTTGGCGCTAACGGCGGGTGGAACGAAGAGATTACAGATGGCAGCGAAAACGGAGATGAATCTCTGACAGCCGTTCGGTAATCGGCATTTTTGCATGACTTTCTCACGTTTTCGCAGTGGTAATCAGCCCTTTGTAGGAAATATGTCAGACAGACCGGCCGAGTTTACGTTTGGTGGCTCCATAAAATTTCAGCTTAGCTGTAATCATGGGGCGCGGACGTACTCCTTGTTGACGCAAAAGGCACCTCAATGAACTCCTAGCGACCTTGGCATTATGGCGTGTTTGTAGAATTTCATCAAGGACATAACCGTCTTGGTCAACGATATGCCGCAGCCCATGGATCTGGCTACCAATGACAATCCTGACTTCGTCCAGATGCCATATATCACCGCGTCTGGCGGGTTTTCGCTGTAAACGACGGGCATAACCCGCACCAAACTTAATGCTCCAGCGACGGATTGTCTTATGCGACACCACAACCCTACGCTCTAGAACTGTCTCCTCGATCAAATGAAAGTTCAGAGGAAAACGGAGATACAGCCACACTGCATGTGCGATCACTTCACACGGAAAACGGTGCCGTTTGTAGCCCATTAGCGTTTTGTGAAATTTCGTTAGACACGATTTTCAGTCCTGAAAATAGATTATTTGTCAATTGATAAATTGCACATGAGCGATTTTTTGCAACAGATTTATTATTGGTATCGAGTGCTATCCAAATCTCACCTTTTCCCAAAACTGGACGTAAGGGAAGGGGTACTTTCTGCCTGAATGAGTATCCTGATTCGCGTCTGATAATCACTGAAAAGCCATTGAGTGTAGCAACTCGGTGTAGCAAAACCGAGTTAAGGTTTAAGGAAACCTGAAAAACTCTAATGATTTCAATGAATTAAAGTGGTGCGAGCTGCGGGACTCGAACCCGCACGCCCATTCGGACTCAAGATTTTAAGTCTTGTGCGTCTACCATTCCGCCAAGCTCGCACTGCGTTGCTAGGGAACCCGTAACAACGCAGGCCCGTTTTGGCGCAACCAGCGCTCGGCTGCAAGCCTTCCTGAGCATCCTTTTGAAAAAAAATGATCAACATGGCCCCAAAATGCCGGACTGTGATCAAAATGCGTCAGATGTGAGAGCTCATGCACCATAATATAAGACTGAACAGTGGGTGGACACATAATTAAGCGCCAGCTCAACATGATCCGTCCTGCACGGGTGCAGCTACCCCATCGGCTTCGTACGTTACGAATATCAATTTTGATAACGTGAGCATTCATGCGCTGCGCTTCTTCTTGCAACAGAACGGGTAAATTCTTATTTGCAAGCGCTCTTAGAAAACGTTGCACGCGGCTTTCTACATGCTCGCTGTGACCACTGACCTGTAAGCCATTCGATGTCAGCACACATCCCTGACGTGCCATAGGTGCATGATATATCGGCGTTGGCACGCCATTGAGTAATACAGAACCGCCATCCCCCAGAAAGGGAGGTGCAGGAAGGCTAGCATTGGCTTTGTTAATCCAATCCTCGTGCTGTCGAATGAACGACCTTACATATTGCTGCGTCAGGTGTGCGGGGTAAGCTGCTATCACGCAGCCAGATGTAGGGTCAGCGCGCAAGGTAATACGGCGTGCACGTTTTGATGGGCGCAACTGAACGGAAGGAACTGGTACCACGCCTAGAATACCTTAATGTTATTTTATACGGGATGGTGACGCTGAGTTCTCGGGCCATTCGCCAGGCCAGTCCACAATATGATCTTCTAATAAACCTGCGCGGCGCTCGCTAATACAGCGCTGAGAAACGGAAGCACCGCTCTGATGTACGCCATCTCTGGTGCCTGACCGCAAAGGGTGCCACTCAGGTAAATCATAACCCTCTTTAATGAGTTGATATGAGCAACTCGGGGGAAGCCAATCAAGATCTGCGAGGATTTTGGGGGTTAATGTTACGCAATCTGGAACTTTGCGGTGTCGTTTTGCGTAATCTGTACAAAGGCACGTTTGTGTATCTAAGAGGCGGCAGGCAACATTTGTGTGAGCAATCTCGTTCGTATCTTCGTCTCTTAACTTATGCAGACAGCACCGCCCGCAGCCATCACATAAAGATTCCCACTCATCGGCAGTCATCTTCTCTAGCGGAACGTGCCGCCAAAAATCAGTTTTATCGGTCACCAGAATGCTCTGTACAAAATTATTACAAATACCGTGATGCATACCGAAATTGTCAAAGGTACAGCAAGGAGCGGAAACCATAATTTTTGAAGTCGTACAGAAGGTGTTGCCCCTAACCCAAGTGCTGCTCTCTCCGTCCCAGAAGGAAGAGATAGATAACGTGCGACGCAAGGAAACATAACAATGGGAGAATTTAATACTCCATAAATTATGGGGAAATAGGATGCGCCCAAATTATCTCTAAGGTAGATGTATATGAAGAATGACACCATCATGAGCGGCAATAAAGTTATTAATCCTATAATTTTTAAGATATTTTTTGGAATAAATCGTACACATAGAGTTCCTAATAAGGATCCCATTATAATGCCGCATAAAAAAAGACTTATAAAAATAAAAAAAGAGTCTATCATTGTGGCGTGTTCCTACTAAACCAATTTAGAAAGCGCTTTTCCAGCGCAGGTCCGTTTTCCTTCCAGAATGCGTCATCGACATTCAGTGTATTCTGTACCGTTGCTGTGGGGGTATTTTTTTCGAAATGATCAATAGTTTTTATCGTATTAATGATATTTTTTTCTGCATCATTTGAAACATTTTGTGGAATTGCCCAGAATAATGATATTTTCAGGCTATGATTCATTTGTGTGCCGAAGGTAGGTTCTGTTTTGACGTGAGAGAAAGGCGTAATTTCTTCTAACGGGGCGCTCGTCATCAGAGCGCTACGTTGTTGCATAATGTGATGAGCATCACTCGGGGTGCGCCACCATATTATGTAGGGCCTTAAAAGGTCCAGCTTATGAAAAGCACGCTCAACGCCTGATGGAGATGATAAAAGCGTATAAACACTCTCTGGCGCTACGCCATCAGCCAAAAGGGTAATTTCCAAGGTCGTACGCGCACCAAAGTATAAGCCACGCCGACCGGGGTGTCTGGCAATATCCCAAAAATCCTGCCAGTCTGGGGCGGTTGTTAAGCGTGACCGATCCCAAGCAAGAGCTAGTGTTTGTGTGCCTGCTGGCATGCCACAGTCTGCTGGGGATTCCAGAGAATGGAACCAATGCTGCAAACACCCAGTTTCTAGCTGACTGCCATTCATTAAAACAGCCCCCCAAAGGGCCGGGATGGTTTGCGTCATTTTTTCAAGAGTAGCATCTGCTCCATCCCACTCTGTAAGGGGATATGAAGTGATAGGCGAGGAGAGGGTGCCCGCAAAAATACTACCTTCTGGGAGGGCAATTCTTAATTGTGAAACTGCTACAGGTTTCTGTCCTGTATGCGGGTGAGTATGTCGATGTGGAGAATTGAAATGCCCTCTATGGTGAACGGCAGTACGAGCATACACCTGAGGGATAAAGGGCGTACATATTAAAGCCGCACTTAAGCCGCAGGACGCAATGCGCCCGATATGCTTCTTTATGGCAGCCCGTAGAATCATAGCGTATGAAGCTCCTTATAAGGACCGCGTGGAGCGTAAAGAGGCAAAAAGAGCAACAGAATCATTCACCTAAAAAATTTATATACAAAAGAACATCTTTGAGGGGATATATCACGCAACGCTAGTATAGGTCGACCTCTAACGGGAATACCGTGGCTTGGGCTGCTGGCCATGCTATCGTCGTCTGAGTGCCATTTTTGGGAATTTTTTGCGCCTGTATGGGCGGACGATGTATTTCGATATCAGTTCCATCAGCACATCGTACTTTCATGCGGATATGGTCGCCAAGGTGAAGAGTCTCAATAAGGGTGCCTTGTACTGGCGGAAGCTCGTCGTCACTGGAAATCAGGTTTTTTCCAAAAAATGGGGAGATACGGTCTGGGCGCACACATACCATACACGTATCGCCAATATGTAATTTATGAGCGTGCTCATGCAGCGAAGAGCTTGCTTCCACAACACCGCCACAGGCTAAATGCACCGTATAAATATCATCATACTCATCAGTGATTTGGCCGGTAAGGGCATTGGCATTGCCAAACAATGTTGCAACATAAGCGCTGATTGGGCGCTCATATAATATGGACGCTGGTGCTGACTGTAATAGCGTGCGGCCATTAAAGAGGGCTATGATACCATCAGAACGTAATGCAATTTCTTGACGCCCCTCTGAACGAATAATGCTTAATCCCAATGCTCTTTGCAGACGGGTTAGTAAGGCTTCCACTCGCCGTGCAGCAGGCACAGTGAGGCTTGAAAGGGGGTCGTCCAGTAATAATACATCTCCCTTGTACGCAAGGGCTCGGGCTAGTTTTGTGCGCAGTTGTTTTTCAGTAGAGAGCATTTTGGGTAGAAGCGTAGCAACATCATCAAGACCCAACAGAGAGATCAGATGCGCGGTGTTCGCTGCGGCCGTTCCTTTGTCCTGCTGCTGCGCTCGACACGCAAAGTTGATATTCGCTCGTACAGTAAGGTGCGGAAAGAGCGGATCTCGTTCACTTACTAAAGCGATGCGGCGCTTGCCCGCAGGGCAGGGTGTGATATCGACCCCATTCAAGGTGAGGCGGCCACCGATACAAGGTTGAAAACCTGCGATAATATCGAGAAGTAGCGCGAGCGCGGCCATATCGGTTCCTAGAAGAACCAGCGTTTCACCTTTTATCAATTCAAGATCGCAAGCCTTATCCTGAAGGCCGATACGCAAATTCTCCACCTTGAAGAGGGCGGAAGGGGCGGGTTTGTGCGTGTTCTGAAGGCGGGCGACCATGAAACTTCCCGTGGCGATAAGGCGTTAAGATCAAAGAGAATGCCACGTCTAGGGCACTCATACGTGAGGATTTGAACATGAGCGAAGATCGCGTCAAGGAAAACGTCGAACAGGTGCGCTATGAAGCACAAGAACATATTGAAAGTTTGCGTGCGCAGGTGGAGCAGGTGTTAAAAGATATTGTGACCCCTAATCTGTTGAAAGCTGCGGATAAAACGGATGTGGCCGTTGCAAATGCGCGGAAATTCAAGGATTATGAAATTGAAAATGTATCGACGCGTGTACGCGCTCAACCAATCGCGGCTATTTTAATTTCTGCAGCTATTGGTTTTGTGGCTGGTCGTTTTTCACGGTAAAGTCCGTTTTCTGGCCTTTCCGTTCTAACGACCACGAGAGCGCTGCCCGTCTTGTCAAGAAAGGTTGTTAACCCTTCATGAAACCGCTTGAACTTGGTCAAGAAGTCCTTTCCGCACAAGGGCAAATCCTTTCACGAACTGCTTTGCGTGTTGCGCGGCGTGCTGCTTTTGGCGTTGTTGCGCTGACATTCCTCTTTTTCTTCGTGATTGCTTTACACGGTCTCCTTTGGGCATTGTGTTTAGATGTGGCGGGTTTGAGCCACGTGAAAGCTGCCTTGTGCGTGCTTGGTTTTGATTTCTTCTTTATCGTATTGTTTGGCGCTTTGGCGGCATGGTCAATTCCAGACTTGGTAACGATTGAAGCGCGTATTCGTCGAGATCGTAAGTTAATGGAATTGAAGCAAGCTATTGCGTTGTCTACCCTTACGGGTATTTTACTCGGCCCCGTAGGGCGAGGAACGGCGGGAGGGGTATTCTCACTGTTTAAGAAAATTCTGCGCCGTAAAGGCTAACAAGTAAGGGGGCTTTAAGGCCCCCTTACTTGTTTGTAGTCTTGAGGAAAGCACAGAATCATGCTCGCAGAGTTTGATATTTTTGGGGTCTTTGTAGCCCCTATTTCGGTATACGCACTTATTGCCCTAATCATTACGTTGGTTTTAAGGCGTATTCTTTGGAAAACAGGCATTTTATCATGGTTTTGGCATGTGCCACTTTTTGAAATTGCTTTCTTTGTTTGTACATTGTGCTTATTGCTGATGTACGTATAAAGGTTAAGAGATTGGATTACATCGCAAGACAGTCCATGCTGACTTGTAAGACTACGTTAGGATGAAGGGGCCATGCACCGCCTCCGCCGTATTTCAAGTTTTGTGTTAACATTCCTCGTTGTTGTTGCCGCTCTCATACTGGGGCGCGTGATGTGGCAAATTTACGAGCTTTCTCCTTGGACCCGTGATGGGCGGGTGCGTGTATATGTTGTTAATGCAGCCCCTGAAGTCTCAGGCACAGTCATCTCCGTTCCTGTTATTGATAACCAGTATGTCCATCGTGGTGACCCGCTCTTTGTGCTGGACCCTCTGCGTTTCCGGCTTGATATTGCCTCCGCACGAGCAAAATTGGCTCAAGTAAAAGCAGAGCTTGCCTTGCGGGAAGCTGATGCCCGACGCCGCCACGGCTTAGGGGGGTTAGTCTCGGCCGAAGAGGAAGAAGACTTTAACGCTCGCGTAGATGTGCAAAAAGGCTATGTCGATGCCGCCAAGGCAGCCTTAGATACGGCTGAGTTGAACCTACAGCGCTCAACCGTATATGCATCAGTTGATGGTTACGTAACGAACCTGAATTTGCGCGTAGGGAATTACGCGCATGCTGGTCAATCGGGGATGGCTATTATTGATGCTCATTCTTTTTGGATTAATGGCTATTTTGAAGAGACTAAACTCCATGGTGTTCGCTTAGGTGATCACGCTTCTGTAAAGCTTATGGGGTATCATGATCTTGCTTCGGCACATGTTGTGAGTATTGGTCGAGGTATTAATGATGAAAATGGCACTTCTGACCATTTGGGTTTGCCGGATGTGAATCCTATTTTTACGTGGGTTCGTCTCGCGCAACGTATCCCTGTTAGGCTGGAATTCGACCGTGTGCCAGACAGCGTTACGCTGGTAGCAGGTATGACAGGAACAATTACCATCGGTGATACCCCTCATGGTATGCATGGTCGCTTGACCACTTGGCTACAGAATCATCTTTAAATATGCGCTCTTTTCATTGTTTAACTGTTTTCGGTTGTGTGGCTCTTCTGAGTGTTGGAGGGTGCCGTGTAGGGCCTAATTTTACGCCCGATCACTTTACACCGCCGTCAGCTTTCACGGATCAGGGTAAGCCGATAACGGCTGAAGAAAGAGCGCGGACGGAAGCTGCTCTTAAAGATTGGTGGCGTCTCTTCAAAGACCCAATTTTAGATAATCTGGTGCAGAGCGCCATCAAAGGGAATTACAACCTTCAAATCGCCGCACAACACGTTGTTGTAGAACAAGCATTGCGGCGTGAAGCTGCATCAGCGTGGTATCCACAGTTAGATGCAACTGCGGGCGGTGGCGATGATCGTTATTCTATTTCTGTCGATAACTGGCCCTTGCGTCCAGGTAACCCTGCGAACCAACCACATGCCTCCGTTCTAACATATGGAGCTCGTGCCAGTTGGGAAATTGACCTTTTCGGTCATATTAGCCGCCAAGTTGAAGCGCAGTCACATGAAATTACGGTGTCCGTCGAAGAGCAGCGCGCTTTACTTGTTGCTATATTATCTGAACTCGCCTCTGATTATGTGGCCCTAAGAGGGGTTCAGGCACGCTTAGATGTTGTAGAACATGATATCGGCATTGCTTCTGACACGCTCGCCCTAACACAGCGTTTATATACAAAAGGGTTGGCCAATTCTTTAGATGTTGCGCAAGTGACAGCAAGTCAGCGCATGGATGAAGCACGCATTCCGCCGCTACATGCTGAGCAAGATCGTCTCATTCACGCGATCGCTGTGTTAACGGGTGAAATGCCGGGTTCATTGGAAAATACGTTAAAACAAAGACGCCCAATGCCTGAAGTGCCTGAACTGCCAGCAGCACTGCCGTCTGAAGTTATCGCGCAGCGTGCTGATATCCGAGCGCAAGAAGCGCGTTATGCTGCGGCGACTGCGCGTGTCGGTGTGGCTGTTACGCAGCTTTATCCACGCTTTGTGATTCCTATGACGTTTAATCCGAATGCTTCAGCGATGTACCAAGCCTTTCAGCTTGGTGCTATGAGCTGGAGTGTGATGATGTTGGCATCTGTGCCTTTAATGCATGGCGGACGAAATAACGCTGCCATTATTCAAGCACATGCTGAAGCTGAGGCTGATCGCCTATCCTATAGACAAACAGTACTTAAATCATTTCAAGAAGTAGAAGACTCATTAAGTGATTGGGAACAAGACGAAGAACTTGTTAAGCACTACGAGCAGGCTGTACACGCTTCGAAGCTTGCACAGAGTAGAGCGCAGAAACGTTATACTGTCGGTCTGACAAGTATTTTAGATGTTTTATCGACCAACCGGTTGGCACTCCGTGCTGAAGAAAGCCGTACACTAGCTCAAGCAGCACGTTTGCGTGATGCGGTAACATTATACACAGCTATTGGTGCGGGCTGGCAAGGGTATAAGCCCCCTGAGCTTCCTGTAAGTTTAAAACAACAGAGTATTTGGGCGCGTGCTTTCTCACCATAAATGGTAACAAAAGCTTTGTTTTTCTATTGAAACTGAACTCTAAACACCACAAATTGCGGTCAGATATAATGAAGGTACGACGATGAGCAATCACTATGACGAGCACCCGGTGGAAGATTTTTTAAAGCCAAAAATTGCCTCTCTGATCAATGAGGCGCGTGCTGCAGGGTATCCTCAAGACGTTATCGTGGCGGTATTGATTGATTTGTTAGACAATGACACATGCGAAGGAGGCCCGGCATTATGAAGGACCCTTATGCCATCTTGGGAATTAATAAAAGCGCAACAGATAAAGATATTCGCAGTGCGTATCGTCGTTTAGCAAAACAATATCATCCAGATCACAATCCCAATAATGTAGAAGCAGAAGAAAAATTCAAAGCTGTGGGGCAGGCCTATAATATCCTTGGCGATAAGGAGAAGCGTGAGCAATTTGATCGAGGAGAAATTGGCGCTGACGGTCAAGCTCATGGTCCGTTCGGTGCAGGAGGGTTTGGTAGTAGACAGGGCTTCCATCAGGAAGATTTAGGTTCATTCTTTTCTGATATGTTCGGGGGTGGTTTCAGCGGTGATTTCCAAGCTGGTGGAACCGCAGGGCGCCGCACTTCAAAAGGCTCCGACCGACGTTACGAAGTGAGCATTACTTTCGTACAAGCAATACTAGGAACGACATTAGATCTTGCTCTTGGGGAGGGTGGACATACAGAAGTTAAAGTACCGCCAGGGCTGGAGGATGGACAAACGTTACGCGTGCGTGGGAAAGGGGCACCGGGCCGAACAATGCGGCCGGGGCAACCTGGTATTCCAGGAGACGCTCTTATTACAGTTTCTGTAAAAGAGGATGCGCGCTTTACCCGAAGTGGGCGCAATATCCGCATGGTACAAAGCGTACCACTCAAAATTGCTGTCCTAGGTGGTAAGGTTACAATAGATACGCCAGCCGGTGCTGTAACCGTAAAAATCCCTAAGCACTCGGATAGTGGTAAAATTCTACGTTTAGGCGGACGCGGCGTTGGAGCATCACGTCAGAACCCTGCTGGAGATTTGTTGGTAACATTACAAATTCAAGTTGGGGATTTGGCTACGGAATTAGAGCCATTTTTAGAAAGTCTTCCGGAGGCGTAGAGGTCCTTTTATATTTTTGCCTCTTGTCGCCAGGGCTCTGTTTGGCGCAAGGTGTAATGAGATTTTTAATTTAGGATTTCAACGCCTTGCAGCCAAAAATAGTGCCGACTTCTCTTCAACGGCATCGTGGATTTTCAGTCGTACTTGCCATTGAGTTGTGGGAACGCTTTGGTTTTTATGGCATGCAGGCTGTACTCACCATCTTTATGGTTGAGCAGCTTCACCTGAGTGATTACCGTGTCAATATGCTCTTAGGAGCATCATCCGCTTTAATGTATATTATGCCCGTTTTAGGCGGTGCTCTTGGGGATCGCGTAATTGGTTCTCGTCGTGCCATGTTGGTTGGCGCTTTAGGGCTTATGTTAGGTTATGTGTGTTTAGCTCTCCTGCCACAATCTCTGACGTATCTGTGCATCTCTTTATCGTTTATTTCTGTTGGCAATGGTCTTTTTAAGCCCAATGCGGGAAACATCGTCAGAAAAATATATGAAGGAGATAATGAATTGTTGGATACTATATTCACAATATATTATATGTGCGTAAATATAGGTTCAACTATATCCATTTTACTTATGCCTTGGATACAGTCTTATTTTGGTCCGAGATCAGCATTTTTATTTTGTGCTATAGGATTGTTGATTGGGATATTATATTATTGTATCAAATCATCTCATTTAGACATTTTGAATTTAGAGAATTATAAGAAGAAAAATACAAAAAACATCATCTCTGTTATTTTTGGAGCCTTTCTCTCTGTTATTGTATGCAATGTTATTCTGCAAAATGCTTGGGTTGCCCAAAAAGGGATTATTTTATCTGCAACATTGGTATTTTTATTTTGGATATTTATTTATATAAAATCAAAAGAAGAAGAAAGGAAAAAACTTATTATAAGCTATTTTTTATCTATTTTGGGATCTTTTTATTATATTTTCTACCAGCAGAGCATTACCTCCTTGACGCTTTATACAATGAGAGATGTTTCTGGTGATTTTACGCTTTGTGGAAAAACTTTATGGCATTTTACGCCGGGACAATTTCAGTCTTTGAATCCGATGTGGATACTTTTATTAAGCCCCTTACTTGCTTGGTTATATCAAAAGATCGGTAAAATACAAAAAAATCCAAGTATTTTACAAAAAATGCTCATCGGATATGGTGTATTGTCTTTGGCATTTTATTTATGGTGGCAATCTAGTCTGAAGGGAGGAAATCATATTTCTCCATGGGTTATGGTGGGGGGCTATGGATGCATGTCTATGGCGGAATTATTAACGGGCGGTTTAGGATTGGCTGTCGTCGCGCGCTATACCCCCGCTCGATTGGGGGGGGTAGTAAGTGGATCTGTGTATGCTCTTTGGGGTATTGCGATGTATGTAGGGAGTATCATTGCTAACCTCGTAAGTGATTCATCTAGAACCCTTATAGGAGCGGCGATATATGCAGATCTTTTTAGAGAGTTATGCTTCGCCTCCATGATAATTTTTCTCTCAGGCATTGTATTGCATAAGTTGGGGGGTATATTTTTCTAGTATGAAGGGTTAATTTTTTTGTATGAGTGCGCTATGAGGTCTTTAAGTTAATGGAATTTAATCCCCTCCCGCGCGTAGCTGTTGTTGCTATTGTTCGTGATGAAGCTACAGATATTCTAAGCTGGCTTGGATGGTATATTAAGCTCGGTGTCGAAACACTGGTTATCTTCGATGACGGTTCATCGGATGGAACGGAGCGTATCATCGCAGATGCGGTGTATACTCATGATATTCGTTTATATAAAATTGAAAATGGGAATGGGGCGCATATAGAGCGTCAAAAAAATATTTATCTGTATGCTTTGAAAGAGCTTAAAAAAACACATGATTGGGTAGGTTTTTTTGATTCTGATGAATACTTATATTTAGAAAATTCATATTCAATTCCCGCTTATTTAGAAAAAATATCTCAAAATGTTGGTGCTATAGGTTTCCACTGGTGCAATTATGGAAGTTCGGGTCATGTCTTAAAACCGAACACATCACTTATCCACGCGTTTGATCACCATTCGCACTCCAATGAAACAATTAACCGACATATAAAGACTCTTCTGCGTACAGATAGTTGGTCTGGCGAATGGGAAAACGTTCATTGTTTTCCCTTGCAACGCGGTAGATATGTTGATGCATCCGGTAACGATATTGAGTGGAGCACTCTAAAGGGCGTGACAGCGCACCCACCGACATGGGAGGGGGGACGTATACTACATTACCAAACACGCAGTATGGAGCACTACGTCGAAAGAGCTAAGCGTCGTAAAGATATAGAACTGCACGTATATAATTTTTTTCAGTCAGACTGTAATGAACTATATTATCAGGAACCTAAAAAATATATTGATGATGTGAATAAATGGTCTCGTAAAGTTCTCGACTATTCATATATGCGCGCTTTAAATACATTGATAAATTTAATTAAAATAGAAAAAACAGAAAATATATCAGGTATTAATTTTAATATATTTGAACTTACCAATATAAACGGAGATGGATTGTGCTTTGAAAAAAATAGAATTATTACTCAAAAAAATAGGTATAATTTAGATGGAAAATTATTCGTCATTTACTCGGGGGAGTTTTTGGGTGATTATGTTTATATATTCTGCTGCAATCAATATGGTTATTTAAATAATATAAATTTATATGATAACTATGCGATAGGAGTAAGTTTTACAAAGCTGATAGCTACCTTATCGGGAGAAGGAAATAATCTCTTATTACAGAGAATAGAGAATAAAAAATATCTACGCTTGCGGGGTGACGAGAATTACCCTGTTGAAACAATAAATTACTCCGAAATTGATGAAAATTCCTTATTCTCATTTAAGGATTATGATAAAAAATCAATAAATGTTTCCTTATTTATACTCCTACAAGACGCGCTTTCGAAGAAAATTACTCTAAAAACCTTGGTACGCATTGCGCAGCGAGATCTGAAAAATACAGTATCACTATTGCCGTTGCTTATTCCAAATTTACCACAGGCTGATAGAGAAAAGTTCGAAACAGTATTAGGGTTTAAAATCCAGTAAGCACGGTTTTTCCTATAGTCATACCGCTTTCTTGGGCCTGATGCGCCGTTAAAAGATTGGGTAGTGTTATTGGTCCCAAATTCGTATGACAGGTGCTTCGTAACAGTCCTGTTTCCACTAAAGACGTAATTTGAGAAAGAATATGGCCTTGTGCAGCCATATCTGGTGTATCAAAAAGCGGCCGTGTAAACATAAACTCCCAATGCACGGATAATGACTTACGCTTGAATGGCATAATATCAAAACTTCCTGGATCATCAATTAAGGCCAAAGAACCTTGAGGGGACAGAATTTTTAAAATGGCGTCTTTATGCTTTGCTGTGTGTGTGAGGCTTGCAACGTAACGGACTTCTGGGATGCCAATACGCTTTAACTCTTGATCGAGAGGGCGAGTGTGGTTGATGATATGGTGTGCCCCCATTTCTTCACACCATTTATACGTTTCTGGGCGTGAAGCTGTTGCGATAACGCGCAATCCTGTTAAACGGCGCGCGAGTTGAATAAGAATAGACCCAACACCACCTGCGCCGCCGATGATCAGAAGACTATCACCAGAAAAAATACTGCCATTCGGCACACGCAAGCGATCGAACAATAATTCCCACGCAGTAATTGCCGTTAAAGGCATGGCTGCAGCCTGATAATCATCGAGTGTCTTAGGAGCATGTGCAATCAACCGCTCATCCACTGCTTGATACTGAGCGTTACTGCCTGCGCGTGAGGCGCTCCCAGCATAAAACACACGATCTCCCGAGCGGAAGTTATAAACATTTCCTCCGGTAGCAACGATGGTTCCGCACGCATCGTAGCCGAGAATACGTGCACGCTCTTCGGGTGGATTTATCTGACGTAGTTTGGTATCGACGGGATTAACAGAAACAGCCGAAATCTCGACAATAACATCATGAAGTCCCGGTTCAGGCGTAGGGACAGACAATTCGACTAAGGCATCACTATCTGCCAGATTTGTCGCACGTAGATGCCCAAAAGCTTTCATAACCTATATCCTTTTAATGTATAAATAATTATTTTTGTCTGTCCATTAACATACCGGTAATCGCCTTTTTAAAAGGCATCAGATGATTGGCTAGGTTAAGTCCTAAACGGCGAACCACCATAGCAGGGCGGCTATCACGCGTATATAAAGTGGCTATTGCGTTAGTGCCTGCATAGAGGGGTAATGTTGCACGTCTATGTTGACGTTCATATTGCATTAACACGCGTGTAGTCCCCGCATCACCGGGGCCATTAGCAATAGCACGCGCCAAGGTTTCTTGCGCACGCAAACCTAAATTAAAGCCATGCGCTGTAATTGGATGCATACCAACGGCCGCATCGCCAATCAGTGCTAAACGTGCTGCCCTAAAACGATGAGCAAAAACGGTTTTCAAGGGATAAGAACAGCGTTCACTGTCCAAAGACAGTTCGCCCAGACGGCCACCGGAGCGTTGTGTGATCTCAGCGTTGAAGGCTTCTTCATCACATATGCTCAGACGATCAATGTCTTCTTTTTCTAAAGTAAGAACGAGGGAAGAGACATGCCTCGCCCGCTCATCAGGAGCGACTGGCAAGAATGCGATTGTTTGCCCTGCATCAAACCACTGTAAAGCTGTATGGTCATGTGGCTTCTGATGACGGACCCGGCATACAAGAATACTACGCTTAAAGTCGTCAATAATTGCGCCGATACCGGCAGATTCACGCATGCGGGAAAAGCGACCATCTGCAGCGACGATCAAATCTGCTGTTAAGGCCTCTCCGCCATTCAGCACCACTCGCGCCGAACGTTCAGTATGTACAGTTTGTTCAATGTGAGTACCGGCACGAATGGTTAAACGTGGCGTTCGTGCCGCGATACGATACAATGATTGGCGGATAAAGTGATTGGCCACCATAAAGCCAAGAGCATTTGGTCCGTCTTTTGGAGCATTAAAGATCAACGGAAGAGTATGATCTTTTCCCGTCTCCACGCGTGCTGTATGCATGGGGCAAATAACATTCTCTGGTATTTCATCCCATGCTCCAGCACGTTTTAACCAATGGGCAGCATGATGTGTTAGAGCGATTTCACGTCCATCAAAAGGCGGGTCCGCTAGAATGCTTTGTGGCGAACGTTCAAGTATGCAAACTTGCCGTCCATCACGGGCTAGTGAAATACCGCAAGCCAAACCAGTGGGGCCACCGCCAATAATGATGACGTCGTAATGCATGTTCTAGCCTTCATCTGCCGCAAAAGAGACCGGTTTGCCCTGCCATAAGGCCATATAAGATTCAATATCTGGGCGGCGTTTCTTGGGGATATCTCCAGACGGCGTACCAATGAGCAAAAGCCCCTCAAGGCGGTGTGGTGCAGGAAGGCCCAAGTTTTCTAGAAAAGAACGGTCTTTTTGGAACGCTCCAGTGACCCACACACCACCAAACCCTTCCACGTGCAGCGCGTTAAGAACATTCATGGCGCCCGCAGCAAGAGCCATTTCTTGTTCAACAACCGGGATTTTCGCTTCTGGTTGAGCATGAAAGCCAAGCGCTATAATCGCCGGCATTGTACGCATACGCTCACGGCGCCTTAAGCGATTAGCTTCCGGCATATCGGGGGATTGACGCAAAAGTGCTTCATAAAACTGGGAGGCAAAGGACTCACGGTATGCTCCGGTGATGACCGTATAACGCCAAGGACGGAGTCTTCCATGATCAGGGGCGCGTAATCCTGCTGAGAGGATACGAGCAAGCTGGTTACCAGCAGGGGCAGGCTCAACGAGTTGATCAGTTGAGGCGCGTGAGAGAAGGGCATCGAGAACAGATTGGCTCATATAAAGAGATATGGAACGGACCGTCCATTCCGCCAAGGGGAAAGATTGCATGCCGGAAGAGCGTGGCAATAACTGCCCGGGTGGTGTAACAATACCGTATGAACGATACACGTCACGCAGAGCTGGCGCGCGCGACCAGCGAAACCGATATCTCCATTGCTCTTACCTTGGATGGTGAAGGACGCTCTGACATCCAAACAGGCATTGGTTTTTTTGACCATATGCTGACTGCCCTTGCACGTCACGGCGGTTTAGATCTGACCGTGCATGCTAAGGGGGATCTGCACATTGACGGTCATCATACAGTTGAAGATATCGGAATCGTACTGGGGCAGGTTCTACGTCAAGCCGTTGGGGACAAGCGCGGTATTGAACGCTTTGGTCATGCTTTGGTGCCATTAGATGAGGCCTTGTGTGAAGCTGTAGTTGATCTGTCCGGCCGTCCTTACCTCGCGTGGAATGTTATATTCACACGTGAGAAAATCGGTGAGATGGACACAGAACTCTTTGAAGAATTTTTCCGGGCGTTTGCTATGTCTGCCCATATTGCTCTGCACCTGACCACCAAGTCCGGCACAAACGCTCATCATATTGCAGAGAGCACCTTTAAGGCTGTGGCGCGTGCTTTAAGAATGGCTATTTCCCGTGACCCACGTGCAATCGGCACCATCCCATCTACAAAGGGGGTGCTGTGAAAACGTATCGAGCTTTTATCTCCCCTGCAGCTGATATTGTGCTTGTGAAGCAAGGGGGGGCTCGTCGTGTTCTGCTCTTGGGGCCACTCGGCCTTTTATGGCTTGGGTCTTGGATAGGGGCACTATGCGCAGCCTCAATAGAGATCCTCGCGTTAAAATTTTGTCCCATGCCATATGAATGGGCTGTACTCTGTGCCTGCCATTTTATATTCGCCGTTTTCTTTCCCGAACTGCGCCAATGGGAATTAACATTGGCTGGATACAACCATTATGAGGGAGACATGATCATCGCTCCCAATCATAATCAAGCCTTGCTGCGTATACTGGACCGCCAAGTCTTCACTGATGCACCACCGGAGCTGCCATGCGTGTTGTCGTAATTGATTATAACGGAGGCAATCTTGCGTCTGCTGCCGAGGCGGCCCGCAAGTCTGCTGCACGTTTTGACCTGAACGCTGATGTCGTCATCTCACGTGAACCTCATACCATTCTTAATGCTGACCGCCTTATTTTGCCCGGGCAGGGTGCTATGGCCGATTGCGCCAAAGGGTTAGGTCAGGAGTTACGCGGCTTATTAGAAGAAGCAACAGCAAACGGCACCCCCTTTCTGGGGATTTGCGTTGGCATGCAGCTCATGTGTGACTACGGTGTTGAATACGGACGCACAGAAGGTCTGGGGTGGATTTCTGGCTCTATTCAGCGCATGAGCGAGGCTGAAAAAAACAATTTACGCTTGCCACATATGGGCTGGAACACACTCGACTTTACACCGGGCCAGCATCATCTGACCAAAGGGCTAACACCGGGAGAGCACGGGTATTTTGTGCATTCTTATGCCCTTCATAACGGTGACCAGAGTGACCTCGTGGCGAGCAGTCATTATGGCGAACAAGTGCCAGCTATTGTTGCGCGTGGTAATCGTTGCGGCACGCAATTTCACGTAGAGAAAAGCCAAGATGTTGGCCTGATGATCATGGGTAATTTTCTTAAATGGGACGTGTAAAGATCGTTTGTGAACGTGTCTCTTCAGGGTTATCTGAAGATGACTTGGAAATGCTGTGTGAAGCCGCGCTTGCGGGTATTTTAGATGGCGGTGGGTTTGGGTGGGTTCGCCCGCCGAGTAGAGACGTTCTGAAACGCTATTTTGAAGGCTTACAACTCGTTCAAGAGCGCCATCTTTACGTGATACGTGACGAAGAGGGCCTTATCTGTGGTGCAGGGCAGTTAGTACGCCCTCCCGCCAGCTATGAAGCACATGCAGCGACAGCCACGCTGACCGCCTTTTTTATTGCTCCCTATGCACGTGGGCGCGGGTTAGGAAAAACATTAATAGCAACCATGCTCCAAGGAGCAAAAGCCATTGGTTGCAAAGTTGTAAATTGTGATGTTCGTGAAACACATAGTGGTGCAATTCGTCTCTTTCGTTCGTTTGGCTTCGAACAATGGGGGACACATCCTTATTACGCCCGGATCGGAGGCCAGACAGTGCGCGGTATTTTTCTTTCCAAACTTCTTGCAGATGACCATGAAGCAGCAGAGTGGCGTATGTCTCCCGAAACGGGCGTGACGCATGGAACAGTACGTAAACCCCTGACGCTCTATCCTGCGATTGATTTAAAAGATGGTGCTTGCGTACGGTTGCGGCGCGGTGAAATGGATGATGCGACACATTATTCTGATGACCCCGGCGCTCAAGCAAAGACTTTTGCTGATGCGGGTTGCCAATATCTCCATGTCGTTGATTTAAATGGTGCTTTTGCTGGCCGATCAGTCAATTACGCTGCCATTGAAGCTATTGTCCGCGCCACGGACCTTCCAGTTCAGTTAGGGGGAGGGATACGCGATATGGAAGGGATTGAGCGTTGGCTTTCTGCCGGTGTGGAGCGTGTTATTTTGGGCTCCGTTGCTGTGAAAGATCCAGAGCTGGTGCGCCAGGCGGCTCGTGCTTTCCCTGGGCGCATCGTCGCCGGAATTGATGCTCGTCATGGTAAAGTCGCGACAGAAGGTTGGGCTGAAGTCTCTGAACTTGAGGCCAATGACCTCGCATTGCGGATGGAAGATGCCGGCGTATCGGCGGTTATTTTCACCGAAATCAGTCGTGATGGTATGCTAGCAGGGCTTGACCTTGAGCAAACGGCAGCTATGGCGAAGTCTCTGTCTATTCCAGTCATTGCAAGCGGCGGCGTGGGAACATTAGAGCATTTGCGGGCTCTACGTGATATCGCGCAGGATGTGCCGGGGATCTCAGGCGCCATTGTGGGGCGGGCCCTTTATGATGGCCGCGTACACTTAGATGAAGCGTTGGAGTTGTTTAAATCATGTTAAAGCTCCGCGTTATTCCCTGCCTTGACGTGAAAGACGGCAGGGTCGTTAAAGGCGTAAACTTTGTCTCCCTTCGCGATGCTGGAGATCCCGTTGAGCAGGCCAAGCTCTACGATGCGGCTGGCGCGGATGAACTGACCTTTTTGGATATTACCGCTAGCGTTGAGAACCGTGATACGATTTTAGATGTCGTACGGCGTACAGCAGAAGCCATCTGCCTGCCTTTAACCGTTGGCGGTGGCGTTCGTAGCTGTGACGATATGCGGCGCCTTTTGCTCTCTGGCGCAGATAAATGTGCCGTAAACTCTGCGGCAATTCGTAATCCCAATCTCATTGCAGAAGCGGCAGAACGTTTTGGCTCTCAGTGTATCGTTGTGGCTATTGATGCGCGTTCAAACGGGAAGGGGGGATGGGAAGTTTACGCCAAGGGCGGCCGAGAACCAACCGGGCTAGATGCCATTGAATGGGCTAAGCGTATGGCGGATCTAGGTGCCGGAGAAATTCTTCTAACAAGTATGGACCGAGACGGCACAAAAGCAGGGTTTGATTTGGATCTCTTACGTGCTGTGTGCGGTGCTGTGACGGTTCCAGTCGTTGCATCCGGTGGTGTGGGGACTGCGGAACATTTTGTGGATGGCGCACATGCCGGTGCAAGTGCATTGCTTGCCGCTAGTGTATTCCACTTTGGCCAATTAAGCGTTGGCGACGTTAAAAAAACAATGAAAGAAGCTGGGTTACCAGTTCGTATAGGGAGATAAAATTATGGCAAAAGCCGATAAAAAAATTGAAAGCGTCCCCGTAGACCATATTTTACACCGCCTCTACGAGACTGTTCTCTCGCGTCGTGGCACAGACCCAAATTTAAGTCACTCTGCTCGCCTCATGGCGCGTGGCCGGAATAAAGTCGCTCAAAAATTTGGGGAAGAGGCAGTTGAATGTCTCATTGAAGCCGTAAATGGTAACCGCAAAGAACTGATTAGTGAGAGTGCTGATGTTCTCTATCATTTGATCGTCATGCTAGTTGATTGTGGTGTATCTCTTGATGATGTGTGGAAAGAACTCAAGCGTCGAGAGGGTGTAAGTGGTATTACTGAAAAGTTGTCTCGTCCCCAGAAAAAGCCTGAATAAGGATTTCCAACGTGACCTACGATCAAAATAATATATTTTCCCGTATTTTACGGGACGAGATTCCCTGTAATAAAGTATATGAAAATGAATATGCACTTGCATTTCATGACATAGCACCACATGCACCTGTACATATTTTGGTTATTCCTAAAGGAGCATATGAATCTATTATTGATTTCAGCGCACATGCTTCATCTGATGAAGTTTCAGGCTTTTGGAAAGCCGTCTCTCATGTTGCGGACCAGCAGGGCATCACGAAAGATGGTTGCCGCATTCTTAGTAATGTTGGCGCCAATGGCGGGCAAGAAGTCCCCCATTTTCACGTACATCTGCTCGGCGGCGTTTTCTTGGGGCCAATTTTGTTCAAAAAACTGTAAAACTACTTGCATGGAGTGGTAGAGCCTGATAAAAGCCGCTTCACTCTAGTCCCGTTCGTCTAGAGGCCTAGGACACCGCCCTCTCACGGCGGCAACACGGGTTCGAATCCCGTACGGGACACCATGTAAAATCTAATAAAATTAAGGATTTTGCACGGTTCTTCATTATGAATGTTGTCTATCATAATACAACTTGCGTAAAGTACGCGTAAGAAGAACAAAACAACATAACTCAAGAAACAAAAAAGCAAACCGATTGACCTCGATCACGGCACTCAGATACTTCACCGGATAATGCTCTACCGTATCCGGAAGCTTAAAATCGCTGATGGCAATGCCGTAAGTGAGGGTTTAATCCGTGTTGAGCGTGCTGGGCTTTTGTTTGTCGGCTCTGCTTAAAAATTCCTAGCAGCTATAGTGTTCCGTGTCGGCGAAATGCCCTCGTATCATTGTTCTTATTGATCGCTCGGTTCAGATATTCTCATCCCGATATAGATCCCATCAACGCGCTAGATTCTGGAAATCCTGTGTATCTCCAATACCAATATAAGCGCTTGTCCATTGTCTAGTGCTGAACTCAGCGATAAATCATTGAATGATCGATGTTGATACCACGCTCAGCCAGCATGGCTTATACCCGTGAGCGTTCAAAGAAATACATCACCATAAAATAACGCCCCTTGAAAGCACTCTTATCAATAGCCCTGCCTCAAAACCCAGCGAGTTTCCAAATAAGTGCTAAAACTTTATGACAGGGCTCGTCTAGGGCATGTGGGAGAGGTTTTGATCGCGACATGTCTAGCATATTTTGGAAGCAGAAATGCCGAGTGTCATTGCCTTAAATGCTTCGCCGAGCAGGCCAGATATTATTTTATCCGCAGCTGAGCTCCTACAGGTCGCAGGTGCTGAAGTCTCATGGGAGCAAGCTTGTCATCAAGCGGAGTGGCAATGGAGTGAAAAATTACCTTCAGTCATTTCAGAGAAGCGGCGACAAGGAGCTTCGGCGCTGGCTTTGTCAATATATCCCATTGTTTCGGCATCGGGGGTAATGTTTGGTCACTCTGAGGAATGATGTAACGCACGGGCGGGCCTACAAGAACCCGCATGGGCTCCCGTCCCGGAACGAAGCAGTGCTACAGCCGGTAAATTAATTACCTTGTCACCGTGCGTTATGCCTATATACATAGCGAAATTATAAAAGAGAAATTAAGCATGGCGAGAATCACCCTGACGGGAATTTTTGAGCCTATACACGCTAATCTCTAAAAGGGATGTTGGATATTGGTCGTGGTCCGCAAGCTACCTTGCAAGCTGTTGGTCATGTTGTGTTGAATTCCATCCGTGATTGTATTCGTCGATAGCTTCAGCTTGATAGTAGCGAATTTCTGCTTCTTAACTTGGTTTATGTGCTGACGAAGAAGGGTCCGGGCATTTTACGTGGTCCTAATTTTAAAAAAGGACTTGATGAGTCGTTGACGGTCAGGTGACGGGCAATGTTCTACGCTGAAAAAAGGGGGGGAATAAGGTGTATGCGGGTGTGCATCAGTTTAGTATGGTGATTCAGTCGAAAAATGACAGCCCAGAAAATGCTGCAAGTTGATTGCCAAGCTCGTTCAGCCGAGTGAGGCGTTCGTCGACTAAGTCATTTAATCATCGCCTCCATATCGTCAGTATATGAGAAGGGAGGCAGTGAGAAGCAGCCCGCTAATAGATCGTTTTCAAAATTTTTATATGAAAAAATCACGAAATAAAATTATTTAACACTATATAAATCATATTATATTCAATATGCGCAAATATATAAATTTGCGCATATTGAATTGAAAATTAAGCGATAATACCCATTTCTTCGAATATTTCTTCCGACAGGAGATATGGACCTTCATTTTTTATTTGAATAGCCAGCATACCGAAGGTGTTAGGCGCACGTTTTCCTAAAGGCAAAAGAGCATCACCATTTGTCCAGCGGGCATTTTTCTCTTCAAGAGAAACCCAACCCACCAACTCTTTTTCTGCGAGATGAGTGGTGATGTTATGCGTCTGTGCTCCATCAAATAAGGTAATTTCACCAACAGAAACACCAAAATAGCGTCGATCATCAACAAATGGACCAATCACATCGTGAGGGCGACTTGCGTTAGAAACGATACGTACTGTCTCAATGCCGCTTGGGATCATAAACATGACTCGCCCGTTATATTGACGTGAAGCCCGTATTACAGATCCATTTTCTGTCATGAGATACATATTGCTCTCATAAGAAAGGGGGATAGCATTAGCTAAAACAGGGTAGCCGGACTTATTCGCGCGCTTTTCAATTTCACGAAAGATTGGTTCAACAAATTCACGCGCAACTCCTAAAGGTGCCGCAGCATCTTCCTCCCAAGTCAGTTCACGACTATGAGGAATAGACATTACAGCATGGTTTTGGCTGAAATAACGGCGACTACCCGTATCGAGATAGCTTTCTGTCAGCATTCCATCAGAATTAATTACAGAATGTTCTTCAGTTTCAATATGATAATAATCATATGATGCAAATGATTGATCATACACAATGGAACTGCCATTCACGAGCATGCGCGCAGGTATAAACTTCCCTTTCAAAAATAAGCAATGCTCTGATGTGATCAGTAAGTCTTTAAAAGGAACATTCTCTGCAATAGCGTCTTTAAGTATCCGTACGGGATACCCGGATTTATCATTAGGAAGGTGCGGGCGGGTATGGCAGGTAGACTGTCCAGCCCAAGTCACACGACGTATAACCTCTTCTCCATTCACATAAGCAATAATTTCATCACCAATACTTAAGTTTTCAACCGCACATAATGTATCTTTTGTGCGTATTAGGGTTCCCGGTAAAAAACAGGGCGTTGTCCCTTCATATGTTACAACACCACCGGCGCTATCTGAAAATTGACCTGTATATCCTTTTCCAACATCAAAGTTATATAAATTTGATCCACTGGTAATTGTTAAAATTCCAGTATCATTACTGTAGTTTAGTGTTCCTGGGATATGAACATTAAACTGATCACCTTGACTGAAGCCTCTTAAAGCACCAACAAAACTACGTCCATTAATAATATCAAGAGTATTATTTCCACCACTAAAATTAAAAACTTGTCCTTGACCAGAGTTTATCCCATTTAATGTGAGTCGCGATCCTTGTGAGAGGTTAACTTGACCTGTTTCTGCCCCGCTTGATGCTAAAGAATTAAATAAAGTTAAATTTCCATTAATAATATCGATTTCACCATTGTTAATATAGCTGCCAGAACCTCCAATAATTGATAAATTACCTCCACCGTTACCTTGTTCCGAGTATTTCCAAATGCCTGTGTTAATAAACCCTCCAGATCCAACTGATGTAATGGATGTAGATCCCCCGGATAGATTTAAATTGAATTTTCCAGAGTTATTAATTCCTTTGAAATTTAAATTAAAAGTTGAACCACTTGTTGCGGTAGAATTATCTATTGAAAATACACCGTTGTTTGTAAAATAATCTGTTAAATTACCCCAGTTTGCAGAAAAACCAGTGCCTCCATTATCAGCTATTTTTACGGTACCATTGTTTATGAATTTTCCTAAATAAAAAGCGTTTACTGTAGATGCGCCTGATAAATCTATATCAATTAAGCTGGAAGAATCATTTATTATAGATTTATAGGATAATACTATAGATGAACCCGTTGTGGCATTTTTATCAATGATAATAATCTGGCCAGAATTTTGGGATAAAGTTGTATTAGCCCCATCACCAATTCGGACGGTAGATCCAGATGCGCTTGTGGATGTTATATATGAAATAATACCATTATTGTTTAAATTTCCTTGGAAGTTTAAAGTTCCTCCACCGGGAGGAGTAAACAAAAACTGCGCCCCAGAGTTGTTATTTATAGTGTATGCCACACCAGATACTACGTTGTAAATATCTGAAGATTTAACACTTATATTATTGGTTCCGCCAGTTGGAGAAATTATAGCCATAACGAATCATTCCTGGTGATTAAAAAACAAACAACAAATATATAAAAATTTTTACCCTGAAAAGAAAAAGTTTGTTTTTAATTAACTTATTTCATATATATATCGATAAAAAATTTTAAAGAAATGATATTTAAAATTGTTATTTGAAATAATAAAATTTATAAATTAAGTTAATAACTATAAATTTTTAATTTTTATTAATAAATTTAATGACAATTTACTTTTGTGTGTGTTGAATTTTTTTCATATTTTGATGAGCATTTAAATTTAAATGGTCGTGATAAGGATTTATGTTTTAAATTTAGTTATGGAAAGACGTTGTCTTCTTTCATTAATGACCGAATCGGAGATGATGGACGTGCCGGATGAGGGTGTGTCCATTGGGAGGGGCGCTGCCTGGTTTGGCGTTGTTTGCAGCGTAAAATGGGGACAAATTCCGTACTGAGATTTAGGTGTTAGCAACGAATTGTCTCATGCGGCCCCGCGTGCGTAGTATTTTTTCATCAAGCGACAGCACTGAGGAAGCCGAAAATATAGTCATACAATATGAGTAATTATCTGCACGAAAAATGGTGTCGTTTGTAATGAACTGGAGGCGCATTGGTCACGGTCATTCAGTGCATGAAATTGAAGGTGACATCATTATTAATCAATAATACCAAACAACAGCCTAAAATTTAAATACAGATCTATAATATATTTCAATTTAAGGGTAACATCATGAAGTAAATACATTGATATGAGGGGTATTATAGCCTTTGAGGCGTTAAAAATCAAACTAAAAATGGATGGGATTTAATTTTGCCACAGATCTTTCATTGCATCGATCGCTATAAAATAATTGGTTTTTGAACTTTTCCTCTTTTAAAAATCATATCATTTTACTATAGGGCCTTTTAATAAATTGATATTTAACAAGGCCCCGAGCATGATTATAAAAAAATACTATTTTTAAGTGGATTTTCAGCTTTAACACCTTTGGTCGCTTTGGGGCAGAGTTTGCCGTCCGGGGGGCATTATATTGCCGGGAATGGTAACATTTCATCCGCTACGAGTGGGGTGACTGTGAATCAAAATAGTTCACGGGGAATTATCGACTGGCATAATTTTTCTATTGGGCAAGGTGGCATTGTTCAATTTAATAACGGTAAGGGTGCCACGTTAAATCGTGTGACGGGTGAACAGGCAACGGCCATTCAGGGGCGCTTAGGTGCAACTGGAAGTATCTTTTTGATTAACCCTAATGGTGTTGTCATTGGACAAAATGGGCAGGTTGTTACCGGCGGAAGCTTTGTTGCATCAACGCGTGATGTATCAAATGCGAATTTCATGCAGAGTGGAGATCTGCAATTCGCAGGCAACTCTTCCGGGAAAGTGGTGAACAAAGGTCATATTCTCAGTGATAAAGGTAATGTTGTTCTAATTGGCGCGTCGGTTGAAAATAAAGGGACGATTTCATCCGGTCAAGGAACAGTCGCTTTGGCTGCGGGTGATACCGTTATGCTAAAAGAGAGTTCTGGCCCGGATAGTCTCTATATTGTAGTGAAGGGGAATGGGCAAGGAAATGTTCTAAATACAGGGGATATTCGCGCCGCCGCCGCTAAATTAGAAGCCGCACGAGGTAACGTGTATGCTCTGGCAGGAAACCATCAAGGTCTTATTCAAGCCGCAGGGACATCACAGGTTAATGGTCAGGTATGGTTAACGGCGCCCCAAGGGAAGGTTGTCGTTAAAGATACAGTCATTTCAGCGCATAATGTTTCTGGCTCTGGTGGATCTGTTACCGCAAATGGTCATGACGTCATCATCGGTCAAAATGGCACGATTGATGTTTCGGCCGTGCAAGGCGGTAAAAATGGGGGGCGGATCCTTGTCGGGGTAGATGGTGCAGGTGGCGCACATCTTGCGCGCACGACACACATTGCTGCAGGCGCTTCATTGAAGGCATCGGGTAAGGAGAGTGGTCAAGGCGGTTTCATTGAGACGTCTGGTCATAATTTGCAGGTTGATAAAGCCGTTATTGATGCCGGGAAAGGAGGGAATTGGTTCCTGGACCCGGATGACCTGACGATTGACGCCAACGCGGCTGGAACTATTTCTTCTGCATTGAATGCAGGCACGAATGTTAGCGAGCAAACCACAGCAACTGTTTCGAGTGGTGTCGGGAATGTAAGCGCAGGACAAGGTGACATTACACTCGCCGCACCTATATCGTGGGGCAGTGATGCAACCTTAGCGCTCTCTGCTTGGCGGAATGTGAATGTTAATGCGCCAGTAACGATTTCTGGAAATGGCACATTAAACATTACCACGAATGGTGCTGGAGCCACGGCTAATCCCGGCGGCCTGAACTTTGCGGGTGGTTCTGTTCATTTTACGGCCCCCGTAGGCGGAGCCTTGCTCATTAATGCTCAGCCTTATACCCTTGTGCGTGATGTTGCATCGTTGCAGAACGTACAGGACACGGGTTACTACGCTTTAGCTAATAATATTGATGTGAGTAGTGCAACAGGGTTCACTCCAATTGCGCAAGATGGCTTTACAGGCACCTTTAATGGGCTGGGTAATACGCTTTCTAATCTGAATATTAATTCTAATGCATATTCTGTCGGTTTGTTTGGACAAATTGCCTCGGGTGGTTTGGTCACAGATTTGCATATGAATAATGCGCAGGTGAGTGGATCAGGGTCTTATACAGGCGCTCTCGCTGGCATGAACTCTGGGACGATTGCGAATAGTTCTGTAAGTGGCTCTATAAATGCGGCAGTATCAGGTGTTCCAGCTCTTGTCGGTGGCTTGGTTGGTTATACGACGGGTGTTTTAAGTAATATATACTCCTCCATGACTATTTCTGTATCGGGTGATACGGCGAATGTGGTTGGTGGTGTGACAGGTTGGAACACCGGCTCCATCAATGGCAGCACCACAACGGGGAATACTTCCGTTCAGGGAAGTGGCTCTAATATTGTTGGTGGTTTTGCGGGACAGAATGATGGGCAAATTACCCAGTCTAGTGCGGCAGGCTCTGTTACCTTCGCGGCAGATTCAGCGAATGGCGTAAGCGTACCAAGTACAATTGGTGGTTTTGCGGGCTACAATACGGGGACTATAGATCACGTCTTCGCGTCTGGCGCTGTGTCTAACCAAGGGACAGGATCCACCAGCAATACAGGTGGCCTTGTCGGTTGGAATGTCTCTGGCACGATTATGAACGCGTCGGCTGCAGGGAATGTATCAGGCACAGATAATACGTCTATTGGTGGTTTGGTCGGCGAAAATGATGCGAGCTTGCAAAATATTGCCGCATCAGGAGCCGTTTCTAATCTGACCTCCGGTGCAAATGCGGGCAATATAGGCGGCTTGGTTGGCCTTAGTATTGTTGGCGCAACTATTGATGGCGCGCAGGCTACGGGCGCCGTGAGCGGCAACAATAATACCAATATGGGTGGCTTAGTCGGGTATTCTATTGGTAGTGTATCGAACTCTTCTGCTAGTGGCACTGTTTCTGGGCACGATAACGCTCAGTTTGGTGGTTTAATTGGGTTTAATGAGGGAGCAGTATCCAATGTCTCCGCCTATGGGCATGTTATGGGGGATTCATCAGCCCAAGATATTAAGTCTGCCGGTGGTCTGATTGGTCTTAACAGTGGGACAGTGACGGTTGCGTCTGCATCTGGTGCTGTAGACGGGCGAGATATTGATAACCTAGGTGGTTTGATCGGGAATAATAAGGGCTCAATCACTGCGGCTTATGCGACGGGTGCAGTTAATGATATGACGAGCCTGATCCCTGTAGCGAGTGTAGGCGGCTTGGTCGGTTGGAACTGGGATGTCGGCATTTTGAATAGTGTTTATGCTACAGGGAAAACAAGCGTTACGAATAATGGTATTGTTGGCGGCCTTGTCGGTGAGAACAACGGATCCGTTACAGATGCTTATGCTACGGGTACCGTTTCAGGTGCGGGAAATAGCTTGGTTGGAGCTATTTCCGGTGAGAATACAGCACACTTTCAAGGTGTTTACTTCAATACGGATACTTCTGTCGTTTCGTCCTCTATCGGTACGGGTAGTAAGCAAGGTATTCAAGGCTTAACAACAGCTCAGTGGGTTTTGAATGGCCCAATGGTTTCTGGTAGTCGTAACCAGTTCTCCACGCCATCCGCATGGGTGTCTGGGTCGCCATACCCTATTCTGAGAGCGTTACCATATATCACTGTAGCGGGCGGTCTAGCGCGCGTATACGGGACAAATACTCAATCGAACACGACTACGACGGCCGTAGATCAGAATGGTAAGAACGTCGTATCACTCCTGAATACCAGTTCTCTGGTCTGGACACAGTACGGCACAAGCTCAACAAATGTTGGGCAGTATGGCGGTATTAGTGGGGCTGGCGTCACTGCTCCGCAAGGATATCAGGTTACATATTCGGGTGTATTGAATATCACGCCAGCTCTTCTAACCGTCACGGCTTTAAGCCAAAGTGGTTTATTCGCTACAGTGCCAACCTTAAACGCTAATGGTTTCGTTGTTTATGGGTTATCTAATGGAGATACAGTGACGGGGGCGCATTTATCAACAAATGCATCACAGTTTAGTTCTCCATTGTTGATTTATAATATTTTCGTTGATTCTATTCAGGGTCGTGGAATTGGTAATTATAATATTCAATACAATAAAGGTAATTATACAATATCTCCATTTTATTATGGTGTTCCGATCTTCTGGCCAGAAAGTGCAGATGTCTCCAACCTGCAAAGCATGATGCATCGTCCAAGCACTGCGCATCAGTGTGTTACAGCGCCTGTCGTTTCTAATGCACCTGATGTCTTCTCAAAATATCCCACCAATCCATGCGCTGAGATTAAAGTCCAGCTTCCATCTTATAGTGATCATTTGGGAGAAAAATTCTAATGATTAAGCTTCGTTTTCAATACTTCCTAATGGTTGCAACAGCACTTTCTGTATCCGTACCGGAAGTGGGACACGCGCAGGCTTATCAGCGTTTAGCCCCTAAGGCATTGCCGAAAACACCATCTAAAAATGTCATTGTGGCTCCTCCTGCGGAGGCTGCTCCCCTGCCATCATCTGATGCAAGCATCCTTGCTGAATTAAAGGGGCTGGTTTTTGTCGCACATGCTGAGGCGGTACAGGCTAATGGCGTGACGAACGCGGGAGGCATAGTTGCACAGGATTTGCCTTTTTTGCATGCAGCAGATTTCTATCATGAGGCGCAATCGTTTCTGGGTAAGCCGGTGAGCATTGCTAAGCTAAATGTTATTGCAAAATCTGTTAGCAATTTTTATGCGCAGCATGGTCGGCCGTTTGTATATGTTTCAATCCCGCCGCAGAATATCAGCACAGGCATCGTACAGATGGTTGTGACAGAATATCGCCTGGGTGAGATTAAGGTTACAGGCAACCGGTGGTTCTCATCTTCTTTGCTTTCAGGAGAGAGTGGCTTGAAGGCTGGGGAAGTATTAAGTCTGCCGCAGATACAGTCTGGCTTAGATCGTTTGAATGCGAATGCTTTTAGAACGGTCAATGCGCTATTCGCACCGGGAGCAGTGCCGGGAACCACCGACCTTACGCTGAAAACACAAGATCGTCTGCCTCTGCATGTTTATGGGTCGTATGATAATGCAGGCGTCCCTAACTTAGGATCATCCGAATGGGCGCTTGGCGGTTCATGGGGCAATGTTGCTGGTTTGGACCAGACATTGTCGTATCAATTCACGCATAGTGTTAGTGATTTATATAGTGGGCATGCTATCAGTTGGATGGCACCTTTGCCATGGAAAGACCGCGTGCAGGTGTTTGGGTCTTATTCGTACGAGCACCCACAATATGGCGCTTATGGCTCTTACTTCACGCAGGCAGGCCATAGTGGGCAAGCAAGCATTCGGTATATTCATGATTTGCCGACGTTAAACTTTGGGCACGATCTGAAGCTGACGCATGATGTGCAAATTGGTTATGATTTTAAGACAACTGACAATAGCTTAGAGTTTGGTGGGGTCCATGTTTTTGGAAGCTCGGCCGAGGTTAATCAATTCCCAATCATTTATGATGGGGTGATGACAGATCATTATGGCCGTACCAGTTTTAGTAATACTCTGGTGTTTAGTCCTGGCGGCTTAACCGGTGGAAACCATAAGGCAAACTTTCAGACACTCGTGCCGGGTGCATCTACGAGCTATGTGTACGATACATTTAGTCTAGCGCGTACAACATGGCTCCCTGCAGGTCTCTCTTGGCTTTTGCAAGCGCAAGGGCAAGTGGCTAGCAGCAACCTAATGTACAGCAATCAGTTGGCGTTGGGTGGACTATACTCCGCGCGTGGCTATGCGACGGATACTGCACTCGGCAGTCAGGGCGTAAGTGTAACGAATGAACTACGCCTACCAGCCTTTAGCTTTTTTGGGCACAAAGACAGCGCACTGAAAGATCAAGAGCAGGTCGGTGTGTTTTATGATTATGGCCATGTGTTACAACGCCATACCATTCCTCAAGCAGTCAACGAAGCTGACCTCTCAAGTGTAGGGTTAGATGTGAACAGCACCGTCGGACGGTACGTATCGCTGACCTTTAATATGGGGTGGCGCTTGCATGGTGTTCCTGCTCTGCGTGAAATGAATGGGTTTGGAGGTAAGGGTGGTTTTGGGAATTTCATTGTGACGGTAGGGTACTGATGAAATTCTCAAAAGATATTAAGGGTGCAGTAGGTGGAGGCAATATGGCCCTACCTTTTGTAGAGACTTAAGCGCTCTTTAAAGTGTGGTATGTAGCGGTTTTTGTAGGGTTGATTAAATTCCGCTATTTTCTGTTAACTTAGGGTCATTAAAAATGACAGATCTTCTTTTGGTATAAAAACTAAGGTAGGTCTGTCGGTTAGGAAGTTTCATGCGTAATACGTACTATCATACGAAATGTCTTGCTTTTCTAGCTACAGCTCTTACGCTTTTCTCTGTTACAGAGGCTTTGGCGCAAGATGCGCAACGTCCACCAGCGCCGGGGACTATGCCTTTAAAATCAATGCCACAGTATCTTCCTGTAGAGCCAGGGTTTCCTGCTCCTAGCACGCATACTGGCAATGCGTATGCTCCCGAAGCAAATTATACGAGCAGATGGACGCGTGCAGATGCACGGCAGATTAAGGCGCTATCTAACCCTAACATGCCGGCAAACGCCAATTCACTCCCGCTTTCATTGACGATGCCTACAATCTCTAAAGATTTCCCTGTAACGAACGACCAGTATTGGATTTGGGATACATGGCCTTTAACCGATGGTGCAGGAAACCAGTATAGCTATAACGGATGGGAGGTTATTTTCTGCCTCACGGCAGATAGAAATGCCGGGTATGATTTTGGTAATAGACATGTACATGCACGGCTTGGTTATTTCTACCGTCGTGCGGGCCTTCCTGCCTCATCGCGGCCTGTAAATGGTGGTTGGATTTATGGGGGGCATTTATTTCCAGAAGGGAGTAGTGAAGCTTTATTTGCCGGGCGTGAAGGAGTTAGGGCGCAGTGGTCCGGTTCCACGCGTATTACCCAAGTGGGCACGAATGGGGTAATGGCTTTTTATACGGACGCACTCTTTCCTAGTGATGGCCCTATGGATGCGATTATTACGCTTGCCAATGGGCAAATACACTCTGATAATACACATGTGTGGTTTACCGGCTTTAATCAACATATACCGCTTTTGCACCCTGATGGGCATTATTATCAGACGCGTGAGCAGAACCCCTATGTCTCATTTCGTGACCCGTACACTTTCAATGACCCAGCTCACCCTGGCAAAACCTATATGGTATTCGCAGGGAACTCTTCTGGGGTACGTGGGGATACACCTTGCGATGCGTCAGACCTAGGGTATCAACCCGGTGAAAAATACAGTGAGACACTTGATCAGGTTAATCAGTCGGGTGCGATTTTTCAGAGAGCTAATATCGGTCTTGCCGTTGCTACTAGAGGCGACTTAACGCAATGGCAGTTTTTGCCTCCTCTGGTATCAGCGAATTGTGTGAATGATCAAATGGAGCGCCCCCAAATATATATGCAAAATGGTGATTATTACTTACTTACGATTAGTCACCGAACAACTTTTGCAGCAGGCATAGATGGTCCAGATGGAGAGTATGGTTTCTATGGACATGGAATTCGTAGTGACTGGGTGCCTTTAAACAATGGTAGTGGGTTGATGTTGGGGAACCCTACTAACTTACAGACTGCTGCTGGTACAGATTGGGCCTTGAATCCAGATCAGAATTTGAACACTTATCAAACGTATTCACACTATGTCATGCCGGGTGGGAAAGTACAGTCTTTCATTGATATGATCCAATATCGCTGGGGCGGTTCATTAGCACCTATTGTGCGCCTTAAGTTCCAAGGGGCTAATACTGCTTTGGACACGACATACGGCCAAAATGGCCTTGGCGCTTATGGGGATATTAGTGCGAATGTCGCTAACACTAACATTTCAGGCATGATGCAAGACATGCGCTCTAAATATGGAACGCAGAATTTTATAAAATAATTGATCTCTTTTTGATATTGAGGTGTATGAATTTCTTTCATATGCCTCATTAAAATTATTGTCTATCGGTACTCTCATTGTTAACGAGAGTACCAGTCAAACCCTGTGGTTTTTTATTGCCTCTGTGATTTTATTTCTCCTACATTAATTTTTTGGCTATTATAAGGGAGGACGGTTGGGATGCCCTGTTGTATAGTTAGGTGAAGGGGGCAGATACTCCATTCGTCTTTCATTTTCAAATTCGTTAAGAATAATTTTGATATATTTTTTTATAGAAGTAATATCTAAATAATTAGGCCGACTGATTTATAAAGCCCCGGCCTGTGACAGTGCAATCAACGAACTCAAGAAAAACAGTAATCTTTCGGACATAGAGAAACACTGCCAGGTAAAGTATCTGAATGACGTGATCGATACTGGTAAAATAAAACTGTTCTCTTCTTCAAAAGTCTTAAAATTTCTATGGGACCATCAAGAATTTCAAGCTCCTGCGTGCCCCAAAAAAGGATAAGCCACACTCTTTTAATTTTAAGAAAGCATCATGGGATAAGAGTGTCTCATAGAAAGAGAATTCAGGTTAAATGCCGTTAACTTAAATTTGTAACCGGGCTGTTTTACCCAGCCTATAAATAACTAATTATTATGGTTATTTATAATAATAAACATTTAGTTTGACGATTTAAAAAAATAGTGACTAGATCGTGTTTAGTGGATTTAAAACCAAATGGAATAGTTGTATGTCAGCTCTCTCACTAGAGGCATTGAAGGAAGTTTTCGCGAGTATAGGCCAGGACGCTGTGGGGCGTGATCACCGTCAGGTAGATATTCACGCAACAGTGCAGAGCTTGCTCACATCCGGGGTAGGGCGTCTTCGTGTACCGGTAGAGAGTGGGGGGTTAGGGCTTAGTTTGCGTGAAAGCTTTGGGTTATTAAGAGATTTAGCCGCAGCTGATTCTAATATTCCTCAGATTATCCGTGCCCATTTTGCATTTGTTGAAGGACTGCGCCAGCAGGGTAAGGCGGCAGGGTATTGGTTTGATATTGTTAATAATAACGTTTTGTTCGGCGCAGCGATGGCAGAGCGTGGCCCTGAAACAGCCATAACGACTAATGTTTCATCGACGCCAGAAGGATTGCGCTTGAATGGGCGCAAATATTACTCAACAGGCACACTCTACGCGGATTGGATTGTTGTCTGGGCCGCTGAGGGAGAGGGGCGGGTACGCTTGGTTGTGCCATCTGAAGCAGAAGGCGTGACACGGATTGATGATTGGGATGGGTTTGGGCAGCGTTTAACAGGGAGTGGCACAACCGTTTTTGAGAATGTTCATATAAAGCCTGAATGGATTTTAGATCGCTTACAGGCCGATGAACTGCCAGCTCACCCGTATTTGGCAACCTATTATCAACATTTTCATTTGGTGACTTTGGCCGGGATCGCGCAGGCTGTTTTGCGTGATGCCGTTGCATTTGTGCAGCCACGGACACGCGCTTTTGGTACGCCGGGGCGTGTCATTCAACGTGAGGACCCTGTGGTCCAGAGCGTTATAGGGCGGCTATCAGCACTGGCGTTTTCAACGCGTACGCTTGCAGATCATATTTCGGATGAACTCGCAAAGGCGGAACCGGCATGGGAAGCGTCTGACTTAGATAATCCCATTTTCGAGCAGGTGCAGGAAGAAGCGTTCCAAGCGCAGCAAATTATTATTGAACAAACCCTTGAGGCAGCGACGCTCTTATTTGATGTCGGCGGGGCTTCAGCAACCTCTGAGGCGTTGGGCTTAGACCGTCACTGGCGCAATGCGCGCGTATTAGCATCCCATAACCCGAGCCCTCAGCGCCTGCGTGAATTGGGAGATCTTGCACTGAATGGTACACGTTTATGGACGCCTTACCGCAAGCGTTTGAGCGGCCTGTAACCATGGTGCGAACGCTACACGTTAATTTATTTGAGATGGCATGTGTTAGTCATATCGTCCATGGGATGTGGCGCGCCCCTGAGAATGCGCGGCATCGTGTGGGTGAGCTGACGTTTTGGTTGGATTTGGCACGCCGAGCTGAAGCTGCGGGGGTGGAAGCGATTTTTCTTGCCGATGTAATCGGGGTTTATGATCGTTTTCAAGGTACAGCGCCAGCACTCCGCACGGGTATGCAGATTCCTAATCTCGATCCGTTGTCTATCGTTCCTGCGATGGCGGCCGTCACGACACATCTGCATTTCGCGGTAACAGCCTCGACAAGTTATGAGCCTCCCTTTGCGTTCGCACGCCGGATGAGCACATTAGATTTGCTTACGGGGGGGCGTATTGGCTGGAATGTAGTGACCTCCTATTTGCCGAATGCCGCGCGGAATTTTGGCTTGTCCGAAGAGATTGACCATGACGTGCGCTACGACAAGGCGGCTGAGTATCTTGAGGTCTTGTATAAGCTTTGGGAAGGCAGTTGGTCAGAATGGGCCTGGCAGAATGATGCTGCACGGAATGTTGTTACTGAGCCAGAAGGCGTGCGCAGGATAGAGCACGACGGAGAGCACTTTCGTGTTGAGGGGCCGCATCTGGTACAGCCAACACCCCAAAGAACGCCGGTTTTGTTTCAAGCGACGGGCTCTGAACGTGGCCTAAAAACTGCCAGCCTGCATGCGGAAGCGATCTTCATTGGTGGCCGAAATGCTGCTGAAACACGGGCCAATATTCGGCGGACCCGCCAAGCCGCAGAGCAGCAGGGACGTAAAGGAGAGGACCTGCTTTTTTATGTCATGGCGGGTTTGATTGTTGGCCGGACGGAGGCGGAAGCACAGGAGAAACTGGAGCGATACCGCCAGTTTTATGACGTGGAAGCGGCTCATGTTCATGCCCAGGCGGAAATTGATTTACGGGAGTGTGACCCGGATATCACCCTTGGTGAGGCTCTAGTACAAAAGAATGCGTCTTTCGGCAATATGGGAAGGCGTTTTGGAGCAGAGCAGAGAGTGGGGGATGCTTTAACGCAAATCGCTCATTTTGATGAAGGGCGCTATTTTGCCGTGGGAACGCCGGAGCAAATAGCGGACGCTATCGAGGTCTGGCTCGATGACGACGGGATCGATGGTATTAATCTCAGGCAGTATCATTCTTTTGAGACGTTGGATGATTTTGCACAATTAATCGCCCCAGAATTACGCAAGCGTGGGCGTTTGAAACCCAATCCATCCGCACCTGAAACATTCCGCGCTCGGTTGTCCGGGCAAGATCGTGTGAATGCGCGCCACCCTGCGCATTCGTATAAATTTTCTCCTATGGAGACGAGGTTCTCATGAACACGCTTCAATCAGCTCCTGAAAAAATTAATGTTCTTTGGTTTTTGCCTACGCATGGTGACAGCCGTTATCTTGGTACACAAAAAGGTGGGCGGCATGTTGATCTGGCGTATTTGCAGCAAGTTGCGCGTGCTGCAGATCAACTAGGCTATTATGGTGTTCTGTTGCCGACTGGGCGCTCATGTGAGGATTCATGGGTTGTGGCATCAGCCCTGATTCCCAGTACCGAGCGGTTAAAATTTTTAGTCGCTGTGCGGCCGGGTTTGCAGTCACCCACTCTTGCCGCGCGCATGACGTCTACGCTGGATCGTTTGTCTGGTGGGCGCTTGCTGGTTAATATTGTGACGGGTGGTGACCCGCGTGAGAATGGGGGCGATGGTTTATTTTTGGATCATGCCACCCGGTACGAGATTACAGACGAGTTTTTGGATATTTATTCACGTCTTTTGCGTGGTGAAACGGTGGAGCATAAAGGGCCGCATTTCCGTATTGAAGATGGGCGTTTATTGTTTCCGCCGCATCAAGAAGGCGGTCCACCGCTCTTTTTCGGGGGCTCATCAGACGCTGGTATCACAGTGGCGGCAAAGCGGGTTGATAAGTACCTGACATGGGGCGAACCGCCGGCGCAGGTGAAAGAAAAAATTGCGCGTGTCCGTGAGGCCGCAGCGAAGGAGGGGCGTGAGGTCAGTTTCGGTATTCGCTTCCATGTTATCGCGCGTGAGACAACGGCAGAGGCATGGGCGGCAGCGGATAAGCTGATTTCACACCTTGATGATGACACTATTGCTGAGGCGCAAAAGGTATTTTCACGGCTTGATTCCGTCGGGCAAGCACGCATGAGTGCGCTGCATGGTGGACGGCGCGATAAACTCGAAATTAGCCCTAATCTATGGGCTGGGGTAGGGCTCGTACGGGGTGGTGCGGGGACTGCTCTGGTTGGAGACCCAGGGACGATTGCTGAGCGAATTGACGAGTATCGTCGTGCGGGGTGCGATAGTTTTATTCTCTCTGGGTACCCTCACTTGGAGGAGGCTTATAGTTTTGGTGAGCTTGTCTTGCCTTTGTTGCCAACGGCGCATCCGACGAAATCAAATAAAGCCGTGAACAATATGGGGCCTTTCGGTGAGACAATCGCAAACTCTCATCGTCCGCAAGCATCTGTACCGTGAACCCTCTTGTCATCATTGGTGGCGGAGCAAGTGGTGCCATAACGGCACTCAATTTGCGCAAGTTACTGCCTAAAGCGCCACCAATTCTTGTTATTGAGCCGCGCAAGCAGCTTGGTTTGGGTCTAGCTTATAGTACGCAGTGCCTAGAGCACCGGATCAATGTTCCGGCCAGTAAGATGAGCGCTGTGCGTTTGGACCCCACGGATTTTGCGCGCTGGCTTGCGGAGCATGATGATGGCGCGTTGGCTGAAGCGGAAGACCGTTATCCATCGCGTGCGCTGTTTGGGCACTACCTTGCGGATCGTCTCGCGCCTTATGTGCTCGAGGGAACGGTCGTGCATGTGCGGGACCGTGTGGAGCATGTGGAGGGGAGCGGGCCGTTCACTTTGACGACGGCAAGGGGGGATCAGATCGTTGCTGCACGTGTTGTGATTGCGACGTCACATCCGGCCCCGGCTCTTCCGGCATTTCTCGCGCAATCACCGAGGGTGATTGAAAACCCATGGGCAGATAAGGCTTTAGAGGCGATTGGTGCTGATGAGCGCGTGGCGATTATCGGTACGGGTCTGAGTATGGCGGATGTGATCGCCACCCTTTCTGCTCGTGGGCATAGAGCGCCTGTTTTGGCGTTCTCGCGGCGTGGTTTGCGTTCCCGCGGGCACGCTTCAGCACCGTCATCTCCGTTTGGTGTGTATGGCGCTGAGCGTGCAACACGTTTACTGGCACAAATTCGCGAGAATATTGCGCAATCGGGTGACTGGCATGCTGTGATTGATGCCGTGCGGCAGCAAGGATACGCGATTTGGAGCCAGCTTGCGCCCGCCGAGCGGCGGCGTGTGGTGCGGCATTTACGCCCCTTTTGGGATGTACATCGTTTTCGGATCGCGCCTCAAATTGAAGCGACTTTGAATGCGCAAATCGCTGAAAATCGCCTTGAAATTTTGGCTGCGCGCCTTGAAGGAGTTGCTCCAGATGGGACTTTAATGCTGCGAGAGAGGGGCGGGAAACGGCGTCATTGGGTTGCGGATCGCGTGATTAATACGACCGGCCCCGACCATCGCGGCCTTTTGCAAAAGACCTCATTTTTACAAGACTTGGCGCAAGCGGGTCTTATCGCGCCGGATCCGTCGGGGCTTGGTGTACATACAGACCATGATTATCGCGCGGTTGGTCAGAAATCATTGTTCATTATTGGGCCACTGGCACGCGGTACATTTGGTGAATTGATGGGTTTTCCAGAAATTACGGCTCATGCAGAGTTAGGCGCAGCAAGTATTGTGCGAACTCTCACGGGGGAGGGATTTATTCAATGAGTAATGCCGCAACATATTTTACTTCAAGTGAACGCCCCATCATTCGGCATGCAGATGATGTGTCCGCCATTATTAATAATGGCCCTCAAGGGAAAAGCCATGCGAATATCGTAGTTGCATTGGCATTGGGGGGTGTTTTCCTTGATGCATATGATCTGACAACACTGTCTTATGGTATTGAAGACGTTAAAAGCCATTTCCATCTTTCGAATGCGGCTGTGGGGCTAGTTGCAGCGGCACTGAATGCGGGAACGATTATTGGCAGCCTAGTCGGCGGATGGTTAACAGATAGGATCGGCCGTTATGCCGTGTTTATGGCGGATATGGCCTGCTTCGTTGTTGCGGCGCTCGTTGCAGGGTTTGCGCCGAGCGCGACTATCCTGATCCTTGCGCGTTTGGCAATGGGTTTCGGGGTGGGGATGGATTTGCCTGTTGCAATGGCCTTCCTCGCAGAATTTTCTAAATTATCCGGCAAAGGGAGCAAAGCGTCACGTGCTGCGGCGTGGTGCCCTGTATGGTATGCCGCATCATCGGCTTGCTTCCTCTTGGTCTTTGGTTTGAGTAATATTCTGCCATCAGGGCATCCAGATTGGCTCTGGCGAGGGTCATTGGCTTTTGGCGCGGTTCCAGCGTTACTCATTATCTTTGTGCGTGGTCGATATATGAGTGAATCGCCGCTTTGGCTCGCGCGGCAAGGTGACTTAGAAAAGGCAGCCGCTATTTTGCGGAAGTCACATGGTGTTGACCCTGTGCTGGAGATACCCGTTGCAGAAGAAGAAATAAAAATAACACGGCCCAACCCATTATTTCTGTTTAAAAAACCTCTCTTGCGGCGAACAATTCTCATCAACATTATGACGCTGTCGAGTGCGTTTTCTTACTCGGCCATTGCTTTCCAAAGTCCTAGTCTTTTACGTAGCATCCTACATTTGGATACGTTTCACGTTTTAATAGCAACGATTGTATTAAATTTGGTCTTTGCATTTACTGGAGGTTTGATAGGTGTGCGGTTGACGCGGGTTTTATCATCACGCTCATTATCGATCGCGGGATATGTCTTGCAGGTTGTTTCTCTTGCAGCGTTAGCGCTGGCTAGTCGTTCGGATAGTGTTTTGGGCGCAGTAATCGTTTTTGCAGGCTTTGCAGGGTTTTTGTTTGCTCAAGGATTTGGTCCTGGTTGCCAGTTAATGGTCTATCCGACGCTCAGTTATCCGACGGAACTGCGAGGATCAGGTATTGGTCTTGCGCGATTGCTGTCAGGCATTGGTGCCACGGTCGCCCTTGCGTTTCTGCCTAAGATTTACGCAGCATTTGGAAGTAATTTTTTCTGGATTGTATTGTTTGTTACCACGTTGCCGCTAGTCACCCATTTTGTACTGCGTTGGGAGGTCTTTGGGTATGATACAGATACAGATTTGAAACTGCGGCCTCATAATGCATGACGTGATTTATATATAATGATTACTATAGGTTTTATGATTTATTATATATTTTAAATACACCCACATCATTTTGGATCTTGTGGGTGTATAATTATTATTTAGATTCAATGCTGTATGAAATTTTTCGATAAATTTTCCACAAAAATTCTCTTTTGTAAAAACCATCATTAATAACTATTAAAAATGTATGTTTTAATCAATTATGATTCATTGTACGAATTTATATAACAAATTTAGGATTAAACTTTATGATTCGATGTTTTTGCACGTGTCCGTATTCTCCGACCTTCGAGGGCGTTAGGCTGGTGAAGTTTTTTTTGTAAGTTACGGTTATACGCTCCCATAAAGGCAGTATAACCTGAGGTATCAGGATAAAAATTATGTTGCGAAATGGAACGATCGCGCCACAGCCACTTTTATTAGGATTATATCTTGTTGTTGGAGCTGGATATTCAACGGCAAAT
The DNA here is from genome assembly GCF_001598495.1 of Neokomagataea thailandica NBRC 106555. Lineage (GTDB taxonomy): Bacteria > Pseudomonadota > Alphaproteobacteria > Acetobacterales > Acetobacteraceae > Gluconobacter > Gluconobacter thailandicus_A. The sequence continues at coordinate 126,011 of NZ_BCZB01000003.1, forward strand.
GCTTCTGACGGCAAAAATAAACACTATGTAAAGCATAATTCTATCACGAAAGATGAGGTGATTACAGTATCCAGAAAGCGTCTATCAGACGTAGAAAGAACTGAACGACAGCTCGCGACGATTCCGGGCGGTACATCCGTGATTGATTCAAAAGAAGTCTTAAAAAGCCGCAATATGACAAATGCTGATGCCTTGGCGCTACAGCCTGGTGTTTTTGCGCAAAGCTCCGGCGGTGGCGATGGGTTACGTTTGTCAATTCGTGGTTCTGGTATTCAGACGGGGGTCAATTATTTCCGTTCTGGTTTGTTGATGATGTTTGATGGTTTGCCGGTCACAATTCCGGCAGGGACACCTTACGAATTATTTGAGCCACTTGGGCTGCGTAGTATTGAAGTGTTACGCGGTGCAAATGCATTTGATTATGGTGGTTTACAGTTGGGGGGCGGCATTAATTATAACTCTCTTACGGGCCGGCAAGCGCAGACATATCAGGCACGTATTGAGGGTGGAAGCTTTGGGTATTTAAAGGAGCAGATCAGTTCTGGGAAAGTCATTGGCCAATCAGATTATTACATAAGTATTACCAATTCCTATCGAGTAGGGTATCAAGATAACACAAGAGCCACATCTTTTGGTGTAGAAGCTAATTTCGGTTATCATTTTAATGATCAAATCGAAACGCGTGTATTCTTCCGCTACAGGCAAACTCAAAATGGGTATCCGGGTTTTTTGACGCGTGATCAGATTTTAAGTGACCCAACGCAATCACAAGCTCCATATCGTGCAATCGCGGCAAAGCGCATACAGCCGGGGTCAAAATTCTACGCGGATATGACAACCATTCATTTTAATGATGATTCTACCTTGCGTCTTGGTCTCGATTTTCAGGATGCACCTATTGATATTGAGCAACAATCAGCCGCAACGATTTGGTTGTATCAGGCGATTGGGGCGGTTGCTGACTACCAGAGGCATGATCGTTTATTCGGAAGGACGAGCAACACAGATATTGGTTACTTGGGATCTCATGACATTACAGGGTGGGAGAAAATTCGTGTTCGTGTGAGTGGAGCATTGGGAGCGGAACTTGCAGGCAAGGGCGCAGGAGGCTTCACAGGAGGATCAACGTTTAATTCCTATTCGAGCCTGCCAATAGGCGCTCTGTTATCCAGCTATAATTATGGTGGAGCGGACGACATTTTGCATGCGAGCAATAATACGGAGATCGTACACCATGTTTGGCTAACCCTCGCAGGGGCTTTAGACCATGAGGCACGCTCCGCGAACGTTACATATCCGACGCAGTCTGGCGTTGAGACGCAGTCGGTAAACTTTGTGCCACGCGCAGGGCTACGCTGGGTGACAAGCTCGCATGCAACGCTCTATGCGAATGTCAGTCGCTCTTTGCAGCCGCCAAATGATTGGAACTATATGACAGGTCATTACTATGACACGGGTCGTATCCAAGCGGGTCTGTCATCGGGGGCCACGAAACTGCGCAACCAAACGGCGACAACCTATGAGGTTGGATCGACGGGTGATTTTTGGCGTAATCATTGGAGTGTCTCCTATTACTACTCCAATGTACGAAATGAATTGTTAACGGTTCAAACGGCAGCCTCACAAGCATCTGGAACGCAGATATATGGCAACGCAACGCCCACGGTACATCAAGGTGTTGAAGCATCGCTCAATACGGATTTGGTAAAGTGGGACGGGAACACATTGTCTCTGCGACAAGCTTATACATGGCAAGATTTTCATTACAAAAATGACGCGAACTTTGGGCGCAATCGTCTTCCTGGTATTCCGGAGCATTTTTATCAAGGAGAGTTACACCTTGAGACAAAAGCTGGGTTTTATGCAGGCTTTACGGCGCAGGTCTCCTCCCATGTCGCGGGAAGTTATGATGATACATATTACGCGCCTGCATATCATATTTTCAATATGAACCTTGGGTATGATTGGCCGGGTAAGCAACGCCAAATCTTCTTAAGCTTCAATAACTTAACAAATACGCATTACGCCTCAATCGTTGTGCCGGGGTACCAAGCCAAGGGGCAACAACTAGCAGTATTTCAGCCGGGCGATGGCTTTGGTGTCTTCGCGGGAGCCTCTCTGGGCTTCAATTAATGTCAGTTCAACAGTTTTTCTCTAGATACAAAAATACGGTTTGCGGAAGGGTATAACGATGTCCGAAATTCTCTTTAATGCCTTTGACATGACGTGTGTCTCACATCAAGCGAGTGGTTTATGGAGGCACCCGCAAGATCAAGCAGATCAATATAATACAATCAGTTATTGGACAAATTTGGCACAAACTCTAGAGCGCGGGTTGTTCGATGGACTTTTTATTGCAGATGTTCTTGGGATGTATGATGTTTATGGTGGAGGCCCACAAGCTGCGCTACGCAATGCATCTCAAGTTCCCGTCAATGACCCGGCAATGACTATTGCCGCTATGGCTGCAGTTACAAATAATTTAGGGTTTGGATTAACGGCTACGCTATCTTTTGAGCATCCTTATCCATTTGCGCGTCGGATGAGTACATTGGACCACCTGACCAACGGTCGTGTTGGCTGGAATATCGTGACGGGTTACCTCAATAGCGCAGCTAAAGGGGTGGGACATGCCAAGCAAGCCGGACATGATACACGCTATGAGATTGCGCATGATTACCTTGATGTTGTGACGAAGCTTTGGAACCAAAGTTGGGATGATGGCGCAGTCCTGCGTGACCGGGAGCGTGGTATTTTCACAGACCCAGATAAGGTACGACGTATTGAACATAACGGGCCGCATTTCTCGATTGATGCTATTCATTTATGTGAACCGTCGCCACAGCGTACTCCCGTATTGTATCAAGCAGGAACTTCGAAAAAAGGCAGGAATTTTGCAGCACAATTTGCGGAATGTGTTTTCCTTGCGGGCCCGTCAGCCCTTGTTGCGCGCGATGCTGTACGCGCTTTGCGGACGGAAGCGGCCCATTTTGGGCGGCCTCGTGAGGCTCTGAAAATTTTTTCTTTGATAACAATTATTACAGATGTTGATGATGCTAGCGCACAAACAAAATATGAAGAATATCGTCAATATGTGAGTTTCGAGGGTGCTTTAACCTTAATGTCAGGATGGACAGGAGTAGATTTTTCTACTTATGCGCCAGATGAACCGATTAAGCATATTCGTAATGACGCGATTCATTCTGCAATCGACTCATTAACAGTCGCTGATCCAGATCGTGTATGGACGATCCGCGAACTTGCAGAACATGCTGCTATCGGTGGGTTAGGGGTAACATTTGTCGGCGGGCCGCAAACAATTGCAGATAAACTGGAAGCGTGGGTCGATGAAACTGATGTTGACGGTTTCAATCTCGCTTATGCAGTGACGCCAGGAAGCTTTAACGATTTTATTGATCATATTGTACCAGAATTGCAGCGACGCGGTCGCTACAAGACGGCTTATAAGCCAGGAACGTTGCGTGAAAAATTATTTGATACGTCTGAGTTTCAATTTGTAAAAGGAACCCGGCGAGAGAGTACGGAAACGTACGTTAAGCGACGCCCATAGTGCCTGGCGAGTTTTCCAGCACGCTTCGATAGGGCAATATGGCGGTTCTTTTGCAAAGTTTCAGGTATAAAGCTGTGCAAAAGAACCCTTAAATTCACACATGTTAAGTGCGTCCCATTGCACCCAACTATCAAGAGACCTCCTATTATGACCGTCGTTTTCTTAGAAAAACACCAATAACAGCGACCATAAATCCCCCCGCGACCAACAAAGCAGGGGTAATATATGGCCCTATTTCAGCAATAAGAGGCTTCGCTCCGCCATGCCGTATACGCGTTACGTCGTCTTCGGTTAGCATGGCATTTGAGTTGCCAAAACGGCTCAATACATAATTTGAAACCGCCGCCACATCAGCATCGGACAGATGCTCAGCATAAGATCCCTGTGAGAAACCTGGCATGAAATAATGCTTCTGACCAATAGTACGATCAACACCATTTAAAATGGTTGCAACTAAATTACTCGGATCGACCGAACCTGTCGCGGTGTTATGAAAGAGCTGAGGATAATAACCATCTTTACTACCTATCCCTGTCGGCTGATGGCATGATGCACAAGCGCCATCATAAAGAAGCGCTCCTTTATTAATACTCTCTAACCGAGCTCCGCGCAGAGTGGAATCTTCATAAGAAATATGGCCGTAGCTGTCCCGTGCAGATCTTTGCTTGGAGTTAACAGGACCACCATGATCATTGGCTGGAATCTGTTGAATATAAGCGACCAATGCCGCAATGTCAGAAGCGCTGAGGTACTGAAAACTATGTTCAATAGCCTCTGCCATCGGACCTGCGGCTTGCGCTTTTCCGGGCACATCGCCTGTCTTTAAATAGAGTGCTATGTCATGCGCACTCCAATCCCCAATACCTGCCGTATGCGAAGCGGTGATATTCGGAGCATACCATGATGATAGTGCAGCTCCGCCCATTGATTGGCTGGGAATTTCAGCCATCAAAGCATTGCGTGGTGTATGGCAGGTATCACAATGCCCTAGCGCAAGAGCAAGATACGCACCACGGTTCACTTCAGCAGAATTCTTGGGGTCTGATACAAATGGCTTTGCGTTTAAGAAAAAGAGGTTCCATCCCCACATGGATACCCTTACGTTAAAAGGGAAGGGGAGATGTGTTAACGGAGAGGATTTATCAACAGGCTCCACCCCTTTCATAAAGTAAATATAAAGATCCTGAATATCTTTATCTGTTAAGCGTGCATATGATGTATAGGGCATGGCTGGGTATAAATATGCACCGTCAGCGCGAATACCCTTCCGAAGAACGCGTTTAAATTGTTCTTCTGTATAATGACCTATACCATATTTTTTGGATGGCGTAATATTGGTCGAGTAAATACTCCCCAAAGGAGAAGAAATACCATAGCCGCCCGCATACGGTAATGCATCATGAGTGGGGCGGGTATGGCAAGCAGCACAATCTGCCGCGATTGCCAAGTAACGCCCACGTGCTATCTGAGCAGCATCATCAGACGCATAAGCAGGCGATACAGAAAGTGCTAAGAGCACAGCCGCGGAGATAGTCAAGCGTTTCATCGCTTACACTTCCCCCGCCTGAAAAGCATGTTGGATAGAATCTGCTGCACGCAAACCTAGAGCAGCCATACTGAGCGTTGTATTCACAACACTGGCCGAGCACATGGCTGCGCCACCTGGTAGCCATAAATTTGTATGATCATGCGCACGGCACCATTGATCAACAACAGAGTTTTTAGGGCTATCCCCCATAATACAACCACCCATAATATGATTATTAGCGTTGTAATCCGTTGTGATCTTTAACTCCGTTCCACCGAGCAAACCGGCAATTTGTGCCACTTGCTCTTTAACCGCCCCAGTACCATGGCGAACATAGTCCCCCACATCGTAATAAATATCCGGGCACGCTAAGCCCAACGGGTCTGTGCGACTAGAGCTCAACGTTAAACGATTATTGGGGTCAGGAAGGGGCTCAAGACTAATCGAAAGATCCACGCCACATGCCGCGCGGCGGCGAATTTCATCATCTAACTCTTGCCCAACCAACCCCAACTCAATAGCCTGCTCAGTCGCGGGGCCTACACGGCTGATATTGTTTAGAATCATTTTATTGGCAGAGTATTTTGAACGGAAATCCCCCGTCCGCGCGCCAACGATACAGCTCGACTGCGCAGGACCACGCCCAAACCATAGAGGTTCATTTGCCAAAAACGTCGCATGAACTCCTGAATGATCCATCATATTACGACCAACCTGGTCAGAAGAATTGGCCAGACCATTCGGGTTACGCTCATTCGCGGCAAGGAGCATTAAACGCGGCGTCTCTATACCATTACAAGCCGCCACAAAAACACGTGCTGTTGCTTTGTGGCTTTTCCGTTCCGCATCGAACCAATGCACCGCCGTAATGCGATTATGTTCATCGGTATCAAATTTATAAACAACGGATTGGTCTAAAGTCACCGTACCAGACGCCTCAGCCTTTTCAACATGCTGAATACCGTTATACATTGCTCCAATCGGGCAGATTGGTTGGCAGTTATTATTTCCACAACATGCTGGCCTTTCATCGTAAGGCGCAACGCTACGACCTTGCGGAATTGGCACAAGCTGAAAACCATGCGGGTTAACAATCTCTGCTACACGACGATCAGCATAGCCAAACGGGATCATATCACGCGGGTAGGGGCGTGAACGTTCTGGAGGAGACTGTAGCGCAACATCATGAGGACCCGAAACCCCCATCTCTTCCTCTGCGCGGCAGTAATAGGGCTCTAAATCATCATACGAGATCGGCCAATCACGCCCTACGCCGTACGTACTGTGCATACGGAAATCGACCGGGAGATGTCGCCAACACGATGCTGCCCAATGCCACGTTGTTCCCCCTACAGTTCGCAAATACCCTTGCTGATAGGCCGAGCCATTAGGGCCATTCAAACCTACATAATCATTTTTAGGGAAATAGAGAGGTGCAGGAGCTAACTCTGACTGAGGATATAACCCTTGAAAATCATTATGGACACGATTGTAAAAGGCCATATTGCGCCACCGCTCAACAAATTCAGAGCGTTGAAAGCGCCGTCCCGCCTCCAAAATCACAACAGAATGTCCCGAGGAGGCCAGTTGATGAGCGATCATCGCTCCCACAACACCAGAGCCAATCACGACAACATCAGCAGATACGTCGCCATTTTTTTCAAAAACAGGATAGGAAACCATGGCATTAATGCCCTTTATGATAGAGCGGTCGATGTGGCTTTAACGGAGCTGCAGGGGCTGGCTTGGTCTCAACAGCAACAGGCGGCGGAGCGGGCGGAGTGACAGCTTTGGGGGACTGAACTGAAACACCGAGCGGCGGCGGGTCTTGCGTCCACCACCCAGGTTCTGCAAAGCAATATGTTGGAACTGGTAAAGCGTCTTGTGTGGGGCGGTACATCAATGCATCATAATATGCGACCATGGGAGCATTCATACGCTGCGTGACAGTGCCCATATACCATGCAGCAATTAGATTATGGACCGTGTCAGCCTGTCCATGTTCTTGGGCTATTCGTAAAATATCACCGGGCGTATCATGCTTATCTATATATGATATCAGATCACGAATTTTTGTGTCATAGTCTAAAAATATACTCTGTAAGGCATGCAAAAGACGTCCTGATATAACAGGATCAAGTGTCATACGGCCTGTTATTTTTTGAGACAAACGGAAAAAGTCATTTTCCAAACTCTCACTGGCATGCACCACAAATGAATCACTTAAAAAAGTAGCCGTAATGGCAGCGCCCATGATGTGAAGCATATGCCGCCGAGGCAGGAGCGGCTTGTCTATGGATGATGAATTAACCTTGTCTACCATAACATAAAATGCCCAAGTGAGTGATAGACGTTGTTGATAGTTATTTTTAGACAAAAAAAAATAAAAACAATTATTATATAAAATCACATCAATGTGATTTGAGTATAGAATTGATATTTTATCGTATTTTTTTCAAAAATTGAAATGCCATTAGCTGGAAATCTTCTTACTGAAGATAAAAATTGTCATGCATCGCCACCTCTTCGGTGGATGCTTAAAGTGCATAAATTTTTAATGAGTTATCTAATGCACTGGCGGAGAGAGTGGGATTCGAACCCACGGTACGCTATTAACGTACACACGCTTTCCAAGCGTGCGCCTTAAGCCGCTCGGCCATCTCTCCTGTCGAGCGATTTGGCTTCTACCCTAACTCTTTTGGGGGCGCAAGAGCCTCTCGCGCATTTTCAACAAATTTTTTGATTAGATCATGCGATTTAAAGCCAATGCGGCCCTCCACCCCGGACGAGACATCCACAGCAGGTGGTGCGCCTTCCTGAATGGCCCGCGCCACATTATCAGGGGTTAAGCCGCCTGCAAGTGCCCAAAAACCTGGCGCTGCCCAATTTTGAGTGATGCCCCAATCAAAGCGCCGCCCCATCCCACCTGGCAAAGAATCAGTTGGTGTCGCTTTCGCCTCTATAACAAAACCGTCGCAGTGCATGCTCAAAGGCAACTCTTCTGCACGCGCGACACCTTTTGATTGCCATACAGGCAGATTAAAAGTGCTACGAATATCGTGGACACGCTCTGAACTATCGTAAATTTGTAAAATATCGAGATTAATAACACTCAAAACATCAGCAATTTCTTGATTAGATGCTTTAACGAACAAGCCAACCAGCCGTGGTCTTTTTGAAGAATGATCCGAATATAAATCGGCAATTTTTTTCAAATCTTCTATGGAAATAAAACGGGGGGAGGGGGCATAAAATACAAGACCAATCCACTCAACCTGCAGCTCTGTGCATAAATGAACCGTCTCTAGATCACGAACACCACAAATTTTTATGCCCACCATAAGAACATCCCTACACGGATTGGAGTTCAGCCTGAATAGCTCTTGCCGCCTCAGCAGGATGAGTAGCACGCGTAATGGGGCGCCCCACCACAATCCAATCGGCTCCCGCACGCGCTGCATCCGTAGGTGTCATGATCCGTTTTTGATCATCAGACGCACTCCCAGCAGGGCGAATACCTGGTACGACGAGTGTTGGCTGACAACCTAAGGCTTGACGCAAAGGAATGATTTCTTTGGATGAGCACACTAGACCATCCGCCCCAGAGGCAATAGCCATTTTCCCCAAACGCAGCACTTGATCTTCAACCGAGCCAGAAACCCCGATCTCTTGCAGCGCATGTTCGTCCATACTGGTCAGCACCGTCACAGCCAGCAGGGTGGGGCGCTCCGCGCTGTTGGGATACGCTGCCTCCAAAGCCTCGCGCGCCCGCTCAATCATAGCAGGCCCGCCGGCCGCATGAATGGTTAACAACTTAGGGTGAATCTGCCCTAAAGCAGACAAGCCACCGGCAACCGTATTTGGAATATCATGGAGCTTAAGGTCTAAAAATAACGGGTGCTTTTGTGCAAACCCCTTAACAGCCTCTAAGCCGCACGCATATGTAAATTCCAGCCCCAATTTCAGTGCATCAACATGCCCGACCAATTGTTGTGCCCAATCATGAGCCTGCTGAATACTCTGCGTGTCTAAAGCGGCAATAAGACGTGTTTTATGAGACATAATTTTCCGAAACTCAGCTTTTAGCGGTAGGGTTAGGGGAGGTAGTAGGCGACGGAGTGGTTTGCTGCAAGCGATCTAGCCGTTGGTGTAGCTCAATCAATTGCCCCTCCAAAGAGCGTACCTGTTGTTCTGCACGCCGCGCACGAGAGCGCTGCCGAAGCTCTCCAACCCACCCCACGATAAACCCGATCAACACGCCCAGTAACCCAACGCCCAGTGCAAGTGTGCCAATAGAAAGCTTCCATCCGAGGAAGAAGAACCAGATATCCTGCTCCATGGGGTTACTCAATGCAAATACCACCAGTGGCGCAAGGAAAAGAATGATGAGAAGAATTCTGAGCATGGTGTAGTGTCCTATCCTGTGAACAGATCATAGAGCAATCAGAATGTATCATCACACATCATTCTGAGCGTATGGCATAAAAGCGCTAAAAACCTAGATGTTGCGTAAGCAAATATAGCGTGACGATAAAAAGATTGCCATGTCGCATAACGAACACAGCCAAAGTTCCAAAAAATAATAGAAAAAGATCTCATAACATTGGAACAATACAGCAATGTTCGACTAGTCAAATTAGAAACTTCATGAGAAAAACAAGAAAGAAAGTCATCTACAAACAGTATCCCTATCCTTAGCGGGATAGGTGGCTGAATGTTTTTTTGACGCAGTATAGAAGGTAGAGCTTTAGAGATGAACGAGCATGCTTACAGTGACACGTTGTCCGGTGCCGCAAATATGGCACCATCAGCACCTCTCAAAAACGTCCTCATTATAGGCTCACAGTATCTACAACGTCTGAACATCGACATTCATAACACCCCCACGGTTTTCCAAGATCTCCCACCTCAGTTACACCTTGGCCTGATTGTAGATGTTACAGCACGTCAAGTCTCCGATGGCCAAAGTGGCTTTGAAGTCAGCCTCGTCATTCGTGCACAAGGCATGCGAAGTGCTCCGAGTGAAGAAAATCCTACACCGGATCTCGTCTATGATATTGCACTATCTTACGCAGGTCTGTTTGGCTTTAATACAAACATAGACCGTATCCATGCTGAACAAGCCCTGCTTGTTGACGCGCCATATCATTTGTTTCCCGCAGCGCGTACGGTTCTTCTAAATACCATTCGTGAAGCCGGGTTCCCAACCATTAATCTTCAACCTATTGATTTTGAAGTTCTTTGGAAGACACGTCGCGCCTAAATATACCCTCTATTTCTCTCCTTCTTGTCTGCCATGTAAGGGTCCATCGCTATGAGCCTTCAGGACTATATCCTCGCTTCCCCCGCCTTCTCTCGAAAGCGCCCCCCATTATGGGGTAGATTTGATGCGACATGGTACGGTGCCCAGTACAAACTCGTTATCCTAGAAACGAGTGGAGAAGGAGAGAGTGTCTTCAGCGATGAATCGCTCGAGAGGCATTGGCTTGAAAAAGGCGCCAAACTTGGCTTGTCCCCCAATCCTTTCTTTGATGAGGAATGGTATCTCAAAGAAAACCCGGATGTTCGTGAGGGAGTGCAGCTAGGAATTTTTGATTGTGGCTTTCTTCATTATTGTGAAAGTGGCTTTTTAAGTCGTGCTCCACACTGGCTTTTTTCTGAAAAAGGCTATTTTTTACACAACCCAGATATTTCTCAGCATATCTTGGGGGAGCAGGGCTTCTGTAATGGATATGATCACTATCTTTCAGTAGGAGACCGAGAAGAGCGAAAACCACACCCTCTCTTTGACCCCTCAGTCTTTAGGGCCGTGAGTCTTCCCAAAGGATACCGATACGATTTTGATCGCAGTGCTTTCAGCCAGTTTATTGAAAAACCAGAGGCCGGAAAACGTCGATGCTCGTGGTATTTTGATCCTGAGTGGTACGTTCAGCAATACCCCGATGTTGCTGACGCTATCGAGAACAAGATCTATCTTAACCCTCTGCACCATTATCTCACGAATGGTGACCCGGAAGCATTCGACCCTAACCCATGGTTTAGTGAAAGTGATTATGCTCGGCGTTACCCTGACGTCGCCGCCATCGTAAAAAATGGAGGGTTTCGCAACACGTATGAGCACTTCATCCGCTTTGGCAGCCGCGAGTTACGCGTTCCCAAAGATGGGGTTGATTTAATTTCTTTTTCTCAAGAACCTGGCGTTCAAAGGCGTCTGCGCACATCCGTAAACCGTGATATATTTGTATTATGGGTACAAAATCAAAGCGCGCCGATTGTCCAGTCCACAGCAGAAGCGGCTACACCACAGCAATATCAACACCTAGGGTTACGGCGCCCCGAAACATTAATTCCCTCTATTATTCGTTCACCTCTGACCTTTAAACCCGGCCCTAGACCCGCGATCAGTGCCATTATTTCAACATGTAACCAATTTCGTGAAACACTCGCCACATTAACCGCGCTTCACGCCAACACAAACGGCGCCATTGAAGTCATTCTCATGGATGGCGGCTCTATTGATGAAACTAATAGTATTCATCGCTTAATACACGGCATCAAAGTTGTACGCCGTCCACCATCTGAAAATGCATTTCAACGCCTCTATTACGGCGTTTCATCAGCCTCTTCTCCTGTCGTATTACTAATCCCTCCCGGCGCGGAACTGTTTCCTTCCGCCCTCAAAGGCATGGCGCCTCTTTTTCGTGACCCAGATGTATGGATGGCTGGCGGGCAATCACTCGGATATGACGCTCTTGTTTTAGAAGCTGGTACTATTATTTGGCGTGATGGTTCTTACTTACCTTATGGGCAGGGACTTCGTGCCAATGAACCAACGATCGCATTCCGCCGCTATGTCGATGCTATTACCGTTGGGCCACTTCTCTGCCGACGCACAAAATTTCTAGAACACGCACAACCCGATGCGCCGATTGTAGGATATAACGCGCATATTCTCTCCTTATGTTTAGCGATGCGGCAAGCTAACGGGCGCATTGTTTATGATCCCGCCTTCCTGAGCCGCAATCCGCATATTGAAAGCGTCCCGCCAGAGTTCGACCTCCGTAACCGAACATGGCTGCGGCGTCGCTACGCACCTTTGCTCTCTCGTTCTTCTATTTCCGGTACATCACCCGAGCGTGCACGCTTAGCCACAGGCACACCCACCGTACTCTTTCTGTGTGACCGTATCCCTAAACCAGAGCTTGGCACACCTTACCTGCGTTATTTAGACATTATCTCAGGTCTCAATCATGCGGGCTATCATGTCGTTCTATACCCACTTTTTGGGGATATTCCGGACCTCGTTGCGCGTGCGCTCAACTTTCCCCCTGAAGTCGAAATCATGGAGGATATGGACCTCTCAGAACTCGGCTCTTTCATCGCATCTCGAGCAGGGTCATTTGATTACGTCTGGATCAACAGAAGCCCCGTCCTACACCGCGTCTCCAATATCTTAATTGAGCATGCACAATCTTTACCCGACCTCGGGTTTATCTTCGACCTTAACGGGAGTGGCGCGGCAGAACCTTATATGCGCCGCCGTGTGGGAGCGGTGGATGACAAAGAAACAAAATTTGATGATCTAGAACGCGAAGTCGAAGCAACATGGGCCTGCCAAGCTTTGGTAGCTAGCTATGCAGAGGAAGCCGAGGATCTACGTCAGCTAGGCTACGGCAATATCTTAACCTTACCTAACCGCGCCCCCTCAACACCCGCCGCCTACCCGGACTTCCATGCACGCTCTGGCCTGCTGTTCCTCTTGCCTATTCACAATACCGGTGACGCCGTACATGATGGCCTTAATTGGTTTATGCACGACGTGCTCCCGATTCTGGATCAAGCTTTACCAAAAGACGTCACCATCTTGTTGGCGGGCCATTACGGAGAAGGCATTGATCTGACGGATTATATTTCGTCTAGCAGAGTTGAAGGCCTACCCGATTACATAGACCGTGAATCTCTACTGCGATCACGACGCTTGCTGATTGACCCCACCCGCGTTTCCAGCATTGTGCCACATGAAGTTTTGGACGCAGCCGCTCATGGCCTTCCAGCAATTTTGACTGAAACCGTTCTTCAACAAATCGGCTGGCAAGACGGAGTAGAAACACAATCTGGCGGCTTCTGTGACCCGCAACGCTTTGCCCATGCTGTGATTGAATTATATCAAAATGAGCGCATATGGACACATTATGCAGCTCAAGCATTTCAATCCGTGCAAAATCCAGAGGCACAAACGCACTTCATGGCCACGCTGGCAGCCATCATGGATATGGCTTCTGGACGTAGTCCTATCCCTGTTCCAGATCTCGCGCCACGCCTAATTAGCAAATCAGAGCATTCTGTTCTATTCACACCGGCACCACTGCGCTTACAACCGAACTTAACAATGACCGAGGCACCAGAAACGTTATCTCAAGACCATGATGATGAGGATGACGGTGCACCGGTGACCGGCGCGTTCACACCGCGCTTGGGTATTTCCCTTCCTAATCAGGACCGTTAATACATGTCTTCTTTCACAGTTTTACCCTCTGTATTGGCCCATATTGATAACACGTTAGACCAATCCATTGAGCGGCTGTGTACTCTTTTGCGTATCCCGAGCGTTTCCACGCAGCCCAACCATGCAGAAGACTGCCGCCATGCTGCAAACTGGCTCAAAGAAACGCTTATAGAGCTGGGAATGGATGCTGATCTGCATGAAGTGCAGTGGTCAGCTCCTGGCCATCCAATGGTTGTTGGGCACACCCCTAAGCGTCCCAATAAGCCGCATGTTTTATTCTATGGTCATTACGATGTTCAGCCAACTGACCCTGAGCACCTTTGGACTGCCCCTGCCTTTGAACCTCGTATTGTAGAAGAAGCCTCTGGCCGCAAAGTGATCGTAGCGCGCGGCGCGAGTGATGACAAAGGTCAAGTCATGACCTTCTTGGAAGCATGCCGGGCATGGAAAACCATTCATGGTGAACTCCCCATCACAGTCAGTGTTCTTCTGGAAGGGGAAGAGGAATGCGGCGGAGCAAACCTTCTTCCATTCCTTAAACAAAATGCTGACAGCCTGCGCGCAGATGTTGTGCTCGTCTGTGACACCGCAATGGCAGACCGAAAAACCCCCGGCATTACCACATCACTTCGTGGCTTAATGGCCGAAGAAATCCGTATTGAATGCGCAAGCCACGATCTACACTCAGGCATTTACGGCAATGCGGCCGCAAACCCTATTGCGGTCCTATGTCAAATTTTGGCGGATCTACGAGCCGATGATGGAAGCGTAACATTACCCGGCTTTTACGATGGCGTTTGTGAACCATCCGATGAGGTTAGAGCACGTTGGAAACAACTTTTCCCAGACGATTCAGCCCTGCTTGAAGAAACTGGCCTGTCTGTCGCTGCCGGTGAAAAAGGCTATACAGCCGTTGAACAAACATGGTGCCGCCCAAGCTGTGAAATCAATGGCATCTCTGGTGGCTATGAAGGCGAGGGCTTTAAGACCGTTCTCCCAGCCGTGGCTATGGCAAAAGTGTCCTTTCGTCTCGTCCCCGGTCAAGACCCAGAACGCCTACGCGCCATTTTTAGAGACTTCGTACAAGCACGCCTGCCAAAAGATGCCAAAGTCAGCTTCACATCCCATGGTGGCTCTACTGGCTTCGCTGTCTCCGAGAAAAGTACCTTCTTAAAACCTGCGTTGGAAGCATTAACGGATGAGTGGAACGTCCCAGCAGCCACCGTCGGTTCTGGTGGCTCTATCCCCGTTGCAGGTGAAGTGCATGAAGCGCTTGGCTTAGACACTCTCTTGATTGGCTTTGCACAGTCAGATGACCGCATCCACTCACCCAATGAACAATACGGCCTTGATTCTTTCCATAAAGGCACGCGCTCATGGGCGCGCCTCCTTGCTCGTTTTGCTGAGCTGTCATGACTTACCCGCCTCTCGCCCTCACATTAGGGGACCCTGCGGGAATAGGGCCGGAACTAACAGTCTCTGCGTGGGAAACACTCAGACTAAGTGAGCATTGTTTTTTCTGGCTGGGTGACCCAGCCTTATTAAACAATGTTATTCCCACCGAGATTATCAGCACTCCACTTGAAGCAAGGCGTGTGTTTCCGCACGCCTTGCCAGTATTACCTCTTCTTTGTACGGTTCCAGTCGTGCCGGGGCAGCCAAACGCGCAGAATGCTCAAACAATTATTAGCAGCATTCAACAAGCCACACAGCTTACCCTCTCACAAGATGCATCTGGAGTGGTCACCAACCCAATCGCAAAACATATTTTAGCGGAAAGCGGTTTCCCTCATCCCGGACATACAGAATTCCTTGCGGAACTATGCTCCGCGCCGGGGCACGAAATTATGATGCTGGCATCACCGGAACTCAGAGTGGTACCCGTCACAATTCACGTTTCATTGCAAACCGCAATTACAACCCTAACCACGCAGCGTATTGTCGATGTAGCCCGTATCACACATCACGCCTTAATCCGCGACTTTGGAATTCAAAGCCCCCGCTTGGCCATTGCCGGATTGAACCCACATGCCGGAGAGGCGGGGCTGATGGGGCACGAAGAACAAACCATTATCACTCCCGCTATCAACATATTACGGGCTCAAGGTATAAACGCTCAAGGCCCATACCCACCAGACACGATGTTCAGTGCAACAGCACGCACGCGCTATGATGCCGCCATCTGTATGTATCATGATCAAGGCCTCATACCGCTTAAAACCTTAGACATGGCACAAGGCGTTAACATTACACTCGGTTTACCCATCGTGCGCACATCACCGGATCACGGTACGGCTTTTGACATTGCACGCGCCCTTGATCATTCCCCTAGAGCAGCAGATGCACGCAGCCTTATTGCCGCCATTCGTACCGCTTCAACGATGGTACAACACAGGAAAGAAAACGCCGTATGATACGCTTGGGTGTAAATGTGGATCACGTCGCCACCATCCGAAATGCACGCGGTGGGGAACATCCAGACCCAGTCTGCGCTGCTCAAACAGCATTACAGCACGGTGCTGACGGCATTACAGCGCATTTACGTGAAGATCGGCGTCATATTAAAGATTCTGATATGACCCGCCTCCGTGCTCTTCCTGCGCCACTCAATTTTGAAATGGCGGCCACAGAAGAGATGATCACCCTAGCATGCGCCCTTCAACCTCATGCATGCTGCCTCGTCCCGGAAAAGCGCGAAGAAGTCACTACCGAAGGTGGCCTCAATGTCGTTGACCAGATCTCTGCGCTGTCTCCCTTGGTCATGCGCCTCAAGGATGCAGGTATCCGCGTCTCTTTATTCATTGACCCTGATGCACGCCAAATTCAAGCTGCATCACAGCTCGGCGTTCCGGTCGTTGAACTCCATACAGGTGCCTATGCGCATGGTGGGGTAGGGGAGTTAGAACGCCTCTTTAAAGCGGCAGACATAGTAAAGGAATGCGGCATCGAACTACACGCCGGACATGGGCTCACATATAGCAATGTCCTACCGATCCGTAACTTGCCCGGGCTAAAAGAACTCAATATCGGGCATTTTTTAATCGGACAATCCGTCTTTGAAGGGCTCGGTGGTGCCGTTCAACATATGAAAACCCTCATCAATTCAGGGCCTACTCCCTAGCCAAACTGGCGGCCTTTCAAGACAAGGCCGCCATAATCTCTTATTTGGCAGGCTGTATCAGAGGTTGAGTTTTATCATCTGAAAATTTAGGCACAAATGCGCCGGACTGGCTTGAATACGTCGCACTCGTGCTTTGTGGCGGTGTAGCTGGGGGGTGGAACGCTGAAACCGGTCCAAATGGCCCTGCATCAACACGACGCATCGTTGATTCACGCTGCCGCGCACAACCACGCGTTATGATCGAACAAATACCATCCTGGCCGATATATTCATCATCATTGCCCGTATAATGCACTTCAGACACACGATCATGATCAAGACGCAAAACCATTCGACATGATGTACCACCACCACCAAAAGCCGATTGATACATTTTAATCATCGATTGCGCAGGAATAAACCCAGAGTCTGAAAGCGTTGGGACAGGCTGCGTCCCGTCATATTGCCAGATTTCTGTCGTATCGTTGAGCTTCTTTGTGCTGCCTGGCAGACCAGCACACGCCTGAAGGTCATAGCTGGTCATGCCAACCATTTCGAGCTGTGCTTTATGTGCATTTCGTGAATCAAAATACCCACACCCAGACAGCCCACCCAGCGCAGTAAGCGCGATCATGGTAAAAAATGGAGCCTGACGCATTATCTCTCCTGAACGCGTAAATTTCACACCGAACCGACACATGAGCTCCACTTAGACGCAAGCTCATGATCACAGTACCAAAGAGCTTAACATCTGACAGGCGCAGAGGTTCAAGAAAGATTGACGGTTCCCCTAACCCCATGGCTTGGGCTACATGGCTACGACCACCTCAATAAGAAGAACTTTTTTCGAAAGTTTCTTCTGCCATTTTTCATAGACGCGATCTGACTGCAAAAGTGAGACGTGACCACGTACAGGAGCAATCATGGCTGAACTTACTGCATCTGAGGTGACACGCCTCCAGACCACGCTACAACGCCTTCTGGGCTCTCCCAAATTAACGGTCAATAAGCCTGCCCGTAAGGGAATGAGCGTTGAAATCTCCGTAGCTGGAGAAGTCATCGGCACTGTTCACCGCGATGAAGACGAAGGCGAAATCTCTTACGCCATCCACATGACACTCTTGGAAGAAGACCTGCCGCCAGCCTAAGGCAGCGTCACGCCTGCCGCATAATCTGCGGCAGGTGGATACCAGTTAGCCGCCATCCCCAATGCTCAAAAGTCATCTGCAACGTATAAAACGTTTGCATATCTGATTTGATCCTCACGTCACAATGGCGGAACCCTACGAAGCGAACACTGAACATACCCCACGAAAAATGTGTTTGTGGGTCATGCCCAGCCTGCGCAAAAGGCATACTGTGCTCAATCAAAGCAAAGAACACCGCAGGTGTTAAAGACGTCTCCATCACATGAGCAGAGGCGGCCATAGCAAAAGAATGGCCAAAATCTGGCAAATCATCCTCTCCTTGCGACTGCTGAGCGTTGATCGCCTCACGCAAGGAAAGAGAGAGGGCGCTCCAGTCAATATGTCGTTCAAGACGTTGAGCATCATGCTCTCTCACCGCCTCTTTAAGCTCCCAGAGCGCGATAAAAGGGGAGATGACATAAGCCGCCAGAATTATAATTAAAGTCGCAAAGATGTGCTTTTTAAATGACCACATGCGCTTGACGGACATCCGTTTGTTCGCAAAAAACGGAGCAAAGGCAACGCTCATAGCTGTCTCCGTAAGGGTCGAAATTATACAATGACACCGCAGCAAATTAGACCTTTTGAGCAGTATAAGTCAGCTATTATCGTGAGGGCATCATGTTAAATTTCACGGATGTCGAATTAGAGCGCTACGCTCGCCATATTTTGGTTCCAGAAATTGGTGCCATTGGCCAAGCACGCTGCCGCGATGCTTCCGTCCTGATTATCGGGATCGGGGGGTTAGGAGCGCCCTTGGCTCAACAACTGGCCGCCTCGGGCATTGGGCGCATTGGCCTCATCGATGATGATCATATCGACCGAAGCAACCTACAACGGCAAATTTTATACGATACGCCCTCAATCGGGGCGCTTAAAACGGATATCGCACGTGAAAAACTTACCGCACTCAACCCACATATTCGCATAGAAACCTACGCAGAACGAGCAACAACCAGCCTATTGGCAAAGCTTCTGCCATCTTATGACCTCGTATGTGATGGAACGGATAATTTTCGTACACGCTTCAACGTCTCGGACGCCTGCACCCACTACGGCAAAACCTTAATATCTGGAGCGGTTCAAGGCCTAGGCGGACAGGTGGCTACATTCCGCCCACAACATCACGGGCCATGTTACCGATGCCTCTTCCCTGATGCTGATGAAAACGAAACCCTGAACTGCTCTCGCGCAGGCGTGCTCGGGCCCGCCACAAGCGTCATCGGTAGCCTTATGGCGGTAGAAACTCTCAAAGAGGTGATGCAACTCACTCCCCAAACGCCAGAACACACTATTGTAACGTCATGGGATGCGCTTAAAAGCACTTTTCGTCGCTTTGAACTAACACGCAATCCAGATTGCACGGCACATTCATCCAGTAACGAAGTGGTTCTTACATAATGTCAAAGCCCCTCTTTATCAGCCTCGCTGACAATTCATGGCAACGCGCTCATTATGCCTTTGTTCTTGCCGCGAGTTCTCTTTCTATTGGGCGTCCCGTAACGTTATTCGCAGGAGGTTTGAGTGTATTTTCATTAACTCATCAATGGTCAAATTTGATAAATATCACCCCAGATCATGTATTGATTGACCGTAATGTCGCCAGTTTACAGGAATTACGTGATGCTTGCCTCGAAATGGGCGGAGTCTTTTTGGCCTGCGAAGCGGGTATGGCACTCGCCAAAATAATGCCGGAAGATTTGATTGATGGCGTAGAAGCCAGTGGCATGGTGCGCTTTTTGGCCGAAATTGGCGATAATTCTATGATCGTCGTGTAAGTTTTTTTCTGGTATTCACTTTTAACAATGCTGTTGCACAATTTGGTGTCTTGCCGAAACGCTTAAGGATTGGCAGGGATGCTGGTCATGGAGATGACGGTAACCTTGATGAAGCCCACTACCACATATAGCCTACTCATGGCTGGCCTCGCGGGTCTTGTTTTTACATCACAAGCCCATGCTGCCCATCACCGGCATCACCATCATAAAGCACTAAGCTCTGGAGCTGAGCCTCATAGCCCCGCCCCACACCACACCGCCCCTGACGGTGCAAAGCACCACAAACACCATCAGCGCCCCCATGCAGCAACGAAAACCGTTGCTACTACTGCTGCGGCAGGTGCAGCAGCAGTAGTAGCACATCAAACCGATACTGCCGCCGCGGCAGAACCGCAACAAGCGGCTCCCGATTCATCGCAACCCAGCAGCGATAAAGGCAGCAATACTGGCTTGCCTATTCCTCGTTTTGCTGCCTTACGAGCCGATAAGGTCTATCTCCGGAGAGGGCCGGGTGATCGTTACCCCATTGATTGGGTTTATCACCGCCGAGGTCTTCCTGTTGAGATCGAACGTGAGTTTGACGTTTGGCGCCTGGTTGAAGACTCAGACGGCGTCAAGGGGTGGGTGCACCAAGCCACATTGTTTGGCAGCAGAACATTCGTCATTCCTGGACTTTCGGCGCAGGGCAATACGGCCCAGCCCAATGAAGCGAGTGAACGAGAAGGGGACCATGTCGGCCGTGCTGATGCACGCGTGCTCGGCTATGTCACCAATCAGAATGATGCCCGGTTACAGAAAGACGGCGCTCTTCTTATGAGCCGTGCCGATGATGACAGTGATGTCGTCGCGGTGCTGAAACCGGGCACGGTAGGTAATATCAGAACCTGCCCAACCGCCACGCAGTGGTGCCATGTTGTCGTTAAAGGCTACGCAGGATGGTTGCCACGGCGTTCCCTCTGGGGGCTTCTCCCCGGAGAGACGATTCAGTCCAATTGAATGTATAAGCACGAGGACGCCCAGAGATGACATCCAGTTCACATCATCGCCGCACAAGGATCGTCGCAACACTTGGCCCGGCTTCGTCCTCGCCTGAAATGATCCTTTCGCTCGCTCAGGCGGGTGTTAACGTTTTCCGCCTCAATTTCTCGCATGGTGCCCATGCGGATCATGGTGAGCGCCATGCTGCCATTCGTGCCGCCGAAGAAAAAATTGGCCGCCCACTGGCTATTCTTGCCGATCTGCAAGGCCCTAAATTACGCGTAGGCGTTTTTGAAAACGGTCCCGTCTTCCTCAAAGAAGGTCAACGCTTCCGCCTTGATCTTGATAAGACACCCGGCACGATTGAGCGCGTTAACCTGCCGCACCCAGAAATTATTTCGGCTGCAGAAGTCGGCAGCAATCTATTGCTGGATGACGGAAAGCTGAAAATCCGCGTTATCGAAAAACATGATGACGCATTGATCACGGAAGTCATCGTTGGTGGCAAACTCTCCGAACGTAAGGGCGTAAACGTTCCTGACGTTGCTCTGCCAATCCCCGCGCTCACCGAAAAAGATCGCAAAGATTTTGACTTTGCTCTCTCTCTCGGCGTTGACTTTGTTGCTCTGTCCTTTGTTCAGCGCCCAGAAGACGTTGCCGAAGCCAAGAAAATTGCTGCTGGCCGCGCATGGATCATCACCAAGCTTGAAAAACCACAAGCTATGGACGCACTTGAGCCCATCGTCCGTGAATCAGACGGCTTGATGGTCGCGCGTGGTGACCTCGGCGTTGAACTGCCACCAGAAGAAGTCCCTGTTGCTCAAAAGCGCATTATTACCTTAGCACGTGAGCTTGGCCGTCCGGTCATTGTGGCAACGCAAATGCTGGAAAGCATGATCGAAAGCCCAACACCAACACGCGCTGAAGTGTCAGACGTCTCTAACGCTGTCTATGACGGCGCTGATGCTGTAATGCTTTCGGCTGAAAGTGCTGCAGGCAAATATCCGCTTGAAGCTGTGTCCATCATGGCGCGTATCGTTGCTCGTGTAGAGCAAGATAAAGAATGGCGTCATCGCATTGATAACGCTCGCCCGAAGTCAGAGGGCACAATTCAAGGCGCCATCGTGCAAGCAGCATGGCAAGTGAGTCGTGAGTTGCATACCAAAGCCATTGCCGCACATACCCGCAGTGGCCGTGGCGCATTGATTATGGCACGTGAACGCCCCGCAAGCCCAATTTTGGTTCTGACACCAGAACTGACGGTCGCTCGCCGCCTCTGCGTTGTTTGGGGGACGTTCCCACATGTTGTCGAACGTGACCGTCAAGCACATGGCATTGAAGACCTCGCCGTTCCTGCTGCAGAACTCGCTCTCTCAAACGGGTTCTGCGTAAAGGATGATCACATCCTCGTTCTCGCAGGACTACCATACGGCCACTCTGGCAGCACCAATACGCTACGCGTCATTAAGGCCTAACAGCTTAAACTCTGAACTCCCGCAGCATTAAAACTGCGGGGGTTCAAGCTTGCCTATTATGAATCAAAGAACGGCGTATACGTCGGCCCCGATGAATTTTGGCCGTAATCGCATCATCATCCCCACGCCGGATCGCATCAGCCATAGATTGTGTATCTTGTATAAAACGCTCAAGCGTTTCTAAAAGAACATCTCGATTAGCCGTAAAAATATCCCGCCACATCACCGGATCAGATGCTGCAATACGTGTAAAGTCACGGAATCCAGATGCTGCATAATCCAGTACGGCAGAGCGCATTTCACCAGATAAATTATCGGCCGTATCACAAATGGTAAACGCCAATAAATGGGGAAGGTGACTCACCATTGCACAAATACGGTCATGGTCTTCCGCCGTCAGAATCTTGGTGCGCGCTCCACAGTTCTCCCAAAATTGTTGTATTTTTTCGCACGCCCATGCAGCAGAATCTTCGGACGGAATGAGCAATGCCCACCGCCCTTCAAACAACTCAGCAAATCCCGCATCGGGACCGGAAAACTCTGTTCCTGCCATGGGGTGAGACGGGACATACTCCACACCTTCAGGCAAAAACGAAGGGATCGTTCGGCCTAATTCACCGCGTACTGAAGCAACATCCGTCAAAAGTGTCCCCGGTTGCAAAAAAGGCGCCAAAGAACGCGCAACAAGTTCAACGGCACGTACCGGCACCGAGAGCACGACGCAATCAGCGTGTGCCACATCTGCCGGGTCCATCGTTACATCATCCGCTAAGCCCAATTCTCGCACCCGTGCAAGAACCGTAGCGTCTCGGTCCATAACAATCAAACGCTCAGCCAATTGCCCATCACGCCGAGCGCGCCGCAAGATAGATGAACCGATAAGCCCCGGACCGATCACCATGAGTGTTTTAAAAAGTGGCATAACGTGAGATCTCAAAGGTAAAGAGCCTTACCCATTCGTCGATGGATCAGATACCTGAAGGCGCAAGCGCCGGACTTCCACAAATTGCCAGTACAGCAAGACAGGAATACCGATCATCAGATCCCGCCCACGCCGCAACAAAGAGAGGCTCAGCGCAATCTCGGAATCAATTCCAAACATCATGCCCAAAGCAACATACGCAGCCTCTTGTACCCCTAAAGAAGCAGGCACCAAGAAGCCGGCAGACATAATGCCGCACACAACACCTTCAATCGCGAGAGCAGACATAAACCCTGTATGAGCCCCAAGGAGTGAAAGAGCCAACCATGTCAAACCGGCCCCAGCAACCCAACACAAAAAATGGGAAAACGCTCCAAGAGCAATACGATCTGCACGCCCCCATAGCTCTTCCAACCTCTCTTGAAAAACAACACTGTCATCAATGAGGTTTTCACTCCATCCCGCAGCGATGTGACGCCCCAAAAACTGCGCGCTACGTTGCAAGATTGTGCCGCCACGCAACTGCGTCCAAATAAACGCAGCAATACCTAGGCTCAATAACACCATGCCGATCGACAAAGGCCAGATGAAGCGTGCAGCACCATCATGCCCAACGAGGCACAAGACAGCCAGCAACACAAAAGCAATCTGCCCCAAAACTTCCGTCGTGATATCAACAAGGTTTGATGCAACACCCTCAGGCCAGCGTAAAACTGTGCCCTCACGACTGACAGGATTGCGCCCTGCAAGCGTTGCACGCACACCAATGGCAATGCCGCCAAGCTGTGAGAAGGGGAGACAGGTTGCTGCTGCGTCTCGTGCCAAGCGTGCGCCAATGAGGCGCACAGCACCAATCTGAGGCACAGACCCTTTCCACGCTAGCCCGAGCCCGATATCAACTAAAAGTTGATACCCGACGACCAACAAAAAGCCGCCAAGCCCCACCTTACTCAGGGCTTGAAGAACAGGATGGATACCCGCGCGTGCCGCGATAACCGTAAACAGAACCAAGCCGAAGCAGGTCAAAAAGATGGGGAGTGTTTTTTTCAAGGCTTTCGTCACAAATCGTTTGCCACCGCTCTAGCCTACCGCACCCAATTATTCCAGCCTTTCAGGTGCTTTCCCCACCGATCATGGAACAGTATGCTAAGACAGCTTTTAACGTGGTAATCCTTTTCGCCACGGTGTTATACGATTTTAAGGAGCACTACGACCCATGGAAGACATTACGCTCATAACCGGCGCAACCGGCTTCGTAGGCTCTGCTGTCGCGCGCACATTACAAGAACGCGGTCACAAACTGCGCCTTATGGTACGTCCCACCTCAGACCGCACAAATGTTGCTGAGCTTGATGCTGACATTGTCATCGCTGATTTTTCTGATCCAGCAAGTTTAAAACGCATTATGGAAAACGTGAAATATGTTTTCCATGTTGCTGCTGATTACCGTTTATGGGTCCCGGACCCTGCCGTCATGATGAGCGCTAATGTGGATGGTACACGCAACCTGATGCTCGCCGCACAAAATGCCGGGGTAGAGCGCATTGTCTATTGTTCTTCTGTCGCTGCTCTTGGCTTACGCTCAGATGGCATTGCAGCAGACGAAACAACGCCCATTAGTGAAGACAAGGTCATAGGCACCTACAAACTCTCTAAATACCGTGCCGAACAAGTTGTTTTGGACCTTATCAAATCACATAATCTCCCTGCGGTCATCGTAAACCCCTCTACACCTGTAGGCCCACGCGATATTAAGCCAACACCCACAGGACAAATGATCTTAGAATGCGCATCCGCCAAAATGCCCGCTTACGTTGAAACGGGCCTCAACATCGTCCATGTTGATGACGTTGCTGAAGGACATGCCCTCGCACTAGAACGCGGCAAAATTGGTGAGAAATACATTCTCGGAGGCGAAAACATGTCCTTAGGAGATTTGTTTAATCTCGTCAGTGAAGTGGCTTGTGTGAAACCACCGCGCGTGAAACTGCGCCAGTCTTGGCTCTACCCCGTAGCGCTCGTGTCAGAATGGCTGGCAAGAGGTTTTAAAATTGAGCCGCGCGTTACCCGTGAAACCCTCGCTATGTCTCGGAAATTAATGTATTTTTCTTCTCTTAAAGCACAACGTGAATTAGGCTACGCACCCCGTCCAGCTCGTGATGCCGTGACCGATGCCGTATCATGGTTTCGCCTGAATGGGCGCGTCCAATAATGCTACGCACCGGTTCTGCTCTGACGAGCCTTGGCGCTTGGGTCTATCTTGGCATGTTTCACGGGCGCTTTTGGCAAAGCGGTCCCTTGCTTGAGCCGCGCGACACCCCTTCTTCAGCTCCGGATGTAGCAATCGTTGTCCCCGCACGCGATGAAGCTGAATCTGTTAAAGCCTGCCTGAAGTCTCTTTTAGCGCAAGACTATAACGGCACTCTCTCGGTTATCCTTGTTGATGATAACAGCACGGATGGCACCGGTGACCTAGCACGCTCCGTTCCGGACCCTAAAAAGCGCTTAACGGTCCTTACGGGAGAAAACCGTCCCGCCGGTTGGAGCGGAAAACTATGGGCCGTCCATCAGGGCGTTCAGCACGCCCTTACCAACATTGGCCCTCATGGGTATATTCTACTCACAGACGCGGATATTCTGCATGCGCGTACACATGTAGCCAGCTTAGTCTCAAAAGCTCGTGATGATAACCTAGATCTTGTCTCCGAGATGGTCGCGCTGAACTGCGAAAGCCAAGCAGAGCGCTTTCTCGTGCCCGCATTCGTATATTTCTTTGCCATGTTATATCCGTTCTCGCGCACGGCGGACCCATCCTCACGGGTCGCCGGCGCAGCAGGCGGCACTATTCTCCTGCGCCGCCGCGCGTTGGAGCGTATTGGTGGCATAGAAACCCTCAAAGGCGCCCTCATTGATGATTGTACGCTTGCTGCTCACGTCAAGCGCAGTGGTGGACGCCTCTATCTCGGTCACAGTGCTCAAGCGTGGTCCATTCGCCCTTATCAAGGGGCTCATGACGTTTGGAAGATGATCGCACGTACGGCCTATGTACAGTTACGATACTCCCCTTTATTGCTGGTCGGTACCGTCATCGGGATGGGATTTGTTTGGCTTTTGCCTATCTTTTATGCCGTTTTTGCAAAGGGCCGACCCCGCAAAATTGGCCTCCTCACTTACCTCATTTCGTGCGCAACATTTCTTCCAACATTGCGCCGATTTGAACTCCCATTATGGCGCGCTTTACCACTCCCTCTCGTAGCCGCATTTTACATGGCTGCCACAATTGGCTCCGCTATTAACCACCACCGGGGCACGGGCGTGCAGTGGAAAGAGCGTGCGTATAAGGATGATGCAGCATGAACCATGATGATATATGGGGCACCAAGGACGTCACCTCCGCTAAGGGGAAGGGAGATGAAAATTTCCCCGTTGGCTCTTTCCTGATTGCCAAACAACACCGCCCGATTGTCCATACATATTACAATTTCGCCCGTGTCACGGACGACATGGTAGACACCGCCGAACTTACGCCATCGGAAAAAATTTCCCGGCTGCGTGGCATGGCTGCGGTCATACGCGGTGAAATTGATGCCCCTTTACGCGCAGATGCTCAAACGGCTGTCACGTTACGTACGGCACTTTTAGAACGCAAAATCCCACTGGAAGTCGCGACTGACCTGACAGAAGCATTCTGCATGGATGCTGAGAAAAACCGCTATCAGAGCTGGGACGAGTTACTGCATTACTGTGCATATTCCGCCAATCCAGTAGGCCGCTTCTTGCTTCACCTCCACGGTGAATCTCAAGACGCTTTTGCCGCCGGAGATGCTTTAAGCAGCGCATTGCAAGTCTTGAACCATCTGCAAGATGTGACCCATGACCTCAAAACACTAGATCGTTGCTATGTGCCGCTTCCGTGGCTGGCAGAAGAGCAGTGCACCATTAATGATCTGCGCTTAGTTCGCAGCAAACCCGGAATACGGCGCGTTTTTGACCGCATGCTGGATGGAGTTGATGCTCTAAACCGTGAGGCACGTATTTTACCCCAGCTCGTGCAAGACCGGCGGATGCGTATGGAAGCGGCGGTGATTGTTCAGTTATCACACAGCCTTGCGCAGAATTTACGTAAAAAAGACCCCATCGCCGAACGCGTGTCTTTAAGCAAAATCAATGGCCTACAAGCGCTCATCTACAGCGCCAAACATATCTAATTCTCAAAATCGTTCTGCGCATATGAACCTCACACTGCGCAGAACGACATTTCACGAATTATGTAATAATGCGATCCAGCGCCGCACAGAAAGCTTTCATTTCTGCCATAGAGCCGACCGTAATACGAGACGCATTTGGCCAAACTGGCCATGACCGACCAATCAAGATCTTTTCTTGTAAGAAAGCGTCTTTAATCGGTGCCGCAGGGCGCTGCCAGTCAATCACAAACATATTCGCATCAGACGGGATGTAACGAATGCCGCGCTTTTGCAAATGAGCAAAGGTCATATTGCGTGCCGCGATCATTTCACGCTTACGCTCCGCAATGTCTGCATGCATCGTTAGGCTTTTTGTACCGCACGCCACAGCAGGGATCGGCAGCATGTAGCTTTGATTTTCACCATCGTAACGCATCATTTTTTTGTGCAGATCAGGGCGTGTAATGCTCAAGCCCAGACGCAAGCCAGCCATTGCAAACATCTTGGAGAATGTCCGCAACACCACCACGTCTTTGCCAGCACGCACCAAAGACAGCGCACTTGGTGAATCCGAGAAGTGAATATAAGCTTCATCAACAAGAACGATGGCGTCCTTTGGCTTGTTTTCCACGAGCCACGCAATATCTTCCAACGGTGTTACCGTACCCGTTGGGTTATTTGGGCTACAAACATAATAGACGCCGGCATTCGGGTTTGCTTTAAGCATGGCACGAACATCGGTCTTATAACCATTTTGTGCGTCTAGCGGCACTTTCGTGAGGGGAATTTTCAACCACTCAGCCGTCACCCAACCCGCTTCATAGCTTGGATCAGCCGTCACCAAACCGCGTGTCGGGGAGCAGAACGTTACAATCGTACGACAAAGCGGATCAGAGGACCCACCCCATGGCATGATCGTCTCTTCCGGCATGTTTTCTGTTGCGGCAAACGTCTTGATCAAATTTGTACGCATCATGCCGGTAGGGTCATAGCGGTTGCCGTGGAATACAGCTTCTGCCCCTAATTTTGCAGCCGCAGGGAAGGGGCCTGTCCAACATTCATTGCTACCAATACGGACGAGCTTCGTTACATCGACACCTGTTGGTATTGCGGTCAGTGCGCGGGCATGCGCATTCCGTAAAGTGGCCTGGAAAGCCATTCCTGCACCGAGAACAGCAGCGACACGCCCTAGATGACGGCGAGAATAACCACGAGAAAGCAGGTCTTCACGACCTTCTTTTGTTAGGGTGTCAGACATGTTCGCTCCAGATTTGAAAAAATATCGAAACATACTAATATCGAAACGAAATCACTTGAAAAGCCCCTTTTTACAGTTTTTGATCGGGGAAAGCATTTTTCTTTAAAGAAACATTTCTCTTCACATGACACGCATCATTTGTGATGTTTTTACATCAGTATTGGCAGCAGTTTATGCTCCCCCCTTCGAAGCGCCCTTTGTCTCTTTTGCGTTTAACGCTATGAGACATGCTCTTACTGCCTGAGGAGAAGAAAAACATGGTTTTTGGTGGATTGTGCGCCTCACCCGGCCTTCCATGCGCGCAGGCTGACCTTGACCATGTTGCCAGCATCGTCACCCGTTCGGGAACATCCTTTGGGCGCGGAATGAAGGTTTTGCCGCAGGCACGCCGCCAAGGCATGTTCGCCGTTTACGCTTTTTGCCGCGAAGTGGATGACATCGCGGATGGTGATGCTGGCGTTACAGATCCTGCACATTCTCTTGCTGAATGGCATCAACGCATAAAGTATCTTTTCGAAGGTGAAGCGCGCAATGCATTGGACCGCGTACTGGTCGCCACGATCATGCGCTTCGCTCTGAAAGCACAAGATTTTCATGACGTCATTGACGGTATGATCATGGATTGCGGCGCTCCTATTGTTGCGCCTGATGAAAAAACACTGGACCTCTATTGCGACCGTGTCGCCTCCGCCGTAGGGCGTTTATCTGTCTGTGTTTTTGGTGATACCTCACCAGAAGCGCGCAAGGTCGCCTACCATCTTGGGCGTGCGTTACAAATTACGAATATCCTACGAGACCTCGGCGAAGATGCCCAACGGGGCCGCCTCTACCTACCAACAGAATTGCTGGAGCGGTTTGATGTGCCAACCGTTCCCACTGAAGCACTTTACGCTCATGGCCTTGACCCAGTGTGCCGTGTTCTAGCTCGTAGAGCCCAAGATCACTTTCGTGACGCACATCACGCAATGCGCCTTTGCAAAGCCAAAGCGATGCGCCCAGCACGCATGATGGCCGCATCCTATCAACCTGTCTTATCTGCCCTTCTAAAACGCGGATGGAAAAATCCCGATCAAACCTTAGACGTTTCCAAAGCATGGCGCGCCACCCGTGCTTTCATAGCGTATGTAAAATAAACAGCAGGCGTTATTTCTCCATGAGTCGTGTTCATATTATTGGCGGTGGCCTTGCCGGGCTTTCCGCAGCCGTTGAGCTAGCCGCACAAGCGCAAGTCACAATTTACGAAGCTGGCCCAGCTTGTGGTGGCCGCGCACGCTCCTTTTACGATCGCACGCTTGATGCTGTTATCGACAACGGAAACCATCTGCTGCTCTCCGCAAATGAGCTCACCTTTCGTTACCTCGATATTATAAGCGCACGCCATACGATTACCGGCCCAGACACCCCCATTTTCCCGTTTTTTGACCTTTCCGAGCATCGCGGATGGACACTGCACCTCTCTCGCGGAAAAATTCCTTTTTGGATGTTACCGGGTGGGCGCCGCGTTCCGGGGATGAAATTAAAAGAATTAGGTGCTTTGTGGAAGCTCGTACGCGCCAAAGCTGAAACCACCGTTGAATCATGCTTAGGTGAGGGGACGCTGAGCCGGAAATTACTCGCTCCCTTCGCCATATCGGCCCTGAATACAGATTTAGAGACGGGAAGTGCCCGGCTTCTCGGCAACATTGTCCAAAAATCATTAGCGCGTGGCGGTCATGCCTGCTTGCCCCGCTTTCCAAAAGTTGGCCTTTCAGAAAGCTTTGTTGACCCTGCGCTAGATTATCTGAAGCGCTACCATGCCCAAATCCATTGCAGCACACGCGTCACCAGCCTCAACCAAGACGGTGACGGTGGCCGTATTACCTCTTTCGAAACGTCTAACGGGGTCATCACGGTCGATGAAGGCGATTACGTCATTCTGGCCGTCACAGCACCTGTTGCGCAAAATTTACTCCCCACATTACCCACTCCGGATGCCTTTGAGAGCATTGCAAACGCCCATTTCCGCCTTCCAGAAGACATCACCGCACGGGGCATCGTAGATCAAGCCCGTTTTGTTGGCTTGGTCGGCGGTGTTTCAGAATGGCTCTTTCTCAAAGGCCATATCCTGTCCGTAACCGTGAGTGCAGCCAACCGGTATGCCAAACGTGATTCCAGTGAAATGCTCGCCACTATCTGGTCTGAAGTCCGCCGCGCTCTTGATCCCGTTCTCCCAACACCACTCCCTGTCGCCATGCCCCCCGCACGCCTCTTGCGCGAAAAGCGTGCTACTTTTGCCGCCACCCCAGAGCAGGACAAAAAAC
This sequence comes from Neokomagataea thailandica NBRC 106555, assembly GCF_001598495.1. Lineage (GTDB taxonomy): Bacteria > Pseudomonadota > Alphaproteobacteria > Acetobacterales > Acetobacteraceae > Gluconobacter > Gluconobacter thailandicus_A. The sequence continues at coordinate 156,801 of NZ_BCZB01000003.1, forward strand.
GTCCTCGGACACGAGATGGGCATATCATCACAGGCCTTAGCAACCTTGCCCTCGCAGGGGACTGGACGCAGACTGAACTCCCTTCGACCATCGAAGGCGCTATTCAGTCAGGCTTGGCGGCTGTTTCTGCGGCCGGTTTCCGCTCCCCTATCATATAAATGACGCTATGATGACAAACTGAACGGCTCAAGATATAATAACTATTTTTAGCCTCGCGGCTAATCTACACCGTCACGCACCAACACGTGTGGCAACATCAAAAAACCACAACAAAGGGAGGAAGTGTCTAGTGAGCGAGACTTTGGTGCGCGAAAAAACGAACGACGCGAAGACCGATAACGCGGCGGTCGAGCGGGCCATTGAAAGCGCCCATAAGGCACTTGGTGGACGCCAAAAAGCGGATGGACACTGGGTCTTCGAGCTCGAAGCTGACGCCACCATTCCGGCAGAATATGTCCTTCTGGAGCATTACCTAGACCGTATTGACTTAGAGCGTCAGGCGAAAATTGGGGGGTACCTACGTCGCATTCAGGGAGAACATGGAGGGTGGCCTCTTTACCATGATGGCGGCTTTGAACTCTCTGCCAGCGTGAAAGCGTATTTTGCCCTAAAAGCCATCGGGGACGATATTAACGCTCCCCATATGAAACGCGCGCGTGAAGCGATCCTTGACCATGGTGGCGCCGCACATAGTAATGTTTTTACCCGCTTTCAGCTTGCCCTTTTTGGTGAGGTTCCTTGGCAAGCGACACCTGTTATGCCTGTTGAGCTGATGCTCTTACCCCGTAAGGCATTTTTTTCCATGTGGAATATGTCTTACTGGTCACGCACGGTCGTCGCGCCATTGCTCGTCTTAGCTGCGCTGCGCCCTTGTGCTATTAACCCCCATAACATCCACGTCCGCGAATTATTTGTACAACCCCCCGAAGACGTCAAAGACTGGATACAAGGGCCGTTTCGTTCACGCTGGGGACGTTTCTTCAAACATCTTGATACCGCATTACGTCCTATAATCCCGCACATTCCCCGCAATGTGCACGATAAAGCCATCAAAGCCGCCATTGACTTCATTGAGCCACGCCTCAGCGAAGGTGGCCTCGGGGCGATTTACCCCGCAATGGCCAATGTCGTCATGATGTATCGCGCTCTTGGCGTTGCGGATGATGACCAGCGCGTTGTCACCGCATGGCAATCCATCCAAGACTTATTAGTCGAAAAGAATGGTGAGATTTACTGCCAGCCATGCGTCTCTCCTGTTTGGGATACTGGCTTATCGGGCCTCGCCATGATGGAGGCAGCATCCGGCGCTCGTGCCACCGAACGTGAAAAAACAATGGCGTCACTACGCCGCAGCGCAGAGTGGTTGCGTGACCGTCAAATTTTAGACGTCAAAGGCGACTGGGCCATGAACACTTCGCCTGACCTCCGCCCCGGCGGTTGGGCGTTTCAGTACGAGAATGACTACTATCCAGATGTCGATGATACCGCCGTCGTCGGCATGCTCCTACATCGCGTTGATCCTGAAGGAAACCAAGACGCCATTGAGCGTGCACGCGAATGGATCATTGGTATGCAAAGCACTAATGGGGGGTGGGGCGCTTTCGATATTGATAATGATCTCGACCTCCTCAACCATATTCCCTTCTCAGATCATGGCGCTTTGCTTGACCCTCCAACGGCTGATGTTTCAGCACGCTGTATCTCCTTTTTAGCACAGCTCGGATACGCAGAAGACCGGCCCATTATTGACCGTGCTTTGGCTTACCTACGCAGCGATCAAGAAACGAATGGCAGTTGGTTTGGGCGTTGGGGCACAAACTATATTTATGGGACATGGTCCGTACTCTGCGCTCTTAACATTGCGGGCGTTCCCCATGAAGACCCCATGATTCAACGGGCCGTCACGTGGTTAAAAAGCGTACAGCGTGCAGATGGCGGCTGGGGCGAAGATTGCGCGTCTTACGAAGGCGCGCAGCCCGGACAGTACAAAGAAAGCCTACCATCCCAGACAGCATGGGCCGTTTTAGGTCTTATGGCTGTAGGAGAGCGTAATAGTGATGCCGTACAACACGGAATCCATTTCTTAACACAGGCACAAGATGATAAAGGCGAATGGCACGAAGAACCTTATAATGCCGTCGGTTTCCCAAAGGTCTTCTATCTACGCTACCATGGGTACAAACAATTTTTCCCTTTAACGGCCCTAGCACGTTACCGTAATCTCGGAGACAGCAATAGCGGTCGTGTGGAGGTCGGTTTCTGATGTTAGGTGTTTTAACAGGCTTACGCCAAGAAGCGCGGATTATCCGCCGCTTCCTCCCTGATGTTCCGGTTGCCCTCAGCTATGCTGACCCGATACGGGCGGAGCGTGAAACACAACGCCTGGTCGATATTGGATGTACGCATCTTCTTTCATTTGGCTGCGCTGGTGGCCTTCAGCCAGATTTGGCGCCCGGCACTGTCCTCTCGGCTAATCACGTCATTGTGGATGGTGAGCGCATGGAGTGTGATGAACACCTCAGCCAACATTTCGGCGCTGAACGTCTTTTGCGCGGCGGTGTATTGCACAGTGACGTTCTCGTTGCCACACAGGAAGACAAACACTACGCGGCCACATCAAGCCTCTGCCTAGCGGTTGATATGGAGAGTGGTTACGTCGCCCAATCTGGGCTGCCTTTTGCTGTTTTGCGTGTTATTTGTGATGATGCAGAGCGCAGCCTTCCACCTGCCGCCACAGAAGGCATGCGCGAGGGAAAAGTTTATCTTCCCGGCCTATTGAAATCTCTCCTCACTGCGCCTCAACAAATTCCATCGCTCATGGCGTTAGGGCGTGATGTTTCCTTGGCACAAAAAGAAATTTTAGATTTCTTAACGGCTAACCCGCCCCCTTTAGATGTTTAAAGAAGCCTCTCTTCCAGCTAGCTATGTCGTTAGCTGGAAGAGAAAAAAGACCGCTTAAACGTCGTCTTTAAGACGTTCGGGGCGGAAGCCAGTAGCAACAACATAAAGCTCACTGGACTCTTTGCGAGAGGCGGGGGGCTTAACGTGCCGCACTGTCGCAAAGGCATTCTTCATCGAATCCAGCATTTGCTTTTCAGATCCGCCTTGGAAGACCTTAGCAATAAAGCTTCCACCCTCAGCGAGAACCTGCAACGCAAAGTCCAATGCACCTTCTGCAAGGCCCATAATACGCACGTGGTCCGTCGCCGCATGTCCCGTCGTATTGGGTGCCATGTCAGACATCACAATATCAGCCGGACCACCCAGAATATCTTTTAGCCGATCAGGCATCTCTGGGTCTGTGAAATCACCCTCAATGATCGTTGCCCCTGCTACTGGGTCCACAGGCAAAAGATCAACCCCCGCAATGTTCTCCGCACCACGCTTAACCGCAACCTGTGTCCACCCCCCGGGAGCAGCGCCAAGATCAATCACTTTTACGCCCGGTTTAATCAATGAGAAACGGTCATCCAGTTCGATCAGCTTAAAGGCTGCACGAGACCGCCACCCTTGCTTACGCGCCGCCGCGACATATGGGTCATTAAGCTGGCGGTTCAACCAACGTTGCTGGGCCGTAGTGCGCCCACGCGCTGTCCGCAGGGAAATACTCTTATTACGCGCTGTTTTAACCGTGGCACCATCTTCTGTAGAAGATGCCACACCAGGCGCCGCTGCACTTTTTAGCGCTTTACCAGGAACGCGCTTAGGAGCGTCTTTTTTTGTACGAGGACCGGAGGGGGAACGAGGTGGTTTCATAACGTCACATAATTATTCAAAAAATCGGCACCATGGGTTGCCGTGTAGGGCTTAGCGAAGTTCGACGCCCCCGTGCGGCGACGAACCGATGCAGAATAAAGCGCATGATCACGCGCCATTCGGGCCAACATACCATCACGAAGGCCCCGATCCGCAATGGTAACCTGCTGAATTGGCCACATTTGATAAATTGCTTCAAAAATTGCGCAACCGGGCAACACATAGCGCGACCGATCAGGCCCCACACACGGATGTTCGATCAACCCTTGCGGCCCAATATGCCGCAAAGTGCGGATCGCTTCACACATATTTTCGCCCGGCAAGGTCGCCCCATCAATCATGGCGCGATTATAACGGGGCAGGGCAAGCGCTACCCCCGCAAGGGTCGTCACAGTCCCAGACGTACCAATCAACCTTGTGCGCCCCTGAAGAACTTCACGGTATATTCTATGAATCGACTCAAAGGGGGCTAATTGATCAAAGACATGGTTGACCATGTCATCATAAGACGTTCCATGACCACTTCCAAATGTTTCCTCAAGGGAAATTACCCCGAGAGGCAAACTTGTGGTGCCAATTAATGTATGCTCATTGCGGCGGTGATCAAGACGTACCCACGCAATCTCTGTTGAGCCACCACCAATGTCAAACAGCACGCCGCGTTCAGCATTTTGTGCGTTAGAACATTGATTAAAAAGGGCCGAACAGCTTTCTACAGCAAGCTCAGCTTCCTCACGGGGGCTGATAATATCAATTTTCAAGCCTGTTTCACGCAACACCCGCGCAAGAAAATCACGGCCATTTCCCGCACGACGGCAGGCCTCCGTTGCAACCGCACGAAGCTCAGTCAGTGGCCATTGATGGAGACGCTCCGCGCAAATCCGTAAGGCTTCTATGGTACGGTTCATGGCATCTTCCGCCAAGCGCCCACTGACCTTTAAACCTTCACCCAGCCCTACGCAGCGATTAAAACTATCAACGATCCGAAAGCCAGAGGCGGTACGGGCCGCAATCATCAAGCGACAATTATTCGTCCCGAGATCAATGGCAGCGAAGAACGGTCCAGCATAACGACCGGGCATGCTGCGCTGCTGCGCGCACCCTATCATTCCTGCTTCCCGTTCTGGCATCGACATTACGTTCGCCCCCGATAAAAACCACTATGGCTGTTTATTATTCTACATGACGCCGAATATGCTTTTCCCGCAAGGGGATTATTTTTTCTTCTGAAAAATGAAAAAACTCTCTTGCACATTTAAGTCACTATCGCTAGAAATCACCTCACCGCTTGGGAGATAGTTTAGCGGTAGAACTACCGGCTCTGACCCGGTCAGCCCTGGTTCGAATCCAGGTCTCCCAGCCAAAATTACCACAAAATTTTATACCCAAAAACGCTAAAAAACACTTCCTGTGTTTACTAAAAATAGCTATTAAGACCCGCCAACAGCCGAGGCGGCTTTTGGCACGCCCGGCACTGAATACTTCGGCGCACTTGCGCCCGAAAAAACGGGGTATGCGGGCATGACTACTTCTTCTCTTCACGATCGTATCCGTGAAGCACTGGCTTATGATGACGTTCTGGTTGAACCAGCCGAATCATCCGTTCTGCCAGCGCAAGCTAATACGCGCACACGCCTGACGCGTACAATCGAACTCAACATCCCCCTCATGTCCTCTGCCATGGATACCGTCACCGAAGACGCAATGGCGATTGCTATGGCCCAGCAGGGCGGCATGGGCGTTATTCACAAAAACCTCTCCGTCGAAGAGCAGGCCGAGCAGGTTCGCCGCGTGAAGCGTTTTGAATCGGGCATGGTCGTGAACCCCATCACGGTTGGGCCAGATCAAACCTTTTCTGATGTTGAAGCACTGAAAGCACGCCACGGCGTTTCAGGCCTTCCTGTTGTAGAAGAGGGCAGTGGGCGCCTGCTTGGCATTCTCACCAGCCGCGACATGCGCTTCAATACGGACCCCAATACCCGTGTCCGTGACCTTATGACGCATGAAAACCTTGTGACCGTTAAGAATGGTGCAGCCCCAGCGGAAGCACGTGCACTTCTTCATCGTCACCGCATTGAAAAATTGCTCGTTGTTGATGATTCTGAGCGCTGCGTTGGTTTGATCACCGTCAAGGACATGGACAAAGCGATTACGCATCCTTTAGCCATTAAAGATGACCAAGGCCGCCTCCGTTGTGCTGCTGCAATCGGCGTTGGCCAAGATGGTCTGCAACGCGCAGAAGCGCTCATTGCTGCTGGCGTTGACGTGCTGGTTGTGGATACCGCACACGGTCACTCACGCGGCGTTCTGGAAACAGTAGAAAAACTAAAGGCCCGTGATCCAGCTATTCAAATTATCGCTGGTAACGTCGCAACACCTGAAGCAGCACGCGCGCTTATTGCCGCTGGCGTAGACTGTGTAAAAATCGGCATTGGGCCAGGCTCTATCTGCACAACACGCGTTGTTGCAGGCGTGGGCGTACCTCAATTCTCCGCCGTTATGGAAACAGCCGCAGCCTGCCATGAACACGGCATCTCCGCCATTGCTGACGGTGGCCTGCGGACGTCTGGCGATATCGTGAAGGCGATTGGCGCTGGCGCAGATGTTGTCATGGTCGGTTCTTTGCTGGCCGGCACCGACGAAAGCCCTGGCGAAACCTTCTTGTATCAAGGCCGTGCTTACAAAGCTTATCGTGGCATGGGCTCTCTCGGTGCAATGGCACAAGGTTCTGCGGATCGTTACTTCCAAGGTGAAGTCCGTGACACATTGAAGCTCGTCCCAGAAGGCATCGAAGGCCAGGTTGCGTACAAGGGAGGGATGGCTCCTGTCGTACATCAACTCGTTGGTGGCCTTAAAGCAGGCATGGGCTATACCGGCTCAGCGACCGTTCCTGACCTTCAGACACGAGCTCGCTTCCGCCGCATCACCAATGCCGGTTTGCGTGAAAGCCATGTCCATGATGTCACGATCACACGTGAATCCCCAAATTATCGCCGGGATTAATCGTTAGAGAGGCTTCTGCCTCTCGCTATTCCGCCAGAAACGGGTTAGGGGGTCGACATGACCCCTGCAGCCCGCCTTTCTGGCGCGATTGATCTGCTTTGTGCGATCCAGAACGCCCCCCGCCGTCCTGCAGATGCGACGGCAAATGCTTTTTTCCGTGAACGCCGTTACATCGGCGGCGGTGACCGACGCGCTATTTCAGCCATTGTATGGGATGTGTTGAGAAGCTGGCGTCGTCTACACTGGCATTTTTCTGATCTCACCGGCGCGATTTCGCCACGCCTGCTCAGTGCCGCCAGTTTGCTTCTGGGCGGAGAGAACATGGACAATGTCCGTGCGTTGTTTGGCACAGATCGTTACGCACCATCGCCTCTCACATCACGCGAAGATATTGCCCTAAAAAAGCTAGAAGGGCGCTCACTTTCAAGCCCGAAACAGCCCCGCGCTGTACGTTTAGAGTATCCTGATTGGATTGAACCAATCTTACTCGAAACGTTCGGTGACCGCCTCGAAGCAGAAATGCTTGCCTTGCTGGAAGCTCCAACGCTTGACCTGCGCGTAAACTTGCTCAAAGGCACGCGTGAGGCTGCCATTAAAGCCCTTCGCAATGAATCATTAAAAGCCGAACCCACGGCTTTATCCCCTTGGGGCATGCGCCTTGATGGCCGCCAACCCGTTACGGCAGCACAAGCCTTCCGTGATGGCTTGGTCGAAATTCAAGATGAAGGCTCTCAGTTGGTCGTCCTGGCAGCTGATGCAAAATCTGAGCATCGTGTGCTTGACTATTGCGCGGGGGCAGGCGGAAAAACTCTAGCTCTTGCCATGACGATGGATAATCGCGGACATATTGTTGCCTGTGATGTCCATGAAAAGCGCCTAGAAGGTGCCGTCAAACGTTTACGCCGTGCTGGCGTCCATAACGTTGAGCGGCACTTGCTGGTGAGCGGTGACAAATGGGCAAAACGCCGTGCTGGCAGCTTTGATCGTGTACTGGTCGATGCTCCGTGCTCAGGCACGGGCACATGGCGCCGCAACCCCGATGCACGCCTGCGCCTGACACAAACGGACATCGAAGAACTTCTGGTAAAACAGGCTGAAATTCTGGACCGTGCTGCATCTTTGGTGAAGCCGGGTGGGCGCATGATTTATGCAACATGCTCTCTCTTAGCACAGGAAAATGCCGTACAGATCGCAGCCTTCTTGAAGCGCCGTACGGATTACCGCCTCCTCACAGGAGAGGAAATGCCAGAGACTCTGCCTGAGAAGCTGCGTCAACGCGGTTCTTTCGCCCTTACGCCTCAGCAAGACGGTACGGACGGCTTCTTCGCATGCGTTATGGAACGTGTGGTGGAGAAGAAAGACGACGCCACATAATCAGAGCATCGACCATCCCATATGTGGGGTGGTCGAACGCTTCCGGCACGCGTCCGACGACCTCAAAACCAAGATGGCGCCATAGCTCTATGGCCCGCTCATTGGTGCTCACCACAAAATTGAACTGCATCGCCCGATACCCAAGGGATGCAGCTTCTTTCAGAGCATGCTCCGCCATTAACCGACCAGCCCCATAACCGGGCCGCGCGACAAAACCTGCATTCGCCGTATGTGCCCCAGCACCTTTTTGATTAGCACGTATGTAAAACGTGCCAACAATATGATGGTCGGCTGTTTCCGCTACATAAACCCGATGTTCTTCTTGCATCCAATATGACAACACTTGGCGCTGTGACCAATGTTTAGGCAATGCATAAGTATCACCGCTCCGTATAACCGGAGCCAGACATTGCCAAATTTCATCACGATCAAAAGAACGGGCAGGGCGAATAATCATAACCTGCACCTTAAGAGACGAGTGCACCATTAGGCAACGCGCTTCTCTTCCGATATATTCATTCACAGCGACCGCGTTTAACCAACGGACCCAACTGCCATTATGCCTCCCAATTTACCGTATGATATTTTCATAGGCATTGCCTTAACCTTTGGCGCCGGAATTTTAGCACAATGGGTCGCTTGGAAGCTCCGTCTACCAGCCATTGTCCTGCTCTTTACAATTGGCCTGATCGTCGGCCCAGGTCTCGACCTCCTGCACCCATCAGAGAGCATGGGGTGGGTCTTCCGCCCTCTGGTTTCATTGCTGGTGGCTATTGTGGTGTTTGAAGGAGGTATGGCCCTCGATATTCGGCAGTTAAGAGATGCTGGGGAAGGGGTCATGCGCCTCACTCTGGTCGCACTCCCCATTAATTGGGTACTTGGATCCCTCGCAGCCCACTTTGTGGCGCATCTTGAGTGGGGCACATCACTGCTTTTTGGAGCAATCATCGTTGTAACCGGCCCTACGGTCATTCTTCCATTGCTGCGCAGCGCCAAACTCAAACCAAGACTTGCTGCTTTCCTCCGATGGGAAGCGATCGTTAATGACCCCCTTGGGGCCATTCTTGCTGCCGTCGTTTTGCAACTCCTCATGCTGCATGTTGATGTGCATACAAGCGTTTTCTTCACACACACCTTGCCGGACCTCTTATCTGCTACAGCTCTTTCTATCGCTGCAGGTATTGCGCCAGCTTATATGATCCGTACGCTCTTTGTACGCGATCTTATGCCTGAAATTTTGAAGATGCCTGCACTGCTTAGCCTTGCACTCGTCATCTTCTCAGCCTGTAATACGGAGATGGAGGGGGCTGGTCTCATTGCCGTCACCGTGTTTGGTATGGCCCTGACCAACCTTCATATTCCCGGTATAGCAGAGCTGAGACGCAATAAAGAGTCTCTAGTCGTACTCGTTGTCTCGGTCCTCTTTATCCTGCTCACCGCAGACTTACAGCGTGGTGCACTCGCTCATCTTTCCATACCCATTATGGCGCTTACCTTCGTTGTTCTTTTTGCGGTACGGCCACTTGGTATCTTCTTAGCCACTCTAGGATCCGATATGACATGGCGTGAGCGTGTTTTTGTCGGCTGGATCGCTCCCCGAGGTATTGTTGCGGCCGCAGTTGCAGGCGCATCCGGGATTCGCCTGCACGACTCAGGATATCACTCGGCAGACTTGATTATGCCCGCCGTCTTTGGCGTCATTGCTGTCACCATGCTTTTACACGGTTTCTCCTTACGCCCCTTAGCGCGTAGCATGAAACTGTCTTTTTCCAGCGAACCTGCTCTTGCCATCGTGGGGGCCAGCGCATGGTCCATCAACCTCGCAACGACCTTAAAAGCGGCTGCTGTACCCATTTTGATGGTCGATAGTCGCGCTAACGCTCTTATGCCGGCAGCACGTCAAAAAATATCGGTTTTACGGGCTGAACTCTTATCCCGCCACGGACAAGAAGCCCTCGAAGAGCGTCCAGCAGATTATCTCATCAGCACCACGGCAGACGGTATTTATAATGGCATGATTTGTGGTCATCTTGCTCCTGCGTTAGGGCGTGAACGCGTCTTCCAAATCAGCCCTGGCGTTGCCCGCCTAGACTTGTACCATGGTCTATCACGAGACGCCCGTGGCAAAGTCCTAGGGGAACCCGCGTGGAACTTCATGCTCTTTGAATCACTCTTCGGGCAAGGCTGGCGGTTTTCCACCCAACCCGCCACAGAAGGGGATGGCGAAACATTTGGCAAACGAGAAAACCGGCTCGACCTTATGTTTATTCGCCGCAAAGCTGGCATCTTCATTCTATCTGCTGAAGATCAAACCCCCGCAACACCCGTCGAAGGGGATCTGCTCGTTTTCATGACCCCGCCAGAACCTCAACCCATTGAAGGCTGAGGCACCGTTATAGAAACCAGTCCTTGGGCCAGAAGCTGCCTCAAACCGGCTTCCTCTAAAGCTATGCACCCTTCCGTATAACCTTTGGTTGGCGGAAGATGCAAAAAAATTGCAGAGCCTTTGCCCGGGACTGGGGGCTGGTCGTTCCACCCTAACACCACACAAATATCATACGCGTGGTCAGTACGCCAAAGCGTCTCACACGAGGCTTTATGGGGTAAAAAAACCTGCTGATTATAGGCCGGATGGCTGGTATCATCACACCAGCCATCTCGGGGAGAGAGTGGCTCTATTAATAAACCTGCACCCGATTGCGGACGCTGCACCCGATCGGCACGGTAAAATATTTTTCGTAATAAAAGTGTCCCAACAGGCGTTGCTTGGTCCCCTTCGACCTTATTTTGCCGTATTCCCCCGCCACCTATCCGGGCGCGATAGTACAGGCCACCTGCCTGTACAAAAGGTTCACCATCTCGAAAGATCAAATTTGCTTTAATCATCTGGATATTCCCTTTCCGAAGCAAAGTTGCCATAGTCGATGCACGAGGATGTGTCTTGACTCTTTTGCACAAGTAGCGCCACGGCCTTTGTCGGTAATGACGCAACTTTCGGACGGGACAGGATACCCGATCAAAATAGGACGAAGACAGGCTATCATGACATCTTCCCGCCCCATTCTCGTTATTGACGATGATGATACACTCCGCCGCTTATTAACAGAACAACTCAAACACGGCGGCGAGCTTGAACCCGTGGAAGCCGCAGATCTCAAATCCGCGCGTGAACTCCTCAACGCTCCCGGCGCGCGCTTTGATGCGATGCTCCTTGATATCACTCTACCCGATGGTGATGGTCGTGATTTTTGCGCTGAGTTACGCCGAAAAGGCGTCACAATGCCCATTATTATGCTGACCGGCTCTGATGCCGAGAGTGACGTCATCCGTGGCTTGGACGCGGGCGCCAATGACTACGTCGCTAAGCCCTTCCGTGTTGCTGAACTCTTAGCACGACTTCGGGCGCAACTGCGAATTTTTGAAAATAGCGAAGATGCTATTTTTGAAATTGGCCCTTACGCATTCCGTCCTTCAGCGAAATTGCTCATCGAGACGGCACGCAACCGGCGTATCCGCCTGACAGAAAAAGAAGCTGCAATCCTCAAATACCTTTACCGCGCAGGCCAACGTGCCGTCTCGCGCCAACTTCTACTCAATGAAGTCTGGGGTTATAATGCGGCCGTCACGACGCATACACTGGAAACGCATATCTACCGTCTGCGCCAAAAAATTGAAATGAACCCGGCAAAAGCGTCCATTCTTTTGACCGAGAATGGCGGTTACCGCCTAGACCCCAATGCTCGCCTCACAAGCAATGGGGCAGCATAAAGCAACGCGTTAAGCGATAACTTCAAGGTCCATCATGACTGGAACATGGTCAGATGGACCTTCCCAATCACGAACGTCTTTGAGAACACGACACGCCTTAACACCCGCCAACAAATCCGGGCTGACCCAAATATGATCTAAACGACGTCCCCGATTAGACTTCTTCCAATCTCGGTTACGATACGACCACCACGTATAAAGCTTCTCGGGTTCCGGAATAAGATGACGCATCGCGTCCACAAAACCAGTATCTTGCCATGCATTGAGCGCTTTCACCTCAATCGGTGTATGGCTAACAATTTTTAAAAGCTGCTTATGACTCCACACGTCATGCTCACGCGGCGCGATATTCAAATCACCGACCAAGATACTGCTTTTAAAAGTGTCCTTCGCGAAAAACGCGCGTGCCTCTTCTAAGAAAGCCAACTTATGCGCGAATTTATCATTTTCATTGGGGTCAGGGACGTCTCCACCTGCGGGAACGTAGAAGTTATGAACTAATACCCGGCCAGTTGGTAATTGAACCCAAGCGGCAACATACCGGCTATCACCTCGGCCGCACCAATCTGGTGCATTCTGTACAGCCTCCAAAGGGTAACGCGATAAAATCGCAACACCGTTATACCCTTTCATGCCCCAATAAACATAATACTTCCAACCCATTTCCTGAAGCTGCTCTACTGGAAATAGCGGGTCAGGCACTTTTGTTTCTTGCAGGCAGATCACATCTGGCTGCTCATCACACGTCAGTTTCTCCAACAAGGGGAGGCGCAAACGTAATGAATTAATGTTCCATGTCATCAGACGCATGAGTGCAGTGCCCTTTTCAAGATAATCTGTACCACGAGGACTGATCACCCTCTTGCAGAAATGGCAACAATCCCCACACTAAGGAATTATGACAGCAGCAATCAGCCCGTTTCTCACCTTCGATACGCATATCGACATTCCTTGGCCAGATCAGGACGATATGATGGCCTCAGAAACCCTGCGTAAAGTGGATTACCACAAAGCGCGCAAAGGAGGCCTTCATAGCGTTTGTCTGGCCGCTTACATACCACAAGGACCACTGACGGCTGAAGGGCATGCAGAAGCTTTCCAGCGCGCTCAGGACATGTTGTCCGTGATCACATCACTCCCTCAGCACACAACACCATCCACTCCGTTACGGTTATGCCATACGGCAGACAGCATTATTAAAGCCCGAAAAGACGGGGATTTTGCTGTGGTTCCTGTCATTGAAAATGCTTATGCCGTAGGAGAAAACCCTGAAAACATCGGCTTTTTCGCAAAAAATTTTGGTGTTCGGTATATCACCCTTACGCATAACGGACATAATGCCCTAGCAGATGCAGCCATTGCACGCTCCGACTTAGGCGATGCACCCACACGCCATGGTGGTCTCTCCGCTATCGGCCGCGCAGTCATCACGGCCATGAATGAGCATGGTATTGTCATTGACGTCTCACATGCTGCACGCTCAACCATGATGCAGGCGACGGAGATTTCTACAACGCCAATCGTTGCCAGCCATTCATGCGTACGTACACTCTGTGATCACCCACGCAACCTAGATGATGACCAACTCCTTCGCTTGCGTGATACAGGTGGCGTTATCCAGATCACAGCAATGGGCAGCTTCTTACGCAAAGGTGGGGGCGGTACATTAGATGACCTTATCAACCATGTTCGCTACGTTGCTGATAAGATTGGCAGTCAGCACGTCGGCATATCGTCTGATTTCGACGGCGGCGGGGGAATTCAAGGATGGGCAGACGCCTCCCAGACTCACAACGTTACGCAAGCACTTGTAAAGGCAGGATTCGTAAATGACGAGCTCAATGCCATTTGGGGGGGAAACATGCTGCGACTACTGCATAGCGCTGAAGTGCATGCGAAATACCCAATAAAATAAGGGGAGAGAGTGTAAGGGCGTCGATAGAGATCGGCGTCTACTGCCATAAACATGACCCTTTGTCCACGGACATTCCGCACAGATGTAAATTTAATGCGATTGCATGTCTTTTACGGCACCCTGAATAAGAACGAAAGTAAAACATGTTTATTTTCAATAACTTACGTTAATTGCCCAAAAAACAGGCAATCCGAAAGCAAGTCTGGAAGATCAAGGGCTTCATGATTCTGTCATACCTCCACCCACAGACTTGTCCACAGGATCAGTGGATGACTATAACCTCATCATGACCGATACAGCAGCCACCACTCCCATACCCCAAAACACTCCCGAAAAAACCAACGCCGCGTCGCTCACACTCGTTGGAATAGAGACCATTCGTGCTGCCTTAAAAACAATTCCGCATAACTCTGGCGTCTATCGAATGCTGGGCGAAAAAGGGGAGGTGCTCTACGTCGGAAAGGCATTGAACCTTAAAAACCGCGTCTCTTCTTACCTGCGCATACAACAGCTACCAGAACGTTTACGCCGCATGGTATCCCTGACGCGTAATATGGAAATTGTCATCACCTCCAGCGAAGCCGATGCACTCTTGCTGGAGGCAAATTATATCAAGCGCATGAAACCGCGCTTCAATATCTTACTGCGCGACGATAAGAGCCTCCCATGGCTCGTTCTTACGGAGGGTCACGCCTTCCCGCAAATTATGAAGCAACGCGGAAAACCCATTAAAGGCGCAAGCTACTGGGGGCCATTTGCGTCTGCATGGGCCGTCAACCAAACGCTCAATGTCCTTCAACGTAACTTTCTTCTACGTTCATGTTCAGACGCCGTCTTGTCCAGTCGCACCCGCCCATGCCTTTTACATCAAATCAAACGCTGCTCCGCGCCCTGCGTCGACCGCATCTCTAAAGCAGATTACAAGGATCTTTTAACGCAAGCGAAGCTTTTTTTAGCAGGAAAAAATACAGAGCTGCATGAGAAGCTTGTTCAAGAAATGGAAGAAGCCTCGACCAATTTAGAATTTGAACGCGCCGCTTCGATTAGAGATCGTATTCGCAGCTTTACCGGCACCCACCACTCAGGCGTCATTAACCCGACAGACTTGCCAGACACAGATGTCATCGCAATTTGGCAAACCGCCGGACAAAGCTGCATTCAAGTCTTTTTCATCCGTGGCGGCCGCAATAACGGTAACCGCGCTTTCTACCCGTCACACGCTGCAGACGAAGCAGCTTCTGCTGTTTTGAGTGCCTTCTTACTGCAATTTTACGACAATAAGCCGCCTCCCCCCTCACTTCTTATTAATGAGCCATTAGAAGAGCAAAAATTGCTCGAAGCCGCGCTTTCTTCCAAAAGCACCTACAAAATCCAGATGAGCCTTCCTCAGCGCGGACAGAAAAAAGATATTCTAGACCATGCTCTCTTAAATGCTCGTGAAGCCCTTGAGCGTAAACTCGCTGAAAGCACAGGACAACGCCAACTCTTAGAGGGCGTCGCAAAAGCCTTTGACCTTCCGGCCACTCCAAGCCGCATTGAAACTTATGATAACTCACACATCATGGGGCAGGCCCCGTATGGCGTGATGGTGGTTGGTGGACCTGATGGCTTCGAAAAACGGGCCTATCGTAAGTATTCTATTCGAAGCGACATCGCAGCAGGTGATGACTTTGGTATGATGCGTGAAGTCATGGAGCGGCGCTTCAGGCGATCTCGTCTCGAAACAGACGACACTACCCCTTCGGACAAACCCGACCTTCTCCTCATAGACGGAGGGCAGGGGCAGTTTAACGCGGTAAAGAAGATTCTTTCTGAACTTGGCGTAACAGATATTCCAATTGTAGGCATCGCCAAGGGCGTCGATCGTAACGCCGGACGCGAATGGTTTTTTACATCCCATAAACCGCCCTTCCAGCTACCAGAACGTGACCCAGTCCTCTATTATCTTCAGCGCCTGCGCGACGAAGCGCACCGCTTTGCCATTACAACACATCGCAGTGGCCGCTCTAAAAAATTGACATCCTCATCCTTGGATACGATTCCGGGCATTGGGCCAGCACGAAAAAAAATACTTTTACATCACTTCGGGTCACCACGCGACGTACAGCAGGCGAGTCTTGAGGCCCTGCTTTCCGTATCCGGTATAAGCCGCATTACGGCAGAAACGATCTATGCCCACTTCCACCCGGAAACATTCACCACCTCTATGGAAAAAGAGTAGAAAATTTCATACGCTTGTCGCAGTTATCGCGTATCATCTGAGAGAACTTTTCTCTACACTTGCCTTCTGATGCTGACTGATCTGCCAAACGTCCTCACGCTTCTGCGTATTGCCTCCATTCCCGCCCTCGTTGCGTTGCTCATGCTCAACACAACGCTTGGTCATTGTGCGGCCCTGATCGTGTATACACTCGCATGTATCACTGATTATCTTGATGGCGCACTAGCGCGACGATGGCAGCAGCATTCAGAGCTCGGCCGCATGATGGATCCTATTGCCGATAAACTTCTAGTCGGTGCCTTATTGCTTGCACTGGCTGGCGTTAATGCTCTGCCTTGTTATTCCCTGTTTGCCGCTATCATTATTCTTCTCCGTGAAATCACGGTGAGCGGCCTGCGCGAATACGTTGCGAGCCAAGGCGGAAAACTCCCCTCAACCCGCCTCGCCAAATGGAAAACCGGCATACAAATGGTATCTATAGGCTTTTTACTCGCCGGCAACGACACCGCAGTCCTTCTGGGCTTGCACAGTATGAACGCCAGCATGGTCGGGGGAGTTTTACTATGGCTTTCTATCATACCGACCGTGTTAAGCGGCTACGGGTATGGTAAGGCAGCATTTACACATTTACAAAAAAAAACCATATAATCGGGCACGTCGCGTATTCTTTACATTAAGCACGCGTGAGATATAGAAATTCATCGAACAACGCGCTAACAAAGTTGATGTACCGCTTGGGAGTAGAACATGCGTAGAGCTGCTTTATTAGCAGTCCCTCTTGTCCTGAGTGGCTGCTCAGGTTTGGGAAAATATTTTCACGATACTCTTTTTTGGCCAGGGTATACCCCTAACCAACCATTGGGTAATAGTGAAAACCTGCTCAAAATTCGCGGTGATAATGTTATCCCTCCTGCGATCCTACCAACCACAGGCAATATCTGGCCTGCCGCACCACACCCACTTCCAACCCTACAGGATGCCGCCAACCCCAACAGCAGCTTTAATCGTACGTTGAAAGACCCCGCGACGTATTTAGGCAGCGATAGCCTGGGCATAGACACCTCCCTGCCACGTCAGCCCTTGGGCGCGCAGGTTAAGTCAGGAAGCTCACTATCAATTGGCGAAGATACATCCATCCATAATGGTGTCACCATTGATCAGAGCCATGTGCAAGCACTACCCTCGAGCGTTCCAGATTCAGCCAAAACCTACCTACAACGGGATACGAAACGCAGCATCATCATTCCAAACGGCAATGGCACCAGCACGATCATCGATAGTGACGGGTCAACACGTACCGTTAAAGATTAAACCGGATGACACATAACCATAGGGAGAAAACTCCCTATGGAATATAAAGCCCGCTTAATTGTAATGGCGCATTATCGTCTTAAGGCGCCCCTGTATGCGAACACGCTCTTCTGAAAAAATCTGTACCTCATACGTAGAGTTTGCTGGTTCAAGAGCAACAGACCGCCCATACCGACGAAATGTCTTCAACGTGACCTCTTGATTATCAACAAGAGCAACGGCGATTTGCCCGTTCTCGACTGACTGGCACTCTTGAATAATGGCTGTATCTCCATCATGGATACCAGCATCAATCATAGAATCACCCGAAACAATTAAGACGTAGTGCTTTCCTGAAGACAGCATGGATAAAGGCACGTCCACACTATGGTCAGAATGCTCAATCGCTTCCATTGGAAGGCCCGCAGCAATCCGCCCCAATACCGGCAAAGCAACCATGGCAGGTAATTCATGAGCACGCTGCGGTTCGGAAAAGACGCCCTGCAAAACATTGGTTTCCACCGCTTCTCGCCCTGAACGCTCAGGAACCTTTAACGGCGCCACTTCAACTGTCGGCACCTTCAAAACCTCAAGCGCACGCGCACGGTGATGATGCCGCTTCAGAAAACCTCGATCCTCCAAGGCTGATATCAAACGATGGATACCGGACTTGGAACGGAGAGAGAGAGCATCCTTCATTTCATCAAAAGAAGGCGAATATCCCGTCTGCTTAAGGTGCTTATCAATATATAAAAGAAGCTGGTACTGTTTGGGCGTAAGCATCTTGGAAGTGTTCCGAAGGACATAGCGGGAAAAGAAATTCAACGTTCATCATAAGTTCTCAAATATGTCACCGCAAGCCTTGAAAGAGTGGCGCAGCTCAGGAACGGCTTATAAAAGCCGAAACCTATTTTTTGGGAATAAATCACAGGAAACTCTTGACCTGACCGCCCAAAATCCGCATGTTGCGCGGAATTCTGCTGAATCGTCGTTCCACTTTCGGCGGGCGACACTAAAAGCGGCTTTTGTCCGAGGGTAACATGGCAAAGACTAACGTCATTCAAATTCGTCTCGTCTCTTCCGCAGAAACGGGATACTTCTACGTCACCAAGAAGAACGCTCGTTCTGCAACCGGCAAGATGGAAGTGCGCAAGTACGACCCAGTAGTCCGTAAGCACGTGACGTTCCGTGAAGCCAAAATCAAGTAATCTGATTACGGCTTCCACTAAAAAAGCGGCCCCATGGAGCCGCTTTTTTATACCCATATCATTAAAATAATTTGTTATTTACCCCATAGGGAATAACAATATCACCGTTTCGCGTTAAATTCAGCATCGCACGTGAACGCTCATCCAACATATCAGCATCCAAAGCGTGCTCTTTTAGAGCGGAAACACGACGCTTCCACATTAATTGTTCTACCTGAGCATTTTTCTCTGCGAGTAATGCTTCTTGTTTAAGCTGCATCTGCTCTTGATAAGCACGGATGCCATGATCGCCATGCAGTGCATTCCAACCGAAATAAGCGGTCAACCCAATAAAGAGGGTAGGGGCTGCAATAGCCTTTAAGCCTCTACGCAATACCCTTACTGCCTGCACCCGATCCCCCTCGCGCGTTGCCACACCCTCAACGTTCAGACTATAACAAAGACAGCGTGCACCACAAATAGAAACGCCCACAGCATTACACTATGGGCGTCACAAAAGCCTTATTCGGTGCGCACAAAAGCGCGCTTTCGTTTTATGCTTTCAAAATACCACGACCAGCATAACGAGCTGCACTGCCAAGCTGTTGCTCAATACGGATAAGCTGATTGTACTTTGCCGTACGATCGGAGCGTGACAAAGAGCCCGTCTTGATCTGCGCACAGTTGGTTGCCACAGCAAGATCCGCAATCACAGCATCTTCCGTTTCACCTGAGCGATGGCTCATCACACAACGGTAACCTGCCTTATGAGCCGTCTCCACAGCTTCAAGCGTTTCCGTCAACGTACCGATCTGATTGACCTTCACCAAAAGAGCGTTACCGGTTTTCGCAGCAATGCCACGACGCAGGCGCTCAGGGTTCGTGACAAACAAATCATCACCAACCAACTGAATACGATCGCCCAGGCGCTTCGTCAGCTCTGCCCAACCTTCCCAGTCATCTTCAGCCAAACCGTCTTCGATGGAAACGATCGGGAACTTACGCGTCAGATCATCAAGGTAAGAGATCATACCATCTGAATCGAAGGTCTTGCCTTCACCCTTCAGATTGTACTGACCGTCACGGTAAAATTCCGTAGAGGCACAATCCAGTGCGAAGGTGACATCTTCACCCGGACGGTAACCAGCAGCTTCAACAGACTTAGAAATAAAGCCCAAAGCTTCTTCTGCGGATTGCAAGTTTGGCGCAAAACCACCTTCATCACCAACGTTGGTGTTGTGACCTGCCGCAGAAAGACCCTTTTTCAGAGCCGTGAAAATCTCTGACCCCATGCGGACAGCTTCAGCAATCGTTGAAGCACCGACCGGTTGGATCATGAACTCTTGAATATCAATAGGGTTATCGGCATGCTCACCACCATTCACGATGTTCATCATCGGAACGGGGAGGGTATGTGCAAATACACCGCCAACATAACGATACAATGGCAGTTCCAGCTCTTCAGCTGTTGCCTTTGCGACCGCCAAAGAAACGCCGAGGATAGCGTTTGCACCTAGGCGAGACTTGTTAGGCGTACCATCAAGTTCAATCATCGCATTATCAATTGCGATTTGATCTTCAGATTCAGCACCTTGCAGAACTTCGAGAATTTCGCTTTCTACGAAACCACAGGCTTTCTGTACGCCCTTACCGTTAAAACGGGATTTATCGCCATCACGCAGTTCAACAGCTTCATGCGCACCTGTTGAAGCGCCTGATGGAACAGCAGCTCGACCACGGGCTCCCGAGGAAAGTTCTACTTCAACCTCAACGGTTGGATTGCCGCGACTATCCAGAATCTCGCGGGCAATGATATCGACAATAGCGCTCATGGGGGCTCTCCTCGTAAAAAGTGTGAGCCGGGATCGGCTCGAACCCAGACGGAACGGAAAGTAGTCGTCTCAAAATCAGGACCGGAGGTCAATCTCGTAGATGCGTTTACCTTTTTTATTATTCCCACTGAGCCTTGCAGGTTTAGTCCCCTTTATCTTTCTGAGTGGCTGCATTTTCATAGGCCATCTCTTCGCCCCACAGCCACACCTCATGATGGCACTCCTCGCCTACGGGGCGTGTGTTCTCTCATTTTTAGGCGCTGTGCATTGGGGCCTTGCCATGGAACGGCCCGATATTATTTCCGGAAAGACTACCTCTGACCTCGACCGATGGAGGCTAGTATTCGGCATATGCCCTGCTGTTTTAGCATGGCTGTCTCTCTATATCGGCATGGTCATTAACCTGAGATCCGGCCTGACGATTGAGATAATAGGATTCGTAGCAGCCTATAGTCTGGAGAAATTAGGCTGGAGACGTGGCGCTGTACCACAAGGCTACATAAGACTTCGCCTAGCACTGACCATCGGAGCCGTTATCAGTTTGATAATAGCACTATTGGGAACCTGAACAGTACAGATTCCCAACAATATGTTACTTCAAAAAGATTTGTTCAACGCGTCAATTGCTTTAAGACGCGTTAACAAAGCGCGCATCCCAGACAATGGAACCATCGTTGGTCCATCGCTAGGAGCATGATCTGGGTCTTGGTGCGTCTCGATAAAAACAGCCGAGACACCAATTGCCAAAGCAGCACGCGCCAATGGTTCAACAAACTCACGCTGTCCACCGGTTGAAGCCCCAAGACCACCCGGTTGTTGTACAGAATGCGTTGCGTCAAACACAACGGGGTAACCTGTCTGCGCCATAATTGGCAGGCCACGGAAATCGCTTACAAGCGTATTGTAACCAAAGCTCGTTCCACGATCACATAACATGATCCGCTCATTGCCTGTGGACGCAATTTTCTGCGCAACATTGGCCATATCCCAAGGTGCTAGGAACTGACCTTTTTTAACATTGATCGCTTTACCGGTCTTACCTGCCGCTAAGAGGAGATCCGTCTGCCGGCACAAAAACGCAGGAATTTGCAGCACATCCACAGCTTCGGCTGCGACTGCACATTGCTCCGCAGTATGCACGTCCGTCAGGACCGGAATATCAAAACGTGAGCGCACCTCAGCCAGAATATCGAGGCCGACATCCATACCAATGCCGCGCGCAGCACTCACCGAACTACGATTGGCCTTATCATAGCTGCTTTTATAGATCAGCCCGATACCGAGCTCTGCACATAGACTATGCAGAGCCTCCGCCATATCCAACGCATGCTCACGGGACTCAATCTGACATGGCCCCGCAATCAATGCGAACGGTGCTTTGGGACCGATTGTCAGTCCCTTAACCGTAATACTCACTGTGCCGTTTGCCGCTTTTGAGCAGCCTTAATGAAACCCGCAAACAATGGGTGCGGATCAAATGGCTTGGACATGAGTTCCGGATGATACTGCACACCGATAAAGAACGGATGGTCTGGGTATTCCACAACCTCTGGCAACACGCCATCCGGCGACATCCCAGAGAACCGCAGACCTGTAGCTTCCAAACGATCACGGTAATTCAGGTTCACTTCCCATCGGTGACGGTGACGCTCACGCACTTCCGTACGGCCATACACCTGCGCAACACGTGAACCCTCAGCAAGCTTCGCAGCATATGCGCCAAGACGCATAGTACCGCCCAAATCACCGCCTTCACGACGACGCAACAACTCATTGCCACGAGCCCACTCTGTCATCAGACCAACAAGCGGCTCGGATGTTGGGCCGAACTCGGTGGAAGAGGCTTTAGGCAGACCAGCCAAGGAACGAGCACACTCAATGACAGCCATCTGCATACCAAAGCAGATGCCCAAGAATGGAATGCCATTTTCACGTGCATAGCGAACAGCAAGGATCTTGCCTTCTGCGCCACGCTCGCCAAAGCCACCAGGAACCAGAATAGCATCGACACCCTGCAGACGCTCAGACACGTCACCGGTTTTTTCGAACTCTTCAGATTCAATCCACTCAAGCTTTACGCGTACATTATTGGCGATACCGCCGTGCAACAGCGCTTCAGCCAAGGACTTATAGCTATCAAGAAGGGCTGTGTACTTACCAATAACCGCGACCCGCACTTCGCCTTCAGGCTCACGAATGGCGTGAACAATCTTTTCCCAACGGGAAAGATCTGGCGAACCTTCATGAGGCAGACCGAAATAGCGCAGAACCTCGCCATCCATACCTTCACGATGGTATGAAATAGGGCAAGCGTAAATCGTGTCCACATCCAAGGCAGCGATAACAGCTTGCGGGCGAACGTTACAGAAATTCGCAATTTTCTGACGCTCATTATCCGGGATTGGACGATCTGAACGGCACAGAAGAACTTGAGGCTGAATACCAACATTCTGCAATTCCTTCACGGAATGCTGGGTTGGCTTCGTTTTCAACTCACCCGCTGACGGGATATAGGGGAGCAGCGTCAAATGCACGCACATGGTCTGGTC
The DNA here is from genome assembly GCF_001598495.1 of Neokomagataea thailandica NBRC 106555. GTDB lineage: Bacteria > Pseudomonadota > Alphaproteobacteria > Acetobacterales > Acetobacteraceae > Gluconobacter > Gluconobacter thailandicus_A. The sequence goes on from NZ_BCZB01000003.1 coordinate 179,696, forward strand.
ATGACCAAGATCATTACGCAGTTGGCGGATAGCCTCAAGGAAGGGCAGGCTTTCAATATCGCCTACGGTACCGCCGATTTCCACAAGAACGAAGTCATATTCGTCCGTACCTGCGACCACGACATCCTTAATCGCATCCGTAATATGAGGGATAACTTGAACGGTCCCGCCCAAATAATCCCCACGGCGCTCACGCGCGATCACATCTGAATAGATGCGTCCCGTTGTCGCGTTATCAGCACGGCGTGCATGAACGCCGGTGAAGCGCTCATAATGACCAAGGTCGAGATCTGTTTCAGCACCATCGTCGGTGATGAAAACCTCGCCATGCTGATACGGGCTCATGGTGCCCGGATCGACGTTGAGATAGGGGTCCAACTTACGCATGCGGACTTTATAGCCGCGTGCTTGAAGGAGGGCTGCAAGGGCTGCTGAAGCAATACCCTTACCAAGAGAGGAAACCACACCGCCGGTGATGAATACAAAGCGCGTCATGGGCGTTCTTCATACACTGAAGATGGGGGGAAGGGGAAGCGTCCATTCACAATCTTGGACGCATCCCCTCCCTTTTTTTGTTAGTGTGTTCCGGAAGTACCAGTCGCAGGCGCTTGTGGCGCGGACTGGGGTGCTGGCTGTGCCAAAATATCATGCCCGCCAACGCCGGAAGAGGCGCCACGGTTCAACAAAGCCAGCACCAAACACAGTACCATAAAAATGCCAGCCAAGATGGAGGTCGCACGCGTCAGAAGAGTTGCCGTGCCACGCCCCGTCATGAACGAACCCATGCCTTGGCTGCTACCAATTCCCAAACCGCCACCTTCACTGCGCTGAATGAGGATTGTACCAATCAAGGCCAATGCAACCAGCAGATTAATAACGAGAAGTGCAGTGGTCATGAGCTATAAGGTCCAGAGAGAGGTTGAGAAGAGAATTGCGTGGATGCCGCCTCAGCAATCTGCGTAAAGCGCGACGCATCAAGACTAGCATTCCCCACCAAGACGCCACCAATTGAACGAATGGACAAAATGGCATGCGCCTGATCAGGTGTAACAGAGCCGCCATACAGGATTGGTACGCGAATGTCATCCTTCTTCAGCCGAGAGCGCAGCAAACCGCTCAAAAGATAAAGTGTGCGTTCCAGTTCATCACGTGATGGGGTCACGCCACTACCAATAGCCCAAATGGGCTCGTATGCGAGCACACCTTCAAAATCGCTGGTCAATGAGCCATCAATCTGACTAGCCAGAACGGACGCAGCGCGGCCTTCTTGGCGTTCATGCATGGTTTCACCAATACACACCACGGGCCGAAGCCCTGCATCCATTGCAGCTCGTACTTTCAGGCGGATCAAAGCATCTGTTTCGCCATGTGCCTGACGGCGCTCCGAATGCCCTAAAATAACATAGCGCGCCCCTAAATCCGCGAGCATCTCGGCGGAGATATCACCCGTATGCGCGCCATTATAAGACATATGGCAGTCTTGGCCGCCCACCAAGATAGCGTCTCCCACATTACGAGTACGCAAAATCCGGCTCGTACGCTCAATTTGCGTAAAAGGAGGACATACAACCAATTGTACATCACTCGGGAGAGAACGCGCGCGCCGCACCACATCACATGTCAACTGATGTGCGCTGCCCCGCAAACCATTCATCTTCCAATTGCCGATAATGAGCTTCGGCGATTCGTTCATGCCTTCTCCGCGTCAGAACTCTGACCTTAAAAACCCGTATCAAAACATTTGAACTAACGTCGAACCTACGCTTGTTCTGGTCAAGCCGGGTTCACGACATTATGGTGCCTGCTGGTTCTTTAATGGCAGCTTTGCCAACATACCATCCCGACGTTACGACAGCCGGATCCATTCTGACCCCATGATTACCACACTTCGCCACCTCTTTGTTGATTCCTGGGCCGGTCGCGCGGCCGCTTTCCTCATTTTTCTAGCTTTCATCGGCTGGGGTGTGGGGGATGTGTTCAACAGCAGCAACTCAGCCTCTCCCAATGCCATTGCCAAGGTTGGGGATCGTGAGATTTCAGCAGAAACCTTCGCACGCGCATTAGAAACGCAACTCCCAAATGCCGCTCAACGGCTGGGTTATCAGGATATTGCGCACCTTCCTAAAGTGGCACGCCAGCAGATTGCACGGGAAGTCCTACGCGGCCTTGTAATTCAACAAGAAACGCAACTCGCGGCTGAACATGCCGGCATGTCAGTGCCAGACAGCATGGTGCGGGATGAAATTTTCAACATTCCTGCCTTTCATGATGCAGCAGGGCAGTTTGATCGCTCTCTCATGAATCAACGAATCGCTCGCATGGGATTAACCGAAAAGCGCTTGATCGAATTGGTGCGTGAGGACATCATCAGCCGCTCACTCCTACAAGGCGTAGGAGCATCGGCACATGCATCCTCCATTTTGACAAACCTCTTAGTCAATTTTGAGAGCGATACGCGGCGCCTGAGCGTGCTACGCATTCCTTTTGCAGACCATAAGACGGCAAATGCCCCAACAGAGGAGCAACTGCGCCGTTTCTATGACAATCATCCAAGCTTGTTCAAAACACCCGAATTCCGCCACATCAAAGCAGTTCTCATGACCCCCGATACGGTTGCTAGCACGATCGACGTCTCGGATGAGATTTTGCATAAACTGTATGACATGCAGTCACGAACCTACAATGTCCCTGAAACACGCTCGCTACAGGTCTTGTCCTTTACGGATCGAGCAAAAGCACAAGACGCGGCCAATCATTGGAAAAACGGGACATCTTGGGATGATTTGATTAAAGCCAACCCATCCGCCATCCCAGCAACACCAGAAAATGCACGCCAGAGCGACCTGCCAAATGCTGAGCTCGCACAAGCCGCGTTCGCAGCGCCAGCTCAAAGTGTACAAGAGCCAGTGCATACAGCTTTTGGTTGGGTGGTTTTCAAAGTCACAGACATCATCGCGCCGCATCACACAGATTTTGCGCAAGTGAAAGATCAACTGCGCCACGATGTGCAACATCAGCAAGCTCCCGAAGCACTACAAGCCCGCATGCACCGCTTCCAAGATGCTATTTCTGGCTCCAGTGATCTCGAAAAAATCCCAAGTGACCTTGGTGCAACGCCTATCGCTGGCACGCTGGACGCGCAAGGCATGACCCCAGAAGGTGTGCCTGCACCCATTCCCGGTAGTGCACAGTTACGAACCGCCATCATTCAACAGGCATTTGCACAAAAAGCTCTAGCAGCACCCCATATTATCTCAGGACCTGAGAACTCAGCGTATGCGCTCATCGTTGATGCCATCCATCCCGGCAGCGTGCAGCCTTTTGAAAACGTGCGCAGTGCCGTCACTGCTGCGTGGGCTGAAGACCAAGCCAAACATCTAGCCGATCTGCGTGCGACTACACTGTACACGCAAGCGAAGAAAAGCGGCCTATCCATTGCTGTTTCCGGTCAGCCTGAAGCCAACGCTCTATGGCAAAATGTTGATGTATCGCGGGTTAAGCCAGATAATCGCCTACCCAATATCGTAACGCGCAATCTCTTTACGTTAAAAGCGCATGAAAGCGCCATGTACCAAAGTGATGATGCTTTTTGGCTGGTCACATTAGATGGCATCGAATCTGCGTCCCCCGCAGACCGTACGACCATTCAACATGGTGTCGAGGCACAATACACACAGTCCCTGCAAATGGATATTCCTGAAGCCATCAGCACAACACTTGAGAAGCAATGGCCAATGACCCATCTGAACATGCCTCTCTTCAATCAAGTCGTAACGTCTGCACAGAGCAATAGCGCCCAATGACCAACGCCGTGAACGTCCTCTTTTCCATTGAGGCAGCCGATCTTTTGACGCCAGTATCAGCTTATCTGAAGCTGGCTCACCTCTCTGGCAGCCCTTTTCGTATGCTGTTTGAAAGCGTGGAGGGGGGAGCCTCACGCGGACGTTACACGGTCATTGCTCTTCGCCCTGATTGGGTATGGAAATGCCAAAACGGGCACGTCACCCTTGATGGCACTCCATTAACTGGCAATCCCCTAGACACGCTCAACACATTGGTTGAGCAAAGCGCTCTTGAACTTCCCGAGCACCTTCCCCCCATGATTGGCGGCGTTTTTGGCGTATTGGGCTATGACATGGTCCGGCATATGGAACATCTCCCGCATGCACCTCAGGATGATCTTGGCCTATCCGAAGGCATTATGATCCGGCCAAGTCTTTTTGCTGTTTTTGATGCCGTACGTGATGAACTGACACTCGCTGTACCACTTCGGGGAGAGATGACAGAAAGTGCCGCGCAGCACCTACTTCATGAAGCCCGAACTGCCTTAAACGCTCCCTTAAATTATAAAACGCCACACCTACCGAAAGGTACGCAGCTTTCCGCACCTGTCAGCAATATGACGCAGGATGCTTTTGAAAATAGCGTCCGCACAGCGCAAGAATATATTGCTGCCGGTGATGCTTTCCAGATTGTACCAAGCCAGCGCTTCTCAACGCCATTCCCGTTACCTCCACTTGAACTTTACCGTAGCCTGCGCCGTATCAACCCAGCGCCATTCCTTTTCTTATTAGAGATGGATGAATACGCCTTAGTCGGCTCTTCACCAGAAATTTTGGTCCGCCTGCGCGATGACACAGTCACTGTGCGCCCCCTTGCAGGCACCCGCCCACGCGGCGCCTCTCATGCAGAAGATATTGCCCTAGAAGAAGAGTTGCTCGCGGATCAAAAAGAACGCGCTGAACATCTGATGCTCATTGACCTTGGCCGCAATGATGTCGGCCGAGTTGCCCAGTCAGGTTCCGTACATGTTCCGGATCAATTCATCGTCGAACGCTATAGTCATGTGATGCATATTTCCTCAACCGTCACCGGCACGATTGCAGAAGGCAAAACCGCTAAGGATGCACTCATTGCGGCCTTTCCGGCCGGCACCCTCACAGGCGCACCGAAAATCCGCGCTATGGAAATTATTGACGAACTCGAACCAACCCGACGTGGCCCATATGCTGGCTGCATCGGCTACTTCGGAGCAGATGGACAAATGGATACCTGTATCGGCCTACGCATGGGGCTCGTCCATAACGGCAAGCTGCATGTTCAAGCGGGATGTGGCGTCGTGGCCGATAGTGACCCTCACGCAGAGTTCCTTGAAACAAAAGCCAAAGCCCGAGCTGTCTTAAAAGCGGCAGAGCTTGCGATCAAAAATGCCACACATCAAATTTAACATATACGAATGATGTATGTATGAAAGTTATATGTGACGTGACAGCATGTGAAAGCCACCTCAGGCCATGATCCTCTTGATCGATAATTACGACAGCTTCACCTTCAATATCGTGCATCATTTTGGTGCCTTGGGTGTTCGCTGTGATGTGCGGCGCAATGACGCCCTCAGCGTAGAAGACGCGCTAGCCCTCAAGCCACAAGCTATCGTCCTATCACCCGGCCCATGCGCCCCTAATGATGCCGGCATATGCTGTGACCTTATTCAAGCTGCTGCAGGGCGCGTGCCTATTCTCGGTGTCTGCCTAGGGCATCAAGCGATTGGACAAGTCTTTGGTGCAGAGGTCGTGCGACCCAGTATCCTACGCACGCTCAGCACATTCATTTTCCACGCTTGCCTTCTTATGGTCGGCGCACAATTGCTCTTTGCAGGAGCTGATGTCTTCTGGAACCGTTACCGCCATACGTCAAAGCTCAAGATGAGCCGTGAAGAACTCAAACAAGAACATCGCAATACTGAAGGCGACCCACACGTCAAAGGCCGCCTAAAAGCCCTCCGTGCCAAAGCCGCCAAAGAGCGCATGAAAGAGGCCGTGGAAAACGCCACGGTTATCATCACCAACCCCACACATTACGCCGTCGCCCTACATTATGAACAAGGAGCATCTGGTGCCCCCAAGATCGTGGCCAAAGGTATGGATGAGGTCGCTGCCCGCATACGTG
>NZ_BCZB01000004.1 GCF_001598495.1 Neokomagataea thailandica NBRC 106555
GTCTGCCTTGCTGAATGAGAGCTTTGCTTTGGCGCGTCAGGTGCGGATTTACCGCATGGAAGAGCGTGAACAAGCGCGAGTGGATCAGTCTCTCTCCTTGTTACATATGGCGTTTTTGCAGATTGCTAAGGGCCGTGCACGTGTTGATCCAGTGTTGGAAGTGCTGGGTGGTACGGCGGTTGCTGTGGTGCTTGGTTTTGCTGGGTGGCGCGCGGCGATGGGCGGAGCCACGCTGGGCGATTTTACAGCGTTTATTACGGCATTATTGACGGCGGCGCGGCCTATTCGTGCTTTAGGGTCGCTCAATACGGCTTTGCAGGAAGGGCTGGCAGGGTTGGCGCGGACCTTTGCGGTGATTGATGAGCCACCGGCTGTGTCTGAGCGTGTGAATGCGCTGTCTGTCCCATCGGGGCAGGGCCGTTTGGCGTTTGAAAACGTGGCGTATCGTTATGACGATGGGCGTGAGGGATTGCGTGGTGTCTCCTTTACAGTAGAGCCGGGTGAGACGGTAGCGCTGGTTGGGCCAAGTGGGGCTGGTAAGTCCACGGCCTTGTCATTGATCCCGCGTTTGCACGATGTAAGTGCCGGTAACATTGCCCTCGAAGGGGTGGACCTGCGGGATTTGAGCCTTGCGTCTTTGCGGGATTCTATCGCGTTTGTAAGCCAAGATACCACGCTCTTTGATCTCTCATTGCGTGAGAATATCTGGATTGGGCGCCCGAAGGCCAGTGCTGATGAGGTTGAGCGTGCGTGCCAGATGGCGGCAATTGATTTTGCAGATGCCTTGCCTGACGGATTGGACACGCGCGTTGGGCCAGGGGGGCAGCGTTTGTCCGGTGGGCAGAGGCAGCGTGTTGCCCTTGCACGGGCGTTACTGCGGGACCCGCGGGTTCTTTTATTAGACGAAGCGACGAGTGCTTTGGATTCCGATAGTGAAGCGCGTGTTCAAGAGGCGCTGGCAACGTTGCGCAAAGGACGGACGACGTTGATTGTCGCGCATCGTCTTTCCACGGTGCAATCTGCGGATAAAATTATTGTATTAGACAAAGGCATGGCTGTGGAGTGTGGCAGTCACGCCGAACTGATCCGGCGTGATGGGCTTTATGCGCGGCTGGTGCGGAGCCAGTTATTGGAAGCCGCTTGAAAAAGTGCTTCCAACTCGGGGAGTAATGCAGCGTAGAGCTCAGCTTTGAAGCCGAGATTACGTTGTAAAAGCTCCTGAGGGGGCAGCCATTCCCATGCGTTGAATTCGGCAGGTTCGTGGAGGTCGAGTTTGATCTCTGTGTCATCGCCATCAAAGCCAAAAACAAACCATTTTTGCGTTTGTCCGCGATAGCGTCCCTTAAAGGCTTTGCCGAGAAGTTCGCGGGGTAGGTCATAGCTGATCCATTCCGTTTTTTCGGCGAGGAGGGTGGCTTTATTGCAGCCCGTTTCTTCCCATAATTCACGTAAGGCTGCTGTTTGCGGGTCTTCGTCTTTGTCTATGCCGCCTTGTGGGCATTGCCAAACGGAGCCGGGAAGGTCACTCCTCTGCGCGACGAAGAGCTCGCCTTTACGATTAAAGAGCGCGATACCGACATTACGGCGGTAGGGAAGGTCTGCGTAATCAACCATCGGTGGTTTCTCTGGTCTAATGTGTGGAAAGAGGTGGTGTGTCCGCCAAGGCTGACGGTGGCGTAAGGTAAAAATGTGCTGCTGAGGCGCTGTGCAGCCATGCTGTGAGGCTGTGAAGCGCAGCAGGGGTCAGGGGCGTTATGACGAGTATGATGGCACCATGTGCCTGTGTGGAAGGGGTTAAGCTGTTGAGAGACTGCGTAAGCTCTTCAGGTGTTGTATCACCATTGAGGCATTGTGTGGCCGTGATGCCGCGTGTGGGGCGCTCAGATGTGCTGTCTCCGTTAAAATAGAGCAATCCGTGCCGGGTGATCGTTTCAGCGATGTCATGAAACTCTTGCGATTGTAGGTAGGTGTTATCGGTTTGGGTGCAGCCCGCACCTGTGACGTCTGTCATGCCGGTTATGTTTTGGCTGCGTGAAAGCCACCAGCTTAGTTTTTGCTGTTCGTGAGCCGGACTTTCGCCGGTGCCGAGTGTCTGTGAGCCGGTATCGGTATGGTCCGGGTCGATACTGCGCATGGGCAGGGACATATAGACTTCGTGCTGGGCGGCTCGTGAGGGAGGGATGAGCGCAGGCAAGGAGGTCAGATATGGGGAGATACTAAAAGCGACAGGCGCGGGAAGGGTTAGGAGCGCTTCATGGCTGAGTTGTGCGCTATAGCCATAGCCAGCGAGCATAATAGCGAGGGGGATGCGGTGTGCTTGCGCTGCGGCCTCAAGGGGGCTGAGGGGCGGTATGGGCTTATTTTTTGGGGGAGGTGTCGGAAGAATTGCAGAGGAGGCCACCGTGGCTGCCGTCAGTGGAAGGGCGGATGATGCTGCGATGTGAGGTTGGGGTGGCTGTGTGTTGGGGGGCGGTATGTGGTGGAGTTCAGCTTGCGGTGATGGGGCAAAGTGATGGATGGTGAGAGCAAGCGCTGAGCCGATTGTGAGAATGCCGCCCCAAAACAGCACGAGTGCCTTTCCCATGAGTGGAAGACGTCCCCAGAGGGACGCCTTTTCGTGGGGGTGAGGCAGAGTGTTGCGCTGTTTCATCGGGTAAGAGTCTAGTGTGTGCCACTGCTTTTATGGGCAGTGGCGTCGTGCTTTTCTGGTGCGGTTGCAGTGGTTTGTTCTGTCGGGACGGGAACCCCTGCGAGTGCACTCAGCACTTTAAGGCCCTGCTGTAGTTGGAAATCTGTCCCAGGTTTTGCCGGGTCAAAAGCAGGCCAGTTTGCAGGCGGAGCTTTGGGAATGGATTTGGCAATAGGGGGCAAATCGGTGCGTGGCTCTGCCACTGTGCGATTGCCGCCAATATTGGTGAGGATATGGGAGAGGTCTGCCTCACGGTATTCAAAGTTATCGTCATCATGCGTTTCCGCTACGGGGATATCGGGCGTAATGCCTAAGCCCTGAATGGAGCGGCCTGATGGCGTGTAATAGCGTGCGGTTGTGAGGCGAATGGCACCCTGATCACCAACGGGGATCAAGGTTTGTACGGAGCCTTTACCGAAGGTTTTTTCGCCCAGAATAATCGCGCGGTGATGGTCTTTGAGGGCCCCTGATACGATTTCACTGGCGGAGGCGGAGCCACCATTGGTCAGGACCACGATGGGTAGGCCGTCGGTAATATCGGTGCCGCGTGCATCCCAGCGTTGGTTATTTTCAGGATGACGCCCACGGATAGAGACGATTTCACCATCTTTAATGAAGTCATCAGATACAGCGATGGCTTGATCCAGCTTGCCGCCGGGGTTGGAGCGCAGGTCAAGGATTAAGCCCGTGAGTTTGCCGCCGCGTGCGCGTGTTTTGGCTTCCGCTTGCAACTTGCGGTATGCGGTGTGCATGGCGTTTTCGAGGTCATCATCAAATTCAGTCAGGCGGATATAGGCCGTGCTGCCATATAGGGCGGAACGGACAATTTGTACGTGGATGATTTCACGCTTCAGATCAAAATTAAGGGTTTTACCAGTTTTAGGGCGGACGATGGTCAGGCTGATGGATGTCCCCGCATCACCGCGCATTTTACGAACGGCTTGGTCCAGTGTCAGGCCATCAATGCTTTTATGGTCCACCATGGTGATGAAATCACCGGGCTGGATACCTGCTTTGGCCGCAGGCGTGTCATCAATGGGGGAGACAACGCGGACATGGCCGGATTCATCTTGAACTTGTAGGCCAAGACCACCGAACTTGCCGGAGATCTCGGTTTGCATATCTTTGAACTGTGCCGCCGTCATATAAGATGAGTGCGGGTCAAGATTGCCCACCATGCCGTCTAGCGCATTATTGATCAGGTCTTTGTCAGAGACTGGGTGCACGTATTCGGATTTGACGACATCCATGACCGTGCCAAACAGTGTGAGCAGGCGAACGGTTTCGGCGCTGTTATCATGTGATGTCTCACGCGCTAATGCGGATGAAACGCTGCTGACGTGGCCTAATGTGTGCAGGGCGGTTGGGCCGAGAACGGCGCCGGCGAGGAACGCGGTGCCCAGCAGCATGCCTTTTCGGAACGTCATGTCATCTCCAGTCTTGGGCCTTGCGTTTCTTCCGCGTGCATCCGGCGGAAGCATAACCCGGGAAAGCTTGTTGAAGTGTTAAGGGACTGTATCGCGTCTGGCGCAATCCGCAAACCGGGGAGATATTATAGGAAGGGTAAGGGGCTAATTGTGCGTGTGTCCCGGTGTAGCTGCACGAAGAGATGCGGTGCTTCGGACGGCATTTGCCCCAACGTGGCGGCTTGTTTTACGGAACTGCCCGGGCTGACGCTGATGGTGCCAAGGCCCGCGAGGACAAACCGATAATCGCTCCCGCAATGAAGAATGAGCATTTGGCCAAAGGAGCGGAACGGTCCTGCAAACTCGATTTGGCCGGAACATGGGGCATGAACAGCCGCGAGAGGTGCTGGGGCATAGGTTACACCTGTGGCTGGCCCCGCTTCTGTTTCTTGGCCCCAAGAGGTGACGATGGGGCCGGTGACCGGGGCATGTCCGCCCCCTGTATGTGGCGCTTCGCCGGGGGAAAGGGTTTTGACGCGCGCTCGTGCGGCGCGGGCCTGTGCAAGTTGATGAGCACGGGCTAAGCGGCGTGCTTCGGCTTCTAAAGCAGCGCGTGCGTGGGCTTCTTGCATGGCTAATGCGGCAACAGCGTTGCTGAGGGCGGCGGCGTTTTGTTGGGCTTCGTGTAGGCTGCGTTGTGCGTCAGCGGCAGATTGTTGGGAATGGGCTGATTGTATAACGGCCCGCCGTGAGCGTGTGGCGGCGAGTGTTGCTTGTCGGGTTTGGGAGCGGCGGAGTGTATCGAGTTCGGCTTCGCGGTTTGTCAATGTTTGAGACAATGTCCCGAGTTGTGTTTGCTGTGCGCGCAGCGTATCGGCCCGATTATGCGTGAGGCGTGTCATCCCATCTAAAATGGCTAGGGTTGTGGCCGCACGGGGAGCGGATTGTGGCGCGGTGAACAGTGCGGCATTGGGGCTTTGGGAAACGTGCAATAACACAGGAAGAAAAGTAGAAAGGGCACGGTTTTGAGCAGAAATGGCCTGCTGTAAACGGGTGCGTTGGGCCTGTAGGGAGGCGATTTCGCCTTCAAGGTTTTGGATGTGACGTTGCGTGCTATTGAGCGCAGCTTGTTTGGTGCGGCTTTGTTGCGCGTAGGTTTTAGCGCGTGTTTGGTCCTGTACTGCTACGTTCTGCGCTGCACGTGCCGCTTGTTGCTGCGCAGCAATTGCTTCGGATGCGGCTTTTTCTTTCGCTTCCAAAGCCTTGCGTGCGGCAATGGCTTGGGCGAGTGCACGTTGCCCTGCGGAGGGAGGGGGTGCAGGCGCTTTATGGTGCGGTGTTTTGTGATGATGAGCGTCAGCATGCGCTTTGCTGGAAGAGAGGGCCCCTCCCAGCAAAAGCGTGCCAATCAGCAATCCATGATTGAGACCGCGCCGAAAAGGGGAAGCCCTGAGTGGCGCGGCTTGATAATGGGCAGCGTTAGACGGTTTCAAGATGATCGGCGGTGATGAGAGATTCACCAGTCATAGCCTCAGGCTGTGGAATGTTGAGCAGAGCCAGAAGCGTTGGAGCAAGATCAGCCAAGCGCCCATCATGGATGGTATGGCCGTGTGCATGAGCCAAGATCACGGGCACAATGTTGAGCGTATGGGCTGTGTGTGGCCCGCCGGTTTCTGGGTCACGCATGGTTTCACAGTTGCCATGGTCTGCTGTGACAAGGAGGCTGCCACCAGCGCGCTGAATAGCAGCGTCAATCTTGCCGAGGCCCGTATCAACGGTTTCACATGCTTTGATGGCGGCAGGGAGTGAGCCTGTGTGCCCGACCATGTCTGGGTTTGCAAAATTGAGCACCAGAAGGTCAAACTTGCCGGAATCAATGGCCGCGACCACTTTTTCTGTCAGCTCAGGGGCGGACATTTCTGGCTGCAAGTCATAAGTGGCCACTTTAGGGGAAGGCACGAGGATGCGCTCTTCTCCTTCAAACTGCACTTCGCGGCCACCGTTTAGGAAGTATGTGACGTGCGGGAATTTCTCAGTTTCTGCTGCGCGGAGTTGTGTTTTCCCTGCTTTGGAGACCACTTCGCCCAGAAGATCATGCAGCGGTATTTTGGGGAATAGTACGTTGGTGTAAGGGGCGAGCGCATCTGAGTAGCGGGACATGGTTGCTACGGAGGCGAATTTGACCACACGCCCACGGTCGTAACCGTCAAATTGGGGCTGTAGGAGTACATCAAGCAACTGACGGATGCGGTCTGCGCGATAATTGCAGGACAGAATGCCGTCTCCGTCTTTCATGCCCTGATAATCGCCTAGAACATGTGGGAGCACGAATTCATCGGTCTTGTCTTCAGCATAGCTGGCTTCCAGAACGCTGAGAGCATCCTTGCCTTTTGGACCTTCGCCGTCACGCATGGCAGAGATGGCGAGGCCAACGCGTTCCCAGCGGTTATCGCGGTCCAAAGCGTAGTAGCGGCCGCTTATGGTGGCGACTGTTACGCTTTTGGGAAGGGCTTCTAAAATTTCGGTGATGTATTCTTTGCCCGATTGTGGGGCTGTATCGCGGCCATCACTGAACAGATGAACAGCAACGGGGACGCCAGCTTCGCTCACAATTTTGGCAAGGGCGATGAGATGCGCTTGATGGGCATGAACGCCGCCCGGAGAGGCCAGCCCCATGAGGTGGCATGTGCCGCCAGATTTTTTGAGCGCATCAATGAAGGCGAGAAGCGTCTCATTTTTAGCAAGAGATCCATCGCGGACAGCCCGGCTAATGCGGGGTAGATCTTGCATGACCACGCGGCCCGCGCCGATGTTGAGATGGCCAACTTCAGAATTGCCCATTTGACCTTCTGGAAGCCCGACATCTTCGCCGCAGGCTTTGAGGAAAGCATGAGGGTTTTCAGCCCATAGGCGGTCAAAAGTAGGCGTCTTAGCCAGACGGACGGCATTGTCGGCGTTATCTTCACGCCAGCCAAAACCGTCAAGAATGACGAGCATAGCTGGGCGGCGGGGTGTAGATGCGGACATGGCAAATCTCCGATTTGCGCGGCGTCTGGGTAAGGCACCGTGACTTTTCTGTTGCGCGCGCATCATGCCACTTTTTTGCATAAATGCGAACGGGGGAATGTGTCCCTCTGATAGGATATGGGGGTGAAACCCTATATGATGTCAGTCAATTACCTGTGTGTAGAGGAATGATGTCATGGGGCAAGAGCCAGAAAGCAGTTGTGGCCCTACGGGGTGTGGTGTGGGGCTGACGCCTGAACAGCGTCGTATTTTGCGTGAACATGGGACAGAGCGGCCGGGGTCTAGTCCTCTTAATGATGAAAAGAGGGAAGGGCTATATGCCTGTGCCGGGTGTGGGCATGTGCTGTTTGAGTCGGCTTATAAGTATGACAGCGGCAGCGGTTGGCCATCGTTTTTTGCGGTGCGTGATGGGGTGCTCGGCACGACGGAAGATGTGCGGTTTGGTATGTTACGGACAGAAGTGCACTGTGGTGAGTGTAAGGGGCATTTGGGGCATCTGTTCCCAGATGGTCCACCACCGACCGGGCTGAGGTATTGTATTAATGGCCTCGCCTTGGAGTTCCGCCCTAAGGAGGCTTAAAGGCATACAAAATGTGACGAGTCGTTGTGTAGGATGAGGAAGGGGGGTATCTTTCCTTATCTTTTATATGTGTGCCTGTTTGTTTTGATAGGCTGCGTGTTGCGCTTGTGTCATCGGGGCGTAGCCGTTTTGGAGAGTATTCATGAGTGTGTCCCCCATCGTTCTTACGCATCCACTCGTTCGTCATAAGCTAACGCGTCTGCGCGACAAGACAACATCGACCGCTGGTTTTCGCCGTTTAACCCGTGAGTTGAGCTTGTTGTTGGCGTATGAAGCAACGCGTGATTTAGCGTTGGTGTCGCGTGATATCTGTGCGCCGAGTGGCCCGATGGTTGGGGAAGAGTTGGACGGTAAGAAGCTGTGCTTCGTATCGATTTTGCGGGCTGGGAATGGTCTGTTGGATGGTATGCTGGATCTCGTACCATCTGCGCGTGTTGGGCATATTGGCTTGAAGCGGGACCATGATACGCTCGAAGTGAGTGAATACTATTTCAATATGCCGAGTGACGTTCCGGGCCGTACCTGCATTGTGTTGGACCCTATGTTAGCCACGGGTCATTCGGCTGCGGCGGCCATCGCGCGGGTAAAAGAAGCTGGTGCGCGTGATATTGTTTTCGCGTGCTTGTTGGCAGCTCCAGAAGGGGTGGCACATATGAATGAGAAGCACCCTGATGTGCGTATTGTGACGTGCTCGCTGGATAAGCATTTGGATGAAAACGGTTATATTGTGCCGGGTCTGGGTGATGCGGGGGATCGTTTGTTCGGCACGCGTGAGCGTTAATGTATATTCTGCCCCGCCTCGTTTTTTGGGGCGGGTTTTGTGCGCTGTTATGGCGTGCATATTCTTTGAAAATCTGAGCGGCAACACAAATCCGTTAACACCGTATTGCTCATGATCTGTTGATCTCATTTTTTGAACATTTAGGCGTAGTCTGCCCCGCGACGCAGCGTAGGCAGATGAAGGCCGTAGGAAGATGTCAGATCGCTTTGAGGTTTTGATTGTTGGCGGTGGGGTAGCGGGGCTTTCTCTCGCGACGCAACTTGGCAAAAGCTTAGGAAAGCGAAAAAAAGCACGCATTACGCTGATTGATAAAAGCTTTTCACATGTCTGGAAGCCGATGCTGCATCGTTTCGCTGCGGGTACGGTTCTGAGCGAAAATGACCGGATTAGCTTCATTACTCATGCGAGTGGGCATCATTTTGAGTTTTGGCCCGGTGAAGTGATTTCGATTGATCGGGCAAAGCGGAAGGTTGTTTTGGGGGCGTTTCATGCGCCTGATCAGTCTTTGGTGCTGGAAAGCCGCACCATGCATTATGATGCGTTGGTTCTGGCGGTTGGTAGTTGTGCGAATGATTTTGGCACGCTGGGCGTTAAAGAGCATTGCTTATGTATTGATAACCTCGTGGAAGCGAATGCTTTTAACGAGAAATTTCGGATGGAGCTAATACGTTCCTTCGCGAATAGTACAAAGTTGGACATTGCTATTGTTGGCGGCGGCGCTACGGGCACGCAGCTGGCTGCAGAGCTGCATAAAGCGTTGGATATTTTTGACCCTTATAGTTTGCATGCTTTCGGGCGTGTTCCACCAAAGTTACACATTACGCTTTTACAGTCAGGGGCACGTATTCTTCCGGCTTTTCCTGAAGAAGTGTCACGCGCAGCGCAAACGGAGCTAGAGCGTTTGGGGGTTACGGTGAGGACATCCTCACGTGTGGCTGGGGCAGATGCAACGGGCCTGACGCTGAAAGACGGAACTTATATTAAGGCGCCTCTTAGAGTGTGGGCGGCTGGTGTGAAAGCGCCCGACGTGACGCAATCTTATGGTGGTTTGGCGCTGAATAAGACAGGACAGGTTCTGATTAATGCGAATCTGACAGCGAAGGATGATGAACATATTTTTGCGTTAGGTGATTGCTCCTTTATCGAAGGCGACCCATTGCCGGCTACGGCGCAGGTGGCGCGTCAACAGGCTAATCACTTGGCGCGTCATTTGCCGGCTTGGGTGGAGCATGGCCATGTTGTTCCGTCGTGTGTGTTTCGGAATAAGGGCGCGATTGTTGCTCTTGGGAAATATAATGGCTGGACGGCATTCCCAGGGGGGACGGTATGGGGTGGTGGGGCCTCACATGGCTTCGCGGCGCGTATGGGGCATTTGCTGCTCTATCGTCAGCATCAGGTCGCGTTGTACGGTTTTTTGCGCGGGATGATGTCTTTTTGCTCTGACTGGATTGAGGGGCGCGTTCGCCCGTCGGTGCGGTTGGATTGAGGCGGTATTGGGTGGGGTCTGTCTTGAGCGCTTGTCTCGTTTTTATTGCGGCGGAAGCATGTAAAATATGGGCAGAGGCTTCTTAAGGGCACCTTATCATGCTTAAGGTAACGGATCAGAGCCCTCGTTGAAGCTGTAGGATGTCCGATTGCAACGCGTCAGAAAATTAAGCAAGACATTGCTACATGCCTTGAAGGGCTCTTTCTTTCAAAAAGGCCGGATGGAGGCCGCGCAAGAAGCGCCTGAAAAACCTCTTCTTGGTTTTGTTGATCATATTGGTTGTGAGCATGTTCATGGCTGGGTGATGGACCCGGATGCTCCTGGTCGGCGTATCAATGTAGAAGTCTTTTTGCCGGAGACGGGAGAGAGTTTTGGCATAGGTACGGCAGATCAGTTTCATCATGGCATTTCAGGCATTGGTGATGGTAGCCGCCGTTATGGTTTCTGGTTGCAGGTGAAGCGTGCGCTGACGCAGAACGAACAGAAGAATGTACAGGTTCGGGAAGTGGGCGGTAGGGGAGTGCCGTTCTCGCCGCATATTGGTTCATGGCATCCCTTACTGCATGTGGCGATGGATATTGTTGATAACTGCAATCTTCGCTGTCCATTCTGTCTTTATGATTATCGGAATGTGCGTAAAACAAACCTTATGTCACGGGAGACATTGGAGGCGGCTTTACGGCTTTTACCGTATACTAGAGATGGTGAGTTTTGGTTTTCTTGCCTTCATGAGCCATCGTTGCATCCAGATTTGCTTGCGTTTTTGGATGCAATTCCGGAGTCTATGCGGAAAAAGGTTTTCTTTACGTCAAATATTGCGCGGCGGCAGTCGGAGGCTTATTTTCAGGGGCTCGCGCAGAGCGGGATTGATCATATCAACATCTCACTCGAATCTCGTAGGCCAGAAATTTATGAGCGCATGCGCAAAGGTGCGCGTTTTCCAATTTTTATGGAGAATTGGGATAAATTGATCACGGCTTTTCATGAGGCTAATTCAGCCGTGGCTCTACGCTATGTCATCATGGCTTATAAATCGAATTTTCAGGAGCTGCCGGCTTTGACGCAGTATTTGGTTGATGAGCGGCGAGCTGCGCAGGTTGAAATTCGTCATACGTATGACGTTCCCTTTATTGCTCCAGCCTTTCGAGAACAAGAATTTTTGACGGAGGAAGACTGGGACTGGCTGCACGCTAATCTACCGACTTTGGAGCCAGGGAAGCTTCTTTTAGATAGACCGCCTGTGGACGCGCCTTCAGTGGAGGGGGGAGAGAGCCAGAATGAAGTATTACCGTCATCGGATGTTGGGTTTCTGCCGGGTCAGTATTTGGCGCGCTTAACGTGGGATGGTACTTTGGAGCTTAAAGGTATTAGTCGTGCGAGTGTCGGAAGCTCCATGATTGAAGTGCCAATTTTGACCAAAAATATCAAAGAAATTGATGATATAGAGGGGTTTTTCCGTTCACTGCATGAGGTGGATGTGTCACGGCTTAGTTCTGGGTCTTTGGCTATATAAGTTAAGCGTCTTTGCGCTCATAAATTATGGAGCCTTTTCGTGTTGTGGAAATTATGAGTGTTATTTAACGATGGCCTGTTCGACCTCTTGTTGACTCTTCCACGATGGCCGCCAAATTAATGCTAAAAAAGTGTTCTGTCACGGTATGATGCCAGTAAGTGCTCTTGCGGCTCATGGAAACGATGACGTTATGCGTAGCGAGGTGATGACGGTATTCCTTGGAAGAAAACTGTGACTCATCCAACGCACTGATCAGTGCTGCGTCTCGCATCACAACACAAAAATCCTGATATTCTAAAAATTTTTCTTTTTCTCTTCGAGAACATGCTGTCAAAAATGGGCTTTACAAATCGTATGATACTGTAAAACCCGTCGCCTCTAAGAGTCTTGCGCCTTGGCGTAGGGCGAAGAACCGTGGGTGGTTTGTGTTAATGTAGAAATGTGTCGTCCGGTCCTTGCCTTCAAAACGACGGTACGCAGGAAATGGCCTACCATTCTTTTGCTCGGGGGAAGCCGCTAGAAGAAAGTTCTTGCCGCTGGTGCAAAATGGTAGCGTTAGCTCTGCCAGCGCATTATGTTTATCGATAAAGTTAAGGACTGCACATAGGAATTCGGGTACATTATCACCAGTGATACGTTGATCTCCGACATTCACAGCAAGGCAGAAGCTAGTCCTTGCATCTCTTGCTGTGGGATATGGGTGAGATTTCATCTGCTCTATCTCTTTTTTAGAAGGAAAATAAATTCGCGGTTTGGCTTTTGAGCGTCTCTAAGCCAGTCGTTTGTCCATACCATTGATGCCATAACGTTTTCTTTATGGTCGACCTCGATCACTTCAACTAGCTCTCCAGCGTCATTCATTACTTCGTACAACTCCTCAGCCGTAGCGCGCCCGCCAGAACTGTATGACAGCATAATGTATCGTGCTGATGCCTCGGTGATGAGACGTTTGATCGCTTCTACTGCAATGAAATGGCCCTCCGGATTTTTGCGGTATTCTTCAAACACGGAAGGATCGGCATTATCTCGTGAATCTTGACGCCGATTAACTTTTCCAAATAAATTTGGTTTGTCATTTAAACAGATTGTAGTCCATACGTGATAATATGAAGAATATCTTACGCGAGAAGGTGGCATTTTTTCATTATTAGACCCATAAGGCGGGTCGAAATAAGCTAAATCTACATCTTCATTTTTTATTGTATCGAATATATCTCCGCGAATTACTGAATGATTTCCTGTACCTTCAATAATTTTTGGTAATTTCATTGTCATATTATTGTATGATCGAGGGGACCATTCGCGAAGATATGACGAAAAGTGACCTATAGTACTGTCTACTCTATCCATTGCTAGTATAAGGCTAGTAATTGCTACGCATTTATCATTGAAAGAAATTTGTAAATTATCTATTTCCTCCCTTATACTGTCAAGTTTGCGGGTGTTATGTATCTGCCATGGCATTTTTTGTTGAATGTTTTTATGGTCATTATGCGCAAATCCGCCGTAATGCTCACTAAACCAACCATCTCTTCCTGGAAGGGCGTTTAAATGTGCGATCAGTTCTTCGTAGTACGCTTTCGGCTTTTTCGCCTTAAGATAGCACTGGCCAAACACTTCTGACCATATAGCTTTATCGCTACTTATGACGTTATACTCAGAAGATGCGAAAGCCTGAGACACTCGTGTTGATCCAGAAAAGCCGTCAAGAACTGTTTTCGCGCCAGACTTTTTAGCTAAGGTCAATATTTGTGGTATTAATTTTTTCTTAGAGCCAGCATATTTAATGCCTTCTGTCTGTGGTATAATTTTTGTGTTTACATCAAACGGGCCAGTTTTTGGTGATAACTTACTCATAGACCGTTCGCCGTCTTAATAGATTTAATATTTTTTTCTATCTCACGTAGGGCCGCAGAGTGTCCTTCCTCAGATGACACTAGGGACTGAGACAATAGTTTCACTAGAGTTAAATTGTTAGAATAATCGACCCAGCCATTCGTGATGCTTTCAAAGTGTTTAAAAGCATTGCGGGTATGGGTCCACAAGCCTCGCTGTAGTGCGTTTGCTGTAGCATCGCCATAACGAACCTCACAGATATAACCGCCTGTATGATCATAAAACCGGAAGACTGGGTGCCTACGCCCATGTCCCACGTGGAAATGCTCAATTCGAGCGGTTTGAGCTTTGGCGGCGTCATAATCGAAAACGAGGATGTTGCATCTTTGTTGTTTCTCGTCATAGATCAGTGGTAATACATTTATCTGTGAAAAAACCAAGAAAGCTGGATCATTGAACACGTCTTCAATACGAGAGCGATCTGTAATTGAATGATCTCCCTCGCGAACTAGGCGGGGATACATGAGGCTACTTTTATCTGTCGATAATTGTAATGGTCCGTCACCGTAAGCTTTCAGGCTGACGTGAAATTCTGCCTTAGTAATCTTATTGATTACAGTTATATCTTCCTCGCGAGATTTGGCTCGGTATAAATCCTTGCCAACGTGTAAAGATTCAAAATCATTCATGTATTGATTTATAAACTCAGAGACGGCGATTTCTGCTAAATCGCCGTGTGTTTTATTGCCAACAAGTCTCATTGTAAAAATATTACTAAGGGTTGTTCTGATAAGTTCTGGATTCTTGGCGATAAATAACTTCAATTTAGATGTGAAATCTTTGTATGCATTCATAATGTGATATTTCTCCAATTAAATATTGAGATTATACGTTGTGAATCGCTCTTGGCAATCATTGTGGTGGGGGGGGATCGTCCAAATCTAGGCTGACTAGTGTCCGGGATCGTTTTTTGAAGCGCGGCCGTGTAAGTGCATTCCACTCTTCCTTTCGGCCGTCTTGGGTCTTAAAGATCTAGAACAAAACCGTGGCATATCCAAGATTGGGTCATGCTAGGCTAGTGACGTAGTGTTGCGTGCACATTTTCTAGGCAATTGTTTTTACGGAGAAAATAAATCAGTGGCGGAGAGGGTGGGATTCGAACCCACGGTACGCTCTCACGTACGGCGGTTTTCAAGACCGCTGCCTTAAACCACTCGGCCACCTCTCCTCCATGATGTTCAAATTCATGAACGTCATGTCTGGAGCGTCTTGAAGCGCATAATGCCATCTCTCGTCAAGGGGGATAATGCGATTATTTTGGGTGGGGATTACTTTTTGACACTCTAACCCCGGAGTTTCGTAACATTTTTTTTGGCATGCTCCTGTTTGGGTCGAGGGTTAGCTTCGGCGTGACATGTAATGTTCTCGTGAGCGAGGTCTAATAAATCTTATGAAATCTATGCGATTGGCTCTTCGTGTGTTGGGTGTGTTCGCGGTTGCGGTGCCTGGCGTGATGTTGGCGCAACCTGCTGTGCATTTTGGTGGTATGCCGCCTTTGCTAGTTCCGCCGGGCGTCGTTTTGAGTGATGCGCAAAAAGCGCAAGTGAAGGCATTGCTGCATAATGATCATGCGGTAGATCGTGAGCGGCATCAGAAGCTTGATGCTTTGCGCCATCACATTATGGATGGTTTGACGGTCGAGGGAGCGTTGGACCGTGAGCATCTTGCGCAATTAAGTGCGCAGGAAGCGGCGCTGCATGCTGAGGAAGCGCAGGGGCGTTTGGCAGTGCAAGAGAAGATACATGATCTTTTGACGCCTGAGCAGCAGCATCAGGCATCGGTGACTGCGCATAAGCTGCATGAGTTGCATGAGCAGATTGATGCGTTGACTGGGCGTCCGCCGGAGCCGCCCGTTGGTGAGTAGCTATAAGAGCGAATCTATTACGGAGAATCCCCTATTTGCTTGACCTTGAGTGGGGAAAGCGATAGGGGAGGTTTCGTTTTCGGACACGCCACACCGCGAAGGCTCGCGCAGTGGCGCTTTTTTGTTGCGATAAGGTAGTCCCGTTGTTCGATCGTCTTTCAGGCAAGATGTCCGGTGTTCTCGAAGGTCTCTCCCGTAATGGGAAGCTCTCTGAGGACGATGTTACGGAAGCAATGCGTGAGGTCCGCCTCGCTATGTTGGAAGCGGATGTTGCGTTGCCAGTGGTGCGCAGCTTCGTCAACAATGTGCGTGAGCGTGCTGTTGGGCAGGAAGTGCTGGAGAGTGTGTCTCCGGGGCAGGTTGTTGCAAAGATCGTTAACGACGCATTGATTGATGCGTTGGGCGGTGCCGGTGCAACGCCGTTAAATCTGTCTGCCTCTGCTCCTGTGCCGATTTTGATGGTTGGCTTGCAGGGTTCTGGTAAGACGACGACATCCGGCAAAATTGCGCTGCGTCTTTCTTCGCGTGAGCGTAAGAAGGTGCTTCTGGCGAGTTTGGACGTGCAGCGTCCTGCTGCGCAGTTGCAGTTGCAACAGCTTGCTGAACGCGTGAATGCCAGTACTGGTCTGGTGACATCTTTGCCAATCGTAGCGGGGCAAAGCCCTGTTGAGATTGCTCAGCGTGCGCTCGATGTTGGACGTCGTGAAGGGTATGACATTGTCATCCTCGATACGGCTGGCCGTTTGTCGATCGATGAAGCGCTGATGGAAGAAGTTCGTCAGATCCGCGCTGTGTCGAACCCAGCAGAAACGCTGTTGGTTGCGGATGCAATGACGGGGCAGGATGCCGTGAACACCGCGCAGGCCTTTAATGAGGCTGTCGGGATCACGGGTGTTGTGATGAGCCGTATGGATGGTGATGCACGTGGTGGTGCTGTCCTGTCCATGAAGGCCATTACGGGTGCGCCGATCAAGTTTACCGGTGCTGGCGAAAAGCTGGAAGCACTGAATGAGTTTCACCCAGAACGCGTCGCTGGACGTATTTTGGGATTGGGTGACGTCGCTGGTCTCGTTGAAAAGGCGTCTGAGACGCTGGATCATGAGGAAGGCGAGCGCGTTGCTAAAAAGATGCTCGCGGGTAAGTTCGACCTCGACGACTATGTGTCTCAGATCAACCAGATCAACCGTATGGGTTCGATTTCGGGGATTTTGGGCATGTTGCCGGGTATGGGCAAGCTCAAGGATATGCTGGGTGATAAGGAAATCGATCAGTCGATTTTCGTCCGTCACAAAGCAATCATTTCGTCCATGACGAAAAAAGAGCGCAAAACACCCGCGATCATTAAAGCTTCGCGCAAGAAGCGGATCGCGGCTGGTTCCGGTACCAGCGTGCAGGAGGTTAATCGCCTTCTCAAGCAGTTTGACGACATGTCCACTATGATGAAGCGCATCAGCAAAATGGGCCTTG
This sequence comes from Neokomagataea thailandica NBRC 106555, assembly GCF_001598495.1. Classification (GTDB taxonomy): domain Bacteria; phylum Pseudomonadota; class Alphaproteobacteria; order Acetobacterales; family Acetobacteraceae; genus Gluconobacter; species Gluconobacter thailandicus_A. The sequence continues at coordinate 16,710 of NZ_BCZB01000004.1, forward strand.
GTGGCCTGATGCGCGGCATGGGTGGTGCAGGTGGTCTTGCGGATATGATGAAGGGTATGCCGGGTGGCCCCGGTGGTCGTCCGCCTTTCCGTTGATCCGTTTTTAGTAGTTTTTGGTTTTCTTTCAGGAGTTATTCATGAGCCTCAAGATTCGCCTTTCGCGCGCTGGCGCTAAGAAGCGTCCTTACTACCACATCGTTGTTGCTGACAGCCGTAGCCCACGCGATGGCCGTTTCATCGAGAAGGTTGGTGCGTACAACCCAATGCTGCCGTCTGATCACGCTGATCGTATCAAGCTGAACGACGAGCGCATCAAGCACTGGCTGTCCAATGGTGCACAGGTCACAGACCGTGTTGCACGTTTCCTTGGCAACGCAGGTCTGGCTCCTAAGCCTGTCTTCCGTGACCAGCCGAAGAAGTCTGCTCCGAAGGCTAAGGCTCAAGAGCGCGCTAAGGAAGCTGCTGAAGCCGCTGCCGCAGCTGCTGCAGCTTAATTTAGCATTTATCGAACCGGTGAGCTGATCCGTGGCCCGTTTCAAATCTGATACTGATGTTCTGGTTGCGACCGTTGGTCGGCCGCATGGTGTGCGTGGCCTTGTGCGCCTGCACGCTGCGACGGATGAACCGGAATCAGTAGAGGCGTTGAATCCTTTGCATGATGAGCAAGGGGTGGTCTGGAATGTACGCTGGGTTTCGCCTGGGGTGGCGGCGTTAGAAGATGGGCAAGGGAATGCTTTGCCGGATCGGAGCGCTGCTGAGCGGTTGGTGAACCGCCGTTTATATGTTGCACGAGAGGATTTGCCTGAAGCTGAGGAAGACGAATTTTACCATGCTGATTTGATCGGCTTGGAAGCGTTTTCGGGTGAGGGTGAGTCGTTTGGTGTCGTGACGGTGGTTCATGATTACGGGGCTGGTGTCAGTCTTGAAATTGTACCCGCTCAGACAGGAAAAACCCTGATCGTGCCGTTCACACGGGCATGTGTGCCTGAAGTCGATTTCGCAGCGCAGCGTTTGCTCGTTGTGCCACCGCATGAAATCGAAGTTGAAGGCACACTTGAGGGTGAGGTCCAGATACGCTCATGACGTGGCGTGCGGATATCCTGACCTTGTTCCCGGATATGTTTCCGGGGCCGCTCGGCTTTTCCCTTGCGGGGCGAGCTTTGGAGCGTGGGCAGTGGTCTTGCACAGCGCATGATTTGCGCAGTCATGGGCGTGGGCGCCATCGTGCGGTGGATGATACTCCGTTTGGTGGTGGTGCTGGCATGGTCATGCGACCGGATGTTCTAGATGCAGCGCTTGACGCGTTGCCGGAGCGTGAAGGTCGCCCGATTATTTATCCGACCCCTCGTGGGAGAAGGTTGGCGCATCAGGATGTCACACGTTTTGCTGCGGGCAAGGGTGTGGTTGTGCTGTGTGGCCGCTTCGAAGGGATAGATGAGCGGGTGCTGGAAAAACACAATATCGAACAGTTTTGTATGGGCGATGTCGTGTTATCTGGCGGTGAAATTCCAGCTCTCACTCTCTTAGATGCCTGTGTGCGCCTTTTGCCGGGCGTTATGGGGTGTGAGGCAAGTGGGCAAGACGAGAGTTTTGCTGATGGCTTGTTGGAGTACCCTCAGTATACGAAGCCAGCGAATTGGGATGGGCGGGATGTTCCGCCAGTTCTGCTCTCTGGCCACCATGCTGCCATTGCTCAATGGCGGCATGAACAATCTCTTGCCGTCACACGTGAGCGCAGACCGGACCTCTGGGACGCGTATCAGATACGGCAGCCGGTTCATTGAGTTTTTGTTTTCAGGAGTTTGGTCATGAACACTATTCAGCAGTATGAGGCACGCGAAATCGAGCGTCTGTCTAACGCTCGTGCGGTCCCAGAATTCATCGCAGGTGACACGGTTCGCGTTGGCGTCCGCGTTGTTGAAGGCACGCGTGAGCGTGTACAGAACTTTGAAGGCGTTGTTATTGCGCGTTCAAACAAGGGTCTGAGCAGCAACTTCACGGTTCGTAAGATTTCGAACGGTGAAGGTGTGGAGCGTGTGTTCCCGCTTTATGCGCCTTCTATCGCAAGCATCGACGTTGTACGTCGTGGTAAGGTTCGTCGTGCGAAGCTGTACTACCTGCGTGGTCGCTCAGGTAAGTCTGCGCGTATTGCAGAACGCCCACGTGACGTTGTGAAGACAGCGTCCTAATCTTAGGTAACAAAAACTAAGATTAAGCCTTTTAGGCTTGCCTTTTCTTGCAATAGATGCTCTCTCTGCGCAAGAAAATGAAGATGCCCGCCCGTCATACGGCGGGCATTGTCTTTGTGGCAGCCCCATCATGGGGCTCAAAGCGCCGGAGATAGAGAGCTATGTGTGCAGGTTTTGCGCCGCGAACGTTATTTGACAAGATCTGGGATGATCATGTCGTTGAGCGGCTCGAGGACGGAACGTGCATCCTATATATTGACCGGCATCTCGTCCATGAAGTGACGAGTCCTCAAGCGTTTGAGGGTTTGCGTTTGGCAGGGCGTCGTGTACGCCGGCCAGATGCCACGGTGGCTGTTGTGGATCATAATGTCCCGACATCTGACCGTTCCCAGCCGATTGAAGAAGCGGATAGCCGCTTGCAGATCGAAACGCTGGAGAAGAATGTCGCCGAATTTGGCGTTCCTTATTTTCCATTGCTCTCTGCCTCTCAAGGTATTGTTCATGTGGTCGGGCCAGAGCAGGGGATTTCTCTGCCGGGCATGACGATTGTGTGTGGTGACAGCCATACATCTACGCATGGTGCCTTGGGCTCCTTGGCGTTTGGTATTGGTACCTCTGAAGTTGAGCATGTTCTGGCAACACAGACATTGCTGCAAAAGCCCGCGAAGAATATGCGCGTCCGTGTGGAAGGTACCGTTGGGCCGGGTGTCACAGCCAAGGATATTATGCTGGCCATTATTGGTCATATCGGTACAGCTGGCGGTACGGGGCATGTGATTGAATTTGCCGGTTCGGCCATTCGTGGGCTGGATATGGCTGGGCGTATGACGCTGTGCAACATGTCCATCGAAGCAGGGGCTAAGGCCGGTCTGGTTGCGCCGGATGAGACGACGTTTGCTTATGTAAAGGGGCGCCGTTTTGCGCCTAAGGGTACAGATTTTGAGCAGGCATGTGCGTACTGGCGTAGCTTAGCGAGTGATGACGGCGCTACGTTTGATCGTGAAGTCGTGCTGCGTGCAGAAGATATTGTACCCTCTGTGACATGGGGCACCAGCCCGCAGGATGTTCTGCCGATTGATGGTGTGGTGCCGACGCCTTCAGATTATAAAGATCCCGCGCAAGCGGCGCAGGTGCAGCGCGCTCTGGATTATATGGGGCTGACGGCCGGGCAGAAGATTGCCGGTACGAAGGTTGATGTTGTGTTTATTGGGTCCTGCACGAATAGCCGTCTTGAGGATCTGCGCGCAGCAGCTGCTGTGGTGAAAGATCGCCATGTGGCTGAAAATGTGCGTGCTATGATTGTGCCGGGTTCGGGTTTGGTTAAGCAGGCGGCGGAAGCTGAGGGCTTGGATCGTATTTTCCTTGATGCGGGTTTTGAGTGGCGTGAGGCGGGTTGCTCTATGTGCTTGGGGATGAACCCTGATCGTTTGACGCCGCAGCAGCGTTGTGCCTCAACATCCAATCGTAATTTTGAAGGTCGGCAAGGTCCGGATGGGCGGACGCATCTGTGCTCTCCCGCTATGGCGGCCGCCGCAGCGGTGACGGGTGAGTTGTGTGATGTGCGCACGTTAATGGGTTTGATGTCCGGCTCGGATGTCGTGCGGGAGGCAGTGTAATGGATAAGTTTACGGAACTGACGGCCATTGCGGCTCCGATGCCGAATGAAAACATCGACACGGATCAGATTATCCCGGCGCGCTTCTTGAAGACGATTCAACGTACGGGGCTTGGGCGTAGTGCTTTTGCCGCGCAGCGTTATGATGCGGATGGGAATGAGAAGCCTGATTTTGTTCTCAATCAGGAGCCGTATCGTCAGGCTGAAATCTTGATCACCTATGATAACCTTGGTTGTGGTTCATCTCGTGAGCATGCGCCTTGGGCTTTGTTGGACTTTGGGTTTCGCTGCGTGATCGCGCCGAGCTTTGCGGATATTTTCTTCAATAACTGTTTCAAGAACGGCATTTTGCCGATCCGCTTCCCGCGTGAGGTTTGTGACCTGCTGATGTCGGATGCGCGGCAGGGTGCGAATGCGCGTTTGACTGTTAACTTAGCTGAGCAGGTGGTTATTCGCCCTGATGGGGAGAAGATCCCGTTTGAGGTTGACCCGTTCCGGAAGCATTTATTGATCGAGGGGCTGGACGATATTGGCCAGACCTTGGCACATGATCAGAAGATTACGCGCTTTGAAAGCGGTGAGAAACGCAGCTGGGTGCCGTCTGTGGATATGGGAGCAGGTCAATGAGTGAAGCGTCAAAACTGCTGGTTCTGGCGGGTGATGGTATTGGCCCGGAAGTTATGCGCGAAGTGGCGCGTATTGTGCATTGGCTGGAGCGTCATCGCGGCTTAAAGCTGGAGATTACGGAAGAATTGGTCGGTGCGGCGTCTTTGGCGGTACATGGCGTGCCGATCCGCGATGAAGTGATTGCGCTGGCGAAGCAGTCAGACGCTGTGCTGTTCGGTTCGGTTGGTGATCCGGCGTGGGGGCATGTTGGCTTTGATAAGCGCCCGGAAGTGGCAATTTTGAAGCTGCGTAAAGAGCTGGAACTGTTCGCCAATTTGCGTCCGGCGCAGCTTTTTGATGCACTGTTAAGTGCATCGGCCTTGAAGCCAGAAGTGGTGCGTGGCCTTGATCTCATGATTGTGCGTGAGACGGTTGGTGGCATCTATTTTGGTGAGCCACGCGGTATTGAAACGCTGGCAGATGGCTCCCGCCGTGGGATTAACACGGAAGTTTATACAACGGCTGAGATTGAGCGTGTGGCGCGTGTGGCCTTTGATTTGGCGCGTAAGCGTGACAACCGGGTATGCTCGGTTGAGAAGTGCAATGTCATGGAAAGCGGCCTTCTGTGGAAGGAAGTCGTGACGGATTTGCATGCACGTGAATATGCGGATGTTGAACTGTCTCATATGCTGGCCGATAATTGCGCGATGCAGTTGGTCCGTGACCCGAAGCAGTTTGATGTGATCGTAACGGGCAATTTGTTTGGTGATATTTTGTCTGATCTTGCGTCAATGCTGACGGGGTCTTTGGGCATGCTGCCATCGGCCACGTTGGGTATTGTGCGTGACGATGGAAAGCGCAATGCGCTGTATGAGCCTATCCATGGTAGTGCGCCGGATATTGCAGGTCGTGGTATTGCGAACCCACTGGCGCAAATCCTCTCCTTTGCCATGTTGCTGCGTTATTCGCTGGGGCGTGGTGAGGATGCTGAATTGATTGAAAAGGCCGTCTCGAACGTGTTGGCGAGTGGTCTGCGTACGGCAGACATCATGTCGGAGGGCATGGCGCTGGTTGGTACGGAGATGATGGGCGAAGCGGTCCTTCGTGAGATGGACAAGCTGGCTTAATGCATTACTGTCCCCCATGAGCCCGTTGGTGGCCATGGGGGATTTTTTTATCTTTATGGTTTGTGGTTGGAACTGAGAGCATGTCCATCATCGCCGAGCGCTTACAGCGTGTTACGCCGAGTCAAACGGTTGCCATTACGCAAAAAGCGCGTGAGCTACGTGCCGCAGGGAAGGATATTATTAGCCTTTCCGCAGGTGAGCCTGATTTTGATACGCCTGATTTTGTAAAAGAGGCGGCGATCCGCGCTATTCAGGCGGGTGAGACGAAATATACGGATGTTGCTGGCACGGCGCCTTTGCGGAAGGCCGTTGCGGAATGGTTGAACCGTGATTTCGGGCTGGATTATACGGCGGACGAAATCTGTGTTTCGACCGGCGGTAAGCAGGTGATTTATAACGTGATGGCGGCCACGCTGAATGCGGGTGATGAAGTCATTATTCCTGCGCCAGCATGGGTGTCTTATCCGGATATTGTGAAGCTTGCGGATGGTGAGCCTGTTTTGGTGCAGACTGCGCCGGAGAATGGTTTTCGCATGACGGCAGAGCAGCTTCGTGCGGCGATTACGCCGAAGACGAAGTGGCTGATGCTGAATTCGCCCAGTAACCCGACGGGTGCGGTGTATCGTGAAGAGCATCTGCGTGCGTTGACGGATGTGTTGTTGGAGCATCCGCATGTGTGGGTGTTGACCGATGATATGTATGCGAAGCTTATGTATGGCAGTGAAGCCGCGCAGACGGTTGTGCAGGTTGAGCCGCGTTTGCGTGAGCGTACGGTCACGATGAATGGTGTGTCCAAAGCCTATGCCATGACGGGCTGGCGTATTGGTGTTTCGGCGGCACCGTCGGCATTTACGAAGCAATTGGTGAAGTTGCAGGGGCAGAGCACGAGCAACACATGTTCCATCGCGCAGGCTGCGGCCTTGGCAGCGGTGACAGGGCCGCAGGACTTCATTGCGGAAATGGTGTCGGTTTATAAAGAGCGGCGTGATGTGGTGGTGGGCATGCTGAATGATGCTCCCGGCTTGTCGTGCCAGATGCCAGAGGGTGCCTTTTATGCGTTCCCGTCTGTCGCCGGGGTTTTGGGGAAGACGACGCCTAAGGGTGTTGTGCTGGACACGGACGAGGCTTTTGTGACCGCGCTGCTGGATGAGACAGGCGTGGCGGCTGTGCATGGTAGTGCATTTTTGACGCCGGGTTATTTCCGTGTGTCCTATGCGACGAGCACGGAGCTTCTGCGTGAAGCGTGCACGCGTATTCAAAGTTTTTGCCGTAGTCTTGTTTGATCTGGAGCCTGCTAAGATGTTTCGTCCTGCTGCACGTATCGCGACTTTGCCTAAGCCAGCGACTATTGCCATGGCGGCAAAAGCCCGTGAACTGCGTGCGGCGGGGGCGAATGTTATTTCACTCGCCTTGGGCCAGCCGGATTTTGCGTCACCTGCCGTTGCTGTTGAGGCGGCTTATGCGGCGGGGTTAGCAGGTGATACGGGGTATCCACCGATCCCCGGTCAGAAGGCGCTTATCGAAGCTATTCAGGCGAAGTTGTTGCGGGATAATGGCGTTACGGCTACTGCGAGTCAGATCATGGTGGCCAATGGCGGCAAGCAGGTTATTTTCAATGCGTTCATGGCGACTATTGATGATGGGGATGAGGTTGTTGTCCCTGCGCCATATTGGGTGAGCTATCCGCTTATTGCACAAATGTTTGGTGGGCGGAGTGTCGAAGTCCCTTGCCGGGAGGAAGATGGGTTTCGTCCTGACCCGGAGGACATTCGTGTGGCCATTACGCCGAAAACACGTTGGTTGGTTCTGAATTTTCCGAATAATCCAAGCGGTGCCATTTTAGAACGTGCAGATCTTGAGGCGCTGGCCGAGGTGCTGCGGGATGCGCCTCATGTCATGGTGATGTGTGACGAGATTTATGAGCATCTGACGTTTGATGGGCGTCAGCATGTCTCGCTCTTGTCGGTCGCGCCGGATTTGGCTGATCGTGTTCTGGTCGTGAATGGTGTGGCGAAAGCCTACGCGATGACGGGGTGGCGTGTTGGTTTTGCGTGTGGTCCGGCGCCGTTAATTGCAGCGATGATTGCGGTGCAGGGCAATGCAACCTCTGGTGTGTGTACGCTGGCGCAGGCTGGCGCTGTTGCTGCGTTGAATGATGGCGGCGATGGTATTGCTCTCATGCGTGAGACCTATGAGCGGCGGCGCAATAAGGTTGTGGCTGCGCTGAGGACGATCCCCGGCTTGAGCTGTGCGATGCCCCAGGGGGCGTTTTATGCGTATCCGGGGATTGCGGCTTTGTTGGGAGGCACGAGTGGGCAGGGGCGGGTTTTGTCGCATGATGTGGCCTTTGCGGAGGCGTTGTTAGAAGAATCTCATGTGGCGACGGTGCCGGGTGCTGCTTTTGGGTTGGGGTCGCATTTGCGCTTATCTTTTGCGGCCTCTGATGAAGATTTGGCGGAAGCGTGCCGGCGTATTGAGGCTTTTGTCCGGGCTATTCGTTAGAGCGGAATTGCGCCGGACGGTATGCTAGACAAGGGGGAAGTCGAACTGTGCATAATAGCTGCCATCGGCTGTTTGGCGCTTGAGATGGGCCATATCCTTGCGACTAATGCCGGAATAGTGGCAAATTAAAGCTGGGCGCATACATGCTGGCCAAGGCGCTGATGCAGGGCTGCCTCGGTGCATGAGGCGTCCATGCCAGATGAGAATATCACCTTTTTTGGCAATGAATTTTTGTGTGGCTTGGCCACGTTCTGTGATCTCATTATGGATTGCGGGAACGACAAATCGCTCTGATGTTTTTGGCCAAGTATCAAATCCTTCCGGCGTGCGATGATCTCTTTCAGTGGGGTGCATCCAGCGTTTTACTTTATCTTGGCGCATCAGAGGCCATGTGTGCGAACCGGGAATATATTCGAAGGGGCCGCATTCTTCATGGATATCTCCCAGAGCGATCCAAACGGCAAGATACCAGCCATTGACATGTTCGGGGTTTAAATAGTCATCCTGATGCCAGTCTCGCTCGGTGCTGGCCCATCCTGTTAGTGATAAATGGAGCATGGCAGGTTCGGTCAGTATTTCTTCGAGAAGGTCACTCAAAGGTTTGAATAATGCCAGAGCTTTAATTTCGGGTACGTGGATATAGGGAGTGGGGGATGACCAGCCTCCGATATATTTATTAGGGTCTTCGTCTTTTAGTTTGTCGCGCCGTGCAATATAGGCGTCCATAAGGGCGTCTGGGAGAAAATTTCTTTTGATGAGAACGCCATTTTCGCGCCATTCTTTTTGATTTTTGGTGAGTTCGGTCTCGTTAATATCGGGGCGATCGAGGGGAGGAATGAGAGAAGGGTTTGGAGCCTCGCTGAGGTCTGCAAAAGATGGTGTGCCCTCGTGTGGAGGGGACCAAGTAGTATTTGGAGATAGGTTTGAAGTAAGGGGGGTAGGACGCATGATGTTTCGTAGGGATTGTGATAACCGTGTCCGATAGACGCCTATTTTTTTCAAGAACATCGTGGGGTCCAATTTTGAATATATCTATTCAATTATAATGTACTTATTTTTTGATTATGCAAATATATTCGTGGATTTTGTCACTTTTAATTAATTGTTGCTGTTCCTTGTTTGAGAAAATAATCTTCCAAAAGTGTGCGTATGCTGGGCGTGGCGATCTATCAGTAAAGTGATCATGTAACGTCTCATCTGGGATGTTTTGTGTCCTAGCTGAAATGTGTGCGGATAAGGCGTGACGTTTGGTGCTTGTGGTGGCAGGGTTGCTATTATGAAAACGCATATTTCGTCCTTTTCGGCTCTCTCTTTTCTTCGCCCTGATGAGGCTTCTTTGCAGGCACAGCATGATGTTGTGGTGGCTTTGCTGGATGCTGGGCAGCTTGAAGATGCGCTCTTGCAGTTTGATCAGGGGCGGCGTGCTTATGAGGCATGGGCGTCCTATGTGCATTTGCAGTTTTCACGGCATACGCACGATGAGCATGCGCAGGCGGAGCGTGATTATGCAGATAAGCTTGGTCCGGTCGCGGCAGATTATGAAACACGGCTGAAGAACCGTTTTTTAAACGAGGTTGATCGCGCAGAGCTGGAAGCCGTGCTGACGCCACATGTTATTGCACTGTGGGAAGCCGATGCGACGGTTTTTGCGCCAGAAATTAGTGCAGATTTGGAAGAAGAAGCGCGGTTGACGGGCGAATACACAGCCTTGTTAGCCAGTGCGAAGATCGTTTTTCGTGGAAAGACGTATAATTTGTCAGGCTTGGTGCCTTATGCGCAGTCTTTGGATCGTGAAACGCGGCATGAGGCAGATCAGGCGCGCTGGGGGTTCTTCGCGGAGAATGGCGCTAAGCTTGATGATATATATGGCCGGTTGGTCACGCTGCGGGACCGGATGGCGACGACATTAGGGTTCAAGAACTTTATTGAGCTTGGCTATCGTCGTATGCGCCGGACGGATTATGGGCCGGAGCAGGTTGCGGCGTTTCGTGAGAAAATTCGTACGCATGTGACGCCTTTGGTGCAGGCGATTTTGGAGCGTCGTCGTTTGCAAATGGGGTGGGACCGTGTGCAAGCGTGGGATGAGGCATTGATTGACCCGAAGGGCAACCCAGGGCCTGCGGGGGATCATGATGTGTTGGTTGCACGGGCGGAAGAGATGTTCCGTGCGCTGGATGAGTCCGGTGGTATGGCCGAATTTTATGCCATGATGCGTGATCAGGGGTATTTGGACTTAAAGAACCGTGATGGGAAAGCGGGCGGTGGTTTTTGCACATCGTTCCCGACGGAGGGTGTGCCCTATATTTTCGCCAATTTTAACGGGACACATAATGATATTGGCGTGTTTACCCATGAGATGGGGCATGCGTATCAAAATTGGAAAAGCCGTGATTTGCCGTGGGTCGATCAGGCATGGCCGACGATGGAGGCGGCGGAAATTCACTCGATGGGGTTAGAGTTTCTGACATGGCCGGAAATTGGTGGCTTGGTCGAAGACGGAGCGGCAGATCGATACCGTGCCATGCATTTGATTGATGCGCTGTCGTTCTTCCCATATGGCGCATGTGTCGATCACTTTCAGCATGAGGTGTATGCGAACCCGACGATGTCTGCGGCGGAGCGCCATGCGACATGGGCGCGTCTGGAAAAAGAGTATATGCCGTGGCGCGATTGGGGTGATTTAGCGTATCCGGCGGCAGGTGGCCGTTGGCAGGCTCAACTACATATCTATCGCTTGCCGTTTTATTACATCGATTACGCTTTGGCGCAGTGTTGTGCGTTGCAGCTTTGGTTAGGGGCGCGGCAGGACCAAGAGGGTACTTTGGCGGTTTATCGTCAGCTTTGTGCGCAGGGTGGCTCTAAGCCTTTTGCCGCTTTGGTTGCGGAGGCTGAGTTGGTGTCTCCGTTTGAAGAGGGGGCTTTGACTGGTGTCGTGCAGGAGGCGGAGAAAGTATTGCTTTCTTAGGGCGGAGCAACTGGTCTCATCGTTTATGGGACTGACTGAAGCTTTTTATGCGCTGGTGAGGTTTACGAAGTATAATTACTCGTATGTCATTATCGTGTTTTCTTTGGCCACGTCATCGTGCCGTGCGTATAATTCTTTATCCAGTCATGGGTCTGAACATACGCTTGATGTCATGTGTGATATTAGCGTGGTTGGCTGTAAGGGGACAGTAGGAGTGGAACTGTAACGGAACCGGGATTAGTGGGCTGATACGGGATTTCGTGGGATATGAATTTGTCCGAAAACTGCGGATAAATTTTGATGTAGGGTCGTTTTTTATAGAAGCCTCTGAAATTTTTTGGTTTGGAACTTATGGGATGGCTTTTAAACCATGAAGCATGATCGGATTGAATTTTCGGTTTTGTACATATTCCACCATAGAATAGTCGAGCGGATACGTTGAAAGATAGTTATCTAGATCATCTTCCTTGATAGCTTGCATAATTCTCTTATTGCGCTCTGAACATAGTTCCTGCTCCATTTTAGATGCACCATCACAGGTAAAAAGTGAAAAGAAACGCGCTTCTGGATTGAAGTCCAGTATGCCTCGAAACGATCTCATATCCGATAGTGCACGTACAAGAGTGTATACTTCCTCTACCCATGAACTAAAAAACACACTCGATGGTATGGGAACTTTGTTTTCAATTTTTTTCCACTTTCAAAGTGTGGGTCGTTCGCCAGATTTATCAAAGTTTTCAACTATATTTTCCATCCAGGGCCAGCGGAAATAGGCCTTGGAAAAATGATTTTTATTGAATTATTTCAAATACATAGGCGATCCATCCATCAAATTAAGCCATACAGCTTCATCTATCATTTTTTGATATTCTGGATCGCATGAAAACATTAGGCGCGGGTGGTTTTTTATCCGGTCAAAGTCGCTCTCATCTGGAGAAAATCGATGCCTTTCCTCTATCTCGTAAGGCCTTGGTTTTGGTTCAGGTAGGCTTGCCCCGACATTAAATAACTTGGTCATGATATTGTCATTCCCATGCGCCAGACTACTCGGCCTATTATTGACACTGGCCGTCTTGAAAATTGCACGATTTTGTCACCCACAGACCCAAAAACAGTACACAATACGTTGGGTTTTTTGAAAACGCTGCGGTATGGGCCGACTAGTGTTTATGGTGTGGCTGTCCGTCATTATCACCACACAATGCATGTGACTTATACAAAAGGTGGCCTCTCTGCTCCAGCGTATGAAGCAGAGAAGTCCCTTTGATTAACCGCGCTGATTCCATGAGGAAATCAGGTCCAGTGTTGCTTGTGGAGACATGGTACGCGCATTGCCAAGGGCGAGTGAGGCATCACCGTTGAGTGGTTTGCCTTCTGCCGTCAGGAGAATGACGGTTGGAATCGCTTTGACCTTCACGCCGTATTTGAGGGCGATGTCCATGTTGTGGGTAAAGCGGTCTACGTTTACGGGGACGATGACGAATTGACTTTCAAGCCAGCCTTGTGCGTCTGGTAGCGCGAAAACACCAGCAAGCATGCGGCAATCTGGGCACCAATTCGCACCGAAGTCTAGGAGGACTTTCCGGCCTGTTTTTTTCGCTGTTGCGAAGGCTTCTTTGACTTGAACGGAGGCTAAAGAAGAATCAGGGTAGGGGGCTGCGATAGGAGCCGCAGATGTTTCGCTGACATGTGGAGTGGGATGGGGCGTAGCTGATGCAAGAGGGGCACCGAAGAAAGCGCCAGCGACAGCGAGGGCGGTAAGTGTTTTACGCATTGTAGAACCTTCACAGGAAAGAAGAACGCCTTATTGAAAAGGAGTTTTCTTTGAACATGGCGATGATCATGGCAGAAGGCTAGAGTAAAGCGCAAATCTGTTTTTGGATGAAAAGGTCTTTGGGTGAAGCAATCATTTGCGAAACAAAAAAAGAGCCGTTCTTTGGTAGGGCCAATGTGTGAGCAAGAGAAAGCGCCAGAAGTGAGTATGGCGACAACACTGCGGCGTACGCTGAGCCTTACGGGGATGACGTTTGCCTTTATTTTGGCGATTCGTTTTTGGTCCCCTGCCACGCAGGTGATGCAGCGCGCTGCGGGGAGTATGGCGTGGCAGCGTTTAACGGCGTTGTTTCATATTGAAACGGGGCTAGGGCGCGAGCAGTTTATTTTTGTTGGAATTGTAATCTTTTGTTTTCTGTTGGCTCTGTTGGTGCAAGCGCTGGTGTTGTGGGGGCTGCATTTGCATAAAAAGCGCGGCTGATTACAGCCGTCCTTTGTGTGTGATGGCGGCGAGTGCTGTTATAAGCCATCCGAGGATTAAGAGTGTGCCGCCATAGGGGGCAATGCGTGCGACTGATAATGCTCCAATATGCTGATCTTTGAGCGCAAAGAGGATGACGGGTACGACAAAGAGGAGTGTCCCTCCGGTAAAAGCATAGCCTGCTAAGCGGCCTAATCTAGGGGAGAGTAGAGGGTGCCCTATGGCGATGCCGCAGAGTGCGAGGGCATGCCACATCAGCATATTAACGGCATTATGCAGGGCGGTAGGGCCGGTGGGTACGGCGTAAGCGTGAAGGGGTAAATGGGCGGAGATTGCGCCGAGCATGACGCCGCATGCCCCAAAGAGGCTCCCCACTACGAGGAATAAGCGAGGGTTAAATCCTGAATGTGGGGGAACAGGGTATCTTTTCATACGTTTTGCCTAGCATGTTTCTGATCTGCTCAAGAACATTCATATGGGTGGGGCAGGTGAGGGCGTGTTGTACAGTGGTATCTTTTAGGAGTGATTTCATGAAGGCTATAACGGGTTTGACCGCATTAGCGTCAGTGGCATTGATGGTTGGGTTGTCTGCGTGTGGTGTGGATGCACCGCCGCCACCGCCTTTGCCATCTTCTAGCTCGGCCGTAAGCCCATTGAGCACACAGGATGTGGCTCTCCTTCAGCAATTAGATACGTTGGACCAGCAGCAGGGTGCGCTTGCCGCTCTTGCGGTGGCGCATAGTAATAGCGATGTCGTGAAAGCATTTGCTGCTACGGTGGCATCGGATCATGCGACAAATCGTAAGGCGGTGGCCCAGATTGCAACGAGTGCGAATTTGAAAATGAGTACAGGCTTGAATGCCGAAGATCAGGCGCATATTGTGGCTGTTGGGCGTTTATATGGTACGGCTTATGATCGTGTGTTCTTGCGGGAAGTGGTGAGTGCAACGACGCCAGCGCTAGCATCTGCATTGAAAGCGGCCGCTACGGGGGCCGGCAATGGTAATGTAAAGGCCTTGGCGTCTGATACGACGACGTTGTTGCAAAATCACACAAGTCAGGCACGAGATTTGATGGGAGAACATACGATTCGCCATCATCGTTTGCATGTGGGTAGCCACCAGTAAGGTCTAGGCAGGAAGCCGGGTACGCGCACATGGGGGTTTTCTCCATGTGCGTGGGGCGCTGCGGTTCGTGAACTTAAAGCGGTTACAAAGCTGTTTTGTGGGTGTGTTGAGGGAGTGGCATGGCCATACGGATTGATCGTGTTGTGACCCGTGGTGGAGATTGTGGGCAGACCTCATTGGGTGATGGGGTGCGGGTGTCTAAAGCCGATAGGCGTGTTGAGGCCATGGGGGCAGTTGATGAGTTAAATGCTCATATTGGCCTGCTTGAGTATTTATGCCGTGTGGAAAAGGGGGATGCAGAGAGCGCGGAGGTTCTGCGTTGTATCCAAGGTGGTCTTTTTGATTTGGGGGCAGATATTTGTATGCCTCCTAAGGAGGGGGAGCGGCGTGATTTTGTTTTATCTGCGGCTTCAATTGCATGGTTAGAAAAACATATTGAAGAGATGGCAAAAAATTTGCCGACATTAACGAGTTTTATTTTGCCGGGTGGCGGTCAGGTTGCGGCACAGGCCCATATTATCCGTACTGTTACGCGGCGTGCGGAGCGGCGGCTTGTGGCTTTGGGTGGAGAGTGTGACATTGGGGTGCGTTTTTTAAATCGCTTATCGGATTATTTCTTTCAGTTTGCACGCAAGGCGAATGATAATGGTGCGCGTGATATTTTATGGCAGCCGCGCCAATGGTCATAAGTTTTGGCTTGTCTTTTATTTAAGTTTGATAGCGAAAACTTTACGATTGAGGGCATCATTCTCATAGTGACAGGCATATTTTTTTTTGCTAGATAAACCCCGCAAGAGCGCTGGTTTGAGCAGGTGGCCAGCGCCGTGACTTCCGAAAATTCCGCCGGAACGTTCTCTTAAAAGGCACATCTTGTGTCGAGAACTGTATTCGAGGGGCCGAACATACTCGGTTATAGTATTGGCGGGGTCATGATTAGACGCCTTATTTTGATAGAAAAAAGTGTATAATGCAGGACGATCAGCAGGTAAGCGAAGATAAACTGCGAGAAGCCTTAGCCCGTTTAGGGGCTGGTTCTGGTAAAAGTGCAAATAAACCATCTAGACCTGTTCAGCAAACACCTGAACGCCGTCGCCGTTTTGTACGGGATGGGCAGGTTGTTGTAGAGCATCAATCAACGGGCCGCCCGATGAGTGGGCGGATGCAGGCTGTGCGAGCAGCAGGTGGTCCAGAAGAGCATGAAGAGATTGAGCGTTTACGCCAATCTGTGAAGCGTGAGCAGCGTCGTTGCGAAGAAGTTGAACGTCATGTTGGTGACCTAAAGGGGCAGTTGCGGACGTTTGAAACACGGGAAGCGCATACGAAGCTGCAAATTTTAGACTTGAGTAAGTCTTTGCGTGATGCGCAAGACCAGATTCAGTCTTTGAAATCAGAGTTGCATCGTGCACGTGAGGATGCGGTTGCGGCGTCTCGGCGTTCGCCACGTCCCGTTGGGCGGCCGCGTAAATATCCGTTACCGGAGCAGGTTTCTGTGCGCCTTACGGAACCGGCAGCGCGTGCTGTGGAACAGGTACCCTCAAAAGCGCAGGAAGCGGCTGAGCCTGTGCAGTGGTGGAAAGACTAAGACTTTATCACCACTGACGTAGAGTTAAGGCGGTAGATGATGGGCGCGCCCTTCCTGATGTCAGGAGGGGCGCGTTTCTTTTTTGATGAGTGTCTTGGTGAACCAGACAATAACCATCAGGAAAGCAATAGTGCCGAGCCATGGCTGGATGGCGGCAGGGATTGGTAGGGCCAGTGCGTCTGGGTTGCCAGTACCGCCTGCGATGGCAGCGATAACCACGCCAATGATACTTTCCCCAACGATAAAGCCGGACGCGATCATCGTGCCTTTTTCTTGAGCATGACGGCGTAGGATATGGCCTAATACCGCGCCGACAGTGATGGTGACGGAGACTTCTGGCGGGAGGTAAAGGCCGAGGCCAACCGCGAGGGGGGGGAGCGCGAGGCTTTTTTTGCGTAGACCCAGATCAGCCAAGACTAAGACGATGCCAATGCCGGCGCCAATTTCGAGCATTTTCCAATCAAGCGTATGATTCATGATGCCGGTTGCAATGGCTGACATGAGGGCAGGCTGTGGGGCGGCTAAGACTTGGTCTGGGTTCATGCCGGCATGGGGTAGAGGGGCGTTTGCAAAGCCGTATGCTTGGTACAATGTTTGCAGCACCCAAGGAATAATCAGCGCACCAGCAACGCACCCGATCAGCAGAGCCACTTCTTGCCGCCATGGTGTGGCGCCAACGAGCTGGCCTGTTTTGAGGTCTTGCAGGTTGTCGTTTGAAATGGCGGCCGATGCTGTGATGGCCGAGAGGATAAAGAGGCCAAAACCAATAGCGATGGGGCGTTGGGCGGCTGTGATCAGGCCGGTATGCTCAAGGAAAGAGAGCATGAGTGTGATCAGAATAATGGCGATAATTCCGATCCCGGAGATGGGGGATGAGGAAGAGCCAATAATGCCCGCCATGTAGCCGCATGCACTGGCGACGAGGAAGCCAATAATAAAGCACGTACCGATGCCAAGTAGGACCAGCGTGATGAGGGCGGTATCATGCGCCATTACGGGCCAGAGGAAATGCGTAAAGAGTCCGGCGAGTGTGATGGCGAGAAGAATGGCCAGGCCATTGACGATTCGTGGTGGAAGATCTGTATCTGTTGGGTCTTGTGTGTCTGATCCGGTGCCGATGAGGGCTTCACGGATGCCGTGTATGACGGGTTTTGTGAGGGAAATAAGGGTCCATAATGCGGCAATGGCGATAACCCCAGCGCCGATGAAGCGGACTTTATGGAGCCACAAGCCGCTAGCCTCTGCTAGTGGGTGTGCGCTGTGGGTGATGTGCCCTAAATACGGCACGAGCACGCCCCAAGCGAGAAAGACGCCCAACAGCATGGCAATGCCGCCCGCGAGGCCCACGAGATAGCCGGTGCCAAGCAGTGCGAGTGAAAAGCTGCCGCTTAGGCGGAAGGCAGATGCGCCGATACTTCCCGCGATAGAGAATCCGTCTGACAGAATTTTCAGCCCGCCCGTTAAAAACGCGATGCACGCTGAGACGGTGCTGCCTTGGATGAGGGCGCGGAGGTTTTGGGCGTCCCCCTCAGGAGAGGAGGCGCGCAGGATCTCGGCGCAGGCTTTGCCTTCTGGGTAGGGCAAGGAGGAGCGTGAGACGAGGGCGCGGCGCAGTGGAATGGTGAAGATAACGCCGGTCATGCCGCCAGCAAGCGTGAGGAGTAATGTCTGAAAATAAGGGAATTCGTGCCAATACCCGATCATAATGAGGCTGGGTAAGGCCGCAAAGACGCACGATAATGTGCCGGCTGCGGAGGCTTGTGTTTGTACGAGGTTGTTTTCCAAGATGCTGCTATTGCCGAGCACGCGCAGTACGACCATGGAAATGATGGTGGCGGGGATCGAGGATGCAAATGTCAGGCCGATTTTAAGGCCGAGATAGACATTGGCCGCTGTGAAAATCACCGTAATGAGGGTGCCAAGAATAACCCCGCGGAGGGTTAGTTCGCGGCTTGATGGAGGCAGCATGCCAATGTCCTGTCGTTGTCGTAATAATGCATGTGTTGGCAAAACGGGCCGCTAAGGCGGCCCGATCTGGTGGAGTGAATTTTATGCCAGTGGTTACTGGCTGTTGCTGCGGAAGGCAGAAGGGCGTGGGTGTTTACGATTATAATCCAGCTCATCATGCGTCAGTTGTAGGCCGACTTCGAGCGTATAAGGATTTTCCTGCAAATTCTCTGACGCTGGCAGATCAATCAGGCGTAGCTCTGTTTTGGCAGTCTGCGTGCTGACGTTTGGTGCCATCGTAAAGCTATCGTTGAAGGTTTTTTTATCAACGATCTTGCCGTTCTGCATGATAGCCACGAAGTACGGTATTGTGACTTGGTCCTGCGTTGCAGCGGGGCCACGTTCAATAAAGAAGGAAAGGCCAACGCGGGTACGGACCATTTTTTGTTTGTCTGGGCCATCGGGGCCGCGGCTACAATCACCAGATAGGGCGGTGATTTGGACGTGGCCGCTAAGATTGCGCAGGTCCTGATCTTTCCCGGTATAGGCAAAGCGGTCTGCTGTGCCGGTCGGGATGTCAGTGCGTGGGCAAGCCGGGGCAAAAAGGCTTGGATTGGATTCGTCTTCACAGCCTGTCAGAGTGACCATTGCTGTGGTGAGAGCCAGTATGGTGCCAACCATAATGGTTCCTGAGAGTGTGGGGCGCCGGAGGAAAGGCATCTTCGGTTCATTCTCCCAGAAACGTGAAGAGGGATAATAACAAGTGGGCAAGGCGTTGCGATAGAACGCAATCCAGACGATACTGCATCCTAACATATCGAACTACGCCCTTTTGGGGAACACCATGTCAGATCAGACTTTTCTCGCTCCTGAACGTGCTGCTGAGCACGTCTCCTCCACCGAACAGCGCACGCTGCGGGTTTTGCTCGCGGGGCCACGCGGCTTTTGTGCGGGTGTTGACCGCGCTATTCGCGTTGTCGAGGAAGCGTTGCGCCGTTATGGCGCACCCGTTTATGTACGTCATGAAATTGTTCACAACCGCACGGTTGTAGAGGGGCTTGAGGCCAAAGGCGCTATTTTCGTTGAGGAACTAGATGAAGTTCCTGCCGATGGGCATGTCGTTTTCTCGGCGCATGGCGTGCCGAAAGCGGTGCCGGCTGAGGCTGAGCGTCGTAATCTTCTGTATTTGGATGCAACATGCCCGCTGGTGTCTAAGGTGCATCGTGAGGCTGAACGTCACTTCGCGGGTGGTGGTCCAGAGCAGCGCCATATTCTTATGATTGGCCATGCAGGACACCCGGAAGTTGTGGGCACGATGGGGCAATTGCCTCAGGGTGCTGTCACGCTCATCAATGATGCGGATGAAGCGCGTAGTGTGCAGCCGGAAGATCCGAGCCGCTTGGCTTTTATCACGCAGACGACCTTGTCCGTCGATGATACGGCAGAAATCGTTGATATTTTACGGACGCGTTTCCCGGATATTGAAGGGCCGCGCCGTGAAGATATTTGTTATGCGACGACGAATCGTCAGGAAGCTGTGAAGGCGATTGCGCCGGAAAGTGATCTGGTCATCGTAATCGGTTCCCCGAACTCGTCGAACTCGCAGCGTCTGCGGGAAGTGGCGGAGCGTTCTGGTGCGCGCCGTGCGTTGTTGGTACCGAAATTGGCGGATCTCGATTGGTCTGTTCTGGAAGGCGTAGAAACGCTGGGGATTAGTGCCGGGGCATCAGCGCCAGAAACGCTGGTGCAGGAGATGGTTGTTGCGTTGTCTGAGCATTTTGTTCTTCAGATTGAAGAGCGCATTGTGAAGAAAGAAAACGTGAGCTTCCGTTTGCCGGGGCCATTGGCGACAAGCGCTGATTGATTATCCATGGCGGTTTATACGGAGTGCTCGGAGGAGGCGTTAAAGCGCTTCCTCTTGGAGTATGACCTTGGGGCGTTGGTGTCGTTTCAGGGGATTGCGGAAGGTGTTGAGAATAGTAATTTCCTGCTGAATGTGAGCAGCGGGACGTATATTCTCACGCTCTTTGAAAAGCGCATGAAGGCCGATGAACTGCCGTGGTTCTTAGGTTTGATGCAGCATTTGTCACGGGCAGGGGTGGTGTGCCCCTTGCCGGTTGATGGTGTGGATGGGCAAGCCTTACGTTTGCTTGCGGGGCGGCCAGCGGTCATCACAACGTTCCTTCAGGGGAAAGGGTTGAAAGATCTAACGCCCGATTCCTGTCATCAGGTTGGGCGTGCAATGGCGACTTTGCATCGGGCTGGCCAATCGTATGAACAGCAGCGGTCTAATGCATTGTCTGCAGAGGCATGGAGGCCTTTATTGGCGCGTTGTGGGGCGTTCGGTGATTCGCTCGGTATGGGGTTTGGAGATGAAGTGGCTTCAGCCTTAGAAAAGGTGATTCCGCATTGGCCTCAGAGAGGCGCGTTGCCGACCGGACAAATCCATGCAGATCTGTTTCCAGATAATGTGTTTTTTCAAGATGGCGGCTTATCAGGGCTGATCGACTTTTATTTCGCCTGCACGGACATTCTGGCTTACGATTTGGCCATTGGGCTGAATGCTTGGTGCTTTGAAGAGCATGAGGGACAGGTAGTATATCGCCCAGAGTGTGCGGCAGCATTCATCGCGGGGTATGAGCAGGTACGGCCATTGGAAAGTGCTGAGCGGGAGGCTTTACCAGTACTGTGCCAAGGTGCAGCGCTGCGTTTTGTGCTAACGCGTTTGTACGATTGGATTAACACACCAGAAGATGCGCTGGTCGTTCGGAAAGATCCACGTCCTTATATGCAGCGTTTTCAGCAGTTTTTTAAGGCGGGTCATGTCTGACGTTCAGGATAATATTGTCGATATTTGGACCGATGGTGGCTGTAAGCCTAATCCGGGGCCTGGTGGCTGGGGTGTTTTACTGAGCTATCGCGGGAAAGAGCGTGAGATGAAGGGCGGAGACCCGGAAACCACGAATAACCGGATGGAGTTGACCGCTGCAGCAGAGGCGCTGGAGACGTTAACGCGTCCCTGTAAGGTGCGACTGCATACGGATAGTGAGTATCTTAAAAACGGTATTACGCGCTGGCATACGGGGTGGGTACGTCGGAAGTGGCGCAATGCAGCGGGTGATCCTGTTGCGAATATGGATTTGTGGCAGCGTATTTTAACGGCAGCGAAACCGCATGAGATTGAGTGGCTGTGGGTTAAGGGGCATTCGGGTGATGAATATAATGACCGTGTGGACCGCTTAGCGACAGAGGGGCGAGAAGAGCTCTGAGTTTTCGCTCTATAATATGGAGCGTATTAAAAAATTCAAAAAATGACGGAAAGGGGGTTTACGCCTCCCGGTCATTTGGGTAAACACCATCTCGCTGGTCCCGAATAGCTCAGTTGGTAGAGCAAGCGACTGTTAATCGCTGGGTCGTAGGTTCGAGTCCTACTTCGGGAGCCAGCCTTTTTCCTTAAAAAATAGACTTGTGGTGTTTTAAGGTGCTTCGGCGCCTTTTTTTGTTTTCAGCAGGCACCGGTACCTTTTTGAGAAAAAATGCAAAAAGGGGGTTTACGGCTCTCGGCTGTTTGGGTAAACACCACCTCGCTGATCCCGAATAGCTCAGTTGGTAGAGCAAGCGACTGTTAATCGCTGGGTCGTAGGTTCGAGTCCTACTTCGGGAGCCAGCTTTTTTCCTTAAAAAATAGTAGTCTTTAGCCAGATTACTCTGGCTTTATTTCCTCTAGTCTGTCGAGTGACCACAGGCGTGGGAAAAGTGGTATCCATGCTGCTGCCACAAGGATGGTGCCAATGCCACCGGTAATGACGGCGGCCTCAGGTCCTATAGCTGCACCTATCATACCGCTTTCAAATTCTCCCAATTGATTGCTTGAGCCAATAAATAAGGTGTTCACGGCAGAAACGCGGCCACGCATGGCGTCTGGCGTGGCTAATTGTACGAGTGATGATCGGACGACCATGCTGATCACATCGGCTGCGCCGAGTGTGATGAGGGCGAGGATAGAAACCCAAATCGTATGCGAGCCTCCAAAAATGATGGTCGCGACGCCAAAGACGAAAACCGATAAATACATGGACATGCCGCTGCGTCGGCCCAGAGGGTAGCGGGCGAGCCATAGCGACATGCCAAGGGCGCCAATGGCTGGAGCCGCGCGGAGTAGGCCGAGTCCCATAGGACCTGCGTGGAGAATGCTTTCGGCATAAACGGGGAGCATGGCTGTAGCGCCGCCGAGTAAGACAGCAAATAAGTCCATGGAGATTGCACCGAGTAGGTCTCTGCGTGTGCTTAAGAATGCGAGCCCCGCAAAGACAGAACTCAGGGTGACAGGGTCTTTGCTGGCCGCGCGTGTCATGAGGCGGATGTTGGATGTGCTGATAAAGGCTGCAAGGAAAAGCGCGCTGGTAATGCCGTAACTCACAGCGGGTCCAAGACCATAGAGTAGGCCACCCAGGCTGGGGCCTGCGATGGATGCGACCATAAAGAGAGATGTGACGAGCGATTGTGCCTGCGGCAGCAAAGCTGCGGGGGTGAGGGAGGGGAGGAAGGCTTGTTGGCAAGGCATTTCGAAGCTGCGCAATGTGCCAAGCATAACGCCTAGAGCGTAAATTCCAGCTGGATGTAGTGCGTGGCAGAGCGTGGCAATCGTCATGGCCAGCAAGGTGAGAGCTTCAAGGGCCTGACAGATTTGAACGACGCGCTGTCTATTAAAGCGATCCGCGACATGCCCGGAAATAAAGGTGAGGGGCACCATCGGTAGGAATTGGGCAAGGCCGATATAGCCGAGAGCCGCGACGCTATGCGTCATGTCATAAAGGTGCCATCCGATGGCCACAGCAAGGGTGGATGAGGCGAGTTGGCTGCATAGGCGCGAGAATGCGAGGCTACGGAACCCGGGGATTGTTTTGAAGAGAGACAGTGACATGTTTTCATCATAGTGTTTTTTCTTCAGGAAGCCGATTGCAAATCGGTGTCATGGAGGGCAGAGGAAGGCGCATGACTACTACACAGACACCACAAACCGTTCATTATGCGACCGTAACCTGGGATCAGCTGCACCGGGATGCGCGTTTGCTTGCTTCTAACCTTATGCAGGCTCATGGGCCATTTCGCGGCATCGTTGCCATTACGCGCGGTGGTTTGATCCCCGCGGCGATCTTGGGGCGTGAATTGGGCTGCCGTTTGATCGAAAGCGTTTCGGTCGTCACTTATGCAGCTGAAGAAGGCACGCAGGGCGAGCCAAAGGTCATTAAGTCGCCAGATGCGGCTGGTGATGGCGAAGGCTTTTTGATTGTTGATGATCTTGTTGATTCAGGGGTTACCGCACGTGTTGTGCGTGAGATGCTGCCAAAGGCTGTTTTTGCATGCTTATACGCAAAGCCAGACGGTAAGCCTTTGACGGATCATTATGTGACTGAGGTGTCTCAGGACACATGGGTATTGTTCCCGTGGGATACGGCGCCTCTTTTTGTGCCCCCTCTGGCAAAAAGTGAAAAAAAGTAAAAATACCCTCTTGCGCCCCGAACTGGTTAGGCCTATACACAGCCTCAGTTCGGGGCGTGGCGCAGCCTGGTAGCGCGCTTGTTTTGGGTACAAGAGGCCCCCGGTTCGAGTCCGGGCGCCCCGACCACTAGGAAGCACAGCTTCCTGATTTTGGATGCTGTTGCAACTGTGCGCCCTTAGCTCAGTTGGATAGAGCAACAGCCTTCTAAGCTGTGGGTCGCTGGTTCGAATCCAGCAGGGCGCACCAAAAAATCAAAAAATATAAGACTTAATCGCTAGTAACTTTAGTTATTCAAAAGTTTCTGCAAGCTCTTAAGGCGCTTTCGCATTTATTTACGTAATCTCGCGGCTGCGGGGTGAGCCTTATGACGCAGGTTCATGTCATTGCGTAGAAATTTTTCTCAAAAATTCTAATATTTGTAGAAGACCTTTACGGCGCTATGCATGCTCAATCTTCGTCAACAAGTAGAGCGCAGGCACTTCGTTATGAAGTGTAGTGATGCTTAAAATGTTATTCGCGCATGAATGGCATCGTAGAAGCGTGTAGTGTGACGCCTTGCTTGGTAAGGTTGTTTAAGAGTGGTGTCGGGTCTTTTTGAAGACCTTGTACGGCATCGGTATAAAGCGTGACGTGAAAGCCGCATTCTAGGGCATCACGAATGGTCGCGTTGACGCAAACATCTAAGGCTAAGCCGCAAATATGCAGGTGCGTGATCTTTAAGCCTTTGAGTAAGTTTTCTAAGCCTGTTGTGTGAAGGCGGTTATTATCAAAAAACGCGGAATAACTATCGCAATGAGGGTCTAGGCCCTTATGTACGATGTGATGGATGGTGCCGGTGTGTAGGTTTGGAGGGAATGCGGCTCCCTCTGTGCCTGCAATACAGTGTGCAGGCCAGTCACCGCTTTGCTCTTTGAAAGAACAGTGCTGAGGAGGGTGCCAGTCTTTGGTTGCGATGACCGTGTCCCAAGGCTGCGCGAGTAAAGCATTGATGGGTTGAATGATGGTATCACCGTGGGGAACGGCTAAGGTGCCTCCGGGTAAAAAATCATTTTGTACATCAACGATAATCAGAGCAGAGCGTTCTGAAACCGACATTTACGGGCGCTCCTTGATGGCATTGAGGCGTGTCACGAGGAGTTGGTTAATACGGAAACCATCGACATCGACCACTTCGAAGCGGCAACCAGCGGCGTCGACCCTATCGGCCTTACGCGCCATACGGCGCAAGCGGTTCATGACGAAGCCGCCAATAGTATCGAAATTTTGCGCATCATCGAAAACGGGGATATCGAGTTCACGGATGACGTCTCCGATGGGGGCCGCCCCGTCAATGAGCCACGAGTTATCATCGCGTCGGACGATCGCTTGTTCTTCAAAGGGGCTGACGAGGCCATCCATCAGGGCCCCCATGATATCTTTATAAGTAATGAGGCCAACAACGAGGCCATATTCGTTAACAATGAGAGCAAAGCCTGCGCCGTTGACGTCAAATTGCGCCAGTGTTTCCCACAGGTTCAGCGTGTCTGGCAATGACAAGACATCACGGCGCATTTTGAAAATTTGATTGGTGCCCGGTGTGGGGAGTTCCGTATCTTGAGGCTTATCAACCACCGCAACCAGCACGTCTTCAGCACGAATGGAGCCGATCACATGGTCTAAGTCGCCATTGCACAAAGGGTACCGTGAATAGGGGCGTACGCGGACTTTATCGCGTTGTGTTTCTGGTGTTTCTTGGACGTCCAGATAAACAATTTCGTCACGTGGTGTCATCGCGGAGGTGACGGAACGATCTTGTAGGCCAAGCACGTTCTGAATCATCTGGTGCTCTTCTTCGAGCAAGATGCCCGAGGCTGTGCCTGCGGCAAGAATAGCGCGTAGATCTTCCGGTGTGACGGGCTCAACCGTTGCTGTCGCTGGAATTTTCAGGAAACGCAGCAGTGCGTCTGAGATTTTGGAAAAGACCCAAACCGCCGGATATAAGACCTTTAGGGCAATGGCTGGGAACCAGCCAACCTTGAGGGCAATGCGGTCAGGCGCATTCATGGCGATACGTTTGGGCAGTAAGTCCGCAAAAAGAACAAATAAGCCCGTGATGAGGATAAACCCGAGCGCGGCGCCGAGTTGATCAGACAAGGTACTAGACAGGCCACAGGCTTTTAAGGCAGCGGCAAGTGGTGCGCTCAGCATTGAATCGCTGATGATACCGCCCAAGACACCAACGGCATTCAAGCAGATTTGTAAGACCGTAATGACCTGCCCGCTATTTCGGCGAAGCTTTAAGAAGGCAATTGCCCGTGGATCCCCGGCATCTGCTTTTGAGCGCAGGCGGACGTCTCGCGCTGCAGCAAAGGAAATCTCTGAAAGAGAGATAAGGATTGATACGCCAATAAGAATAATGGTGGCGATCAGGCCGAGGATGAACAGGCCGACATGCGGCTGCGAAAGAGCGGGGCTAGGCATAGGGCCCCTTATATAACGTGATTTCTAAAAAAGATGGTTGTTTTTGTGTCGCAAGCTCGCAGATTAGCGGCTCAGCGCAGGGAATTAGATCCCTGCGAGGTCCCGCCAGCCTTGCTCATCCAGTGTTTCAAGGCCAAGATCTGCGGCTTTTTTAGCTTTTGATCCGGCTTTTTCGCCTAACACGACCAAAGATGTTTTTTTTGAGACACTGTCGGTCACTTGTGCGCCGAGGCGCTCCGCAATTGCTTTTGCCTCTGGTCGGGTCATGGTGGTTAGAGTGCCGGTGAAGACAATGGTTTTTCCAGAAAGATGTCCCTCAGTGGGAGCGGCTTCTGGTGTGATCTCACGGAGGGCGCTGCGGAGGTCATCGAGCGTTTCGACGTTATGGGGTTCCCCGAAAAAGGCGACAAGTTCTTCGGCGATGGCATCACCAATCCCCATAATGGCGCCGAGGGTCGCGCGCTCTTCGGTGTCGGGGCGTGCGGCAATCATAGTGTCGCGCCATTGTTCGAAGGTTTTGAAATGCCGGGCCAGCATTTGTGCATTACGCTCCCCGATTCGGCGTATGCCTAGACCGAAGATGAGGCGAGAGAGTGCGATGGTGCGGCGCTCTTCAATCGCGCGTTGCATATTGTCAAAGGATTGGGGGCCCCAGCCATCAAGTGCCAGGATTTCGTCTTTGCGTTCTTCAAGGCGGAAGATATCGCCGGGACGTGTGATAAAGCCCCGACGATGAAAGTCTCGGATGCTTCGCTCTCCGAGGCCGTCAATATCGAAGGCATTGCGTGACACCATGTGAATGAGGCGTTCGACGGCTTGTGCTTCGCAGGTTAAGCCGCCAGTGCAGCGTCTTACCGCTTCACCTGTTGGGCGTTCTGCATGGGATCCACAGACGGGGCAGTGGTCTGGGAAGATAAAAGCGGGGCCGCGTTCCGTGTCGGGGGAGGGGTCAACGGGCCCTAGAATTTGGGGGATGACATCTCCAGCGCGTTGCAGGCGGACTTTATCGCCAATACGCACATCTTTGCGGGTAATTTCGTCTTCATTGTGCAGGGTAGCTTTGGAAACAAGCACACCGCCGACATTGATGGGCTCAAGATGAGCGACGGGGGTTAATGCGCCTGTACGCCCGACTTGGATTTCAATGGAGCGTAGGATGGTGATGGCTTGTTCTGCAGGGAATTTCCACGCAATGGCCCATCGTGGCGCACGGCCGATGAAGCCGAGGCGCTCTTGCAAGGCAACGTCGTTGAGTTTGAAGACAATGCCGTCAATATCGTAACCGAGTAGGGCGCGCTCTTCGGCCAAGTGTTGGACGTAGGTAGGGATTTCGGACGGGTGATCCAGTCGTTTGGAGAGGGGATTTACGGGGAAGCCCCAGCGCTCCAGTGTTTTGAGGTAATCTTCATGCGTATTGCTGACCGCAGCGGAGCGGTG
This sequence comes from Neokomagataea thailandica NBRC 106555, assembly GCF_001598495.1. Lineage (GTDB taxonomy): Bacteria > Pseudomonadota > Alphaproteobacteria > Acetobacterales > Acetobacteraceae > Gluconobacter > Gluconobacter thailandicus_A. The sequence goes on from NZ_BCZB01000004.1 coordinate 44,023, forward strand.
GCCGAGCGCATAGGTGAAGAGAGACAGTGGGCGTGTACGTGTGATGTTTGGATCAAGCTGCCGTAAAGACCCGGCGGCGGCATTACGCGGGTTGGCGAATAGGCGTGCGCCGCGGGCTTCTTGCTGTTCATTGAGCGCGAGAAATGCGTCTTTGCTCAAAAAAACTTCACCGCGAATTTCGAGCAAGTCGGGAGCATCATCGGGGAGTGTATCGGGGATGGCACTGATGGTGCGTAAATTGGCGGTGACGTCTTCACCTTCTAGGCCATCACCGCGTGTTGTGCCGCGCAGGAAGCGTCGATTTTCATAGGTTAAGCTGATGGAGAGGCCATCAATTTTTGGTTCAGCCATAAAGGAGAGGCTATTGGCCTCGGCTTCTGACAAACCAAGAAAGCGCCCGGCACGCGTCACAAATGCTGAGAATTCTTCCTCGTTAAAAACGTTATCGAGGGAGAGCATTGGAACAAGATGGCGATATTTACCAAAGGCACTATCGGGTGCCGCGCCGATGCGCGTGCTGACGCTATCTGTTGTTTTGAGGCTGGGGTCTTGTTCTTCGAGCGCCTGCAATTCGCGGCGGGCAGCATCATACTCCGCGTCACTCACCAAGGGGGCGTCATCGTGATGATAGGCGGTATCCCATTGAGCAATCAGTGCTTCGAGTTCTGCGTGGCGTTGGGCGTTGGTCATGATACAGGTTCCAGCAGGCTGTCTGCTGCAGCGCGGGCAGCATCGGTGACGACATCCCCTGCCAGCATGCGTGCAATTTCTTCGCGGCGTTGGGTGTGTGACAACGGCTCTGCGGTGGTTTCGGTTCGGTTGTCTGTAATGCGTTTGGCAATACGTAAGTGATGGTCACCACGGGCGGCGACTTGTGGGCTGTGCGTTACGACTAAGACTTGCCCACTCTCGGCGACTTTGTGCAGGCGGTCCCCAATTGCGGAAGCTGTAGCACCGCCGACGCCGGAATCCACTTCATCAAAAACAAGCGTGCCGACGGCACTGCGCTCTGCCAAGACGACTTTGAGAGCCAGCATGAGGCGCGATAGTTCGCCGCCGGATGCGACTTTGGCGAGGGCACCAGCGGGCTGGCCGGGGTTGGCTGCAATGCGAAATGCAACGTGTTCCATGCCGGTGCGGGACCAGCGTGCAGGGTCTAAGCTAGTCAGCACAACGCTAAAGCGGGCGCGTTCCAGTTTGACGGGTTTGAGTTCACGGTGGACGGCTTTTTCGAGGAGTTGTGCGGCTTTTTTACGGGCTTCTGAAAGTTCAGCCCCCATGTGCTCAAAGCGTGTTTGTGCGTCTTTGAGAGCTTGTTGCAGGCGGGTGAGTTCTGCCGTGCTGTTGTCGAGTGTCTCAAGTTTGTGGCGGAGCGTATTGAGAAAGGCGGGAAGTTCTGCAACGGAAATATTATGTTTGCGTGCTTCGGCGCGCAGAGCAAAAAGGCGTTCTTCTGTTTCTTCCAGAAGGCGAGGGTCAGCCATTGTGTCTGCCGCGAGGCGGGATAAGGATGTTTCGGCTTCCGCTAAGGCTTCTTCAGCACGGTCTAGCGCTTCAAGAGCGGCTTGGGCTTGTTGCGCATGGGCCGTAGTGGTCGTCCCCTCTTGTTCGTTTTCGCTGAGGGGGGAAAGGCGTTGAAGCGCACGGCTGGCGGAGCGAAGAGCTGTAGCTGGTGTCGCGGAGCGGCGATCGCGTGGGGTAAGCTCTGCAAGGGCTGCCGCGACGGCCTCTTGGCGGCGTTCGTCATGTTGTAATGAGATGCGTAAGGCGGCGAGCTCGTCTTCTTCGCCGTCTATTGGGGCAAGGGTTTCGAGGTCATTGACGGTGGCCCGAAGCCATTCTTCTTCACGGGTTGCTTCGGTTAGTGCGTGCTGTGCGGTATCCAAGGCTTTGCGGGCATCAGCCCATTCGGTATGAGCTTTAGCGACTTTTTTACGCAGGGTCGTTGGCACACCGAATGTATCGAGCAAGTCTAGGTGGCAGGCTTCATCGGCGAGGCCCATTTGCTCATGCTGGCCCTGAATCTCCACGAGCTGAGATGCGATGTTGCGCAGCAGCGTGATGTTGATAGGCTGATCGCAGACATAAGCACGGGAGCGGCCATCAGGCAGGACAACGCGCCGGAGCGTGAGCAGGTCCTGCTGGGGATCAAAGCTTAGGCTTTGCTCCGTAAGTAGAGCAAAGACGGGATGATCTAAGGGCAAGTCAAAGGTCGCAGCCACACTGGCTTGTGTCGCGCCGGAGCGAATGAGGCCAGCGCTTGCGCGCTCGCCCAATGTGAGGCCCAGACTGTCTAAAAGAATGGATTTACCTGCGCCAGTTTCGCCTGTGAGAACGGTCAGGCCCTGATGCAGGGCGAGATCCAGTTTCTCGATCAGGACGACGTCGCGGATCGAAAGATGTGTCAGCATGACGCCGGTATCAATGTTGCTGCAGCGCGTGGGGCGCGCTGCATATTAGAAAACGCTGTGCCAAGCGCGGGAGAAGAAACCACGCTGTGCATCGGTTTTTTGTTTGCTTGCAACGGGGGTCTTCATATCGTTGGAGAGAAGCCCTGCATCGCGCATATCGGCATAAGCGTCATGGTACCATGTGCTGTCGGGGTAGTTATATCCTAGCACGGAGGCGGTTTGTTGCGCTTGGTCCTTCAGGCCAAGGGCAAGATACACTTCCACCAAACGCTCCAGCGCTTCAGCCGTATGGTTGGTTGTCTGGAAGTCTTGAACAACGCGCTGATAGCGGGTCATAGCGGCTTCATAATTGTGCTGCTGTTGGTACCAGCGGCCGACCAGCATTTCCTTACCCGCGAGGTGATCGCGGCAGAGGTCAATTTTCAGTTGAGCATCACGAGCGTAAGACGTTTGAGGGAAGCGCGTAACGACTTCTTCCAACGCATTGAGCGCTTCAACAGTGCCTTGCTGGTCACGCTGTACGTCTGCAATTTGCTCATAATAGCACAGTGCACGCAGATAGAATGCGTAGGCTGCGTCGGGGCTCGTCGGATGCAACTGCAGGTAACGTTCGAGTTGTTGAACGGAAAGTGCGTATTCCCCTTGTAGGTAGTAGGAATACCCTTCCATTAGCTCGGCATTACCGGTGAAGCCGGAATAAGGGTAATTTTGCTGCAACAGCTCAAACTCACCCGAGGCGAGTTGGTAACGGCCTGAGTGCAGTGCGTCGATCCCGTAATTATATAATGTCTCGGCATCGGCTGCTTTGGGAATCGCAGCAGGTCCGTCTTTGTGTGAAAACAAAGAACAGCCAGACAGAAGCAACGCAGCGCCAATCATGGCCGCGCTGCGGGGGAACATACGCTCTGTGAGCGTGAGAGAAAAACGACGCTGTGTGCTGTTGGTCATACCTGCTCTTCCCGTGGAGAGTGTCTTATATCACGGGATCGCGCTGACGAAAGACCCGTAAGCCGCCTTAAGCGGCAACATAAGAGGGTTGAGTGCTTTTCGTGGGGCGTGTTGTGGCGATTGGTTGCAAGCGCCAGTTGCGCTGGTCGGCAAAAACAGCCCGTAAAAGTTGATTGTTCATGCGGTGACCAGATTTATGCCCGATGAAGCCCCCTTGGATAGGGCGACCTGCGCAATAGAGGTCACCAACGGCATCCAGCAGTTTATGGCGTGCGAATTCGCGCTCAATGCGTAAGCCTGCGGGATTGATGACGCTCTGCCCATCAACCACGACGGCATTGTCCAAAGAGCCGCCACGGGCAAGGCCAATGCTTTGTAAATGCTCAATATCGGAACGGTTTACAAAAGTGCGGCAGAAAGAAAGCTCATTGATAAAGCGATCCGCTGTAAGTTGGATGGCATAGCGTTGAGTGCCGATCGCTTCAGCGGAAAAGCTCAATGAAATGGCCAGTGCAAGTCCATGGTGGGCGGGCCGAAGTTCTGCGAAAGCGCCGTTATCATCCTCAACGCGGACGGGGCGGAGAATTTCGATTGTGCGGCGCGGAGCCTCTAATATGCGGGTGCCTGCGCACTGAATGAGAAAGCAGAATTCTGCCGAGGAGCCGTCTAAAGCAGGCATTTCGGGGCCAGAAACCGCGATGATGGCATTATCAATGCTGAGGGCGGAAAGGGCCGCCATGAGATGTTCGATTGTTGCCGCGCGGACTTCGGGGTTTTCATCCCAAGCGACCACAGTTGAGAGGCGCGTATCAATAATCGTGTCAGGACGGACAGGAAATGCCGGTGTTTCGGGGAGGTCCGTGCGTAGAAAGCAGATACCCGTATGTGCCGGGGCTGGGCGTAGCTCTAATGTGACGGTCACACCACTATGAAGGGCGATGCCACGGCAGCTAATGGCATTGGCCAAAGTGGTTTGTTGTGCGGGGGGCATGCTCTGAGAATGTGCGGGTGCATCAGACGTAAGAAAAGACGGCAGAAGAGAAAGGTCTGTCGCTGTTTTTGCGTCTTGAAATCCTGTCACCTGCATCTGTCCCTTTACCGTGGTTCCGGGCGATGAACGCTCGGTCAGTGTCTCATATAAGGGCAGATGCAGGGCAGGCTCCAGTCAATGATTATTGCCGTATATTACGCAGTTTGTATCATCGGCGGAGATAGGTTGGGATATCCAACGTGCCATCGTCAGGCGAATCGGATGGGCGCGGACGCTCAGGTTGAGCATCGGGACGAGTTTGCTGAGGCTGCGTGTGCGGCATTTGGGTATGCTCAGGGGCAGACGGCTCAGTGCGTTGTGCCGGTGCATGGGGAGCCGCAGGGCGGCTGCGGAATGCGCCTGTGACCAGGCCGAACAGGCTCCGGGGTTGAGCTTCGGCCTGTGGTTGCTGCTGAGGTACGTTTGTGAACAGCGTTGAATGATGCGAGCGGTTTTGTTGCTCTTGCTGTGGGGCTGCATGTTGGTTGGTATGCGCTGGCTGTGCCGGAGCAGGCTGCGCTTCATGTTGCGGGGTGTAGGGTTGTTCTGCCGGTGGGGGCGCGCTGTGCTGCTGCGGTGCTTGCGGCTCAAGGTTAAAATTTGGCCGTGCACCTCCAGCATAGGTTGAGCCCGGTGCGTAAGAGCTTGGTGCGCGTTGTGCGGCTTGAGGTGCAGGGTTGGCCGGTGCTGCTGGGTTCTGCGCAGGGGCGGATTGTGTGTTGTGCGCGGGTGCTTCTTGGCTTGTGGCCGTCGCATTATGTGCAGCTTGTGTATCAAGACCTGTTGCGACGACGGAAACACGGATACGACCGTTTAGGTTGTCATCAATGGATGTGCCGAAAATGATGTTGGCATCTTCAGCGACTTCTTCACGGATGCGGTCGGCGGCGGCATTGACTTCATACAGGGTCAAATCTTCGCCGCCGGTGATGTTGATCAGCAGGCCGCGTGCGCCAGCCATTGAGGCATCTTCCAATAATGGATTGGAGATAGCGCGTTCAGCCGCCGCTATAGCGCGGTCTTCGGCATCATCGTTTGTGGAAGATTCGCCTGTGCCCATCATGGCCTTGCCCATGTTTTCCATGACGGCTTTGACATCGGCAAAGTCGAGATTGATCAGGCCGGGGGAAACCATCAGGTCCGTAATGCCGCGAACGCCCATATTGAGGACGTTATCAGCCATTTGGAAGGCTTCGCGGAAGGTCGTGTTTTGATTGGCGGAGTTAAAGAGGTTTTGGTTCGGAATGACGATGAGGGTATCAACGTGCTTCTGAAGTTCGGCAATGCCACTATCAGCCAGCGTAGCGCGGCGGCGCCCTTCGAAGTTGAAGGGCTTAGAAACGACGCCAACGGTGAGAATGCCGCGTTCACGGGCCATGCGTGCAACAACGGGAGCAGCCCCTGTGCCTGTACCGCCGCCCATGCCTGCCGTGATGAAGATGAGATTTGCACCTTCCAGTTGGCGATCAATCTCTTGAGCCGCTTCTTCAGCAGCTTCACGGCCAATTTCTGGCTTGGCGCCGGCACCGAGGCCACGGGTCAGGTGTGGGCCGAGTTGCACCCGGCGTTCAGATTTGGAATGGGCAAGCTGCTGCGCATCCGTGTTTGCAACAACGAATTCGACGCCTTTGAGCTCAGAGGCGATCATGTTGTTGACTGCATTGGTGCCGGCTCCACCGACGCCAATCACGGTAATCCGTGGAGCGAGTTCGACATGCGAATTAGGGGTCGGGGTCAGGTTCAGTGTCATGCTCGGATCCAGAACTTCAGTAAAAGGCGCCATTAGCGGAAGTTATACACAAATCTTTAGCCTATCCGCGATCACGGATGAAGCCTACAAGACGTTGGAAAAGGGTATTTGGTACTGTTTCTGTAGCAGGAGCATTGCCGAAACTGCGATCAGCGCCAGCAGCCCATGCTAAAAGTCCAGAAGCAGTCGAGAAACCAGCAGATGCTGCGTCATTTTCAGGCAAGCCATGAATGTTCAACGGTCTGCCGAGGCGAACGGAGCGGCCGAGGATGCGGCTGGCTACAGGAACGAGGCCTTCCATTAAGGAGGCTCCACCCGTGAGGACGACTCGGGTATTGGCCATTCCGCCAAGGCCAGACATGTCCAAGGCGTTGCGGACTAATTCGAGCGTCTCGGCGATGCGGGGTTCAATAAAGCCGATGACCTTGGCCCGAGGAATACGGGCCAAGCGATGAGGGCCTTCCCCAATCAGGGGGATGGAGAGCATTTCGCGCTGGTCATCAGATCCGAGTTGTGCGGCGCCGTAAAGAGTTTTGAGGCGCTCTGCGGTATCAAGCGATGTTGAGAGCGCACTGGCAACATCTCGTGTGACGTGGAGGCCGCCAACGGGAATCTGGGCAATGTGGAGCAATCGCCCTTCCAAAAAAACGGAAAGAGACGTGGTGCCGCCCCCCATTTCAACAACGGTGACGCCAAGGTCCCGCTCTTCGTCGCTTAAGACAGACAAAGCGGAGGCGAATGGGCTTGAGACGAGGCCATCGAGGCGGAGTTCCGCACGCTGTAAAACTGTGTCGAGGGTGCGTAGAGCGCTAGAATGCATGTCTACGACGTGGAATCGGGCGGATAACTCCGTGCATTGATGGCCGCGCGGGTCTGTCACGCCTGCCATGCCATCCACTAAGTAACCGAGTGGAAGGTTATGAATGATGGACCGTCCTTCGGCCCAAGCTAGTGCTTTGGCTTCTGTGCGGAGGTGGTTGACATCATGGGCCGTGACTTCGCGCCCCCCAATGGGAAGGCGCACGTCAATCCAGCGACTGGCCGGGTGGCCGCAAGAAAGGTTGACGGTGAGGGAGTCTAGACGTTTTTCGGCGGTGTCTTCCGCTTGGCCGACAGTGGCGCGGACGGCGGCTTCAGCCTCACGGATATCAACGATAGAGCCGGAACGGATGCCATGCGAGCGGCGCCAGCCATGGCCGAGAATACTGAGGCTACCATCGGATTCACCGCGCCCGATGAAACACGTCATTTTCGTGCTGCCAATGTCGAGCACGCCGAATGTGCCGGAGCGCCATGCTGGGGTTGGGCGTGTGTCTTCAGGCGGGAGTGTGAGAACGCCGCGTGCGTCACGGCTATGGGCGACAGCATGGTCAGGGGTGGAGAGTGCGCGGCCACGGAGGCCGCCTCTACGCCTGAAAAAAGACTGTTCGGAGCCGGGGGTAAGGTCGGTCATTGCGGCTTTGTCTGACTGTCGCTCTCTGGAGCGTTAGGCTGTGCTGGAAGGGGCGGTTGATGAATTACCATGCGGTCCGGCAGGCGCATGTCAATAGAAACGACAGGGCGGTCCAGTAGTTTCATGGTGTTTTGAAATTGTTCAAGCCGTGCAAAGGCGGGTTTTTCCTCATCTTCGGGCAGGAGTATTGTGGTGCCATTACGTAAAACAGCATCCCATCTGCGCTCACCGACGCGTACAAAGGCCGTGATACGGTTTTGTATGTCTGGGAAGGGGGTGAGAGCGTCAAGAAGATCGGCGGCGGCATTATTGGCACCGTCCCCGACGATGAGGGGTAAAGTACGGAGCATTTGTGGGTCTTGCCCGGCAATGCCTTGGTCTGAGACTGTGTCTCCCGCACGGTTGATGAGAGAGAAATGGTCGTGATTTTGCCATACGGCGATGGGGACGCGTTCCGTCAAATTCACAATAACCGTATCGGGTATGCGCCGCTCGACTGTTGCTTGTTCGACCAAGGGAAGAGCGTTTACGCGTGCGCGGGCAGCTTCAACGGAGAAACCAAAAAGAGGCTGCCCGACGGATGTTCCTAACGCATTTTCAACGGCTTGTTGGCTCGTGATATGGCGGCCATTGACGATAATATGGTGAATGGGCAGAGGCTCCATCGCCACGAGGCGGGCACGTAACGGAGCAAAGCGTTCTTCCGATGCAGTAATATGCAGCAGGTGCACGGCGCCGCCTGCGAGCAAGAGGACAGTGAGAACGACAAATCCCGGACGGATGAAGCGCTTGAAGCGCCGTAAGGCAAGCTTCAGACGGGAAGGGCGGTCTTCACTTGGGAGGTATGGCCTGTCGTGCGTTAGGTCGATATGTGGCGCGTCATGGCTTTGCCCAGGATCTGGCGCAGATGGCGGTATAATCGGACCGTGGCGCGGATCACGCTGCATTAGTGCTTCAATGCCTCATTGATCATCCAGTCGCAGAGTTCTGGGTATGAAATGCCACAATATGCTGCTTGTTCTGGCAGAAGTGATGTTGGTGTCAGGCCAGGTTGGGTGTTGACCTCAAGAATAATCAGTTGATCTTGCGTGTCATCATAGCGAAAATCTGTCCGGCTTGCGCCACGGCAGCCGAGGACTTGATGGGCGCGCAGGGCAATATCAAGGGCTTTTTCTGTCACGGCTAAAGGCACATCAGCGGGGAGGACGTGTCGGGAGCCACCAGCTTTGTACTTGGCGTCAAAATCATAAAAACCAGCATTCTCGGCAGGAAGAATATCGGTCAAAGCTAAGGCGCGGTCCCCCATGACGGCGGTGGTGAGTTCTCGGCCGGGAATGAATTGCTCGACTAGTGCTTCGGTGCCAAAGCGCCAGTTGCGTGCGATTTCAGCGCGGCGGTTATCGCCTTCACGGATGATCTCGACGCCGACGGATGACCCTTCTGCAATAGGTTTGACGACATAAGGGGTGGGGAGCGGGTCAGCGGCCTCAAGTTCGGTCATGGAAACAACTTTGCCCGGTGCAACGGGTAGGCCAGCTGATGCGAGCAGGAGGCGTGTGGCCTCTTTATTCATCGCTACGGCAGAGGCACGAATACCGGAATGGGTGTAAGGCAGACCAAGCCATTCGAGAACACCTTGGATCGCTCCATCTTCTCCCAACGGCCCGTGTAGGGCATTGAAGACCACATCCGGTTTGGCAGCACGTAGGGCTTGTATGGTTACAATTAAGTCAGGCCCGACATCTACGGGGGTGACATCATGGCCTTTTTCACGCAGCGCCGTGATAGCAGCTTCGCCGCTGACAAGGCTGACTGGGCGTTCGCTGGAGGTGCCGCCGTAGAGAACCGCAACCTTCATGATGTCTGTCCTTCTTGTGCCGCGCTATCTTGTCTTGCATTGGTGTGGCGGCCAATGCGCTTAATTTCCCAGTGGAGGTCCACGCCGCTATGGGCCAAGACGCGTTGGCGCACGGTTTCGCCGAGGGTTTCAAGGTCTGTGCTGGTGGCGGTGCCGAGATTGAGCATGAAATTGCAGTGTTTCTCGCTCATTTGCGCACCGCCTTGGATCAGGCCACGGCAACCGGCTTCATCAATCAGTGCCCATGCTTTGTGACCATCCGGGTTGCGGAAGGTTGAGCCGCCCGTGCGGGCACGAACGGGTTGAGAGGCCTCACGTGAGGCTTTGATCTCATCCATGCGTTGGCGAATATGGGCAGCGTCCCCGGGGGTAGCTCGCAAACGTGCGCGCAGAACCACGGAGCGTTCGGGTAATTCGGTGTGGCGGTAGGCGAAGGCGAGGTCCGCTGCCGTGAGGCGCTGGACTGTGCCATCGGGGCGCATAATCTCGGCCCAATCTAGAACCGTGGCAATATCGGAACCATAGGCACCAGCATTCATGCGGACTGCGCCGCCAATGGAGCCGGGGATGCCGCTTAAGAATGCCAAACCATCAAGGCTAGCGGATGCCGCATGTTCGGCCACGGTGATGTCGAGGGCTGCCGCACCGGCGATGACGCCATCTTGTTCAACGATGACATCAGCAAAGCCACGTGCCAATTTGACGACAACACCTTCGAGGCCGCCATCGCGTACGATGACGTTGGAACAGGCCCCAAGAAAGGTGAGAGGCGTTGTGTCAGGAAGGTTTCGCAGAAGTGTTGCGAGGTCGTCTTGGTCTTCGGGGATGAAGAGCCAATCGGCGGAGCCGCCGGTTCGGAACCAGCAGCGTGGCCCGAGGGGCGCGTCCGCTTTGAGGCGGCCACGCAGGTTTTGTGCAAAAGCGGGGAGAGGGGCGGTGCTATCAGGCGCCGTCATGCCGGATTGGCCTTTTGTGGGGTGGTGTTAAGGGCAGCAAGCTGTTCTGGTAGAGTTTGCGCCCATTGCGTGATCGTGCCTGCGCCAAGGCACACAACGTAATCACCAGGCTTAGCAATCGCGTTGATCATTTCGGGCAAGAGGTCCGGGCTGGGGAGAGGCACGGCGGAACGGTGGCCGTTATCGCGCAGCCCTTCGACCAGGGCATCACGGTCTGCACCGTCAATGGGGCTTTCCCCCGCAGCATGGACATCAGCAACAATCACAGTATCAGCATCGTTCATACAAGTGCAGAATTCGTTAAAAAGTCCCTTGAGACGTGAATAACGATGGGGCTGTACCACGGCAATAACGTTTTTTGCATCGGCTTGGCGTGCGGCTTTGAGTACGGCGGCGATTTCAACCGGGTGATGGCCGTAATCATCAATAATCGTGATGCCGTTATGCTCGCCAGTTTTTGTAAAGCGGCGTTTGACGCCTCGGAAAGAGGCAAGGCCAGACGCGATGACAGAATCGCTAATTTCCATTTCAAGCGCGACAGCAACGGAAGCGAGAGCATTCAAGACGTTATGGTGGCCCAGCATCGGAATGCGGAAGGGTCCTGCGCGGCGGCTTCGGTTGCGCGTACGATTGGTGACGACGACCTCAAAGGTGGAGCCACGTTTGTCCATGACCACCTTTTCTGCGCGGACATCGGCTTGTGGGCTGAAGCCATAGGTGATGACGCGGTGGTCTGACAGGCGGGGGATCATTTGCTGGACTTGTGGGTGATCCACGCAGAGCACGGCAAAGCCGTAGAATGGAATGTTGGACACGAATTGGTCATAGCCTGCCTGCATGGCGGCTTCGGTGCCCCAATGGTCTAGATGCTCTGGGTCCATATTGGTGACAACGGCGATAACGGCAGGGAGGCGCAGGAAGGAGCCATCACTCTCATCCGCTTCCACAACCATCCAGTCACCAGAACCCATGCGGGTATTGGTGCCGTAGGCTTCGATAATGCCGCCATTGATTACGGTCGGGTCGAGGCGAGCTTGCTCTAAAACGCACGCAACAAGACTTGTGGTGGTGGTTTTGCCATGCGTGCCACCAATCGCGATGGACCAGCGTAGGCGCATCAGCTCCGCCAGCATTTCAGCGCGGCGTACAACGGGGATCAGTTTGGCGCGTGCTGCGACGACTTCTGGATTGTCACGTTTTACGGCAGTGGAGGTAACGACGACCTGTGCATCGCCAAGGTTATTGGCATCATGACCAATATGGATGGTGATGCCCGCTTGGCGCAGTCTTTGAACATTGGCGCTTTCTGCAATGTCAGAACCCTGCACTTTATAACCAAGCATGTGCAAAACTTCAGCAATACCGGACATGCCGATACCGCCGATACCGACGAAGTGGAGGGTTCCGATGTTAAGAGGCAGCGCGCGCATGGGAGGCAATACTTTCAGGTCGTCTAAGGGGCGGTGGTCAGGAAGGAAAAATGTTAGGTTGGTAGTGAGGCGATAATGAGGTCAGCAACACGGGCAGCGGCATGGGGCGTGGCAAAAGATTGCGCGGCTTTTGCTGCTGCGCTGAGTTGTTCGGGGTGTGTAAGTAACGTCATTAAACGTTCCGTCAACAGGCTTGGTGTCAGGCTTGGTTGCCGGACCATCCATGCACCGCCTGCGCGTTCAAGGGCTTGGGCGTTCGCGCCTTGTTCGTCGGATGCTGCAATGGGAAGCGGGACAAGGAGGGATGGGCGCCCCGCCATTGCTAATTCGGCCACGGAAGAACCACCAGCCCGACCGATGACCAGATGCGCATCTTTCAGGCGTTCGGGTACGTCATGAAAAAAGGAGGCGACGTGACAGGAGACGCCGGAGTGTGTGTAGAGCGCTTTCACGGTGTCTAAATCGTTCCCTCTGACTTGTTGGGTAACGTGTAGACGGTTGCGGAGTTCGTCTGGCAATGCGGCAATGGCTTGCGGGACGAGCGTTGAGAAGACGGAGGCCCCGAGCGAGCCGCCCCAGACCAGAAGATTAATCTTGTCTGTTGGTGGTGTGTAGGGTGTGCCGAAGAGCGCCTCAATGCCGGGGCGTACCGGCATGCCGGTTTGCTTATGAGTGACATCGGCGGGAAGGCGTGCAACGCTTTCGTAGGATGTGGCAATGACTGGATTAAAGCGTGCGATGAGGGCATTCGCCTGACCTAAAACGGCATTACCTTCATGAATGACCATGACTGGGCGTTTGGAGGCTGGAAGCAGGCGGGCCGCGAGGAGTGGTGGGATGGAGGGATATCCACCGAAGCCGATAACTGCGGCTGCATTCAGAGTGGAGAGGTGTTTACGGGCTGTGATGATGCCGCGCAGTAGGGCTGTGCCGCCACGGATTTTTGCGCCAAGGCCTTTGCCTGCAATGCCTGCGCCATCGAGAACATATTGGGGGCGATCTGCGAACACGCCTGTTTCTCGGCGGCCATGGCGGGCATCCGTCATGAGGATGAGTTCATAACCACGTTCAGCGAGAACCGTGGAGACGGCTTCGGCAGGGAAAAAATGACCGCCAGTTCCACCAGCAGCAATAACGATGGGTCGTGTCATGACCTACGTCCTTCGATCAAAGGGGCCTCTTGGAGAGGTACGTCGTTTAAGGGGGCATTCGCCGTTTGGATGACTTTCCCCTGTTTCGTGTGATGGCGTGTGAGGGCCAGCACCATGCCCAGTGTCAGCGCAACGGATACGGCTGAACTGCCGCCATAGGAAATGAAAGGTAATGTCATGCCTTTGGTAGGGATGAGGTGCAATGTTGAGCCCATATTCACAAAGGCTTGCAGGCCAAATCCCGTTACAAGGCCGGAAGCAGCGATGATGATGAAAGGGTCATCTTCGCGCATGGCTTTGAGCAGGGTGCGTAAAACAATAGTGCCAAAGACGGCGATGATGCCGACACAAAGCACGAGGCCATATTCTTCCCCAGCAACGGCAAACACAAAGTCTGCATGGGCATCTGGCAGCATGTCTTTCACGCGGCCTTCTCCCGGACCGCGCCCTGTGAGGCCACCATTACCGAATGCCCGCAGAGCGGTATCAATTTGGTAATGATCGCCGACATCAGGGTGCAAGAAGCGTTGAACACGTGAGCGAACATGGGGAAAGCTAATATAGGCCATGCCAAAGGCCCCCACCATGGAGGCGACGCAGCTTGTGACCCAATAGAGTGGCAGGCCATCTACAAATAATTGGGTCATGAAGACCATGGTGATGACCGACAGCATGCCGATATCGGGCTGGGATTTGAGCAAGGCCAGAATGATGCCGAAGCCGATAAAGGCCAGCAACATGCCGGGGAATGCGATATTGCCACGGAGGATGATGCGCCGCCGGGCTGAGAGCAGCCATGCGGTAACGACCGCAAAGCAGGGTTTGAGAAATTCAGAAGGTTGGACAGACATGACTGGAAGGGAGATCCACCGCCGGGCCCCTTTAATTTCCATGCCGTGGACAAGGGTCATGGCCGTGGCGCCGAGGGCAAGAAAGCCACCGATAAAGGCGAGGTTGCGTATGGCGCGGCGTGATAGAGTCGAAGTGATCAGAACGATGAAACCTGCGAGCGACAGGAAGGCCACCTGCTTGAATATGAACATATTCCGCGATGCGCCAATACGCGAGGCTACGGCGGGGCTGGCTGCGAGCATAAGAATATAGCCCAAGCCGATGAGAATGCCGACGCAGCCGAGCGTGACCCGGTCTAGGTTGCGCCACCACCGGGTGACAGCGCGGGTATCGATGCGGGACAGCTCCCTTTTCATGGCTTAAATCGCCTTGCCTTCATGCGGGGAGGGAGTGTTTTGCGCGAGTGTTGTGCAGGCTCGCTCGAACTGTGTGCCACGGTCTTCAAAACTGCGAAACTGGTCAAAGCTAGCGCAAGCGGGGGACAGCAAAACGGTTGGGACGCCGTGCTGCCGTGCTGTGGCGTATGCGTCAGGCACAGCACGGTTGAGTGTTTGGCTGATCGTGTAGGGCACGCTGTGCTCATCGAGTGTTTGGGCGAGGAGCGGGGCATCTTGCCCGATGAGAATAGCGTGAGAGACGCGGTTGAACCATGGGCTGAGGCTGCTGATTCCGCCAGACTTTGCCTGACCGCCTGCGATCCAGATCACGCGTGGGTAAGCATCCAATGCTTTGGCGGTGGCTTCGGCATTGGTGGCTTTGCTGTCATTGACGAAGGTCACGCCATGCAGGGTGCGAATAGCCTGTAAGCGATGCGCGAGGCCCGGAAACGTGGCGAGGCCACTGTGGATCAGATCATCACTGAGTTCAAGATGTTTGGCCATAGCCCAGGCCGTGGCGATGTTCTGGCGGTTATGTTGCCCAGGGAGTGCGGGCGCAGAAAAAGGTGGTAATGCTTCTGGTGCGAGGCGATGCGTGGGGATGCCACGTTGTGCAATCTCGTGTGTGATGGTGCGGCAATACGTATCATCTTGGCTGATCACTGCGAGGTCATCAGCGCTCATGCGGTCAAAGATATGCGTTTTTGCGGCGGCATATCCGGCCATGTCCCCGTGGCGGTCCAGATGGTCCGGCGTGAGGTTGAGCAGGCACGCGGTATCAGCGTGGAATGTCTGTAGCCGTTCCAGCATATAAGACGACATTTCAATAACATAGACGCCATCATCGCCGAGCAAAGGCAGAGCGAGAGATGCGGTGCCGAGATTGCCGCCAGCGGCGCACGGACGGCCAGCTTGGGTTAGAATATGGGCGAGCAAAGCCGTCGTCGTGGATTTACCGTTCGTGCCGGTAATGGCGGCGAAACGTGCTTTTGAGCCAGCACGGCGCACCGCTTGGAATAAGAGGTCTGCATCCGACAGAATGGGGATGCCAGCTTCTTGCGCTAAAAGTGCTGCGGGGTGTGGCTGCGGGAGATGATGGGGAATGCCCGGAGAGAGCACAAGTGCCGTGATGCCATCGAGTGACGTGATGGGCGCGACGGTGAGGCGCTCATGTTCCGGCAGGGATGGGTTTTTATCATCCCATGCTTGCACGCTCGCTCCCATAGACAGCAGCGCTGCTGCAACGGCTGCACCGTTACGGCCGAGGCCCAGAATGGCGAATTTCTCGCCCGCGAAGAGGTCGGGGGGGAAGGCGTTGCTCATCGGAGTTTCAATGTGGCCAGGCCGCACAGGCCGAGTACGATGGAGACAATCCAAAAGCGGATCACGATGGTGGGTTCTTGCCAGCCTTTTTTCTCAAAATGGTGGTGCAATGGGGCCATGAGGAAAACGCGGCGGCCCGTACGGCGGAACCAGAAAACCTGAATAACAACGGAGAGCGTTTCCGCAACGAACACACCACCGACAAGGCACAAAACCAATTCATGTTTGACGGCGACGGCGATGGAACCTAAGGCCCCACCGAGGGAGAGTGAGCCCGTATCCCCCATGAAAACAGCCGCTGGGGGAGCGTTGAACCATAGGAAGCCGAGGCCCGCTCCAATCAAGGCTGAGCAGAAGACGGCGAGTTCACCTGTGCCGGGAACGGGGTGTAGTTGCAGGTAATCGGCGAAGACATGATTGCCGACGAGGTAAGCGATCAGCGCGAAAACCAACGATGCGATGACGACGGGAACAATGGCGAGGCCATCAAGCCCATCGGTGAAGTTCACAGCATTACCGAAGCCGGTAATGGTGATCATGGCAAAGAGTGGGAAGGCATATCCCAAAGGTAGTAGGAGGTCTTTTACGAAGGGAAAGGCGACGGCGTTGCGGATTTCCGGCGGTGTTAAATGTTGCAGCCAGATACCCGCTAAAAGAGAGGCGGCAAATTCACAGCCGAGGCGCATGCGTTTGGAGACGCCTTTGGTGTTGCGGCGTGAGAGTTTCAAATAATCATCTGCAAAGCCGACCGCACCGAATGCAGCGGTTGTGAGCATGACGCCCCAGACGAAACCATTGGTGAGGTCGGCCCAAAGCAGGGTCGAGGTGAAGAGAGCAATGAGAATAAGCATGCCGCCCATGGTGGGGGTACCTGCTTTTTCAATGATATGGCGCTCTGGGCCGAGGCTGCGGATGGGCTGGCCACCACGCTGGATGCGTTTGAGTTGGGCGATGAAGGGTTTGCCCAGCACAAGAGAAATGACCAAAGCCGTGAGGCAGGCCCCGCCGGAGCGGAAGGTCAAATAATGGAACAGATTTGCCAGACCGCCATGCGAGGGCGCGTGCGAGGCGATCAAATTAAAGAGCATCGAGCGGGTACCGTTTCTTAAGCGTGGTCAAGGAAAGTGACGAGGTCGCGCATCCGGCTGCCATTACTGCCTTTGACTAATAAAAAGTCACCGGGTTTTAGGTAAGCGCGTAGCAGCGGTGCAAGTTGCCGCGAATCGGGGGCATAATTCCCCTGTAATTCGGGCGGAAGTGCGTCATAAAGGGCGCGCATATGTGGTCCACAGCAGAAGGCGACCGCTTTTGCCGCGATCACGGCTTCGGCCAGTGTGCGGTGTTCGTCTTCTGCAAAAATGCCGAGTTCAAGAATATCGCCGAGGGCGACGACGTGACGCTTGGCAGGCAGGAGGCTGAGTGTTTCTAATGTGGCGCGCATGCTGGTGCTGGAGGCATTATAGCTTTCATCCAGCAGGGTGACGCCGTCCAGAATAGTGCGCCGTGCACCGCGCCCCTCACCGGGGACAAAATCGGTCAGGGCTTGGGCGGCGGGAGTGCGTTCTACACTAAGTGCTGTGACGGCCCCGAGGGCGATTGCGGCGTTGCGTGCCATGTGGCGACCGGGTGCTGTGAGTTGTACAGGGAGGGGCGCCGCTTGTGGGGTTTCGAGCAGGAATGTACTGCCAGCTGCCTTGCAAATGAGGTTCTCAAGCTTGATATCTGCGCTACGAGAGACGCCAGAGCGCCAGAGTTGGCTGCTGTCAGGCACGGCGCTGCGCAGGACATTTTGGCCGGGGCAGTCATCGGGAATAATGGCGGTTCCGCCGGGGAGAAGGGCGCTGAAAAGTGAGGCTTTCTCCCGTGCAATGGCGGCGATACTGCCCATATTGCCCAGATGCGATGAGCCGACGGTCGTGACAATCGCCACATGTGGACGGACCTGATCCGCCAAGGGGCGAATTTCTCCCTCATGGTTCATGCCGATTTCACTAATGCAGAAGGCGGCATCACGCGGGAGGCGGGCGAGGGTGAGCGGCACGCCCCAGTGATTATTAAAGGACGCAACAGCCGCATGGGTTTTCCCAATGGCGGAAAGTGCGGTGCGCAGCATCTCTTTCGTCGTGGTTTTGCCGACGCTACCTGTAATAGCGATCACTTTGCCACCAAAGCGTGCCCGTGCGGCTTTGCCGAGGGCGACCATGCCGTCAAGCGTGTCCTGCACGACCAAGAGGCGCGGGTCTGTGCTGCTCATGCGGTCATGGACCATAACGCAGGCAGCGCCCGCGTTTAGGGCTGTCTCGATATGCGCGTGGCCGTCGCTACGGTCCCCTTTGAGGGCGATGAAGAGGTCCCCTTTTTGTAGGGTGCGCGTATCGATGGAGATACCAGTAACAGCGAGTTCTGCCGTGAGGGTTCCACCTGTCGCGTGACGGAGTTCATCGGAGGTCCAGAGAGGTGACGTCATGACGAACCCTTTTCTGCTGACGCGATGTCTTGCGAGGCGTTTTGAGTGAAACGTGCTGCTAAGTCACGTGTGACGGCACGATCATCAAAAGGCAAGACGGTTTGTCCGATGATTTGCCCTGTTTCGTGGCCTTTGCCTGCGATGACCAAAATATCCCCGGCAGAGAGACTTTCGAGGCCCGTAGCAATGGCGTCATGACGGTCTGCAATTTCGCTGGCATTGGAGGCCGTGGCGAGAATTTCAGCGCGGATTGTCGCGGCGTTTTCGGTGCGGGGGTTATCATCGGTGACGATGACGACGTCAGCATGGCGGGAGGCGGCTTCACCCATGAGTGGGCGCTTGCCGCGATCTCGGTCCCCACCGGCTCCGAAGACGACGATGAGGCGGCCATCGGTATGGGGACGTAGGCTTGTGAGCACGCGGGCGAGCGCATCGGGGGTATGTGCGTAATCCACATATGCGGCGGCGCCATTCGGGAGGGCCGCAACACGCTCACAACGGCCGGGGACACCGGTGAGGCGCGGGAGAAGTGCGAGCAACTCACGCGCTTCGTTTTCATCTTTCCAGATCATCGCGGCCGCGAGGAGCGCGTTTTCAAGCTGGAAGCGCCCGGGGAGTGGGAAGGTCAATTCAGGTAGTTCTTCACCGGAGAGGGCAAGGCGAATGATTTGCCCTTGCGGTGTTGGGCGCGTCTCGATGAGGCGTAATGTTTCCCCGGCTTCCCCAATGGTGCGGAGTTCAAGGCCACGGCTTTGCGCGATGTCACGCAGGGAGGATGCTGTGTCGGCATCCATATCGGCGTTTAGGGCGGCGCGGCCCGTGGTCGGCAGGAGAGTTTTGAAGAGGCGGAGTTTGGCTTCGCGGTAGGCTTCAATCGTGCCGTGATAATCCAGATGATCACGCGTGAGATTGGAGAAGCCGGCGGCGTCAAGTGTTACGCCGTCAAGGCGGTGCTGGATGAGGCCGTGGGAGGACGCTTCGAGTGCGACATGTGTTACGCCAGCTTTTGCCAGTGCGGCTAAGGTTTGTGCGAGCGAGACAGGGTCTGGCGTGGTGAGTGATGGTGGGGGCGGAATATCAACGCTGGTGTTGAGCCCTAAGGTGCCAAGGCTCGCGGCTTTATGGCCTTGAAGTTCCCAGAACTGACGCAGGAACTCTGCGGTACTGCTTTTGCCATTCGTCCCGGTGACGGCGGTAATATGCGCGGGCTGTGGGCCAGCGAGGATTGCGGCGGCTTTGGCGAGTGTATGACGCGCATTCGGATCTACGACATGGGGCAGGTCCGTGATGAGCAGATGGTCGCTGATGATGGCGTAGGCGCCAGCTTGTGTCGCGGCTTGAACGAAAGCGGCTCCATCGTGTTTGACGCCGCGCAGAGCAACAAACACGCTGCCGGGGCGCACGGCGCGGCTATCAGCGGTGATGGCACTGATATTGGTATCTGCGGTAGGTTTGGCCGTGACGTTGCAGAGCCGGAGGAGTTCAGAAAAGCGCATGGGGCAGGCTCAGCGAATTGTTTTGGTTTGGGGAGGGTGGCGGTTTGGATCACCCGGGTCATTGCCGGGGCCAAGCGCACGATAACCGGCGGGAACAGCAGGTTCCATCGCGATGGCCAATGAGGCATCAATGGTCTCTTTATTGGCCAGATCCGGGAATTGATCCAGCATAGGGCCAATACGGGAGATGATTTTCCCCACGGTCGGGGCGGAGTTCCATGCGGCCGTCGTCCAGCCATGTGTGGCTGCGGTGGGGTGCGGGCTATCCAACATGACATAGACTGCGTAGCGTGGGTTGTTCATGGGGAAGACGCTGGTAAAGGCCGCGACGTTGGTGTGCTTCAAGTAGCCACCATGAGCGCCGATTTTTTCAGCCGTACCGGTTTTCCCGCCGACGTAATAGCCCGGAACTTCTGCGGTTTTCCCGCTGCCTTCGGTCACGTCTAAACGCAGCAAACGCCGTAAGAGCGCGGAGGTTTTGGCTGAGAGGACACGTACACCAACGGGTGTTTCTGTGCCGACATCATCTGGCGTGGATGCGTCCAGAGAGGGGGGAAGAGTGCCGCGTGTTACATCTTGAACGATGTTCTGGTCTCGGGCCACGAGTGTAGGTTTGAGCAAGATGCCGCCATTTACGGTAGCGGCTGTGCCACGCACGATGGCGAGTGGCGATTCAGCAACGCCATGCCCGAAGCCTACGGTCATAACCGTGGAAAGGCCCCAATTCTTGTGTGATGGTACGAGTGGGCGGCCTGCTTCAGGCAGCTCAATTGGCACGCGCTTGAAAAAGCCCATGCTGTCCAGCCATTCTTGCTGGCGCTCAGCCCCGACATCAAGCGCAATATGCGCGGCTGCGGGGTTGGAGGAAAACGCCATAACGCCGGGCAGGGAGAGCCACGGGGCGAAATGATCGGATTTCATATCGCTGATGGTGAAGCGACCGACTTTAATGGGGATGGTTGAGAACTTATCCCAAACGTGGATGACGCCGAGTTGTAACCCCATGGCGGCTGTTTGCAGCTTAAAGGTTGAACCGGGTTCATACATGCCGGTGACGGCACGATTGAAGCGGGAGTCATTTGTAGCATGGCCAAAGTCATTGGCATCAAAGTCCGGCAAGCTAACCATAGCAATGACTTCACCGGTGCGGACATCCATGACAATGGCGCTCGCACCAATAGCTTGGAAGGTGGTCATGGCCGTTTGGAGTTCATCGCGCGCGGCGGCTTGAACGCGGACGTCTAAGGAGAGGCGGAGCGGCGTTTTGTCAGAGTTGAGACGATCATTGAAATAGCGTTCAACCCCGGCAATGCCGTGATCATCAATATCCACGCTACCCATGATTTGAGCTGCTGTGCGGCCCAGTGGGTAATGGCGGCGCTCTCCGGCTTCAAAATAGATACCGGGAATCCCAAGATTGTTGATGGCGATTTCTTGGACCGGTGAAATGTCACGCGCGATGTAAACAAATTGCTTTTTGAGCGAGAGGCGGCGGATGGTTTCAGCTTCATCCAGTGCAGGGATGGCATGATGGAGCTTTTTGGCTGCGTCTTGCGGGTCAATAAGTTCCATTGGGTTGGCGTAAACTTGTGCCACGGGGAGGGAGAGCGCAAGAATTTGGCCGTTACGGTCGGTAATGCTGGCGCGTTTGACCGATGGAAGTGAGAAATCACTCGTAAGGGAAGCGTGCGGGTCAATTTGGGGAATGACTGGAACTTGCGGCGCGATTTGCCGCGCTTCAGGCTCCATGGGCATTAGGACTGTTGCTAATGAGGCCTTAAGAGCGACGGCGCCATAAAGGACGAGAAATCCCATGCCAACCCAGAATAGGCGCCCATGTGACTGTTCAGTATCAAAGCTGCCGCGTTTGCGCTTGTCCTTGCGGGACGAGGACGGCTTGTTGCTGGGGGCCTGATCCGCATTCTGTGGCGGTGTTGGCTGCACGTCCTCAGGCATGTGGCGGCGCGATCTCCTGCTGAGATGGTGTGTCGCCCGGGAGTGGTTAAGGGGGATGCTCCCAGGGTGACGTCTTTAATGTTTAGTTAGCTAACGGAGCCGGTGGCGGCAATGTGTCGTTTGCGCTCTCAACAAATTTATGGCGGTTATGCGCGCGAATATCGGCTAAATGCGTCAGGTTAGGTGCCTGAGGTGTAGGGGCGGTGTGCCATGTGGTCGCGATGTTTGAAGCGTGACGTAGGCCATGGAAGCTGGCGAGGCGCACATGTGCCGTTTCCATTACGTTGGAGACTGGGCTGTGCGCGGGCTCGGCACTGGCAAGATCTGTCATGCGGGCATGGGCATGCATAATGCGGTCCGCATGAGAATGTGGAACATTTGCGGCTGAAATGGGAGTGTTTGAGGCCACGCGGAGGGGGGCGGCGATGCTGCGGGCCTCAGTGTGAGTTTCAGGACGTGTTTCAGGGCGGGACACAATGCGCGGTTCCGTTCGGGTTCCGTGTGGTGCTGGAACGTTAAGCGCCAGTGTTGCTTCCGCGTTATGTTCAGGGGCTTTCCCGCCCGGTGCGGGCAAGCGTGCCTCAGCAGCGCTGATCCGTACAAACTGATCCGGTGTCATTGGATGCAGGTTTGGTAAGAAGCGTGTGCTGAGCGTATTCAGGCGATCTGGCTGGTTGAGTAATGCCCATTCCGTACGCAGGGTAGCGGTTTGGGATTGAACCTTTTGCGTGTCACGCACAATTTGCGTGATGCTTTGGTCCAGCATGGTGGTGTTATGCTTCTTTGTGTAGAGAAATAGGCCAGATAGAGCGGCGAGAACAGCGCAGAAGAAGGTGAATGGCCGGGTCATGCGGGTGTTCCTGAGGCTGTCAGGTCGGTTGAAGGGGCGGTGCGGATGAGGGCGCGCAAGCGGGCGCTGCGTGCGCGTGGGTTAAGGCGAATTTCGTCTTCCGTTGCGGCACGTGGGCGCGTGTGCGCAAGGCGGAAGGCGGAAGACGCCTGTTCTTGTGCAATTGGGGCGTAGCGAGAAGGGTTAGAGACCCGCCCCGCATGGAGGGCCATGGCACGTTTGGCGAGGCGATCTTCCAAAGAGTGGAAGGTGACCACGACAAAGATGCCGCCGGGAGCAAGCAATTGCGGCGCGACTTCGAGGGCACGTTCAAGCTCACCAAGCTCGTCATTGACGGCAATGCGCAGGCCTTGGAAGCTGCGCGTTGCAGGGTCAATGCCAGAGCGATCACGCGGGACGCAGCGGCGGATGGTTTCCGCGAGTTGTCCTGTCGTCTCAAAAGGCGTGCTCAGCCGAGCTTGCACGATGGAACGTGCGATGCGGCGTGATAGCCGTTCTTCACCGTAGCGGTAGAGAATATCGGCTAGTTCAGCTTCCGGAAGAGTGTTGACGAGATCGGCAGCCGTTGGGCCTGTATCGCCCATCCGCATATCCAGAGGACCGTCATGGCGGAAGGAGAAGCCGCGCTCACCTTGGTCAATTTGGAAGGAGGAGACGCCGAGGTCCAGCACGATGCCATCAAATGGTGCGTAAGAACCGGCGAGTTCATCCATGGCGCTAAAGGGGCCTTGGTGCAAGAACAAGCGGCCTTCGGCTTCTGCGGCCATAGCCTTGCCGCGTTCAATGGCCGTGGGGTCACGGTCGATGCCATGCACGGTGCAGTCTGCCGCATTCAGGATGGAGCGTGTGTAGCCACCACCGCCAAATGTCCCGTCGAGATAACGTCCGCCATCGCGGGGTTTCAAGCTGTCGAGGACCTCGTTCAGCATGACAGGAAGGTGGCCTTCATGGACCAGAGTGATGGGCTTCATTGTGCGCCTCCTGTGGGGGCGTTTTTCTTGCTGGTCAGACTACGTGCCCGGCTGCGCGCTTGTTGGCGGCGCTCAGCAGCGGCGGCTGGGTTCCAAAGTTGGAACACACGACCTAGCCCCATGAATGCGACGTCATCCGTGAGGTCCGCATGTTGACGCAGCACGTCCGGCAGGATGATCCGGCCTTCTTTGTCACTGTCGAGCGGGTAGGCGTCTGCATAGAGGCTGGTGGCGAGGTCTTCGTGGTCTTCAGAGAACGGGTCGTATTCGTTGAGCGGCTCTGCGAGGGAGGCAAAGCCGGCTGCTGTCCATGCCTCAATGCATGGGTTCAGGTGTGACGGCCGCAGGATCACCAATGGTTCCTGTGGTTTGGCCTGATCCCTTAATGCGGAGCGGAATGGCGCAGGAATGGAGACGCGTCCTTTAGCATCGAAGCGGTTCAGGTGCGTGCCGAGGAAGATACTCACGGATGATGTGCCTCCCTACGCCGCCTTTGGGCTTCTTCAGGTTACGGGAATACTGATTTGGTATAATTTGGGATATCATGGGATTTTATGGGAGGTCAAATATAAAGCTAAGAAAAACCGCAGAAAACTGCGCCTTTTTTTGATGGCGGAACTGTGGCGGCGTTTTTTGCGTTCTTTTAAGCTTTTGGAATTAGAAGCGAAGAATTTGCTTTTATTTGGTCATTATTTGTTCGTGTTTTGTTCTCGTTCGTACTGGGAAAAGGGAACAAAAGGATTCGCTTACCTCGTGGTAAGGCAGCGTTTCGCATTCATGATGAAAAATCGAGTAGGAGAGGAGCCAGACGGCCTGTAAGCCGGGTTCTGTCCGCGATAAGGCGGGACGATCATTCCTCTGGGACCCACATTGCTGTGGGCCTCACGCAACCAACCCGAACAACAGGGTGAGACAGCCCTTGGCCACCGAAATGGCCGGTTGTTCCTATTCGGTTTTGCTCCCGGTAGGGTTTACCGTGTCCGAGACCGTTGCCGGCCTCGCGGTGCGCTTTTACCG
This sequence comes from Neokomagataea thailandica NBRC 106555, assembly GCF_001598495.1. Classification (GTDB taxonomy): domain Bacteria; phylum Pseudomonadota; class Alphaproteobacteria; order Acetobacterales; family Acetobacteraceae; genus Gluconobacter; species Gluconobacter thailandicus_A. The sequence continues at coordinate 68,319 of NZ_BCZB01000004.1, forward strand.
CACCGTTTCGCCCTTACCCGCAAGTGACCTTAGAAACTAAGGCCGCTCCGGCGGGCGGTCTGTTTTCTGTGGCACTTTCCCTAGGGTCGCCCCCGCCGGCAGTTAGCCGGTACCGTTGTCCCATGGAGCCCGGACTTTCCTCCCGCATAAGGATCCGCATCCTTATACCAGCGATCGTCCAGCCGTCTGGCTGGCGCAAACTGCGTCTATTGTGCGTGCGCGTCAAGTCGAGACTTTTTGATGCGTATCAGGCATGGTCAGAGAATGAAGCCGACTTTTCTTTTGCGTGTTGTTTTATGTGTGATGGCTTGGCGGCAGCGAGACCGCTCTAGGGGGGCTGTTGATGGGGCCCATCCGGTCATTCCAGAAGTGCCGGGGCCTGTGCCTTCTGCTGTGGCGCTGCGTGATTTGCGCCGGGCGATGGGGCGGCCATGTTTTCCAGTGTGGCTCTCATCTTTGAGCGTGCGCCGTTGGACGGATGTGGTTTTATCTGGAGATGACAGTGCGTTAACCGCACGTGTATTTCGGCCGAAGGGGCGTGTGCGTGGGGTTGTGCTGTTTTTGCATGGTGGGGGCTTTGTGCATTGCGGTATTCGTTCGCATCATGGGATATGCTGCCGTTTAGCCGCAGAATCTGGCGCTCTGGTGGTTTCGGTGGATTATCGTTTGGCGCCCGAGCATCGCTTTCCTGCGGCTATGGATGATGCGCGTTTGGCATTAACTTGGGTGGCGCAGGCATTGCCAGATGTGCCGTTGGCTGTAGCGGGAGATAGTGCGGGGGGCACGTTATCCGCGGGGTTGGCGCAATGGGCGCGTGAGGCTCTGCCGGGGCGGGTAAAAGCGCAGGTGCTGTTCTATCCGGCATTGACTGGGCCTATTGCGCCATCATCGCGCTTTTTGTTCGCGCGGGGCTATATGCTGACGGAAGAGGTGATGAATTGGTATTGTGGCCAGACCTTATCGCAGTATCGAGAATTATTTGATCCACGCTTTGCGCCGGCTTTGGCGGATAATTTGGAAGGTTTGCCTCCGGCATTAACGGTGACGGCGGGTTTTGATCCGTTGCGTGATGAAGGGGGGATGTATACGCGCCTGTTACGGCAGAGCGGCGTAGAAGCGCGGCATGTGCATTACCCGCGTATGATCCATGGTTTTTTGAATGGGTATTCTTTTTTGAAAGATGGGCAACGTGCGCTGCATGTTGGCGGCATGTTCTTGCGTGATATGTTGCGGGGCTGAAAAGATGGCCCCGCAGAAAAATTAAGGTTGGATAGGGTGGAAGCTGCCCGGAGAGCCTGCATCACTTTGGATGGTGTGGGCAGTTCGGTCGATTCGTACAGAAAAGAGCTTCTCTGCGGAGGGTTTGTCCCCCGGGCACTCATGACCGTGGCGGCCATACACCATCATATCAACGATGTTATTGGACACATCACCGTTATCGAGCGCGAATACGAGGCAGTTACGGGGCAGGTCCGTCAGGCCGTCATGTGTCACGACGAGGCGTAAATGCTCCACGAGGGCCGTGTTGTCGAACCAGCTTAGCTCGTTAAAACGGATTTTGTCGTATGAGACATCCAGCCAGCCGGAGCGCATTAAAACGAACATCAGCAGAAACGCGGGCACGATGAACAGAAGGCGGCGCAGGAAATGCTGCTTCAGTGTTCGTGGGGCGCGCCGCCCCCGTCCAAGACGGGGAGCGGCACTGGTAGCGTTATTGGGGGGCTTAACGCTCACACCATATCCTCATGCCAACGGTCGCCGAGTTCAGCCAAGAGTGCCTTGGAGGCATCTGGGCCGTATGAGCCGGCAGTGTATGTGTGCATTGGGGCCTTTTTATCGGCCCATGCATTCAGAATAGACTCGGCCCAACGCCATGCAGCATCAACTTCATCACGACGGATGAAGAGGATGGGGTTTCCACGAACGGCATCCAGAAGGAGGCGCTCATAAGAGTCTGGGAAGGGGCCACCGTCAACCTTGATGGGGGCATCAAGCTTGACGGTTTCGAGTGTATATTCGTCCAGAATGGGGTTCTTGACGTTCAGGTTCAGCTCGACGCCTTCATTTGGCTGTACGCGGATCACCAAGCGGTTGCCGGGAACGGAGCCAAAGAGCGGCTGGGCCGTTTCACGGAATTGAATGACAATCTCACTGACCTTGCGCTTAGAGCGCTTGGCTGTGCGGATATAGAACGGCACATCTTTCCAGCGTGGTGTGTCCACCCATGTCCGGATGGCGGCGTATGTTTCCGTGTTGCTGTCTTGGCCCAGCTCTTCCAGATAGCCCGGAACGGCGTGGTCATCGACGGCGCCTTTGATATATTGCGCACGCACGGTTTCGTTAGCGACGTGATCTTCTTTGATCGGGCGCAGGGCTTGTAGGACCGCAAGTTTCGCATTGCGGACGCAATCAGCTTCCAGCGATTCAGGTTGTTCCATAGCGACCAAACATAGAACCTGTAGAAGGTGATTCTGGATCATGTCACGCAGGGCGCCAGACGTGTCGTAGTAAGAGGCGCGCCCCTCAACGCCGACGACTTCTGCTGCTGTAATCTGCACGCTTTTGATGTGATCGGCAGACCAAATTGCGTTGAGCAGTGGGTTGGCAAAGCGCAGGGCCAGAACGTTCTGGACGGTTTCTTTGCCGAGGTAATGGTCGATACGGTAGATTTGCTTTTCGGGCAGAAATTTACCGACGCCTTCATTGATGGCATCAGCCGTCTCAAGGCTCGTGCCAATGGGCTTTTCCAAAACAACACGTGATTGTTCGGTCAGAATACCTTTGGCATGCAAATTGGAGCAAATCGCTTCGTAGAGCTGAGGCGCTGTTGCGAAGTAGAAGACGCGAATGCGGCCTGCTGGTGATATGCTGAGCTCTGATGCGAGCTCGTCCCAGTTGCTCTCTGCATTTGTGCCATCAAGGGTGACATAGCTCACCATCCCGAGGAAGCGCTCAACGAGCTCCGGGAAGAAGAACTTTGCCGGAATGAAGTGCTGGAGGGCGTCACGGGCGCGCGTGATATAGGCATCACGGTCAAGCGCCGTGCGGGCAGTGCCGATAATGCGGGCATCATCGGGAACTTGGCCGAGGCGTAGCTTGTTGTACAGCGCAGGCAGAAGCTTGCGCATCGTCAGATCGCCGGTGGCGCCAAAAATAATGTAGTCGAATGGCTCGACCTGCTGAACTGATTCCATGTTGACTCTCCGACCTCTGCCCCGCGCCGTTATGCGGGAGTGAAAGGTATTAGGGTTCAGGTCTTCGCGGGCAAGTGGAGTAGTTCAGCCTCAGAGGGCTTTCTGTCAAGATGTTCTGGTATGTTGATCGCTGAGGTGTGAAGAGAGAGGGACGGCAAACAGCGGTGGTGATGTTCATGAAATGTACGTACAAGACCGTTGACCGCGCCTCCTTGAATCACGATAAGCGCGGCGTACATCGCATCTATGTGATGATGGATCGACGTTAAGAAGCAAGGATAATGAACATGGATGCAGATAATCGTCATGAAGACGCCGCAACGGGTGGTATTGCAGCAGACCGTTTGCGCTCTATCATCGAACGGGTTGAGCGCCTTGAAGAAGAGCGTAAGGCACTTGCTGGGGATATTAAGGATATTTTCTCCGAAGCAAAATCAGCTGGTTTTGACGTGAAAGTTATTCGTCAAATTATTAAGTTGCGTAAGCAAGAGCCAGCAGAGGTGGAAGAGCAGGAGACGCTGTTGGACATCTACCGTCGTGCATTAGGGATGTAAGGTTCTCTCACTGTGGGCATGTTCCCGATTAGGGTAGAGTGATGCATTTAAGGTAGACACGTATGTTTGATCTGACGTGGCTGCCTGACTGGCTTCTCGTTTTTGCAGGGCTTCTCATCGCATTAGGGCTGATTGCGTTTGTGCTCATGCCTTTTGCGGTACTGGGGGTGCGTATTCGAATCGCTCGTCTTGAAGAGGAAGTTCGATCTCTTCAGAGGGTGTTGAATAGTCCCGCATTTGCTTCTGTGGAGCGTAGGCCGACTGTGGTGGAGGGGTGGCATGCTCCGCAAGGGCGGGCCGATGTGCCGGATATGCCTTGGGGATGTTCTGAAAAAAACGTAGGGACTGCTGTGGAGCAGCGTTCTGCGGTGAGGGGCGGATTACCGGATGTCCGCTCTCGTGCCGAGCCACGGTTACGGTGGCCGCCTCCGAAATGAAGGCGGGAAGAAAGCCAGGCATAATGCCTGGCTTTCTGTTTTTAGCCTTACTGGAAGTGCTTGCGGATGGTGAAGAAGACCATGCGCGGTGCAGCAGCTTGAAGGGTTGCCAATGTTTGTGTTGGGTCGGCGGGCACGTAGCCGTTGGTCCCCATAGAGGCGACATAACGCTTATCAAACAGGTTGGTGACGTTGATTTGAGCATCAAGGCCACGCAGAACGACGTTCTGGCTGTGGAAGCGATAACCGACGTTGAGGTTGAAGACCGCGTTCGGGTCAATCCACTGATCGTTTGTGTACGTGTAGGTACGACGATCCTGGAATTGCATCAGCACGTTGCCCCAGACGGAGCCGTCGTCATAGCTCAATTGTACGTTTGCAAGGTTGCGCGGCATGGCCACAACGTTCTTGCCTGCGGTGCGGTAGACTGTTCCACCTGTGTTCAGGTCATCATTATAAAATGAATTGTTGAACGCATAAGATGCGTACACTGACCAGTTCGGTGCAAAGTTATAGTTGATAGCCGCATCAATACCACGAGCGGTCACGCTACCGACGTTTGCAATGATGGATTGCAGACCTTGAATACCGACACCTTGTGAAACAGCCAGAAGGCGGTTTTGGAACTCAACATAGTAACCGGTAAGCGAGGCTTGGACGATGGTATTATGGAAGCGGTAGCCCAGTTCTTCCGTATTGGAATGTTCTGGACGAATGTTTTTGGCCGTTGAGTTGAAGACATTTGCATTCATCACGAAGGGGCTCAGGCCCGTTGCGGATGAATCGAAAGCCGCCATGTTGCGGGCGAAATCAGCAAAAATTTCATTGTTATGGTTGATACGGTAGTTCAAGCCAGCTTGAGGCAGGAAGCCGTCAGATGTGCTCAATTTGCCGGTTGGGTATGTTGAAGCAACAGGTTGGCCCATGACGCTGCCGGGCAGCGCGGTGGCAGAGTTGTCTACGATAAGAGACTTGAAACCGTAATTGGCTTTAAGAGACGGCAGGATCTGCCACGTGTCTTGCAGGTGGACTTGATAAGTTTTGGTGTTGTAGCTGTTCTGCCAAGAGGTTTTGAAAGAATTGCCTTGGTACCAGAAGAGGGTGCCTGGCGGATTGTTCTGCGGCAGACCGTAGAAGCGGCGTGCTTGCTCGAAGTTGTTGTTCTCGAACCAGAAACCGCCTTCGATGAGGTGGTTTGCAATTTTGTAGCTCAGGCCACTCAGGAAACCGACACGGTGAATGTCATATTCCGTTGTACGCAGTGAAATTGGTGTGCCGCCTAAGGAGGCGGGTGTGGCTTGGTATGGGGTTGCCCATGCGCCTTCACCGCTATTGGTGTGGCCGTAAACCGTTGCAAAGCCCTTCAGGCGGTCATTGAAACGGAAGTCAAGGCGACCATAGCCGAGAGCATCTTGGCGCAAGCCAGCAGAGTTCCAGTAGGCAAAGTCCTGACAGTCACCATAGTTGGTGATGCCAATGCCGGCTGGGCACTGTGTCGTTGAACCGGCTGCGACTTGCTTAGCAAGGGCGTAATTCTTTGTAATGTTATCGACGTTATAGCCATATTTGTTGATCGTCGCGATGGACAGATCTTGGTAGTCGTTTTCTTTGCGTAGTGACCAGTCACCATAAACGGTCAGCTTGACGTATTCACCCAGAGGCTGAACGAATTTGATATTGGCTTGCTGCTGCTTTTGTTTGCCGTAGCCCTTCCACTTATCGGCATCTTGGTAATCATAAGATGCGTAAAACTTTCCGCCTGTCGGAAGGATGCCGCTATTGATGCGGGCAAAGGTACGCCACGTCGTTGCGGAGCCGATGGTGCCAGCAAGATCTGCGCCGAATTTATCGGTTGGGTCAATCGACGTGAACTGCATGGCGCCACCAAGGTCATTGGAAGCGGCAACGCCGACGGAGCCTGCGCCCTGAGCCAAGGATGATGGGCCGTTATTTTCAATTTGCAATGAACGGTTCGGGGACAGGCCGTTCGTATTGCCGTACGCCATGTTCCCCAAGGGAATGCCGTCCATGGTGTAACCAAGGCGACCTTGGTCAAAGCCGCGTACGAGGATTTGCTGTGACCACTCGTATGACCCAAGCGGATCGGATGAGCTGAACATGACGCCTGGCAGCTTGGACAGGGTCTTCATCGGGTTTGTGCCCGGTGCAACCTCTTGCAGAGCGCGACGAGAGACGGATTGTGTTTCACGTGCGGCACCAGCGCCAAGAACAACCATGGTTTCAGGCTGATTGCTGGCAGCGTTTACAGCGCTTGGCGCGTGTTGGCGAGCAGGGGTAGCAACAGCAACCGGCGTAGCGGCAACCGTGGTTGCTGCGGGTGCGGTGTTGGTTGGCTGTGTTGCTTTTGGAGCTGCCTTCACAGCATGGCGTGCTGTAGCGTGATGACGGGGCTGATGGCCGGACGTCGCGGCGACGGCATGTGTCGCCGCGATCGTGCAAAGGCAGGTCGTCAGCAGAAACGTCTTCTTCATCAGGTGTGCATTCCCTTGGGGTAACTCTAGGGGCTGCCGAAGGTGGCAGCGCGATCGCCCGCAACCTATGAAGAATAGTTTCGATAATCTTGTTATACTTTTATGAAACGGGGTTTAAAATCCCCTGTGTGATAATAAAAGCGCAGTATATATATGACATTTTTATGTCAGTCTCGTCGGGTAATGTAATGTTCGGATAGTTCTTTTTCAATTTCTGTGGCGTGGTGAGTGTCTCGTGCTTCAATCATGACCACGAGTTCTGCTGTTTGTACGGATGGTGCGGCGAATAGCCGATGATGTGACACTTCAATGACATTGCCGCCATGATCACCAATACGTTGCGCAATATCGGCCAATATGCCGGGGCGGTCTGGAATTTGGAAGACAAGGCGCAGAATGCGCCCGTCCCTGAGGAGGGAACGCAAAATGGTATTCGCAAGAATGCGGGCGTTGATATTGCCGCCGGATAAGGGGATGGCAATTTTGCGGCCACGGAAAAAGTCTGGATTGGCGAGTATGGCGGCAAGGCCGGTTGCGCCTGCGCCTTCACAGACTTGTTTGGCTTTTTCAGCGAGTGTGGTTACAGCGCTTTCGACCTGCAATTCACTCACGACCATCACTTGGGAGATATGCTGGCGAAAGCTATCAAGGCAGTGGTTGCCAAGGGTTTGTACGGCGATGCCTTCAGCAATGGTTGTACCGCCGAGGACGGGGCCACCCTCTTGAGGGAAGTTACTGAGGGATGCGTATGCTTCGACCTGAACGCCAATGATTTCGATGTCTGGGCGAAGGGCAGACATGACTGTGGCCATGCCGCCGAGAAGGCCGCCGCCGCCGATAGGCACAACGAGTGTGTCGATATCTGGGGCGTCTTCAAGGAGTTCGAGGGCAACAGTGCCTTGGCCTGCGATGACATCGGGGTCGTTGAAGGGGTGTAGAAGGACGCGTCCTTCTTCTTTCATGATGCGTTGAGCGACTTGGCTGGCTTGAGTAAAATCGTCACCCGCTAGGACGATATGCGCCCCCCAGCTTTTGGTGGCGGCGATTTTGGTGGCGGGCGTATATTTCGGCATGACGATGGTGGCATCAATGCCGAGAAGGCTCGCTTGGCGCGCCACACCTTGCGCGTGGTTTCCGGCTGAAGCAGCGATGACGCCGCGTTTACGCTCTTCCTCTGTGAGGAGGGCCATTTTATTGGCGGCACCTCGTTCTTTGAAGGAGCCAATGGGCTGAAGGTTTTCAAGCTTAAGCGTAATATCTGCGCCGGTAATGTGCGAAAGGGCCGGGCAGTTAATGGTTGGTGTGCGTACAATAGTCGGCGCTATGCGACGACGGGCGTCCTCCACGTCTTGAAGAGTGACGGAAGGGCGGAGCGTCGTCGCAGAGTGTGACATTATTTATAAGTAACCTTCAAGATTTCATAAGTACGGTCCCCGCCAGGGGCCGGAACGGACACGGTGTCACCAACATCTTTGCCAATCAAGGCCTTAGCGAGCGGAGATGAAATGGAAATTAAGCGTTGCTTGATGTCGGCTTCGTGGAGGCCAACAATTTGGTAGTTGATTTCTTTGTCGGTTTCTTCATCCACCAGCTCAACATAAGCGCCGAATTTGATACGGGTGCCAGTAATCGTTGAGGGGTCAATGACTTCGGCGGAAGAGACAATGCTTTCCAGCTCTAAGACGCGGCCTTCAATAAAGGATTGGCGGTCACGCGCGGCATGGTATTCTGCATTTTCCGACAGGTCACCGTGTTCACGTGCTTCGGCGATGGCGCGGATGACGGCAGGACGTTCTTCCGACTTGAGTTGGCGCAACTCGTCCTCGAGACGTTGGAGTCCCGTGGCGGTCATTGGGGTCTTCTGCACTCTATAATGTCCTTGAGAAGCTTACTGTCGGTCTGTAGTGAGCCGATGATTATGATGATTTTTGTTGAAAAAATCAAGTTTTTTATGATTGTGCAGATAGGATGAAAAAAGACTGTATCTACGGAGAAGGGGCGTACATATTGTTAGAGTAACACGATATATCAAAAAAGGTTTTTGACTATGCAAGGAAAAGTACTCGATTATAATCTCATGACGGCTGAGGGTTTGATCAGTGGTGAAGATGGAGAGCGGTATTCTTTTAAGGGAAGTGATATTCGTTCACAGGTTCAGCACATATCTGCAGGGGCTGTTGTCGACTTTAAGAAAAATGATGATCGGGCGGAAGAAATCTTCTTTGTTAAGACCAGCACAGACCTGTTTGCCGGGCAAGTAGGCGAAAAATCTAAGATGGTTGCGGCTCTGTTAGCGTTTTTTCTGGGTTGGCTTGGTATTCATAAATTTTACCTCGGTTATAATACGGCAGGTATTATTATGCTGCTATGTGCCGTCCCGGGGGCGCTGTTGTTTGGTATTCCAACGGCGGTGATTGCTTTGATCGCTTTTATTGAATTTATTATTTATCTGACGAAAAGTGATGAAGATTTTTATCAAACCTATGAGGTGAATAAGCGGGAATGGTTCTGATCCCTCTTGGTCTTATGGTGAAGTAGAGAAAAAGCGCTCCAGAAGGTGGAGCGCTTTTTTTTGTGCTTTAATTTATCGAAAAACGATAATTTTCTTGCGGCGCAACCTCCTGTGTGTTTTTATCGAAAAACAATAAATATGGAGGGTTGAGAGTGTACGTAGAAACAATCGCGCAAAAGCGTATTCGTTGGGCGAGATGGCTTGTTGAGGTATTATATTATTGGGCATGTTTTGTGGGTGCCGTGATGTGCCTTGTGGCAGGTTGTGTCGCTCTGCTGGCTGCTGGTGTGGTGCATTCAATACCGCATGAGGTGCAGAGCTGGCAGGGGGAATGTCGTAAGCTGTTATGGGATGTCCTTTTTTGTCTTCCTGAGGTGATATTAGAATTTTATATGGCAAAAACGCTTCGCTCTTTTGTAAAAGGATTGAAAGTTGAGCGTATTTTTTCGGAAGATCGAAAAATAATTGCTTATAAATACGCAGTTATTTGGGCTATGTCAGTAATATACTCTTTTCTTAAGGGTATTATAGAAGGATTTATCGGGTATAAAGAGAGTTTGTCGTCTTTTCATGTTTCGTTTGATTTCGATGATTCAAGTGACCTTGTTTTGTTTGCTCAAAAAATTATCTTCTTATTGGTTATTTTATTGCTGTACGATGCTGGCGTGCAGTTGCAAAAAGACATGGATGAGGTGATTTAATGCCGGTCTATGTCCATTTAGAAGCTATTCTCAAAGAGCGCGGCATGACGTTAACTGAGCTTTCTGAGCGGCTCGGTTTAACGATGGCTAATCTATCAATTTTGAAAACAGGAAAAGCGAAAGCTATACGTTTTTCAACGCTGGACGCATTATGCCGAGAGCTCAAGTGCCAGCCCGGTGATCTGTTGGCTTATGGTGACGAGGATTAAGCCGGTCGAGTGCGGCAAAGGGGAGGGCGGGTGGTCAGTGAGTATCTGACCACCCGTTTTTTCTCTTAGTATTCGCCGTGGAAGTAAGACTGAAGCGGTGCAACACTCATGTCATCATCGCGCAGAGCGTCAATGGCGTAGGTTGCGGCACGGGCACCGGCGATGGTGGTGTAGTGCGGAATGCCCATCGTCAATGCGCCGCGGCGGATGTCAAAGCTGTCACGCGTTGCTTGACCACCTTGTGAGGTGTTGATGACCATTTGCACATCGCCGGAGCGAATGGAGTCAACGCAGTTCGGGCGCCCTTGCATGACCTTATTGACATGCTTGACGGGGATATTGGCTTCTTCCAAGCGCGCCGCAGTGCCTGAGGTGGCAAGGATGGTGAAGCCCATTTCGACGAGTTTGCGTGCAATGGGTTGAACGTGGCGTTTGTCACTGTCACGAACGGAGAGGAACACCGTACCGCTATTGGGCAGTTTTACGCCCGCAGCAAGTTGAGACTTTGCAAATGCACGCTCGAAGCTGGAATCCAGCCCCATGACTTCACCGGTGGAGCGCATCTCTGGGCCAAGTACCGTGTCTGCATTCGCGAAGCGATGGAATGGGAAGACTGCTTCTTTAACCGCTACGTGTGGGGAGACCGCGCCGCCATCCAGTTGGAATTCTGGCAGCTTGGCACCGGCCATAACGCGTGCACCAATCTTCGCGACAGGAACGCCAGTTGCCTTAGCAACGAACGGCACTGTACGAGATGCGCGTGGGTTTACCTCAAGAACGAAGACTTCATCATCCTTAATGGCGTATTGCACGTTCATCAGGCCGCGAATGCCGAGTTCGCGTGCCATAGCTTCGGTTTGTTCGCGCAGCTCGGTGACCAGAGCGGGTGACAATGTGTAAGGCGGCAAAGAGCAAGCAGAGTCACCAGAGTGAATGCCGGCTTCTTCAATGTGCTCCATCACACCGGCAACATAGACGTTTTCGCCATCAGCAATGCAGTCTACGTCAGCTTCAATAGCGTCATTGAGGTAGTGGTCCAGCAGGACTGGGCCTGTCGATACTTCTGGGCCAGCTGCGGAGAGAACTTCGGTCAGATAGCGCTTGAGGCCAGCGCTGTCATAGACGATTTCCATGGCTCGGCCGCCCAAAACGTAGGATGGGCGCGCAACGACTGGGTAACCGACGTCTTCAGCGATTTTCTGCGCTTCGGCCGGGTTATGTGCGATGCCGTTTTTCGGCTGACGCAGGCCCAGCTTACGTAGCATGGCTTGGAAGCGCTCACGGTCTTCTGCGCGGTCAATCGCATCTGCTGGTGTGCCGAGCAGTGGGATGCCTGCTTCTTCGAGGGCATGGGACAGTTTGAGCGGTGTTTGGCCGCCATACTGCACGATGCAGCCGAGGATCTTGCCGCCTTTTTGCTCCGTACGGATAAGCGCGATGACGTCTTCGGCGGTCAGTGGTTCAAAGTACAGACGGTCTGATGTGTCATAATCCGTCGAAACCGTTTCTGGGTTGCAGTTGACCATGATGGTTTCAAAGCCAGCTTCGCGCAGAGCGTAAGCAGCGTGAACACAGCAATAATCGAACTCAATGCCTTGACCAATACGGTTCGGGCCGCCGCCGAGAATAACGATTTTATCGCGCGCTGTTGGGCGGCTTTCGCATTCTGGTGTGCCGTATCCGCCTTCATAGGTGCTGTACAGATAAGGCGTGTCAGACGCGAATTCTGCGGCGCATGTGTCGATGCGGCGGTAAACGGGGGTGACGTCTGCACTTTGGCGCAGTGTTGCAACGTCAGATGCGCTTTTGCCGCTCAGAACGGCCAAGCGTGCGTCTGAGAAGCCAAGGGCTTTCAGGCGGCGCAGGTTGTATGCGTCGTGTGGTAGGCCGTTGGCTTCGACGTCACGCTCAGCGGCGATGATGTCTTCAAACTGGCGCAGGAACCATGGCTCAAGGCGAGATGCCTCGTAGACTTCTTCAACGGTGAGGCCTGCGCGGAGTGCTTGTGCGGCCAGCAAAATACGCTCTGGGCGCGGTTCCGTGAGGGCTGCGCGGAAGGCATCATGGGAGCCATCGCCTGGTGCTTCGACTGGATCAAGGCCCGTTAGGCCTGTTTCCATGGAGCGCAGGCCCTTTTGGATCGCTTCTGCAAAGGAGCGTCCGACGGACATCGCTTCACCCACGGATTTCATGGATGTGGACAGCAGGGCTGGGGAGCCGGGGAACTTTTCGAACGTGAAGCGGGGGATCTTCGCTACGACGTAGTCAATGGTTGGCTCGAAGCTGGCTGGCGTGGTCCCGGTGATGTCGTTCTTCAACTCATCAAGCGTGTAACCAACGGCCAGCTTGGCCGCGATCTTCGCAATCGGGAAGCCGGTTGCCTTGGATGCGAGTGCGGACGAGCGGGAGACGCGGGGGTTCATCTCAATGACGACCATGCGGCCATCTTTTGGATTAACGCCGAACTGAACGTTCGAACCGCCGGTTTCAACGCCGATCTTACGCAGGCAGGCGATGGAGGCATCGCGCATGCGCTGATATTCTTTATCTGTCAGCGTCAGGGCAGGGGCAACGGTGATCGAGTCACCGGTATGCACGCCCATGGGGTCGATATTCTCAATGGAGCAGATGATGATGCAGTTATCCGCAACGTCACGGACCACTTCCATCTCAAACTCTTTCCAGCCGAGAACGGATTCTTCAATCAGAACTTCGGTTGTCGGGGACGCATCGAGCCCACCCGTGACGATTTGGTCGAATTCTTCACGGTTATAAGCAATGCCGCCGCCAGCGCCGCCCATGGTGAAGGATGGACGGATAATGGCTGGAAGACCAACATCCTTAAGAGCTTCACGAGCTTCTTCGATGGTGTGGGCGATGGTTGAACGCGGGCTTTCAATCCCGATCTCGTCCATAGCTTCACGGAATTGCTGGCGGTCTTCGGCGCGGTCGATGACGTCTGCCTTAGCGCCGATCAATTCAACGCCATGCTTTTCGAGGAAGCCGGAGCGATCCAGGGCCATCGCCGCGTTCAGAGCGGTTTGGCCGCCCATGGTGGGCAGAACAGCGTCGGGCTTTTCCTTGAGGATGATGCGCTCAACGAATTCTGGTGTGATCGGTTCGATATAGGTTGCGTCTGCCAAGCCCGGATCGGTCATGATCGTTGCGGGGTTGGAGTTGATCAGGATGACGCGGTAGCCTTCCTCACGCAGGGCTTTACACGCCTGTGCGCCGGAGTAATCGAACTCACAGGCTTGGCCGATAACAATGGGGCCAGCGCCGATGATGAGGATGGATTTGATATCTGTCCGTTTAGGCATGGCTCAAGCCTCCTTGCTGGCGGCGTTCTGGGTGGCGCGACGGTCCATGACCGCAACGAAACGTTCGAAGAGGTAGAAACTGTCAGACGGGCCGGGGCTGGCTTCTGGGTGGTACTGCACCGAGAAGGCGTCTTTCGTGGTGGACGCAATGCCTTCGTTAGAGCCGTCAAACAGGCTGGTATGTGTGACTTTAACGTCTGCGGGCAGCGATTTTTCATCCACTGCGAATCCGTGGTTCTGGCTTGTGATTTCGACCTTGCCGGTGGTCAGGTCTTTTACGGGTTGGTTAGCGCCACGATGGCCGCGATCCAGTTTGTATGTTTTGCCGCCAAGGGCTTGTGCCAGCAACTGATGGCCTAAGCAGATACCAAAGACAGGGACGTTCGCGTCCAAAACGGCGCGAATGGCCGGGACGGCGTAAGTGCCTGTGGCTGCCGGGTCACCGGGGCCATTGGAGAGGAACACACCTTCAGGGGCGAGTTCGAGAATTTCAGCGCCTGTTGCTGTCGCAGGCAGGACGGTCACGTCACAGCCGGCGGTGACGAGGCAACGGAGAATGTTGTCCTTAGCGCCGTAATCAAGCGCGACAACGCGGCGGCGGTTTTGTGTGCGCTCTGGACGGTTATTTTCCCAAACGCCTTGGGTCCAGCTACGCTTGGGGCGTGTGACCTCTTTTGCGAGGTCCATGCCTTCAAGGCCGGGCCAGCTTTTCGCGCTGTTCAGGAGAGCGGTAGTGTCGATCTGTCCATTCTCTGGGAAGGCCAGAATGGCCGTTTGAGGGCCTTTTTCACGAAGGATGCGTGTGATGGCACGCGTATCGATACCGCTAATGCCAGGACGGTTTTGTGTTTTGAGCCACGCGCTAAAGGGAGCGTGGGAGCGCCAGTTGGCTGGGGTCGTAATGTCTTCTTTAACGACGGCGCCAAGGGCCGCCATAGCGGCAGCTTCATCATCATCGGTATTGGTGCCGACATTCCCGATATGTGGGAATGTGAAGGTGACGATTTGCCCAGCAAAAGAAGGGTCCGTCAGGGTTTCTTGATAGCCCGTCATGCCGGTGGAGAAGCAGAGTTCACCAACGGAGCCATCGGAATAAGCGCCGAATCCGCGTCCCCAAAGGATGGTGCCATCCGCAAGGACAAGGGCGGCGTTTGCGCCGGGAGGGGCGGTGTTGGTCATGTCCATTTCCTTTGGAGTGGCGGTGGGAGGGTTAATATCGGTGAGATCTTGCACGGTAATGCCGGGGACGAGCAACAGGGCAGGCCAGTGCTTGGTGGGGACAGTGCGTGACTGACGCCATTTGCGCACGGCTTCCAGTCCGACGCCGGTGAGAGACGCTATTTTGTCTGCTCCGCCAGCTTTGTCGATAATGGTGTCGATGTCCATGTTGCGGACGTCTCCGGTTTTCATCGGTTGGGATGCTCTACATAGAGCGGATGGAGGTGTTTGGGAAGTTTTTTCCCACTCAAAATTTTCAGCAAATGGGGTGGGAAATTTTTTCTCTTTAAGGGTGTGTCGTTGTTGTCGCAGGTATTTTGTGCGAGTTCAGGGGCATAGCGTTCCGCATGGCTGCGGAATGATAAGATAAAGGAATGAGATGATGGCGCTGCGTACGCAAATTATGAATGATCTGAAGGCTGCTATGAAGGCTGGTCAGTCCGACAAAGTGGCGCAGATCCGTGGGATTACGGCAAAGCTGAAAGATCTGGACGTTAATGCACGCGCGAAGGGTGGTGACGTATCTGAAGCCGAGATCATTGCGACGCTGCGTTCTATGATTAAGTCACGCATTGAAGCTGCTGCGCTGTACCGTAAGGGTGACCGTCCGGAATTGGCGGAGAAGGAAGAGGGTGAGATCGCAACCATTCAAGCTTATTTGCCTCCTGCGTTGGATGAGGCGGCTTTAACGGCTGCACTGGAAGAGGCTGTGGCGGAAGTCGGTGCGACGAGCATGAAGGATATGGGGAAGGTTATGGGTGTCTTGAAGGCACGTTTTGGCGCGGAATTGGATCCTGCTGTGGCAAGTGGCAAGGTGAAGGCGCGTTTATCCGCCTAAGGTTTTTATAAAATACTGGCATTCTTTGCCTTCTGTTAAGAAAGTTTCGCTTAGGCTCCCGAGAATTATCAAGCGGCTACTCTGTCCGCCTCGGGGGCTTTTGACGATGTTAACGTGGTTTAAAAACGATGCGCCAATTCGGCGTAAAATGTGGATTTTTATAAGTTTATTGCTGGTGATCTCGTCTGTGCATTTTGTTGGCGTGGAGATTTTGCAGGCTGTTTTTTTTCAGGGGCGTTCTGCTGAATTATGGGTTCAGTGCGTAGGGCTGCTTGTGCAATGGGCGCTGGGCCTCTTGGTCGGTTATTATACAATCTGTGTCGTGTCAGCGCCGCTCGAAAAAGTGACGCGCCTATTTTCGGATGGGGGGGTTAGTTCTGCGGACTTTGAACTGGCAGAATTGGCGAGGCAGAAGGATTGTGCCGGGCGTTTAGCATCATCGTTACAGTTTGCTCTAAAAATACAAGAAGAGAAGTCGGCTTTGGAGGAGCAGGCTGCGCAGGAATCTGAGGTGGCGCGTAATACAGAGCAGAAACTCATGATCGAGAGTGAACGTCTGCGGAGTTTGCAAGACAGTATTATCGATGAAATTTGCGTGGGTATTTCATTGGTTGCAAAAGGCGATTTAACCTTTCTCTTTGAAAAGCCTTTTGAGGGTCGTTTTGAAGGGTTCCGCGTGAGTTTTAACCAGATGGTGAAGGCTCTTTCAAAAACGACGCAGAATATCTCATCTGCGAGCGCTATGATTGCCAGTGGTACGGCCCAAATTTCGGTGGCATCAGATGATTTGGCTGTACGAACAGCAAAGCAGGCCCAGAGTTTGGCCGATGCAGCCGCCACTATTAATGACATTACAACAACAGTGCAGCAAACAGCGACGGCCTCAGTGGAGGCGCGGAAGGTGGCCTTGGACGCGAATGTTCACGTGTCCGAGGTGTCTCAAACAATGCGGACAGCGAATCAGGCGATGGGGGAATTGAGGACATCGTCTCGGCAGATTGAGTCTATTATTGGTTTGATTGAAGAGATGGCATTTCAAACAAATTTATTGGCGTTGAATGCCGGGATTGAGGCGGCCCGTGCCGGTGAAGCGGGACGAGGGTTTAATGTTGTTGCTGTAGAAATTCGGGCGCTCGCACAGCGTTCAACGCAGTCCGCACGGGAAATACAAGAAATCATCGGTGCGTCTGTGCGCCAGATGGAAGAGGGGGTGGATTTGGTGGGGCGTGCTGATGGAGCAATGCATGTTATTAATCAGCATGTGGACGGCATTTCGAGTGTTTTAGGCGATATTGCAAAGGCCACAGCGAGTGAGGCGGAAAGTCTGGGGGATATCAATGTTGTGATTCGGGATATGGACCAAATGACGCAGCATAATGCGGCGATGGTCGAGGAAGTCACAACAGCATGCCGTAATTTGAAGCAAGAGGCAGCAGATTTAAACCATGAAGCCGGGCGTTTTAAATTTAATCATCATGACGAGCCTCGCATAGAGACGCGTAAGGGGGAAGAGGATGACGCCTATCATCGTCTCACGCGTGATTTAACAACGTCTGATGATGGGTGGGAAGATTTTGCGCGTGTGAGTTAGCGCTCTGTGAATGGCCGAGGGGTATTGCAAAATACGCCGCCCGTATAACATCTAAGGGCGCGCTTGAGGGGCGTTATGGGAATGTCTTGAGGAGTGGTGGTTTGTAATTATGGCGTTTGATACAGCCTTCCTTGATGAAATTCGGAACAGGACACCGCTCGCCTCTCTGATTGGACGGCGTCATAAGCTGGTTCGTTCAGGTCGGAATTGGAAAATTTGTTGCCCCTTTCACGGTGAGAAAACACCATCCTTCTATGTGTATGATGATCACTTCCATTGCTTTGGATGTGGTGCGCATGGGGATGCCATCACGTTTGTGATGCAAAGTGAGGGGCGTAGCTTTCCTGAGGCTGTAGAGCAATTAGCCGGTGAAGCTGGGCTGGAGGTGCCGAAGCAGGACATCCAACAGCAGCAGCGCGCTCAAGAGGCCAAATCTCTCACGGAAGTGCTGGATTTGGTCCAAGCGTCTTATCGCCGGCGTTTGTATCAAGCGGAGGGGCGGCGGGGCTTGGAGTATCTTCGAAAGCGCGGGCTGTCGGATGATACGATTGAGCGTTTTGGGCTTGGATGGTCTGGCGATGGACGCAACTTGGTGGATGAATTGCGCCCGTATAACGTGACGGCTGATATGTTGGTGCGGTCTGGTGTGTTGCGGAGTGATGAGCAGGGGCGGCCGCAGGGAGAGCTGTTTTTTAATCGTGTGACCTTCCCGATACGCGATCGGCGTGGGCGTTTAGTTTCCTTTGGTGGCCGTACGCTGGGAGATGGGCAGCCCAAATACCTCAATGGCCCGGAAACGGCGCTCTTTTCAAAGCGGCGTATGCTGTACAACGTCGATTATGCGCGTGAAGCCGTGCACCGTGGTGAAGAATTGATCGTTGTTGAAGGGTATATGGATGTCATCGCCCTAGATCAGGCAGGTTTCCATGGTGGGGTGGCGCCGCTTGGGACCGCGTTGGGTGATGAGCAATTTATGCTCTTATGGCGCATGGCAGCCTCTCCGATTTTGTGCTTGGACGGTGACGCAGCAGGGGCTCGTGCGGCGTTGCGTTCCTGCGAAGTGGCTTTGCCCTTATTGACGCCAGAGAGGCGGGTGCGCTTTTGCCGTTTGGAGGCAAAAGATGATCCCGATAGTTTGATTCGTCGCGCTGGAGCGGCGGCGATGCAGCATGCTTTGGATGGCGCAACGTCTTTAGCGGAAGAGTTGTTTAATTTGTTGGTTGGGGGGATGAGCTCTCCCGGGCCAGATGAACGTGCCGCACTGCGTGAACGTTTGGTTGCTCTCTCTCAGCTTATTCCAGATCGTAGCTTGGCCAGCGAGTATCGTAGCACATTATTGGATATGTTCTTTGCGCAGTTCCGGCGGCGTGGAGGCAAGGCGTCTGCGCCGGGGCAAAGAGCGCTAGTTTCATCTGCGGGACAGCATGTGGTGCCTGGTGGGGATCAGCGTTTGCGTTTGTTGACGGCGCTTGTGCTGCGATACCCGAACATTTTGCCGGACATTGAGCAGGCTTATAGCGGGCTTGAACTACCTTCAGATTTGGAGGAAATGCGGGCGGCGTTGTTTGACTGGATCTCACAAGATGATGGTGCGTTAACGCATGAGCGCTGTTTGCAAGGGCTGAAGCGGCATGGTTTAGAGCGCGCAGCGCGAGAGCTTTTGGCGCAAAATGGTGTGCGTGCGCGACAGAATCAAAGACCCGGTACTGAGGGGGAAGACCTCGTGCATGAAGAAATTATTGAGCGTTGGTGGCATTTTTATGGGTTTTTGAACTTTGAGGCCTTTGAAAAAGCTGTCACGCATGACATTGAAGCTGCGATTCGTTCAGCATATGCTGAAAACAGTGAAACCGGTGGGACTTTCCCTACGAAGTTACTGGCACGAATGCGAATTTTGGATGCATTGCGCCGTGGAGAGGTCCCTGAGGCTCATGATTGAGATGTGATTTAGTTTTTCTTTTGTAAGTTAATCTTGACTTTAGGCGCGTGATCGACCACCTGCACGCTGCCGAATTGCTTGCAGGCGGTGGGTTTGACGGAGAGACGCATGGCGACGAAAACAGCCTCGAATACGGAACGGAACGCGCAGGAGCAGGAAGGCGATGCTACGCTTCTGGATACGCAGTCCGCAGCCGTTAAGCGGCTGATCGCCAAAGGGCGTGAACGCGGGCATATTACTTTTGACGAACTGAATGCGGTTCTGCCGCAGGACCAGATGTCTTCAGAGCAGATTGAAGACGTTATGGCTGCGCTGTCAGAGTTGGGTATTCAAGTTCTGGATGCAGAAGAGCAGGAAGAGACGGAAACGGCTCGTACTGAAGCTGCGGAAACCGAAGAAGAGACATCTGACGAGCCGCAAGGCGGTAATGTCGATGCGGAAGCAGCGAGCCGTACCGATGATCCGGTGCGGATGTATTTGCGTGAGATGGGCACGGTTGAGCTACTCTCCCGCGAAGGCGAAATTGCGATTGCTAAGCGCATTGAAGCTGGCCGTGATGAAATGATTGGCGGGCTGTGCGAAAGCCCGTTGACCATTCGTGCGATCATTTCATGGCATGATTGCCTGAAAAATGGCGAGATGCTTCTGCGCGATATCGTCGATCTTGAAGCCAGTCAGGCTGGTGGTCCCGGCCCTGAAGTGGAAGAGGGTGAAGAAGGCGAGGAAGCTGCAGAGGACGAAGCGCCAGAGAATGAGGGTGAAGAAGGCGAGCAGCAGGAAGGCAGTGGCCTGTCTTTGTCCGCGCTTGAAGAGAAGCTTCGCCCGGAAATTCTTGAGCGTTTTGAGCTGATCGGGCCGCTTTATGAGAAGCTACGCACCATTCAGGTGCGCCGCCTAGAAGCTTTGGAAGCTGGAGCGGAGCAGTCCGTTGATGCTGAGCAAAGCTATGAAGTACTGCGGAGTGAGTTGGTCAGCATTGTTGAGCAGGTTCATCTGCACAATAATCGTATTGAAGAACTGGTCGCGCAGATTAAGCTGCACGTTCAG
The DNA here is from genome assembly GCF_001598495.1 of Neokomagataea thailandica NBRC 106555. Classification (GTDB taxonomy): domain Bacteria; phylum Pseudomonadota; class Alphaproteobacteria; order Acetobacterales; family Acetobacteraceae; genus Gluconobacter; species Gluconobacter thailandicus_A. Next base: position 88,371 of record NZ_BCZB01000004.1, read on the forward strand.
CGTTTGAACAGCATCGAAGGGCGGATGTTGCGCCTTGCGGAAAGCTGCAAAATTTCACGTGATGACTTCTTGTTGAAGTACCGTAACCGTGAAATGGACCCAACATGGATTGAATTCATCAGCAAGTTGCCCGGTAAGGGCTGGAAAACGCTGACGACGAAGCATGTTGCGTCGCTTGAGCACCTGCGGAACGAACTGGCGACTTTGCTGCATGAGACGGGTTTGCCGGTTGGTGAGTTCCGTCGTGTTTATGCCACGATTTCACGTGGTGAGCGTGATTCTACGCGTGCTAAGAAGGAAATGATTGAGGCCAATCTGCGTCTCGTTATTTCGATTGCGAAGAAGTACACGAACCGTGGTTTGCAATTCTTGGATCTGATTCAAGAAGGTAATATCGGCTTGATGAAAGCCGTTGATAAGTTTGAGTATCGCCGCGGTTATAAATTCTCCACCTATGCGACGTGGTGGATCCGTCAGGCCATTACACGCTCTATTGCCGATCAGGCGAAGACGATCCGTATTCCGGTGCATATGATCGAAACGATCAACAAGCTGGTTCGTACGTCACGCCAGATGTTGCATGAGATCGGGCGTGAGCCTGCTCCGGAAGAACTGGCTGAAAAGCTGGGTATGCCGCTTGAAAAGGTCCGTAAGGTTCTCAAGATTGCGAAAGAGCCAATCTCTCTCGAAACGCCGATTGGTGACGAGGAAGATAGCCATCTTGGTGATTTCATTGAGGATAAAACGGCTATTATTCCGTTGGATGCCGCGATTCAGACCAACCTACGTGAAGCGACAACGCGTGTTTTGGCATCGTTGACGCCGCGTGAAGAGCGTGTGCTGCGTATGCGCTTTGGTATCGGTATGAATACGGACCATACGTTGGAAGAAGTTGGTCAGCAGTTTAACGTGACCCGTGAGCGTATTCGTCAGATTGAGGCAAAGGCACTTCGTAAGTTGAAGCACCCAAGCCGTAGCCGCAAGCTGCGCTCCTTCCTTGACGATAATTGATCATGACGTATTGGCTGCGTGCATGCGGACCATCGGTTCGCTTGGATGTGGATGTTACGTTTCTTGAGTTGATACGAGGTGACACGGATGTGTCGCCTCTCCCAGAGGGGCTGGCCTTAACGAGGCTGGCCCCTTCTGCTTTGGAGTTGTATCGGCGGCTCTATGCTGCAGTGGGCGGCGATTACTGCTGGTGGATGCGCCGTAAAATGCCTGATGATGCGTTGTCTAGGCTTTTGCGGGAGAGCGAGCGTTCAGTCATGGTGCTGCACGATCAGCAGGGGGCACCTTTGGGGTTTTATGAGTTGGACCTCAGTCATCCTCATAGGGGGGAGTTGGCGTATTTTGGCTTGTTACCTTGTGCGATAGGGCGGGGTCTCGGCCGTTTTTTGTTGGAGCGTGCAATAGCGCATGCTTTTTCTGCGGGCATTTCTCGGTTGGGGGTTAATACGTGTACGCTTGATCATCCGCGTGCATTGCCGAACTATCAGCGGGCAGGCTTTTGTGTGACCCGCGTTGTCCGTGAGCAGTGGGATGTGCCGGTTGAGTTTCTCCCGGTTCGTCTCAATGAAAGGCAATGCGCTCTTTGAGGAGCAAAAGCGATTCGTTCTTGCTTTTCAGGATGGAATATGGTTTGTGCCGTTCTTCCCTGCTGGGCGATGTGGCGTCGCGCCGGCTATACCTGTGCTCCAATCATTAAGGTTTTTTACCTGCATGACAGGGCACTGTTCTGGCATGGGTCGGAACAGTTGGGTTGAACTTATCCGAAGGGAGAGCACATGCCATTGTATGAAAGCGTGCTTATTGCACGTAACGATGTGTCTCAGGCTCAGGTCGAGGCCATTGTAGAAACGATCGAAACTCTGCTGACTGAAAACGGCGGATCGATCAAGAAGCGTGAATTCTGGGGCCTGCGTTCGCTGGCTTATCGCATCAAGAAGAACCGTAAGGGCCATTACGTCCTGCTCGGTATCGAGTGTGCGGCCGATGTTCTGCGTGAAGTTGAGCGTCAGCTTGGTCTGAACGAAGACGTTCTGCGCGTTCTGACGCTGCGTATCGACGAAATCGACGAAACGCCGTCTCCGGTTCTGGCTCGTAAGGGTGATGACCGCGGTGATCGTGGCGAGCGTGGTTCTTTCCGTGGTGGCTCCAAGCCATCTGGTCGCTTTGAAAGCGGTCGTGGTGGACGTCGTGGTAGCGAAGATCGCGAAGAATATCGCGCACGCGCCGAGGCTGAGGCAGGAGCTGAGTAAGAAGAATGTCTGACATTAACACCACTGAAGTGAACCCAGCCGCTCGTCGTACAGCTGTTGGCGCACGTCGTCCGTTCTACCGTCGTCGTAAGTCTTGCCCGTTCTCCGGCCCAAATGCGCCGAAGATCGATTACAAAGACGTACGTCTGCTGAGCCGCTTCCTGTCGGAACGTGGTAAGATTGTACCGAGCCGTATCACGGCCGTTTCTGCTAAGAAGCAGCGTGAGCTGGCTCAAGCGATTAAGCGTGCGCGCTTCCTCGCTCTGCTTCCTTATGTCGTGAACTGAGGAGAGCATCATGTCCCAGACCGCATTGATCCTGCTGCAGCGGGTTGAGCATCTCGGCCAGATGGGCGATCTCGTCCACGTCAAGCCGGGCTACGCACGTAACTTCCTTCTGCCGCAAGGCAAAGCACTCCGTGCAACCGCTGCTAACCAGAAGCGCTTTGAAACTGAACGCGTTCAGCTCGAAGCTCTGAACCTGAAGAAGCGTGAAGAAGCTGAGCGCCTTGCAGAACGTATGCACGACCTCTCGGTCGTTGTCATTCGTCAAGCAAGCGACAGCGGCAGCTTGTACGGCTCCGTGAGCACCCGCGACATCGCGGTTGCAGCAACGGACGCTGGCCTGACGATTGCTCGTCAGCAGGTTGTTCTGGAACACCCGATCAAGGCTCTTGGCCTGACGATCGCTAAGGTTGTTCTGCACCCAGAAGTGTCTATCTCGCTGACGGTTAACGTCGCGCGTTCAGAAGAAGAAGCTGAACGTCAGGCACGTGGTGAAGAAGTAGGCGTGCAGGAAGAGGATGAAAACATCCTTGGTGATCTGCAGGCTGAAAATGCAGCTGAAGAAGCTGCTGCTGAAGCCGCTGTAGAAGACGCTGCTGCAGAATAAGGTATTTGCCTTCGGGTATGCTTTATTGTGTAGAATGAAAAGCCCGGTGGCAGGTTGTCCTGCCCCGGGTTTTTTGTGTTTATGGCTCTATAAAAATGGTGGGGAAGAGTTTTTATGGTGCGGGATATGCAAGATACGGTGTCTTTAGCATCACATATTCGCGTTAACACGCTGACGAAACTGCTGGAATATAAGAAATGGGCAGATGATTTGGCGTGTCATACTGTGAAGTCTATTCCGCAGGACGAGGCTTTTAGAGTTCGTAAGACAACGTTTGATAATATCGTGCGGACGATGAATCACAGTTGTGTTGTTGAGGATATTTTTAAGCATCATCTTTTGGGGGTTCGGCACACTTACCAAACGCGAAATACAGAGCATACGCCAAGCGTTGATGAGCTTGTATTCTTTGTGGAGCGTATGAATGATTGGTATCTTGCGCATGTCGGGTCATGGAGAGATGACGATCTTGATGTACTCGTGCATTTTGAGTTTCTCAATGGTCGTCCGGCTGCGATGACGCGGGAAGATATTGTGCTGCATATTGTTAATCATGCCACGTATCATCGCGGTTTTGTTGGGGATATGCTGAAGCAGATCCCGCATGACTGGCCCTCAAATGACTTTACTGTTTTTGTGTGTCCGGAACGTGGTGCTTAGTTGCGGTGTGGCGCGAAAAAGATAATGCCTGCGCCGATGAGGCAAAAGGCTGTGCCGCTCAGATCCCATAAATCGGGTTGTGTGCCTTCAACGCGCCAAAGCCAGATGATAGAGGCTGCGATGTAGATGCCTGCATAGGCGGCATAGGCGCGTCCAGCTTCAGCGGTATCAATCAGTGTTAAGAGAGCGGCAAAAGTGATGAGTGAAGCGCAGCCAGGGAGAAGCCACAAAGCTGACTTGGAGAGGCGCAGCCACATCCAGAAGGTAAAGCAACCAAAAATTTCGCATAATGCGGCGGCGGCATAGGTGAGGACGAAGAGCATAGCGTTATATGTCATGCTGTGAGGTTAATGCGTTATCGCGCCAAGCGTAGCATTGCGGCTCGTGGTCATTCAATCGGCCGATGGCTTGTAGCCATGAGTATACAATCGTTGGGCCGACAAATTTAAATCCACGCTTTTTCAGGGCGCTTGCGATTTCTTGGGAGAGCGGAGATTGCGTTAGAGGGGCTTCTGAGGGGTTGGTGATCGGGTACTGGGGAATATAGTGCCTGAGGAGAGTGTTTAAACTTTCTCCCTGCGTCCGCATGTCTAAATATGCGCGTGCGTTGGAGATGACACTGGTGATTTTGGTGCGGGAGCGGATGATTGTTTTATCTTGCATGAGGCGTTCGACATCATGCGGCGTGAAATGGATAAGTTTTTCAGGAATAAAATCTGCGAAGGCCGTTCGGAGTGCTGCACGTCGTTCGAGAATAATGCGCCATGAGAGGCCTGCCTGAAAGCCTTCTAATATGAGACTTTCCCAGAGTGCTCGGTCTTCAGTGATGGGGTTTCCCCACTCTTCATCATGGTAGTGTTGAAGAAGTGGGGTAGCCTCAGCCCATGTACAGCGTGGGCGGTAGATCACGACCGGTCGGCGTGATGCAGTGCGGCAAGGCGTGCGAATTCGTCCACAGAGAGGGTTTCTGCGCGGCGTGTTGGTTCGATTTCTGCACGCGCAAGAAGGGCTTCACCGCCGATGGATTTTAAGGAAGAACGCAGCATTTTGCGGCGTTGCCCAAAGGCAGCAGCAGTGACGCGTTCCATCGCTTTGAAGAGAGCAGGAGCGGGCTGTTCAGCATGTGGAATAATGACAGCAACGGCAGAGTGCACTTTTGGAGGCGGAGAAAAAGCGCCTGGTGGAATTTTGAGTGCGACGCTGCATTGAGCGCACCACTGCGCGAGAACAGCGAGGCGCCCATAAGCGGATGTTCCGGGCGCTGCGCAAATGCGTTCTGCGACCTCAAGTTGGAACATGAGTGCCATACGCTCCCACGAAGCCGCTTGGCGAAGCCAGCCGACTAAGAGAGGGGTCGCGACGTTATAGGGGAGATTGGCCACGATTTGGCGTGGAGCAGGGCCGAGGGTGGCGGCATCAAGCGTGAGGGCATCTTGCCGTACGATGTGGAGGCGGCCATCCGCATAGCCGGCGAGTTCTTCCAGCAATGGCCATGCGCGCTCGTCGATTTCAACAGCGTCGATACGGTCTGCGGGCGTGTTGATGAGGGCGCGGGTGAGGCCACCGGGGCCGGGGCCGATTTCGACAACGCTGCGGCCTGTGAGGTCACCACCGAGGGCGGCAATCCGGGCGCAGAGGCCCGGATCAAGAAGGAAGTGCTGTCCAAGGGCTTTTTTGGCATCAAGCCCGTGTTGTTGGATGCTGTCCTTAAGGGAAGGAAGGGTCACGATATATAGGGGCCTGTTAGTTCAGGATTGAGCGTGCTGCAGGGCGCATATCAATCACGGCACGGCGTTGCAGGTCACGTTGCAACTGACGTGATGCTTGTTCTACGCGCTCGTTCATGAGCTGATCAGCAATTTCGCTGGGGGATTGTTGAGCCAGATTTTTCTGTTGGCGTTGGCAGACCATCAGCAGAGCAATGCCGTCTACAGAGATGAGAGGGTGGCTTGCTTTGTTCAGTGGGAGAGGCTCAACAATTGAGCGCATCTGCGGCATCAGGCGCTCAAGAATTTGCGTGCCGGGGTTGCTAGGACGCTTTTCCCCGAGAGATTTGTTGAGGGCTTCCATTGCGTCACAGCTATGCAAGCTTTGTGCAGCTTTGGTCGCGCGTTCGAGCATGCCGCGTTGTTGTGGGGTTGGAGCCTGAGGGTTCAAAGGTGCATCAAACGGGAAGAAGGCTTGGCGCATGGAAACGAGGGTTCCCATTTGCTTGCCAACAGTACGTTTGGCCTGAACGGTCGCAATGACGAAGCCCCCCGCAACTTGGATGGGGTTTGAGACGGCACCAATAGGCATTTGGCGTACGATATTCACGACCTGCGGATCAAGACTGTCTTCTTGTACCCAGCCTTTTGAGCCACCATCCAGAGCGGACTGATCTTGTGAGAATTGTGCCGCTACGATGGGGAATGGTGCCCCTTCACGCAGTTGAGAAATGATTGTGCGTGTAAAGGCGAGTTCGCTTTCGTCGTGGCGTGGGTCTGGCACGGGAACGAAAATTTCGCTCATCATGTATTGCGGGCGGCCTTGTTCCGCTTGGAGGGCTTGTTCACGCTGTGCAATTTGCACGGCGGTGATGCGCCCACCTTCACCAAGCTGCTCACGCAGGACTTGCATCCAGCCGATTTGTACGCGGATCTGGTCAATCAGCGTGGTGAGGGAAACGCTGTCTTTGGCAAGACGATCACGCAGGGCATTTTTGGGCATGCCGTTACGCGATTCGATACCAGAAATAGTTTCCGCAATCTGTTCTGGTTCAACATTGATGTGGCGTTTGAGGATCTCTTGCGTTTTCAAACGTTCGTCAATGAGTTGATGTACGATTGGGCCGCGCATGCGCTTGAGCACGTCTGGGCTGATAGGAAGGCCGGTCGACAGCACGAACAGGCGTTCACGGTTATCGACATCACGCTGGGTCAGGACTTGTCCGTTGATGACGGCAAGGATTTGATCATCCGGCGGTGTGGATGTGGAGGCGTCAGGTGCAGCTGTGGCCTTTGTTGGAGCCACATGGGGCTTATGAGCCGCCAGCGCAGTTGAGGCCATGGCCAAGGACACGCTCAGAGAGAGAGCTGCGCAAACAGCTGTCGTTACGCGCGGGAAGAGGGTGCGTGAAGTCATGAACATGCTCAACCGTTAATTCCGAAGGTGCCGATCGTCTTGAACGTAAAATTGAAGAGGATGGTCGTATTGCGCTGAATGCCGCCGATACGGGTATATTGTTTGATGTACATTACATCTAGCCCAAAGCAGTCATTGCTGTACCCGATGGTACCGCCATTGGCGACGAATTGCTTGCGCGAGAGGGAGCGGCGGAAGAAGCCTGACGCGTGATAATTGCGCCAACGTGTTGAAAAACCACCAGTAATTTCATTTGTCTTCTGGAGGTAAGGCGCGTTTGGAGACTGTGTGACGTAATCTGTCGCGTAATAATAATATGGTGTTACAGGCGCGTACACATACCCCGCCGTGAGGCGTAGGATGGGTGCACCAGCGCTGATAAGGCCTTCGCCGTAGTCAAATTGGTGCGTCCAAGGGTTGTAGCGTCCGCGCGCTGTCATATCGAACGCGTTATTGGGGGTAATTCGAATCCGGGCAACGGGATCCGATAGGTGGTGGTCTAACCCAGAATAAGGGATGCGGTTATGGTCGATATGCTCTTGGATGCTTTCACCTGCGAGCATATCCACTTCGTGACCACGCCAATTCCAGCTTTGGTGGATACCGAAATTCGCACGCAACCCGCCGTCCAAGCGGTCCGTTCCCATGTAACGGTTCAGAGAAAACAGGGTCGTGTCACTGAATTCGTAGGCAAGGCTGTCTTCGTTGGGGCGGTTGCGTGTGGAGGAGTTGCCGCTATTCGGGGCAGCAATGACTTGTGCCATGGGCTCAAAGATTTGCGCGCCATTGCCCTGTGCGAAGCTGCGTAAGAAGGGCCAGTTCATACGTAATGCAATGGTGGGCAGCGCTTGGCCCGTGACGGCATGGTCCGTTCGGGCGGCGTAGATCGGCTGCATATAGAGGTTTGTGGCGCGGTACACGTTGGAGTCAACCCGTGCCGTGAACAGCCATTGTTGCCCCAAACGGTTTTGGAAGGGGCGGTCCCATTGCAGTGCGAGTTGTGCACGTTGGTCTGACGTGCCGACGGAGCGAAAGACGTTGAAGTCTGTTGTTTTGACGCTGAGGCGGCCACCAAGGGCATCAGGGCGTCCTTGGAAGGCATAGGTAAAGCGGGGCAAAACCCATGGGAGTTGGGAGTTTTGAATAACGCCTTGGTTCAAGCCTTGATAGGCTTGGGCATCAATCCGCGTATAGGCTCCGACGCCATAGCCTTCAGCATAGACGTTCGAGTTTAGAGTTTCTTGCCCGTAACCCGAGACGCGGTAATCGCGCATATAGTTGGCGGAAGAGGCGAGGTTGATATTTGCACCCGCTTGCCAGTGTTGATTAATGGCAAAATTGGCGCGGCCGAAGAAATACCCCTGTAGCCCATACTCGCTCGAGGACCCGACACTATTGCCAAAAACATTGACGTATTGGTTAGCGCGATGTGTGTCGAACGCAGTGCCCGCAGTGATGTTGATGGTGCCGAAATTGAGGCGGTTCCGGTATTGGCCTGTGATCTCTGGACCGGTGCGCGATGATGCGAGCAGACGGATTGTGGCGTCTTGGTGCTGATCAATGGCCCAGAAATAGGGGATAGTGAAATAGGTGCCCAAGAAGCGATCATGCGGGCTGATGCCGGGCATGAGGAAGCCGCTTTGGCGTTTGACGGATGGGTCCGACATGGAAAAGAGCGGGAAGTAAAAGACCGGAATCCCGAGCATCTGGAGCCAAGCATGGTCAAATTCAATGCGTTTATGCTGCGTGTCTTGCGTCGCATTATAGGCTTTGAATTGCCAGAATGGCAGGGCGTTTGGGTCTTTGCTACAGACTTCGCATGCTGTGTATACGGCTTTAGACAGGTCGTTGATGACGCCATGTGTACGCCGTAGACCGTTCCCAGCGAGCTTGGCATTATCTTCCATGCGGAGATATAGCGCGGTGCCAATACCGTCATGCATGCCGTGGCTGAACTCTAGCGTGTCCGCATAGGTTGTGCTGCCATCGGGTTCCATGATGGCGACATGGCCTTTGGCAGTCAGGGTGCCGGTGTTTCGGTCATAGCGGATCATATCAGCGCGGAGAGCATGATCGCCCTGCCATACGCGGACATTGCCGCTCCATGTCGCGACGCCGTTTTTGTCGTACTCTTCGTGGTCTGTCAGATAGGTCAGGGGATCACCTTCTGAGGAAGGCCGGCCTACTATGACGACATGGCTGCTGTCGCGGTGCATGGAACTGGCATCCGCTTGGAAGGGAGAGGCAAGTGCAGTCCCGGTTAACGCTGCTGCGGCAAGGGATGCACGGTACCGGCGAGGAGACCGTTGCTTCATGCTAGACTGCTTTTTGCTTGTGCAGGTGTGAGTGTTGCGCACGAAATCCTGCTTCTTGTCTTGCCCACGGGGCGACGCCATTAACCATCCTCCATGTACAGCAAGAGTGCAAGGGCGAGGCAAAGACCTGCGCCCGTGGGTGCCCATGCTGCGAGTACCGGCGGCAATGCACCGGATTCACCAAATTTTTCTGCGACTTTTGAAATCGTAAACAAAGCAAAGCCGGCTGCAACCCCTGAGCCCAACATTCGCGCGACACCGCCGCGACGTGTGGGGCGCATGGAAAACCCTGCTGATACCAATGCCATGGTTCCAGCTAGAATAGGAAGAGCTAGTAGTGACTGTAAATGCAGTCTGTGGCGTATCGACGGAAAACCTGAGCGCTCCATGAGGTGAATGAAGCTAGGGAGAGCGAACACAGAGAGCGTATCAGGGGAGGCAAAGCTTTCTTGAATACGTGAGATTGTGAGGTCTGAGGGGAGTGAAAATGTGCCGACGGGGGTGGGAAGATGGTCCGGGCGTAAAGAAATAGCATTTTGAAAGCGCCATTCATTATTGAGGAGGACCGCTTCTGGTGATTCGACCCGCACAATCAGTGCATCATGTGTATCAAGGCGGAAGAGTGTTACGTCATGGAGGACGAGTTTTTCGTGGGATAGTTCAACATTTTGACTATGTAAAATAGCGACGCCATGTTCGGTCAATGTGTCGTCTGCTTGGCGTAACCAAAGAGAGCCGCTTTTGAGGCTGAGAGAGCTGCCACCGGTTCGGAGGTATTTTTGATCGAGCTGCTCGGCTTTACGATAAAAGGTTGAAGAGAGGTATGAGACGCCCGTGGTGGTCAAGATCCCCATGAGAAGAGCGCAAGCGAGGGGGCTTGCGAGGAATTGCCACGCTGAAATGCCTGCTGCACGCGCTACAATAAGTTCCGAAGAGCGTGTTAGGCGGAAGAAACAGATAATGCCGCCAAGCAGAATGCCAAATGGCAAGACGTAGATAAGGTAAAACGGAATATGCAGCGCGGCAATTTCCAAGGCGAGTGTGCTTGGAGAGGCCGGGTGGGCAGCGACGCGGCGCAGGAGGTCAATAAAATCAAACAGGGAGACAAGCCCCGTTAGGGCGAAAATAGTGCCTACTGTGCTGAAGGTGAAAACGCGCGCGATATAGATGGCGAGCGTTGATGAAAAGCCGGATTGCCCGTGTGTCTCTGTTATCAGGTTACGGGCAGCTTCTAATAAATGGCGGGTCGTACGGGGTAGAGATGTCATGAAGGCCGGTTCCCGGAACGACGGAATGAAAAGCCGAGGTTATCGCCAGAGCGGGCGAGTAATATGAAGCCAATAATGCCGGGCAATAAGCTTTGTAGCCATATGAGTGGCGTAAGGCCCGGGGTCCGGTTGGCAAGATTTTGCACAATTAAGGACAGTGCGAGAAGGCCAACAACGGTAAAAATAGCGGTTAGGGGGCGCGTGATATTGCCATGGCGTGAGAAAGCGCCGCGCAAGACGGCGACTAAGGCGATCATAGCATAAGAGAAAACGCTAAACGGTGTTGTAAGGCGGTGCGTTGCTTCAGCCAAAAATTTTGTGTGCTCGGGCTGTCCGTGAGAGTGGAGCAGTTGGAAGAGGGAGCGTTCTTCTGCGGTTCGGTCTAGGTGCGTGCTCTTTTTGGCGGCGGCAAGTTCAATGGTGTTGCGCCCAAAGGTCAGCACGTTGAGGCGGCCTGTTTTAGAGTCAATTTGTTGACGTGAGCCATTGTAGAGCACAACGCGGGGTAAATCATTGACCATGATGACTGCGCCACTTTCGGCAAGAATCGTGGCATGTGTCTTGGGGTCACGGTCATCTTCGATGAGGACGCCTTGTAGTTGGCCACCCGCATCACGGGAACGCACATAGACCGTAAGATTATTGCCTACGGATGTAAAAACCCCCTCTTCGATCAATAAGGCAGCAACACGGTTGGTGATGGCCATTTGTTTCTTGCGGAAAGCGTAGTCAGAGGCAGGGACAAGCCACAGCGTGAGAGCAAAGCTGATGAGGACGACTGCGCTTGCACAGAAAATACCGGGGCGGGCGAGCTCTAACGGGGAGCGGCCTGCGGCTTTCATGACCGTGAGTTCGCGGTCCTGCGCCATGCGTTGATAGGCGAATAAAATGACCAAGAAGGTTGAAATAGGCAGAATAACGGTGAGCAGATTGGGTAATAAGAGGCCCGTAAGCTCGATAAATACTGTGAGAGAGAGGCCATGCTGCACAATGACGGGAATGAAGTGCAGTGACTGGATAAGCCAGATCAGTGCAACGGCACCGCCTGAGAGTGCGCAAAGCGCGACAATGAGTTGCCGCACAATATAGCGGTCAAGAAGCGGGGGGCTGTAGCGCAGGGATGTACCCTTGGAAGTGGCCATGCTTTCGTCTAGCGGTCAGGGGCGTTTGGGGGAAGCCTAAAACGCGTTCTGTTTTAGCGGAAATAAAGCGGGCGAGGCTGTATGGGGGCTTCGGTGAAGGTATGCACGATTTCCGCGCCGGCGATTCCAAGTAAAACACCGCTCAATAATGTCACGATGAAGAGGGTCTTTGACCACGAAAACGATGTGGATTTGTTGGATAAAGCGTGGCGGAGATGGGCGTGTTCTTGCTTGGTACTGTGCAACGCGGTGCGGAGGGCTTGAATGTGCTGTTCGGCACGGCGCGCGTTTTCGTCCGCTTTTTGGAGGCGCTGTGTGAGGTGCGTTATGCGGCGCCGAGTGTGGGTTTGATCGGTGCTGCTGTGAATGAGGTGGTTAAAAAGATTTTTCAGTGCGCCGCCTGTTGTTTGGTTACGGGCGGCGCGTAGTTTTAATGCGTGTAGGGCGTTCGCAGAAGTGCCGGGCTGTTCGTCTAGGACTAATGCAAGAATGTCAGAGAGCGTTTTGATCTCGCGCGGGTCAAGCTGTGGGGAGCCCGAATCGGGGCGATGTGAGGACATGGCTCTGACGAGCTCCCGTAATGAGGTCGCGTGGGGGGGGGAATTACGAACGCGGCTCTGATGCGCGGCGCAGGCGGTCACGAATGGCGAGGCCAAGTCCGTGCCGGGGGATGGTTTGTGCGGCAATGCGGGTCAAGCCACGGCGGGCGCCTTCGGAATCGAGGAAGCGTAAACCCGCGAAAAGCCGGGCTGCGGCTTCTTCTAGATTGCCTTGCTCACTCAGATTCCACGTTAAGGCGGCGTCTGGCGTCTCGGGGCCGAAGGCGAGCAGGGCTTCACGCGGTTCTACGCTGGTAGCGTCAAGCCTGACGGGAAGTTCCGGCGCGTAATGTGAGGCGAGGCGACCGGGAGAGCTTGGTAGAAGGTCAGCGAAGTCATCCGGGTGGGCAACCTTGCCGCAGATGGCGGTGAGTTCTTCAAGGGTAATGCCGCCGGGACGAAGTAGGGTGGGTGTCTCGCGCGTGAGATCCAAGACGGTGCTTTCAACACCGACGGAGCATGGACCTGAATCTAAGACAGCATCAATGCGCCCCCCAAGCGAACGCAGCACGTGGAATGCGTCTGATGGGCTGACGGTGCCGGACAGGTTGGCGGAGGGAGCCGCTACGGGGGCATTGACAGCGCGGAGCAAGGCGCGGGCCGTTTGTCCGCGTGGAACGCGCAGGGCGATGCTGTCAAGGCCCGCCGCCGTCAGGTCGGAAATGCTGGAGGAGCGGGCACGGGGCAGCACGAGGGTCAGTGGGCCTGGCCAGAAGGCATCAGCGAGTTTGTGCGCGAGTTCTTGGATCGGCCCTTGGAGGTCCGCTTGAGCCAAGGCGCTGTCGGCATCGGCGAAATGGCTGATCAGCGGGTTAAACTTTGGGCGGCCTTTGGCAGCAAAGATACGGGCAACGGCTTGGTCCGAAGATGCAAGAGCGCCCAGACCGTAAACGGTTTCCGTCCCGAAAGCGACGAGGCGCCCTTCACGGATCAGGGAGGCGGCGTGTTCGATACCAGCAGGTGTGGCGTAGAGATGTTCTGTATGCAGTGTCATGCGGTGCGGCCCAAGCAGTAAAAAGCGGGGTTGCATCGGCCGGGCTTACCATAACGTAGGGGCGTATTATTAGCCTCTAGGAGTTGGCCGCCAGCGGCTTCAAGGATGGCTTGTGGTGCGGCAGTATCCCATTCCATGGTGGGGCCGAAGCGCGGATAAAAATCCGCTTCGCCTTCAGCAACACGCATGAATTTAACGGATGATGCCATTTTGGTGAGAGAAAGAACGCTTCGGCCATTGAGCCAGCGTTCTAAAAGAGCGGGGTCCCCATGATGGCTGGATGCGAGGACGCGCAGTCCATCCGGGGAGGCAATGGCGGCTTGAATAGGGGTTGTCTTACCGTGTTCAGTACGGAATGCGCCGAGATTTTTGCCGCCAGTATAGAGTGTCCCATAACCGGGCAGCGCTACGGCGCCGAGTGCTGGGCTGTCTCCGCGGATAAGGCCAATATTGACGGTGAAGTCTTTGCCACCACTGGCGAAGCCGCGCGTACCGTCCAGCGGGTCAATGAGCCAATAGCTTTGTGTGGCCTCGGGTTGTGTGCCTGCCGCGAACTCTTCTTCACTGATGGCTGCAATGTCAGGGCATGCTGCGCGTAAATGAGCGAGAATGTGGCGCTCTGCGGCGGTATCCGCTTCGGTAACAACGGATTGGTCCGCTTTAAGCTCAGTATGAAATCCGCGCGCACGAATAGTATTGATAATGTCTCCGGCTTCCTGAGCCAAGCGTGCAGCGAGGTTCAGCAAAGAACGGTCGTCGTCAGGGGTAATCCGAGGTGTTGTCATGGTGTTACGCTAGCGCATGAGCGGCACTCCGTCATGGGGGAAACGGGGAGGCGGACGCAGAAAGGTGATCTTTCTTTGTGACTTGCCTCTTGTGCGCGGAGGGGCGCTCTCCGATAACGGGCAAGATTATTGAAGACAAACGTTTTGGAGATTGGTCATTATGCTCGACGTATCTTTTGTTCCCTCATTGGCTCTTGATGACGCGACGCCTCGTGCGGTTGCGTTCTTGTGTGCATCAGCATCCCCAGAAGATTTGAAGAGCTTGGATGCGCTGTGTGGCGGTGCTGTCCTGCGTGCTGTTGCGCAAAAAGAGTTCTGCGGGGATGTGGGGCAAGTGTTGTCGTTAGTGGCACCGTCTCCGGCGTTTACGCAGTTGGTGCTGGTTGGTGCAGCTGAGAAGGGCGCGTCTAAGGTTGCTCCAACGGGGATGGAACAAGCGGGTGCAGCGGCGGCTCGTGCGCTGGAAGGCGTTGAAGATGCCGTGTTGATGCTGGCGCCGGGGCTTGAGAAGTTTGCTCCAGAAGCAGCACTTGGTGCGGTGTTGGGGGCATATAGCTTCACGGCATATCGTACGAAGAATGTGCCAAAGAAGGTTTTAACGCGCGTTGACGTTGTGGCTGATGATGCGGCAGCAGCACGCTGGGCTGACCTGAGTGCCGTAGGCAGCGGTGTGTCTTTGGCGCGTGATTTGGTGAATGAACCAGCGAATGTGCTGAACCCAGTGACGTTTGCTGACCGTATTGTTGAGCTGGAAGAGCACGGTCTGAAGGTTGAAGTGCTGGACGAACAAGCCATGGCCGAGTTGGGTTTTGGCGCTCTGTTGGGCGTGGCGCAGGGCAGTGCAACGCCGCCGCGTTTGGTCATCATGCGTCATGACGGCGGTGGTGATGAAGCACCGCTGGCGTTCGTGGGTAAGGGCGTCACCTTCGATAGCGGTGGGATTTCAATCAAGCCAGCGGCTGGCATGGATGAAATGAAGGCTGATATGGGCGGCGCTGCTGCGGTGGTTGGCCTGCTTTCAACGCTGGCGCAGCGTAAGGCGAAGGTGAATGCCATCGGTGTTGTTGGGCTTGTGGAGAATATGGTTTCTGGCACGGCGCAGCGCCCGGGTGATGTAGTGATGAGCCATAGCGGTCAGACCATTGAAGTGTTGAACACGGATGCGGAAGGCCGCTTGGTACTGGCGGATGCGCTGTCGTACACGAAGGAGCGTTTTGATCCGCGTGTCATCGTAAACCTTGCTACGCTGACCGGGGCAATTGTTGTGAGCCTTGGGACAGAACATGCTGGTCTGTTCAGCAATAATGATGGTTTGGCGTCTGCCCTTTCAGGGGCAGGAACAAGCGTGGATGAAAAGCTGTGGCGTATGCCGATGGGCGCTGCTTACGATAAGCAGATTGATACCGATATTGCGGATATGAAGAATATTGGTGGCCGCCCGGGGAGTGCTATTTTGGCAGCATGCTTCTTGCAACGTTTCGTGGGTAAGACGGCGTGGGCGCATTTAGACATTGCGGGTACGGCGTATAAGAGCAAAGCTGAAGCCGTCACGCCGAAGGGGGCAACCGGCTTTGGCGTGCGTTTGTTGGACCGCTATGTGCGGGACATTGAAGCACAAGGCTAACGATGTCTTCAGCTGTTGAGATTGGGTTTTATCACCTCACGCGTACGACGCTGGATCAGGTCTTACCGACATTGCTCGGTAAGACCTTAGATGCGGGGGAACGTGCTGTTGTGTGTTGTTCGAGCGTAGAACAGGTCTCGGCGCTGGATGCTGCTTTATGGGCGGTAAAAGAGCCTGTATGGCTGCCGCATGGCACGGAGAAAATGGGCCATGCGGCATGGCAGCCTATCTGGTTAACGGCAGGAATTGACGTGCCGAATGGGGCAAAATTTTTGTTCCGTATTGATGGCGCTGGGCCGGAGCTCTTAGAGCCTTTCACACGTGTTTTTGATGTGTTTGATGGGCATGATGAGGCGCAGGTGCAGCGTGCTCGCCAGCGTTGGAAAAACCTCAAAAACGCGGGTCATCGTCTTGTGTATTGGAAGCAGGGCGAACGAGGGTGGGCTAAGGCGGGCTAAGATGCGGCTTTTGTCCTGTGAGGAACGGGCGTAGCATTTGGCATACTCTGGTATGCGTAGAGGAATGCCCAATGAAGACCGTAACATTTCGCAATGGCGTCACGGTTCCTGCTCTTGGAATGGGGACGTGGAATGTCGGCGATACGCGCGCACAACGACATAATGAAATTGAGAGTTTGCGAGCGGGTCTTGAAGCCGGTTTGCGGGTCATTGATACGGCGGAAATGTATGGTTCTGGCCGGTCGGAAGCGCTGGTTGGGGAAGCTGTTGCAGATTGCCGCGATGATGTCTTTTTGGTCAGTAAAGTTTTGCCGTCGAATGCGTCTTATGAAGGGACGCTGAAGGCGTGCCAGCGTTCGTTGCGTTATCTTGGGGTGGAGCGTTTAGACCTCTATTTACTGCATTGGGTCGGAGGGGAGCCTCTGGACGAAACGATTCGTGCTTTTGAAGCGTTAAAGCAAGATGGTTTGATCGGCGCGTGGGGCGTGTCCAACTTTGATGTTGATGACATGGAAGAGGTCCATGCCTTGTCTGAGCACTGTGTGGCCAATCAGATTTTATATAGTTTGGAGCATCGGGGGGTAGAGTTCGATCTATTGCCGTATGACCGGCAAGAAGGTGTGGTGACCATGGCCTATTCTCCGTTGGGGCAAGGTGGGGCTTTGTTGCGGCATCCTGCCTTGGCTCAGGTGGCGGCACGGCATGAAACCTCTCTTGGACCAGCAACGGCGGCGCAAATTGCTTTGGCCTTTGTTTTGAACAGAGACAATGTCTTAGCTATTCCAAAGGCGGGTCAGGTTGAACATGTGCGGCTGAACTTGGCTGCGCAGGAGATTGTTTTGCAAGTAGAGGACCTTGCTGTGTTGGAACGTGCTTTCCCTGCGCCGCGCCGCAAGCTATCTCTCGCAATGATTTGACAAGCTTGGCATGAGGCCAGCTGTAACAGACTGGGTACGGGTGGCGTTCTGACGGCTTTCATGGATTTTATAACCCGCGATGTGGTGTCTTATTGCTTGGCGGCGCCGAGTATCTGTGCGGCATTAGGCGATATGCGGCGTGTGCGTGGGGTAGCATTACTCGTCTGTGTGCTGGGGGTAGGTCTTTTAACCTCTCCTCTGGTGTCGGCCCTTTTGCTGGGGGGCGTCACGGTATTTGGTGTGTCAGGCGCACCGCCGTGGTGGCGGGTGATTTCCTTAATAATCTTTGCCTTGTTGCCCGGGCAGGTATGGGGCTGTGCGGCTGTTTTACCCGTTGTGTTTTGGCCGTGGCTTGCAGAGGAGAAGGCGACGACACGCGCAGCTTTGTCGCGTGGAGGCAGTGTTCCGCCGGGCATGGCGGGTTTAGCCGCTCTTTTGGTGTGGCATAGTGCTGCTTCTGCACCGCTATGCACGGTTGTCTTATGTTGTTTGATGGCTGTCGTGTTGGCCATGCGCACGGTGCAGGGCGTTGTGACAGATGTTGCTGCGGCAGGTATGGTGCGGCCTGCTTTATTGGTGGCGTTGTCTGCTGCGGCCCAGCATGAGGGGTTGGATCAGACCGGGCAAGGCGCCATTATGGCGGCGGTGCTTGATTTGGTCGTGCAATGGTTGCGGTCTTGGCCTGTTAAATACATTGGGGTTGCGTCTGTTTTGGCTGCTCCCTTTCCACCTATGCCGGGTTTTATTGTGTTGTGGGTGGGGGTGCATGCGGCGTTAAATTTGGCGGCGGCGGCTTCGGGTTGGGCTGTGCCTGCTATGCTGTGTGCTTTGGTTTTGGGCGTGCTTGCTGTGTTGGAACTTTGGCATGTGTGCCGTATGCCGCGTCAAGGTGATGCTCTTTCTTTGAGAGAGGTCCGAAAGGCTGGGGGCTTGTTAGGGGCGCTAACGGTTATCTTGGTTGTGATCCAAAAATACGGTCTTGGTGGGAATGGTTTGCCTTTTGCATCCTTAGGTGGGGGGGATGGTGCGTTTTTGCATATTGGTTTTATCGCTTTGTTTTTAAGTCTTTTTTATTGGATTCTTGTGCGCCGTGGAGGCGGAAGTGTCTTTTTTGGGCGCGGCCTAGTGTTTCCTCGTGGGCCGATTTTTCCGGTGCGTCGTGGGGCGGTGCCATGGTCTTGGCGGCGGTATCTGGTGGTTGTGCGGAAGGTCATGCGTGATGTTGCCTTCTTTGGTGGACGTGGTGGGGCGCGTTTATCCGCCGTGGGGCCAGCGTTGCGGGAGGGGGGCGCGTCGCTTGGGTGGTGGCTTGTAGTCCTGACGATTATTCTTGCCGTGTTGGGAGCGCAGGCATGATGGATGCGTATGTGCTTCCGGTCATTTATGCGCTGCTGCAAGCTCTCATTTTTATGGTGTGTGTGCCATGGCTACAGTGGTGCTTGCGTGATGCCCCACGTTGGGTGGCGGGTGAAGCGGTTTCGGGGCCGCAGTGGTTTTGTTTTTGGCAAGGTTGGCGGAGGGTGTGGTGTCAGCGTTTGTCTGTCATGCAGGCATTTGCGCTGGCTGCGGCATGTATGGCGTTTGTCTCTTTGCCGATGGTCGGGAGTACGCATGGCTTAGCCAATATGGCGGACCCATTGCTGTTAGGTAGTTTTCTGTTGGCGGGGCGTTTGGCGCTGGGTGCATGGGGGGTGTGGGCCGGTGTGCCGCAGAGCAGTATGACGGCGCTCCGGCGTGAATGGCGTGGTGCTGGGCTGGGCTTTATTATTTTAGGTGTGATTGAAGCGTTAATTGCATTGACGGCTCCGGGCAGTGATGGGTTGGCAGGGTTGTGTGCCAATTTGCAAGTGGAGCCGGTGCCCGGGCTTGAGGGGGCGCTTGCATGTGCAGCCGTGGCGCTAGCGGTAGTGTGTCCGCCTTTGCGGCCCATAGCACCGGGGCGTGGCCTCGCGGAAGGGGCGCCGATGTTGCGTTTGGAAGCAGATATGGCGCGGCATTTGGCGTTATTACTGGATAGTGCATGGCTTTTATTGCTGGTTGATGTGGGGCTGCCGGGGTTCATTGGGGCGCTTGATAGTCATGCGCTCTCGTGGGGCAGTGCTCTATTAGGGTTGGTCGTGCGTTTAATGTTGGGGCTTGTGGTGTTTGCTGTACTGCGTCTGATGCAGCAGGAGCGCTCGGGGCGTATTGCTATTTTATTTATTGGGATGGCGTTGTTGCTGGCGCTTTCGGGAAGGGCTGCAACGTGATTTTGTGTTTTGGTGTGCTTCTTTTATTGGCCTTGGCGAGCATCGGGCGTGATGGGCGGACCCTGCCTATATATGGGGTGGTTTGTGCGCTAGCGGCTGGGACCGTCAGTACGGGGTTTTTGTGGTTCTGTTCGGCCATCGTTATTCTTGCTGTGACAGTGGGTATGTGGCGCTGGCTGCAACAATTCGCGCCACATAGGCCGGGGGGGGCGGCGGTCTGGCCTGTTGTTGGAGCGATGTTTTTATTGCTTGCTCTTGGGTTGAGTGGTGCATCGGTTGGTTTGGACGCTACATTAGCGACGGGTGTGGTGCTGGCGGGTGTGTGTGGTGCTGTGAGTGGTCCGGTGTTGGTACAATTTTCGGGCTTTATTCGCTCGGTTATTGGGCTTTCAGTCTTGGCCTGTGTCCTGCATTCATGGGTATTCTTGCTTGTCGCAACGGTATTATCTGGTGTGTTTGTTGTTTTTGGATTGGTGTTGTTACCGCGCTTGGCGTGGCGTCGGGTTGAGGAGGATGCGGGGTGATCCATCCGGGGCTCTTATCTGCGGTAACCGTATGGCCGTGGTTGGCGGCGTTTTTGTTGTATTTAACACCGTCTGACCGTCAGTTTCCTGCGGCGGTCACGTTTGCTGTGGCTGGTGGAATCTTAACGCCTTTTGCTGTGTGGTTATTGCCGAGCAGTGATCCGCTTTCTGCGGCGTGCTCGTCTTTGGTGGCGCTGGTGCCTGTGCTGTTGTTGTTAGGGGGGGAAGAAAGAACAGCGCCAAGCAGCACGGTTTTGTCCTTTGCGGTGACGGGGTGTGCGTTACAGGCGCTGAATGTACGGGATGTTTTTGCCGTAACGGCGTTCTGTGGGGTGGGTTTTGTACTATCCGCATGGCGCGCGGCACGTCGGGCGCAGCGTGCATCTTTTGTCTGGGACATGACGCGCAGTCGCTTGGCTGGTGTGATTATTGCGGCTTTGGGGGCAGCATGGTTGGCGTTGGGGCAGCAAGCTGGAGGTGATATTCTGTCTGGAAATGGCGGAATGTTGGGAAGTGTTTTTCTCGCTGCGGGACTTGGGATGATGGCGGGTCTTGGTCCGGCTCCGGTGCGGGAAGAGCATGACGATATCGCTGAAAATCTATTGGAAATTGCTCTTCGTTTTGCGGCTATTGTGTTGATCTGGCGCCTGAATGCGGTGCTTGTTGTGCGTGATATTGTGCTTGCGGCAGGGTTTGTCACGTTGCTGATGATGGGGCTAGGCCGGGTACAAAGTACTGTGGGTTTGCTGAGCGGCGTTATGGGGTTGGCGGCTGTGGCTGCGGCTTTTGGCGCGGGTAATGCTGTTGTTTTGCTGTGTTTGGCGGCTTTGGGGTTAGCTGTTGGGCAGCGTTGGGTCAGGGCTGAGCGCTTATTACAATTAGGGGCAGGTGTGCCGCCGTCACCGGTTTTCGTTGCGTTATTAGCGATGGGGCTGGCGCTGCCTACCATGTGGTTTGTTGTGGTGATGGTGTTGTGGTTGCCGGCATTATGGCGTGTGGGTACAGAACATTATGCTGCGGGGGTATGGATGAACCGCTTTGAGCTGGGGCTCATTCTTATCGGATGTGCGGGGCTTTACCTGCTGCAATGGCATCCAGAACCGGTGTGGAAACCATGATCCCTCTGTCTTCTATGGGCCGTTTGGTGCGGGGTGGAGAGCGGCTGTCTTATGGGCATTATGCGGTGGATGCCTCACAATGGCAGGCGTTATGGCATATGTCTGCAGTGGCCTTGCCGATGTTGTCTTTTTGGGCGGATGAGCTGCGAGCTTATGGGCTGTTTTTAGAAGGGGATCAGCCCCTTTTGGTCAGCACGGCGATTGATGACAAACGTTATGTCGGGCCATCGCAGCGTTATCCGGTGGCGGAATGGGGAGAGCGCGTTGCGTTCGACTTGTATGGTGTTGAGGCCATGGACGTTCCGGGGGATGGCCGCTCTGCATTGGATGGTGGGGCATGGGATATTACATGGCCATTAGCGCAGCGCCCGGGGCCCGGTGGGAGCCATGGTGGAGCGTTGAAGGCATCTAAGGCGCCATTTTGGGTTGATGGTAATGGTGTGAGTGGCGTTTTTGGCTTGGTGCCTGATGGGCAGCAGGGGGGGATTTGCGCTGAACAATGTGAAGCGGGGCTCGGGCACCGGGGGGTTATAGCGCAGCTTTTGGGGCGTACGCCGGATGAAGCGATGGGGCTTGTTTCTCGAATGTCTGCGGGGGGGTATGTGGCGTATCCTTTGGCCTTGGCGCGGGCATTCATGCAGGCCGAAGGGCGCTCTATTGAACCGGCTATTCGTGATGGTTGGATGGTCCTCCTCGAAATTGAGCGTATTTCGGTTCATTTGCATGATGTGATGTTAACGGCGTGTGCGATGGATGCGGGCGTCTTGGCGGCGCATTGCACACATGCGCGTGAAGCGCTAGCGCGTGTTTGTGTGGATCATGGGGCGACGCGGCGTTTGACGGATATGATCCGCAAAGAGGGTTATCGGCGTGGGGTAGAAATCGTGCCTTTGGCGCAGGCGGTTCTGCGTGAGATGAAGCCGCGTTTATCGAAGTTGGCGCTTTTGGTGGATGTCTATGCACCGCGTTTAGCAGGGCTTGCTGTCTTACCTGTTGATCTTGCGCGGGGCCTGGCTATTGGCGGGCCGTTAGGGCGGAGCAGTGGGCGTAGTCTCGATTTGCGGCGTGCTGAAAATGGAATGCGGCTCGATGCTCTGCGCGCTACGGGAGCGAGTGAGGGTGATGCGCGGGCACGACAAGCGGTTCGTATGACCGAGATGTTTGATTCTTTGCGTTTGCTCGAGCGTATTTTGAGTAGTTTTGGTTTGGGGGATGCGGATGAGGCTTATCCCGCGATTCCTCAGGCCATCCATCAAGAAGGGCTCGGCGCAGCCGAGGCTGCGCGTGGTGATGTGTGGGTTTGGGTGCGCTTGAAGGAGGGGCGGATTGACGCAGTGCATATGCGTGACCCGGCTGTGCCGGTCGTGGCGGCATTAGGGCGTATCATGATGGATATGGATGTTACGATGATGCCGTTGGCCTTACGTTCGTTGGGCCTCTCGACGGCTGGGGTGGCGCAATGAAAAGCCGTACGGTTAGCCTGATTAATGCATTTTTGGATGTACGGCGCTGGCGTGCGCACGCTCCTGCGGGGGGAGGGCATCACCTGCCTATTAGTCTGTACTTTTTGGAAACAGGCAGTTGTGAAGGCTGTGCTATGGAGTTGGAGACTTTATGCGGTGGCGCTTATGCTTTGGAACAGAATGGCTTTCGGCGCGTTTTGCAGCCTGAAGATGCAGACTGGCTGTTAGTGACGGGGGCGGTATCGCGCCGTTGTGCCGAGCGGTTGGATCATGTGTGGCGAGCGATGCCGGCAGGCAAGTCGTTAATTGCGATTGGTCGGTGTGCAGTCGATGGCGGGCCGTTTGCTGGGGGATATGCCACATTAGGCGGGCTGGCAGGATTGACGCGTGTGCAGCGTTCTGTGCCAGGGTGCCCGCCCGAACCAGCCGCAATTTTGGCTGCATTGGTCGCATTCCGGGAGGGGAAAGCAGCATAGTCGCGGTAATTTGTCCGGCAAAAATGCTTTCCAGCCCTTTCAGAGTGCACCAGATCGTCGCATAAGCGGCATGTGTTTTTTTACCAACCGACGTTTGGACCTTTCAGGTAACGGGGTACACGATGGCTGATTATCGTCTTGGCATCGATCTTGGTGGAACGAAGATCGAGATTGCAGCGCTTAACCGACAGGGTGATTTGGTCCTGCGTGAGCGCATTCCTAATCCGGGTGTTTATCCCGAAATGGTTCTGGCTATTCGTGATTTGGTCGCGGGTGTGGACCACCGTCTTGGCTCTGTTCCGAGCCATCGCGTGTCGGCTGGGCAGCATACATCTACTTTGGGGATTGGTATTCCGGGGTCTATTTCTCCGGAAACTGGCTTGATCAAAAATGCGAATGCAACCTGGTTGAACAATCAGCCTTTTGGTCAGGATTTAGAGTCTGCTTTGGCCCGCCCTGTGCGGACAGAAAATGACGCGAATTGCTTTGCCTTGTCCGAAGCTGCGGATGGTGCAGGGAAAGGTGCGACAACAGTTTTTGGTATCATTGTCGGCACAGGCATGGGCTCCGGCATTGTAAACCGTGGGCGTGTGTTGGAAGGGCAGCATCATATTGCGGGTGAGTGGGGGCATATTCCACTGCCATGGCCAGCGCCTGAAGATCAGCCGGCACGCGCCTGTTTTTGTGGCAATACCGGCTGTATGGAGCGGTATTTATGCGGTCCAGCTTTAGCTGCGGACTGGTTGGGGGAAGGTAACCGTAATACAGCCGGTATTGAAGATGCCGCGAAGAACGGTGACCAAGCAGCGATTGGTGCTCTGAACCGCTATATGGAGCGTTTTGCACGCGCCTGTGCGTTGGCAATTAACTTCCTTGACCCGAACGTGATTGTTGTCGGTGGTGGGATTTCAAACCTGAAGTCACTGTATGAGCGTGTGCCGCCGCTTTTGGCGAAGCATGTGATTACCCCAACCTGCACAACGCCTATCGTGAAGAATATTCACGGTGATAGCTCTGGCGTGCGTGGTGCAGCGTGGCTGTGGGATGTGACTGAGTAAGAACGCGTTTGGCGGGGTTTGATGGCCCCGCTTCCACCTGCTGAGGTTTGCTTTCAGCAGAGAGATGACCGTGGGTCTATTATGTGGGCGCGTTGATTGCTTTTGCGCTCATATGTTGAGTGCCAACGCCCGCAGAATTATGCGGGCGTTTCATCATCAATGCGTTCACTCATTTCTTCTGCGGCTTGACGTAAGCGGCGGTAGGAGCGTTGTGAAAACGGCATCATGATGATGTAGAGCACGCCAGCGCCTGCGAGTGCTCCCCAAGGATCAGCGACCAGAAAGCCTGTATAAAGCCCTGTTCCGAGTAGGAGGGGTAAGACAAAACGTGATGGAACTTTAAAGTTTTTAAAAGACCATACGGGCACGGTTGAAACGAGCAAAATCCCGGTGAATGCAAGGCATAATGCCGAGACCATGGGAGAGTGCGCGAAGGCTGCCAAGCTCGGTATTTTTAGGCGGTCCGCTTCTAAACCTAAAAAAATGGGGAATAGGACAATGCCCGCTCCAGCAGGTGCAGGGACGCCAGTGAAGAAGTTGGCGGAGTAATCTGGTTTATCGTCATCATCGAGGGCGGCGTTAAAGCGAGCTAAGCGCAGCGCCATACAGACGGTGAACATCATGCAGGGAATGAAGGCGTAGCGTCCCGCATTTTCAAGGGACCACATGAGCAATGCAAAAGAAGGCGCTACGCCGAAACAAACGAAGTCTGACAAGCTATCAAACTCGGCACCAAAGCGTGATGTGCCGCGGAGAAGACGGGCAATGCGGCCGTCTAGTCCATCAATGCACGCGGCGATAAGTAGGGCAATCGCGGCTTTTTGAAAGTTATGCTCCAGTGCAAAGCGCATGCCGCTTAAGCCGGAGCAGAGCCCTAACATGGTTAAAATGTTAGGGATGAGACGGTTAAAAGACGGGCCGCGCACACGCACGCGTGCAGGACGCCCCATGCGGCGGAGGCGACGGCGGATGCGCCGTTTCTGGCGTGGGGTTTGTGTATCGTGCATGGGCGCGGCGGCGTCCTGTTTCATTATAAGCGGGCGAGGACGGTTTCACCGCCGGTCATGGTTTGGCCTTTTTCGACCAAGGGTTCGATTCCTGCTGGCAGGTATACATCGGTGCGTGAACCGAAGCGAATTAGGCCAAAGCGTTCACCCGCTTCGACGGCATCTCCTTCGTTGACGAAGCACAGAATGCGGCGCGCAATCAGGCCTGCAATCTGGACCACGCCGATATTGCGGCCATCAGCTAAGGTGAGGCGTAATTCATTACGTTCGTTATGCTCGGAGGCCTTGTCGAGGCTGGCATTTAGGAATTTGCCAGCGTGATAGGCAACTTTCGTGACCTTACCGGCGGCTGGCATGCGGTTAATATGTACGTCCAGAACAGAGAGGAAGATGGATACGCGCCAGACTGGTGTGTTTCCCATTTCCAATGCTGTTGGTGGTGCGACGAGAGAAATGCCCGTAACGCGGCCATCTGCTGGGGCAATGACCAAGCTATCATCTTGTGGCGGGAAGCGGTTCGGGTCCCGGAAGAAGTAGAGGCAGAATGCTGAGAAAGCGAGGCCCGCTTTGCCGAGAGCGCGTGTGCAGCGCCAAGGCGTCAGGCGACCAAGAAGTGCAACGGCTGCACCTGCTGCGAGGAAGGGGGTCGCGGCGCGATGCGGGGGCGACAGGACGAGCTTAAAAGATTGGATCAAAGACATAGGTCACTCTTTGGCGTTGCTGAGCGGGTGGGTCAAGACGCGGAAGGATCCTGTTGGCTCCATGCTGCGGCGGTAATCTGTCGGGCCGAGGGCACAGCTTTGTGCGATACGGCTAATGGAAGGCCAGCGTACAGGTTCTTGCGCACGACGAGAAGATGCAGGCCAGCACAGGGCGAAGGCAGGTAAGTGGCTAGGTATTCTATCATACGGCCAGAACTGTGGGTGAGCATGCAGGGGGGCGCGATGAGGGTTGAACGTTTATAGTCTGTTTTAAAAAGATTTTGCGTAAGAAGGCGTTGAATTTGTTGAGTGCTAAAGGGTGTGCCGTGCCCGAAGGGTGTTCGGTCCGAATGAGCCCAAAGCCCTGAACGGTTGGGAATGACGAGGATGAGGTGGCCGTCATCGCGCAGGCTTTTCCATAAGGCGCGGAGAAGCTCTGAGGGGGATGGTGCAAATTCGAGGGCATGTACCGCAAGAATAAGAGGCACGGAGCAGTCATCGAAAGGAAGTCGTGTTGTATCGACGATGCAGTGTTTTTGGCCTGCTTCTTGGTGAGATGGGGGTGTGAGATGTGCGAAAATTGTGTTGTCAGGCAAAGCGCGCCGATAGGGGGTGGCATGGCCAAGTGCGATGGCCTGTTGGCAGGGTGGAAAAGGTAAAGACTTGATGTGCCGTTGGAGTAGGGTTTGTACCCTTTGTCCAACCGGGGTCCTATAAAACGCAGAAATATCCGGGGTGTGGAGCCTGTTTGTCTGCATACGCTTTATGTAGCGTTTTACGGTGGGGAAAGGAAATAATCATGTCTTACAATGTGCAGGGAATCCCTGTTTTGAGTGATAATTATGCGTGGTTGGTGACGTGCCCTGAGGGGCAAAGGGTTTTGATTGATCCTGGCTCTGCGGAAGAGTGCGCAAAGGTTTTGGCAGATGGGCGTCTCGATTGGATTTTATTGACGCATCATCACGCTGATCATGTGGGGGGCACGGATGCGCTGCGTAAGCGGTATGGGGCCCGTGTGATTGGCGCCGAAGCACCAGCTATGCCGCGATTGGATACAATTATACGCGGTGGAGAGACGTTAGAACTAGCGGGTTTGACTGTGCAGGTTTTGGCCACGCCGGGGCATGCTGTTGGGCATGTTTCGTATGTTGTGCCACAGGTTCCAGCGCTATTTTGTGGTGATGTGTTGTTTAGTGCTGGGTGTGGGCGCCTGCTTGAGGGGACGGCTGCGGAGTTGTTTGCGAGTATTGCTCAGTTCGAGGCACTACCCGGTGAGACATGGGTGTGTGCTGGGCATGAATATACGGAATCAAACGTTCGTTTTGCGCGCCGGGTAGATCCCGAAAATACGGCTTTAGAAGCGTATGAAGCAGAAGTACTGCGCCTTAGAGCAGAGGGGCGTGCAACTTTGCCGGTGCGTTTGGTTAGTGAGCGAGCGATTAATCCTTTTGTGCGCGCAAAAACGGTTGAGGAATTTGCTGCGTTACGGCGGGCTAAAGATGTGAGTTGAAGAAGGTTACGGGGTTTTTAGTGCTCAGACACGCTGAGTGCCGCATAGGGTTGTGATGTTAGGCGAAGGAGTTTTCTATGAGTGTGTCTGTGATGAGGCTGCGGCTCGGTGTGTTGGGGGGGGCTATTCTGTTTCTTATGACGCCGGTGATTGGGGCGCATATACGGAGTGTGCCTCCGTCTCAGCAGAAGGCCATTAATATGTTTGTTTCCCCTCATATTAACGGCGATTTCGCTGAGCAATCTGGCCATTATATGAAGAGTAGTGTGTCCTCTGTCTATGCCGCTCATGGGCCGACTTTGCATTATACGGCTATTGGGCAAGGGGTGCAGATGTGGAAAGCTATGACGCGTGATAGGACTGAAGATCATTCATTTCCGGATGGAACACCTATGTTGCACGACCCTATGACGGGAACTGCGATCGGACAGTTCGGGGCAGCTTATTTTATGAGTGGTCCAATGGGAACGGATGGTATTGCTTCTCACGGCAACTGAAATAAATACTCCGTAACTGCGTGAAAACGTGAGAATGGCAGTGGTCTATGTGTATTTTTTGTTCACGTTTAAAGAGTATACTATTGAGTAGGTGAAGTTATTTGATGTCTATGCGTTATTGAATGGTTGTGTTGCGCGTAAAGGGAAGGGGAAAGTCATGTGTATACGTGGTTATGTACTATGTTTTACTCTTTTTTGTGCAGTAAATTGTGCCAGTATTAATCCGGTTTTGGCGCGTGGGCATACTATTGGATTGAAGCGTGGGAACGCGATTAATACTTTTGTGGAGCCGATGGTGACGGCCCATTTTATTGATGGCGGAAAGTTAAATTTACATGAGAATGTGGTGGGGGAGCGTGTGCTGGTTCCTCCGGCCTTGCATTACACGTGGTTGGGTAAGGTGGTGCAGTGGTGGAAACGAAATGTGGCCGCGGCGTCAGCTGAGCCGTCACTGCCGGATGGAACGTTGTTCCTGCATGACCCTGTGACAGGGGCCGCTATAGGGAGATTTGGTGAGGCCTATGTGATTGCGGGTCCTATGGGGAGCGGTAGTGCAGGAACCCCGGGCGGACATTGATGCCAATAAAAAACCCCACTCTTCGCAGAGTGGGGTTTTTCTTTTAGTGCATGCCGGAGAAGATAATTTTCTTCAGCAATTCAGCAGTGCAACTCACGACGACGACGCCACCAATCCAGAAGACAAGAAGCCAGCCGACGCGTTTTAGCCAACTGAAAAAGCCTTTTCCTTGGGTTGGGCTTCCATACTCAATCTTCATCGCGAGTGCTCCTGCCGAGTGGCCTTAGTGGTAGTGATGTTCTGTCGTCACTTTCCCGCGGAACACGTAGTAAGAGTAGATCGTGTACGCAAGAATGATCGGCAGAAGGAACATGGCACCAACCAGCAGGAAGGCCTGTGATTGTGGCGGTGATGATGCTTCCCAGATGGAGATGGATGGCGGCACGATGTTCGGCCAGACATTGATCCCCAACCCTGTGAAGCACAGGAAGAACAGCAGCAATGTTGCTACGAATGGCAGCAGTTGCGAAGGCTTGTGGCGCAGGCCCAAGAAAAGGGCGGCAGCGACGACAACTGTTGCGACTGGTACCGGCGCAATCAGTGCGATTTGTGGCCACATCAACCAACGGTCCATGTAGGTGGTGTGCAGGTTCAGCGTCCACACTGAGACGGCGACAATGCACAGCAACATGAGCACGCCAAGGCTGTAGGATGCGCGGCGCATGGTTTGTTGCAGTTCACCTTCACAGCGCCAAATCAACCATGTTGCACCCAGTAGGGTATAGCCGATGGTTACTGCCAAGCCGCAGAACAGGGCAAACGGCGTGAGCCAGTCTAAGGATGAGCCAACAAAAACATGGTTTTTGGTTGGGATGCCTTGGACCAGTGTGCCGAGGATGATGCCTTGCATGAAGGAAGCGACGATGGAGCCACCACAGAAAGCGCCGTCCCACAGCATCTGGCTGGCGGAAGACTTCATCTTGAAGCGGAACTCAAACGCCACACCACGCATGATCAGTGCCAAAAGCATGAACAGGATTGGCAGGTACAGAGCAGGCAGGATTGTGCCGTATGCGACGGGGAAAACGCCGTAGAGCGTGGCGCCGCCAAAGATCATCCACGTTTCGTTGCCGTCCCAGACAGGGGCGACTGTGTTGACCATGACGTTACGGTGGTCGTGGTCCCGTTCCTTAAGGAACAGGACACCGATACCGAGGTCGAACCCGTCAAGAATGACGTAGAGGAAGATGGCTGTGGCCGCGAGAACGGCCCATACCACGGGAAGCCAGTAGGCTGATTCTAACATCGATACTTCTCTCTGACTTCTTACTCTGCCAGGCCGTGGCCATGGGGGTGGTGAGAGACTTGCGTGGTGCCAGCAGACATATGCGGCTGATGCTCGTCTGGGCCTTCTTCATTGTTATGAGGCTCATGACGGAATGCGTTCAGCAGAATGCCCATACCACCCGCGAAGACGATGAAATACACGATCACGAAGGCGACCATCGAGGTTTCGATGCTGCCAAGGGAGATCGGGGATGCACTTTCATCCGTACGCAGAAGACCGTACACCGTGAAAGGCTGACGCCCGACTTCGGTGGTGATCCAGCCGCACAGCAGAGCGATAAAGCCAGCAGGGGACATCAGCAGTGCAACGCGGTGCAGAAGTGCTGTGTTGTACAGCCGCCCCTTCCAGCGCAGCCACAAGGACCACAGACCGACCAGTACCATCAGCATGCCCAGAGCGACCATGATGCGGAAGGAGAAGAACAAGAGTGGTGAATACGGGCGAATGTCCTTCGGGTAGTCTTTCAGGCCCGGCACTTTGCCATCGAGGCTGTGCGTCAGGATCAAAGAACCAACCAATGGCAGTTCGACACGGTATTTCGTTGTTTCGGTTTCCATATCTGGAATACCGAACAGGATTTCCGGTGCGCGACCTTCGGACTCCCAGTCACCTTCCATCGCGGCGATCTTAGCAGGCTGATATTCCAGCGTGTTTAGACCTTGCGTATCGCCTGCCAGAACTTGGATCGGGGAGACGATTGCGGCCATCCACATGGCCATGGAGAACATCAGGCGTACTTGTTCTGATGCTTGACGGCCTTCACGGCGCGCCTTCAGCAAGTGCCAGCCACCAACGCCAGCCACGATGAAGGCAACGCACAGGAATGCGGCCAGACCCATGTGGACCAGACGGTATGGGAAGGATGGGTTAAAGACGATTTGCAACCAATCCTTCGGGAGGAAGCGGCCAGTTGCTTGGTCAATGATATAACCCTGTGGCGTCTGCATCCATGAGTTGGAAGACAGAATCCATGTCATGGAAATCAGCGTACCGATGGACACCATACAGGTGGAGCCGAAGTGCAGCCCTTTACCCACGCGGTTGAGGCCGAACATCATGACACCAAGGAAGCCTGCTTCCAAGAAGAAGGCGGTCATCACTTCATAAGCAAGCATCGGGCCGAGGACCGGGCCAGCTTTTTGTGAGAACTGAGACCAGTTCGTGCCGAATTCGTAGGACATGACTAGCCCGGACACCACGCCCATCGCGAAGACGATGGCGAAGATTTTGAGCCAGTATTTAAAGAGGTCGAGGTAGGCGCCACGGCCGGTCTTCAGCCAGAGGCCTTCGAGAACGGCGAGGTAGGCAGCTAGCCCGATAGAAAAGGCCGGGAATACAATATGAAACCCGACTGTGAACGCGAATTGAAATCGCGCCAAGAATAAAGCGGATAGGCCAAACATAGCCTGTAAGCCTCCTGGTTAGTCGGCAGATCGGCATAGTGAGGCGGTCTGGCCCCGTTTATACCGAGATCGCGTCATGGGCGTCACGGCACCGCGCTATATTCAGTTTTCTGGGAAGAAAACGTCACACAACGGACTCCGCGTGGTCGGTGAGCCGGGAACCTCACCCCGAAGGGAGAAGCAGGCCCAAGCATCAAGGAGATTTGATCCAAATCAAAACTATGAGAGGTCGTTTACTCTCCCTCGTTGGTAGCGTCAATTTTTCGTGTGCTGATTTGGCGGAAAAATTCAGGAAAATTGGGTTCTAGCTGACCGTTCAGGATGCGGAGCTGGAATGAAAGTGGGTTTTCCGCGAGGTTGGTGTTGGGTGGGGGGGTGAAAAAGAAAGTGTGTAGTTTTTGTTGCAATGCAGGATCAAGAAAAGGGTGTTCTGCTGCCGTGAGATTTTGGGCTGTTTGTCGCCAGTGAGGGAAAGTGAGGGTAAAGCTGCCATTCATGCTCGGGCGCTGTAGTGTTCCGGCGGCAGTAAAGGGGATGTTGCCTATTGGGGTGGTGATGGTCATGGAGGCGAGGGGCAGGCGGATGTTGCTGTTGTATAAGGCGTCATGTGCGGAGGGAGCTGTGCTGGTGACAGCCAAAGAAACATGTGTGAGCCGCGAAAAGCTTGCGCTGTCGGTGAGGATGGCAGGGGATTCGACCATCACACCGAAGGTCAGAGGAGGCGTTGTACCCGGCAGCATCAAGGTCAGCTTTGGGGCAGTACTGGTGATGCTATGTGTAAAATTGGATGCATTGATGCCTATGGAAAGAATGGGGGCAGAAAAGGCGAGATGTGTGTTTGAATCGCTTGGGGTTAGAGTTGCGTCACGGGTGAGAAGCGTGACGCTTTGGTTGTTTAGAAGGGCGCGGGCTGCGTGGTTGCCGATGAGATGTAGAGCATGTGGGTGGCGTATAAATGCTGGCCAGTATGCGCCGAGTTGTGCGCCCTCACCATGCCACACGAGAGTGAGCGTTTTATCCGATGTTTGATATGTGGCGTGGATGATGGGGAAGGTGAGTGTCGCACCAAAAGGCCACTCGCCTGCGTATGGAGGTGCATGTTCAATATGCCAGCCTGCTTGTGTGGCGTTTTGTATGAGATTCTCTGCTTGTATGGAGAGTGTGTGCTGGGCGAGGAGCCAGCAAACGGTATCTCCAAGAATAATGAGCGCAATAGTGAATATGAATGTATAAAGAGTAATACGCTGTCTTTTTGAATGGTTTACTATGTTTTTTGCGTATTTCACGGCGTTATGTGTGCGCGTTTTCTTGGTGGTTCATGAAAATTATCCCCATGAGGTCAGTGGGTTGAAGAGAGTGTTTCAGTAATGTGTAGATCGGTTATGGGAGGCGTTGAAGGTCAAGATTGAAGAATTAAGACTTTGAAAACTATGTATTTTTATAGTGTGTGCTCTTTGTTGGGTGTGTTGAATTTTGGCAACAGCTATTTTGGGGTATGTTTCAAGTAAGGGATTGATCTTGCATCAATCCCCAGAGTTATTCACAGAATCACGCGGGATTTGATGCTTTGCGCACAGGTCATCCCATGCCTTATCCAAAGAGGCGACGAGCGCTTTACGGTCTGTCTTTCGAGGGAGCGCGGGGCCAATTGCAACGGTAATTGTGCCAGAGACTTTTTGCCATGGGTTTTTAGGCCAGCAGTAGCCGGAATCTGTGGCGACAGGTAAAATCGGAGCCGTGCTTTGGCGAGCAAGGGCGACAATACCGGGCTGAATGGCGTGGCGTTCGCCGGGGTTGGTACGCGTGCCTTCAGGAAAGATAACGACTTGGCGCTTATGTTCATGGGCCGTGTTGACGGCTTTGAGCATGGAACGCATGGCGCTTGTGCCAGCGCTACGTTCTACGGGAATCATGCCACTGAGCTTCAGCATAGGGCCGACGAGTGGGATGCGTGTGAGCTCCTGTTTAATAATATAGGAGGGCTTATCTGTAAGGCTCATCCAGATAAAGCCATCAAAAAATGACTGGTGCTGGGATGCAATGAGAAGTGGGCCTTGGTGGTTCACGTGCTCTGCGCCGTGGATGGCAATACGAATGTTGCAGATGGTGCTGAGGCCGCGCAATACGGCGCGTGACCATAGTTGGGCATAGCGTAAGGCCAGCGCGTCTCGCTTAAGTAGGCGTATGGGTATGGCGCCAATACCCATAATGAGGGTTAGCCAGAAGAGGTAGAGGTTAAAGGCGAGGCCGCGCAGGAACGTAAGCATAAACATGTCCTGACCAGAAAATACCGTGAGAGGCAAGGGGATTATTGTGTCGTGTGTGGTGGGGATGGTGCATCTTTTAGGGCGTGGCGTAGGCCGTCTTTTCCGTCGGGAAGGCCTGTGAGCAGGCTACATTCGGCGCCTAAAAATTTGAGATATTCACGCACTAGCAGTCGAAAGGATGAACGGGAGAGGAGACTGTGGAGGGCGGCGGGCTGTACGGGATAGGGGGTGATGAGCAGGTCTGGGGCGGTGCGTTGGAGTTCAATCGTTGCGCGACGTATATGATAGCCTGCTGTGACGAGTATGAGGTGCTGTGCATGTTGAGCATGTGCCCATTCAGCCGTTTCATGGGCATTACCGATGGTGGTGTAGGCACGGCGGCCGAGAATGATTTTTTCTGAGAGTTCTGGTGGCAAATCTGGCTGGTGTACGCCCGGTGCAGCGATGAGTTTTTGGAGTGTGACATGAGGGCCTACGCCGGACACGAGCAAGATGGGGGCATAGCCTGAGCGCAGTAGGTCAATAGCGGTATTAACCCGCTTTTCGCCGCCGGTGAGAGCGATAATGGCATCTGCTTGTGGGAGATGTGAGGGGGGCGGGCGACAGGAATCCGCTACGAAAACAAGAAAACCTGCTCCTAATAGGAGCAGTAGGCAGCAGAGTAGGCGGAGGGCGGTTGTCATTGTAGCCTGTTTAGGGAAGGCGCCGCAGCCAGATAAGGATGACGCATTGTGTTGTGGCCCAAGCGATAGCGCTGCACATGAGCGGTAATGCAAAGATAGTCCAAAAATGCGGCGAGAAAAGGCTCGTATAGTTTTCTAGGGTGAAAAAAGCAGGACCATCGGCGGCGGGGCTGGATGATGAGAGGAGTAATGGACTGAGCGCATGGGCTAATGTTGCGAGGGTTGGGGCAAGGAGTATGAGGCCGAAAACGCTACCAATGAGGGCGAGCGCTGCTGCGTGGAGTGCCATGCGGTTGGCCAGTGTTAGGGGGAATGAGCCTAAGCTGTGCAGAATGGTCAGGTTGGTGCGTTGTGTGGTGACGGCGCGCCGAATAACGATGGCTGTTGTGAGGGATGTTGTGCCGAGGGTGATGGCGAGGATGAGTTCAGCGCAAGAGGTGAGTGTGCTGATGAGGGTATGGAGGCGTTCTGTCCAATGGCTGTTTTCTTCGACGACAGCGCTTGGAGTGTGGGTGGCGATGAGTGGTGCGAGTGATAGGCTGGCGGTGTGCTCTGCGGTTATTATGAGAGGTAAGGAGGTTGGTGGGATTTGGGGGGGGCTGTCAGTATGGCCCTCAGTGCGGCCTTGATCCAGCCAAGGGGCCAAGAGCGTTTGTGTTTCTTCAGAAGAAAATTGGTGCACATGTAAAACGCCACTGGTCTGGTTGAGCAGTTCTAACAGTGCCTGTGCTTGCTGGTTTAGATCGGGGAGGTCTGGTGGCAATTCAATCGTGGCGGTGTTGGGTGTTTCTTGTGCCCAGATATGTTCGAGTGTTTGAAGGCCAGACAGGCCTGCTAGGGCGAGGCCCGCCAGTACGGTCATGAATGCGCATAAAAGCGGGAGGCTTCGTGATTGGAAGCTCGGGGCGAGGCGCTTGCTCATAATGTGCCCTCTTGGTGCATGAGGGAGCCATTGTTTAAGGTGAGTGTCGGTGCAGGGTATGAGCGCATAAGGGTACGGCTATGCGTGGCAACGATCACGGTGGTACCTAGTGACACAAGCTGCTGCATGGCGTCGAGCAGGAGGTGTGCTTGATCTTCCCCCAAGGCGTGGGTTGGTTCATCTGCGATGAGCAATGCAGGGCGGCCTATGAGGGCGCGGGCGATGGCTACGCGTTGCTGTTCTCCGCCTGAGAGTTGCGGCGGAAAAGCGTCTATATGCTGGGGCAGGCCGAGCCAATGAAGGATGGCATGTACTTCACGGCGGATATCTGCTTCGCGGTGCTTGTGAAGGCGAAGAGGAAGAGCCGTGTTGTCAAAAACGCTCCACTCCGGAATGAGGCGGTAGTTTTGCGGAATAAAGCCGATCCGCCTGCGTAAATGGCGCAAGGTAGAGCGAGATGCGTTGTCTATGCGTGTTTCCAGCAGGGTCATGTGTCCGTGTGACGGGAGGGTATTGAGCGATAAGAGCTCAAGAAGGCTTGATTTCCCGGCACCGGAAGGGCCAACGAGCCATGAGAAGCTGCTGCGTGGGAGAGAAAAGTTAAGGTCACGGAGGGCGAAGCCGCGTGTTCCCTGGCGTGATAGGGTCACGTTGTTAAGATGGATCATGGAAAGAACATGACAGTTGTTGCCTCGCCGTTTACGTTAAAATAACGAGTATATGTTAGGTTGGATAGGTAAAACCTATGTCTTCATCCACTCATTGCGTATGAATAAGACGATTAAGTGGTTAAAGTTTTGTTTTTGGATTGACGAATTGGGATGAGAGATCAATGCGCATTGAGTGCTTGAGCTGTTACGCCGTTTTTGAGGTGTCAGAGCAGCGTTTAAAAGCCGCGCGCACGGTGCGTTGTGGTTTTTGTCAGCATGCTTGGGCAGCGCCAGCCGTTGAGGCGCGTGGTGTGTCTTCTCTTGAGGCGGGCCACAGCGCAAGGCATGTTTCTGATGTTCAGGAGCGTTTTGATGCTGTGCTGGCAGGGGCTGAGCCTATGCAAGAGGCGCTGGATATGCCTACTGCGAAGCCAGAGCCAGAGCCAGAGCCAGAGCCAGAGCCAGAGCCAGAGCCAGAGCCAGAGGTTCGGCGTGGTTTATCTTTTCATGGAGCGTCTGAAACGCCGTGGCAGCGTTCAGCAGCGCGGGTTTCAGAAGAGAAAAAAACTCTGGGCAGCCAACGTGCATGGACGGCGGCTTGGGCAGTTAGTGTCTTATGTGTGTGTGGGCTGGGGGGGCTTGCGTGGTATCATTATGCCGGGCCAGTTCAGCATATGATGCATAATGTTTTGCACACAGCCTGATAGGGAAGCGTTAAGAACGCGGCCCTATCAGGTGGCGTATCACATATTGCGCGCAGAAAGCGCTGAGAGTGTGGCGCCAATGGCAGCGAGGCCCATAAGGAGGATGCCATCAAAGATAAGGCCACCGGGCGTCATGACATGGCCGTTTAGGACCAGTTGGCTAGGGATTGTCCCTGCAACGTGATTCATGATGTCACGTGCTTGAGGGTCTGCATTGGCGGCAGATGTGGTGATTGCCCCTACGATATGCGGCAGCAGATACCATCCGATCCCGATGATCAGTAACAATGGCGCGAGCAGTTCTGCAATCTGCTGTGCGAGATAGAAGGCAAAATGGCAGACTGACCAAACTGTGGTGCGGATCATCGCGCTGTTTGAGGCCGTTGCATGGAACGAGGCACTCGAGAGGCGATCACCTGCATGGTTGGTTTGGGAGTTCTGGGAGGGCGTCATGTCCATAGATACGGCTTTCACTGATCCAAAGATGGACGTTAGGCTCTGCCCTTCCGCATGCGGATGGACGTCTGCAACGGAAGTAGCGGTTGAAGGCGGGTAATGCAAATTTTCCGTAACGTAAGGGTGTATTGGGCGCCTGAGAGTGTTGGAGGGGGCGCTATAATGGATTCGTCGTTTGAAGCATTGATGCGTGAAGAAGTGCAAGCAGTGGCGCGGGCTATGGGGGATGATGCCATCGCCGGGGAGGCGGCGTTGACGCGTGTTGTACTGGTTGATCCTTTGCGCGCAGATGCTCAACATATTGGTGATGTACTCAAACAACATGAGTTTGACGTTACTATTGTTGAGAATGGAGAGGAGGCGCTTTCCGTTATTGGGGAGGTGCGGCCAGACCTTGTGGTGATGGCGAGTGCGCTGGTGGGCATGACGAGTAGTCAGCTGGCACGTAGTCTTCATTTGGACCCGAATACGCGTTCTATTCCGATTCTTATGCTGACAGGGGATGCGTCTTCCGTTCTGGAGCGTGAGGGGCTTCAGAGTGGGGCGGATGCGTATATTTCTAAATCGGCCCATCCGGACCTTATGGTGCTGCGTTTGCGGGCTTTGTTGCGTGAAGGGCCTGATCTGCCGCGAGGAGACGGTCTACGTAAGGCGCGTATTGTTATTGTTCAGCTTCCTGTGGGGGAAGAGGACGATGTAGAGGGGCGGATTGAGCCAAGTGGGCCGAGTTTGGGTGAGCTGTTATGGCGTGACGGCCATACCGTTACGACGATTGAGCGCTCGGACAATTTGATCGAAGGGAGTTGGCTGCAAGGGGCGGATAGCCCTGATTGTCTGGTGCTCGAGCTGGAGGGGCATGAAGAGGACTTGAACTTCTGCCGCTTGTTGGATGTACGGCGGCAAGCCGTACTGGCCGGTGGAGGAGTGCCGTTTCGGACGTTGGGCGTCATTGCTACGGAGCGCTTTCGCGATCAATCAGCGGTTGGGTTTTTTGAGGGGGGGATTGATGATCTCGTCCCGAGTGATATCGCGCGTGAAGCGTTGGCGATGCGCATTCGGACCTTGGCGCAGCGGCGGATGGCGCAGGATGATTTCCGGCAGCAAGAAATTGAACGTCAGCAAAGTGCCCTTATTCTAGAGGCAACGCGTGGCAAGGCTGAAATGGCAGAGGCTTTGGCGCAAGCGAATATGGAGTTGGCGCGCGCAAATGATCAGTTGATCCAGACGCAGGCCAAGTTGGTGCAGACCGCGAAGATGGCATCGCTCGGGGAATTGGTGGCGGGTATTGCGCATGAAATCAATAATCCGCTGGCGTTTACCATCGCCCATGCGGACACGGTGGCACGGGTCATTATGGGGTTAGAGCGCACGCAGGATCCGGATGATGCCAGCCGTTTGCGCGGAAAGGCGACAAAACGCTTAGAATCCATGAAGGTAGGGCTACAGCGTATTCAAAACTTGGTGCAGCGTTTACGGCGCTTTTCTCATTTGGATGAGGGGGCTTTTCAGTCCATTGATGTGCCTGTTGCACTAGAGACGGCTCTGGATCTTTTGGCGCATAAAATTGGGCATGATGTTGTTGTGGAGAAAGATTTGCAGGCTCCGTCACGATTGATTTGTCAGCCTGCTTTTTTGAACCAAGGGGTGATGAACGTGATCTCTAATGCGGCTGATGCTTTGCGTGAGGGCGCCGTGGATGGTGTGCCGCAGGGGCGTATTGTGATTGGGTCACGTCTGGATGCTGGGCGTTATGAAATATGGGTCAAGGATGATGGTCCCGGCTTGCCGGAAGATATTCGGGCGCGTGTCTTTGATCCATTCTTTACGACCAAGCCCGTTGGTACGGGAACGGGGTTAGGCTTGGCGATTGCTTACAGTGTGATGCAGGCGCATAACGGAACGATTGATATTGAGGATGCTCATCTGGCGGGTGGCCGAGGTCTTGGCGCATGCTTCCGGTTAAGTATGCCGGTGCATGAAACGCCTGAAGGGCTGTCTGCTGAAGGACGTACGGTATGACGATTTGGTCGCCTAAGCTGGTTGAGCGGCCCACGGTTTTGTTGGTGGATGATGAAGAGGAAATCCTCGTTGCGTTGGAGGATTTACTGGATGAAGAATACGATATTATCGCCACGACAGACCCGCAATACGCGTTAAAGCTTCTCTCAGAACGTACTGATATTGCGACTATTATTTCAGATCAGCGTATGCCGGGTTTGAATGGGGATGAACTGCTATATCGGGCGAGCCAGGTTTCGGATGCGCGTAGCCTTTTGCTGACAGGGTATGCGGATTTGGATGCAGTGGTTTCGGCTTTGAACCAAGGGCATATTCAGGGCTATGCGCATAAGCCTTGGGAAGAAGAAGGGCTGCGCTCTTTGGTGCGTGAAGTCACGGAAAATAGTCTTGCGCAGCGTGCTTTAAAAACAGAACAGGCGCTGCTGCGGGGGCTTATGGAATCTTCTCCCGTAGGGTTGGCGTTTACGACGGCAGATGGGCACTGCATTCGGAGTAATCGGCGCGATGGTTCTGCGGAGAGTGGGCGTGAAGAAGCGGCTCATTTTGTACCGGCTTTGCATCGTGATTTGGAAGAAATGCGGGAGGCTGTACGGCATTCACGGTACGAGGAACGGTTGGTTGTAGAGCCATTGCCCGCCGGGCAAGGCGAGGCTGCGCAGCGCTGGCATGAAATTTCACGTTCCGCTTTGGCGTGGCCGCAGGATGTGCCGCCGGAGGATGCGTGGCAGGTGATTTTGGACCGGGATGTGACATCGCGCGTTATGATGGAAAACCGTTTGCGGCAGACGGATAAGTTGCAAGCTTTAGGGACTTTGGCTGGTGGTATCGCTCATGACTTTAATAATCTTTTGGGGGCGATTGCTGGTTCGTTAGAATTGTTAGAGGATTTGGTAGAGATTGGGCCTGAGGCGCAGGGGCTATTGGAAAATGCGCGCGGTTCTGTTCAGCGTGGAGCTGTGATTACGAAGCGGCTTTTGCAGTTTGGGCGCCCGCAAGTGGCGCGGTTAGAAGCTGTGGCGATTGGTTCATTTTTGGATGGCTTGCGCTTCATTTTGGCGCAGGGGTTGAAGGTTAGCGGTGGTGTTAGCGCGTCTTTAGACGTGGTGCCTGTGCCGGAGGATTTTCCTGCAATATGGACAGATCCTGGCCAGCTTGAGATGGCATTGTTGAATTTATGTGTGAATGCGCGCGATGCGATGCCGCGTGGTGGCGTGGTGCGTATTTCTGTGCGTGCCGTGGCGTGTTGTCGGGATGGATTGCCGTCAGAATGTGAGCGAGAGCAGGCAATCGCCATCGATGTTCAAGATGAGGGTGAGGGCATGTCACCCGAAGTGGTGGCGCGGGTTTTTGATCCTTTCTTTACAACGAAGCCGGTTGGTAAAGGTACGGGACTTGGGCTGTCGAGTGTTTATGGTTTTGTGCGGCAGTGTCATGGGGATGTGGAAATTGACAGTACGCCGGGCCAAGGGACGCGGATGACGTTGGTGCTACCTATGGTGCGGTCCGAGCAGGAGACTGTAGACTTAGAGGTCGGGCCGAAGCGTGGTTTGCGTGTGTTGGTGTTGGATGATGACGCCACGGTCTTACGTGTGACGTCTGGTTTTTTAAAACAAGATGGCTGTGACGTTGCTGTTGCTGTGACATTGAGTGAGGCGGTGGAGCATGTGAAACGGGCGGCATTTGATGTTGCCGTTATTGATATGCGTATGCCGGATCAGGATGGTGTGAGCAGTGCAGCCGCTTTATCTGCGCTACAGCCGGGTTTGAAGGTGTTGTTCGTGAGCGGGTATAGTCATGAAGATGCTTTGCCGGATGGGACAGCACTATTACCGAAACCTTTCGGGCGTGAAAATTTACAGCGTGCTTTGCGGCGGCTTTTGGCAGCGGCGTAAAGCTTTGCTGCATGGTGCTGTGGTGAGGAAATAAGCAGCGTATGGTTGTAGATATGCGCTGTTGGGGCGATGTAAGTTCGGAATGCTCTGCGAACAAAGAGAAGAGGTATTGATTGTGAGTGATGTCTTTTACCGGCCGCCGGAAGAGAATGCAGTAGATGCGATTGAAGAAATTCGCGCTGAACTGGATATGTTTGATGATTGGATGGAACGGTATCAGTACATTATTGAAATGGGGCGCAAGCTGCCGGCATTCCCGCAAGAGTGGCAGGATGATAGCCATCGTGTGCCGGGGTGCCAGAGCCAAGTCTGGTTAGAGGCCAAGGAAGAAGAGGGTGCTCTATTTTTCGCTGGGGCGTCTGATGCGGCTATTGTGCAGGGGTTAGTCGCGTTGCTGTTGCGGGTTTATTCGGGGCGTACAAGTGCAGATATTTTGCAAACGGAGCCGGTTTTTTTGCACGATTTGGGGCTGGTGAAAGCGCTGTCTACAAATCGCGGGAATGGGGTTGAGGCTATGGCCCAAGCCATTCGGCAGCGTGCG
The DNA here is from genome assembly GCF_001598495.1 of Neokomagataea thailandica NBRC 106555. GTDB lineage: Bacteria > Pseudomonadota > Alphaproteobacteria > Acetobacterales > Acetobacteraceae > Gluconobacter > Gluconobacter thailandicus_A. The sequence goes on from NZ_BCZB01000004.1 coordinate 129,413, forward strand.
GCGCGTAACGCGGCGTAAACTGTTGTTTGTGAGGTTGTTAAAAAAAGCCCTGTCGGTTTGATCTGACAGGGCTTTTTATTTGGCCTTTAGTGAGGCAGGCCGATGCTTGGCGCAGAAATTTTAGGCGCCGTGATGGAAGGAGCCTTGATGTTAGATGCTGCGTCTTTCGCAGAAGAAACAGCGGAATCAGCCTTGGCGGAAACTGCGGCTTTTGCAGCAGAGGCTTTGTCGGAGATCGCAGATTTAGCAGAGTCAGCTTGTGCTGAGATAGCTGCCTTAGCGGAATCAGCTTGTGCAGAAACAGCAGATTTAGCGGAAGCTGCTTGAGCAGAGACGGAAGACTTTGCCGCGTCTGTGCTGTTGCTTACGGCTTCTTTTGCCGTTGTGCTGGAGCACTTGGCAAACTTGCCGGCTTTGTCACGGCATGGAGCTTTTTTGACCGTTTCACATTTTGTGAACTTACCAGCTTTATCGCGGCATGGCTTAGCATGAGCGACCTGGCCGCCCAGTGCGAGGAGAGCGAGCGCAGCAACGGTATATTTGCGGATCATTATTTTTCTCCGGTCTTCAAAGGGTTCCATGATTGGTACCCCTCAGATGCGGCATGATTATGACGTGATGGAGTGGATGAGACAAGGTTAGTGGCTTTTGAAAGGGTCTTCGTCATTATTGTCGCTGCGCCATGTCATGGAGCCGGAGTAGCTGTGGGTAATTGGATTGCCGTCTTGTAGAGCGGGGATATACCGCGCGGTTGTAAAATATCCGAGCGCTGTTTGACGTAGAATTTCAGGGCCACCAGTTGCTTCGCAATCATGAGCGATCCCCATAGGGTCAATGGTGCAATGCACTTTTACTGTGCCGCCAAGATGCGCTTCTTCTGCTGTTGGTGGGTATGAGGGATGGTAGGGGTGTGACGTATCAATGATAGGGCTGGAGGCATCAGGCCAGTGTCTTTGGAAAACGTAATGCTGGTGCCGTGTGGTGGGAATGGGGTGGTTGTCCTCAAAATTGGGCAGCATGATAGAATTTATGGCTGCATAGAGGGATGATTGTCCGAACGCCGGTGAGGTTGCTTGGTCAATCTGACAGCTTTCGGCCAAGCCGTTTTCTCGTAAATGGCAGGTGATATCTGCGGTGCCGTTCCGGTGGAGGAGCAGCTCTGATGGTGGATATAGGGGCGCTATGAGGTGTGTTTTGAAGTTGCTGATTGTGGAGGGCTCATCTGCGTAGAGGTGCGGCATGAGCGCGCAGGCGCTTAATGTGCAGATAAGGAAATAAGCTTTTCTTCTCATCATGTTGCTCTCAATGTCGTCCGTAATGGAATGTGACTAAGCGAGGACGTTTTGAGGCATTGGTCAACAAAAAAGGGGCACCCGAAGGTGCCCCTTTCCGTGTCCGAGCATTAATCGTAGTGATTATTGCAAGGTGTAGGCGATGAGGTCATCACCCATACGCGTTGGGAAGGAGTTATGGCCGCCTGCATAGGTGAGGACATACTGCTTACCATTGACGGCATAGGTCATTGGTGTGGACTGCCCACCTGCTGGGAGGCGGTCCTGCCACAGAACCTGGCCGTTCGTCAGGTTATAGGCGCGGATGTAGTAGTCCATGGTGCTGGTGAGGAATGCGACGTTACCAGCGGTTGAGAGCGGGCCACCAAGGCTCGGTACACCGATCTTGATTGGCGGCAACGGAACAGGGACGGAACTGCCATACATGGAGTCACGCAGTGTACCGTTGCGGTGCTCGTAAACCACTTTGTTTGTGCGCAGGTCGATACCAGCAACCATGCCCCAAGGTGGCGTGCGGCAAGGCATCTTGATGCCGAGTGGCAGCAATACTGGGTCCATGAAGGGGTGCAGATCAACAGCGAACGGGATGCCGTAATTGTGCTGCAGGCCTGTTTCGCCGCCTGTGCCCTTTTCTTCCTTTTCAGGCCAGAGCGGGTTGCCTGGGCCGCGTGGGACAAGGCGCGAGACGAATGGCAGGGAGATCGGGTTTGCGAAAGCAACCTGACGTTGCGGGTCTACAGAAAGACCGCCCCATTCGAACATGCCGAGGTCACCTGGGAAGACCAATGTGCCTTGCGTTGATGGAGGCGTGAACGGACCGTCGTAACGCAGCGAATGGAAGTAAATGCTGCAGAACATTTGGTCGAACACAGTGCCGCCCCAGATGTCAGCATCTGACAGTGGGTTCTTTGGGCGTAGGGTCAACTGAGATTCTGGCTGCGTTGGGCTGGTGTGGTCACCCGGTGCGGCGCCGCCTGGAACCTTTGTTTCTGGTGCAGGAACGATTTCCTTACCTGTACGACGGTCCAGAACGAAGATGTCACCCGTCTTTGCTGGCGCATAGATGGCAGGAACAAGAGTTCCGTCCTTTTGGGTGATATCGACAAGGCTCATCTGGGAAGGAAGATCCATGTCCCACAGGTCATGGTGCACGGTTTGGTAGAACCAAGCGAGCTTGCCTGTATCTGCGTTCAGAGCGATGACGCCTGGCGCATAACGCTCAGAGTACTGAGTACGATCGCCACCCCATTGGTCAGGCGTACCAACGCCCATTGGGATGTAAACGAGGTTCAGGTTTTTGTCGTAGGACGAGACGCTCCAAGAATTCGGAGAATTCGGGTGGAACGTTGGGTGGTCAGCGTCAGGCATCTGGTTCGGGTCAGGGTTCGATGCATCGAAGACCCAAACGCGCTTACCTGTGTAAACGTCAAAACCTTGTGTCGCGCCAGAAGCTTGCTTGACGGAACCGTTATCGGTCACCGCGCTGTTCGCGACGATGATACGGTCGGTTACGACAGGCGGAGACGTTGGTTCGTACTGACCTGGTGTGGTGTAAGGCTGGTTTGGCGTGCGGAGTTCAATTTCACCGTTATTGCCAAAGCCTGTGCACTTTTGGCCGGTTTGCGCGTCAACTTCGATCAAGCGGCCGTCATTGACGGGCAGGATGATGCGTTTTGCGCAATCGGTTGGTGCTGGGTTGCCATCGCTATCAACAGCATTAGCAGGTGTTTGGTGGAAGCTGACGCCACGGCATGCCATGTGCTGGAAGCCAGGGTTGATTTGCAGCTTCGGGTCATAGACCCATTTAACGTTGCCGGTAGCAGCATCAACAGCAAACAGCTTTTGGTGCGTTGAGCAGAGGTAAAGCGTGTTATCGAATTCGAGCGGTGTCGCTTCGTTAACCGTTTCACCCGGATCATTGGCTGTCATCAGATCTTTTGTGTGAATGTGCCATGCAACCTTCAGGTTGTGGACATTCTCAGAGTTGATCTGCTTCAGCGGGGACCAGCGGTCACCAGCACCTGTACGGCCATAAGCATGCCACTCGCTGTCAGGCACGCCTTCCGGGTCGCTCGGAGCTGCGTTGGCAATTTCTTTGGACAGGTTGCCGCTAATATCGTGCGGGTCTGTGAACAGAGAAGCCAGCAGAGCCAAAATGGCAAGGCCGGTTGCGCCTGCGAGAGGGACTGTGGATGCACGTGTTGCGCCGAGCTGGCGTGATACGAATGGCAGCAGGAGCCAAACCGCCAGAATCAGCAGAACGTCAAGCGCGGGGATCAATGCCCACAGGTCGAGACCGACGAGGGACAATGCCCAGATCAATGTGCCGAGAACTGTTGCAGCGTATAGCCACAAAGCTGCCTGATTTTGGCGCCATGCTAAAATTGCCGTCCCCAGAAGGGCGAGGCCGAAAATAAGATAATACAGTGGGCCGTTATGGGCGACGTCAATCGCGCCGCCAATAGCCAAGAACGCGCCGCAAAGCGCGAACACGGCCGCTGTTATGAGGGTCCAGAGCCCTCGTTTTGATGTCGTGCTCATGATTTTCCTAGGTAGCTGTTTTGGGTCCAGCACTCACATTGTGGAGAAAGCACATGATCTGGGTTCAGGGTCAAGCACTCGTTGGTGCTTCATGTTCACGAGGTTGTGAAGTTTCTAAATCCGATATGAGAAAATCTCCTTTGTATTTTGCGCTACGACAGCTCCGCTTATTTTTATGCGCGGGATAGAAGTGTATTTCTCTTGTTTTCTTGAATAAAATGAGGTAAGCACCCCGCTTCTCGCACGCGACCGGGCCATATTGTGGCATGCCCGGCCGTGCTGTGCCCCTCTATAAGTGGATGTCTTGTCTGCTTTTGGGGCCAACGTTTACGGCGAGGGAGACCGAAATGCCCAAGATGAAGACCAAGTCGTCGGTCAAGAAGCGGTTCAAAATCACCGCGACCGGCAAAGTGATGTGCGGCCCAGGCAACAAGCGCCATGGCCTTATCAACCGTTCGCAAAAGATGAAGCGCACCAATCGTGGCCCGCAGACCATGACAGACATGGATGCAAAGACCGTGAAGCAGTGGGCGCCCTACGGGCTTTCGTGAGGAGATAAGGTAAGATGGCACGTGTTAAACGGGGCGTAACAACGCACGCCCGTCATAAGAAAGTTCTGGACCTTGCTAAGGGTTACCGGGGCCGTTCCTCCACGAACTACCGGATTGCGCTTGAGCGCGTCGAGAAAGCGCTGCGCTATGCGTATCGTGACCGTCGCAACAAGAAGCGTGATTTCCGTGCACTCTGGATTCAGCGTATTAACGCTGCTGTTCGTGAACACGGTCTGACGTACAGCAAGTTCATCAACGGTCTGGATAAGGCTGGCATCGAGATCGACCGTAAGGTTCTTGCTGCTATTGCTTTTGATGATTCCGCTGCTTTCGCAGAAATCGTTAAGAAGGCACAAGCTGCTCTGGCTGCTTGAGCTTTTAACGGATAACTGCCCCTCTCGGGGGGTAGCGACCGGCGGGCTGTCCTGTTATCAGGGCAGCCCGTTTTTTATTTGTGCGGTCGGTTCTGGTTTGAAAGGATCGGCCCTGTATCATGTTTGAGGCATTGGCGTGATGGCAGACGATCTTGAGACGTTAAAGCAGGACACTCTAGCGGCACTGGAGGCTGCTCAGGATCGTACGGCATGGGATGCTGTTCGGGTTGGGACGCTGGGTAAATCTGGCGCGTTGACTGGGCTTTTAAAGCAATTAGGGCGTTTGGCGCCGGATGAACGTAAGGCGCGTGGCCAAGCGCTGAACCGCCTGCGTGATGAGTTGGGCGCAGCGATTGAAGCCCGTGGGCAGGCGTTAGAGGCGGAAGCTCTTGCCGCGCGTTTGGCCTCTGAGAAAATAGACGTCACGATGCCAGCACCGGAAGAGGTTCTGGGAGGAATCCATCCGATTAGCCGTACCGTTGAAGAAATGACGGCTATTTTTGGTGCGATGGGCTTTACGGTTGCTGAAGGGCCGGATGTTGAAAGCCAGTGGCATAACTTCTCAGCCTTGAATACGCCGGATCATCATCCCGCTCGGACAGAACATGATACGTTTTATCTGCCGGCAGAAGATGGCGTAGAAGAGCCGCGCGTATTGCGGACGCAGACATCAGGCGTGCAGATTCGCACGATGCTGGGCAATAAGCCGCCAATCCGCATTATTGCGCCGGGGCGGACGTATCGTGCTGATCATGATGCGACCCATTCACCGATGTTCCATCAATGTGAAGGCTTGGTCGTTGACCGCAATATTACGCTTGGGCATCTCAAAGGCTGTCTGATTGAGTTTTTGCGGGTTTATTTTGATAAGCCTAACCTGCCAGTGCGCTTTCGTGCATCGTATTTCCCGTTCACTGAGCCGTCCATGGAAGTTGATATCGGTTGGTCTAAGGCGACAGGCGAGATTGGTGGCGGAAGCGATTGGTTGGAAGTGCTGGGTGCCGGTATGGTTCACCCGCGCGTTCTGGCCAATTGTGGCTTGGATCCGGCGGAGTGGCAGGGTTTTGCCTTCGGGATGGGGATTGAACGTCTGGCGATGCTGAAGAATGGTATCCCGGATCTACGTTCATTCTATGAGAGTGACCTGCGCTGGCTGCGTCACTATGGTTTTTCAGCTTTTGCTCCGGCCAATTTGACGGAGGGTGTGTGAGATGAAGTTTTCCCTTTCTTGGCTCCGTGAGCATCTGGACTTTACGGCTTCTGTTGAGGATGTGTGCAAGCGTCTGAACGAAATCGGCCTTGAGGTCGAAGGGGTGGATAACCCCGCGCAGCGTTTGAGCGGCTTTCGGACGGCAAAGATTTTGGAGGCTACGCGCCATCCAGATGCTGACCGTTTGCAGGTATGCCGTGTGGCGGCTGGCGAAGGTTTCGAGGAAGTTCAGGTGGTGTGTGGCGCGCCGAATGCGCGTACGGGCCTGAATGTTATTTTTGCGCCGCCAGGGACGTATGTACCGGGTCTCGATATTACCATTAAGAAGGGTAAGATTCGCGGCCAGGCGAGTGGTGGCATGCTGTGCTCATTGCGTGAATTGGGCATTGGCGAAGAAAGCGATGGCATCGCGGAACTGCCAGAAACAGCTCCCTTGGGGCAGGCTTATGCTGCTTATGCGGATTTGGATGATCCAGTCATTGAGATTGCGATTACGCCGAATCGTGGTGATGCGTTGGGTATCCGTGGGATTGCGCGTGACTTAGCCGCTGCGGGTCTTGGTACGCTATGTCAGTGGGGTGATCGTGACTGGGCGTTTGAAAAGATACGGGGTGATAACGATGCGGTCTTGTGGCGCATGCCGAGATTCTATGGCGAAAAAGTTAGCGATGATGCGCCGCTGAGTTGGAAGATTGATCATGCGGGCTGTACGCAGGTTGCTGGTCGTGTGATCCGTGGTGTGAAGAATGGCCCCAGCCCCGAATGGCTGCGTAAGCGCTTGGAAGCGGTGGGCGTTAAGCCAGTTTCGGCTCTGGTCGATGTCACGAACTATCTCGCCTATGACATTGGGCGGCCGCTGCATGTGTTTGATCTGGCCAAATTGTCAGGTGATACGCTGAGCGTGACTCATGCTGCGCATGAGACATTCACGGGCTTGGATGATGGTGAGTATGTCCTTGGAACTGAGGATATGGTCATTGCTGATGATGCCGGTGTGCAGTCTCTGGCGGGGCTGATCGGCGGTAAAGCAAGTGGTGTGGATGAGAACACCGTTGATGTGTTCGTGGAATCTGCGTTGTTTGATGCTGTACGGATTGCGCTGACGGGGCGTCGTCTGGCGATTCATACGGATGCGCGTCAACGTTTTGAGCGTGGTGTGGACCAAGCCTTGGTGCGCCCCGGCTTGGACGCCGCGACAAATCTGATTGTCCAGTTGTGTGGTGGCACGCCTGGTGCCGTTGTTGAAGCAGGTGCAGAGCCAAATTGGGGCCGTGAAGCGACGTTACGTTTTGAACGCTTGGCAGCGTTGGGTGGTGTTGATATTGCACCCGACGCGGCTGTGCAGTCTTTGGTCGGTCTGGGTTTCGAAATTGTGCAGAGTGATGATGCGCGGGTGACATTCCGCGTTCCATCATGGCGCAATGATATTGCGATGCCGTGTGAAAATCTGGCGTTTCGTGATGGTCTGGATGATGCGAAAAAGGCCGCTTTGACAGAAAGCGTACAGCGCATTGAGCCGGAATGTGACCTTTTGGAAGAAGTGCTGCGTTTATACGGTTTGGATAATGTGCAGCCACAGGCACTGCCGCAGGTGAGCATGGTACCGGCGCCTGCTGTGAATGGCTTGCAAGCACGTAAGGCGTTGCTCCGCCGCGTCTGTGCGGCGCGTGGGTTGATGGAGACGGTTGGCTTCTCCTTCGTCGCGTATGATGATGCGGTCTTGTTTGGCGATGCGCCTGAAGCTTTGCGTTTGCTCAACCCGATTGCAACGGATCTGGATCAGTTGCGTGCAACGCCGCTGATTAATCTGGGGCGTGCGTTAGGGCGTAATGTTGCACGTGGCCTGGCGGTTTCTGGTGATGGGGCGTTGTTTGAACTGGGGCCGGTCTTTGATGCGGCCGGTCAGAAAACGGTTCTTGCTGGTATCCGTGGTGGTTTGAGTGCGCGTGCGCCGGGGCAGAAGGCTCAAGAGCCAAGTGTGTGGGATGTCAAAGCGGATCTCGTTGCGGTGTTGGCTGCTTTGGGTGTGCCGGATGCATCTTTGTCGGTTACGGCGGATGCGCCTTCTTACTACCATCCGGGTCGTTCGGGGCAGGTGCGCCAAGGGCCGAAATTGGTTTTGGGGCGTTTTGGTGAACTGCATCCGGCTGTTGTGAAAGCATTGGGCTTGAGTGGTAGCGTTGTGGCTTTTGAGGTTTTGTTGGATCAAATCCCGCAGCCAAAAGTGAAGCGCAAAGCCGCTCCAGCCTTGTCAGTATTGCAGCCGGTACGGCGTGATTTTGCCTTCTTAGCGGGGCCAGACGTTGAAGCCCAGGCTGTGTTGCGTGCTGCACGTAATGCGGAGCGGAAGCTTATTCAAGATGTCCGCTTGTTTGATGTATTCGAAGGTGGTTCGCTGCCAGAGGGCTATCGCTCTTTGGGTGTAGAAGTGATTTTACAGCCTCAGACGGAAAGCCTAACAGACACGCAGATTGAGGCCGTGTCTCAAGCGGTGGAAGCGGCTGTTGAGAAAGCAACGGGCGCAACATTGCGTCGTTAACGCTTTATTGGAGAGCGCCTCATCGGGGCTGGGGGAATGAAACATGCCAGATAGCTTTTTCCATCCACCCGGCCATGAAGAGGCGCATGGCCGGGTCATATGGCTTTTGGCGGGTGAAGCCAGTGGCGATGTGATCGGTGCGCGCTTAATGGTTGCACTGCACGCGCAGGACCCGGATTTGGTGTTTGCGGGTGTTGGCGGGGGCCGTATGGAGGCGCTTGGCCTGCGCAGCTTGTTCCCGATGCGGGACTTGGCCGTGATGGGGCTCGTGGAAGTGCTGCCTCGTATGCGGCAATTATCGCAGCGTATGCTGGAAGCGGTGCAGGATATTGAACTGCGTAAGCCGGATATGGTGATTACGATTGATAGTCCGGGTTTTGCCCTGCGACTGTTGAAGCGTATTGACCATATTGGCACCAAACGCGTGCATTATGTTGCGCCGCAAGCATGGGCATGGCGGGCTAAGCGCGTCAAAAAATTCCCCGGTCTATGGGATCGGATGTTGTGTTTGCTGCCGTTTGAATCCGATTGGTATGCGGCTCGCGGGTTAGAGGCCCGTTTTGTCGGACATCCGGTATTGCAGTCGGGTGTGAAGGAAGGGGTGGCCGAGCGTTTTCGGATGCGTCATGCGATTCCGGAAGATGCACCGATTGTGGTGTTGATGCCGGGGAGCCGCCGTTCAGAGGTGCCGCGCCTTTTGCCTGTGTTCCGCAAGATGTTGGATATTCTGCGGAAAAAACATCCGAATGTTTGTCCCGTGATTCCGCTGGCTCCCGTTATGGCGCCGGTGGTGCGGAGTATGATCCGTAAATGGCCTGTGCAACCGGTTATTGTGACGGATGTGCATGATAAGCATGATGCTTTTGCGGCGGCTTCTTGTGCGTTGACGAAATCGGGAACATCGACGTTAGAATTGGCGATGGGCAAAGTGCCGATGGCGGTGACGTATCGGGTTAACCCGTTAACGGCATTTTTTGCTCGTCGTTTGATTAAAGTGCCGTATGTCGCGATGGTGAATTTGCTTGCTGGCCGAGAGGTTGTGCCTGAATTGCTGCAAGAGAATTGTACGCCGGAGAAATTGGCGGAGATGGTCTCTGTACTGTTGTCTGATGAAGAGGCTGTGGCGGCGCAGCGTGAGGCTTTTGCAGATGTGTTGGCACGTTTAGCACCCACGCATGGGACACCATCAGAAGCGGCTGCGCGTGAGATTATTGATCTTCTAGACGCATCCTGAAGGGAGGAGTGCGTTGAGAGGTTAGGGCGTTCTTTTTTGCAGAAAAGAACCCAAAAACCCTTAAAAACTTAAGGGTGAGATATGCGAATTGCTTCAGGTTTGAAGTGTTCGTATGCTGATCGTTTATCGAAAAACTATGCTCTAGAGTTGGGCAAAAACTCTAGAGCATGGTGTGTAGGACTAATGTATTCCAGCTTTAGCGTAGGAAACCAACAAGGCGTTCGGCTTCTTGCACGATGGGTTCTGAGATGCTGCGGGCGCGGTCTGCGCCTTGGCGTAAGACGTTGAGAAGGTGGTCTTCATTCTCCAATAGGCGGCGCGTTTCGAGGGCGACGGGGCCCAGGCTTTCGACGAGTAGGTCAGCTAAGGCTGTTTTGAAGGGGCCAAAGCCTTCGCCGCCAAAGCGTTGGAGGGTAGCGTCGATGCTTTCATCGGCCATAGCAGCATAGATAGAGACGAGGTTACGGGCTTCAGCGCGCCCATCTAAGCCAGCAGCTTCAGAGGGGAGTGCTTCAGAATCTGTGCGTGCGCGGCGGATTTTGAGCGCGATTTCGTCTGGTGTGTCTGTCAGCGTGATGCGGCTTTGCTCGGACGGGTCAGACTTGGACATTTTTTTTGTGCCATCACGCAAGCTCATCACGCGGGCGGCGGCAGGTGGAATGAAGGCTTCGATTTCGGGGAAGAAATCTGTACCCATGTCATGGTTGAACTTTTGCGCGATATCGTTAGCGAGTTCGATATGTTGGCGTTGATCATCCCCGACAGGAACGCGCGTGGCGTGGAATGCGAGAATATCGGCGGCCATGAGGTTGGGGTAAACATAAAGACCCGCAGAGTGGTTTTCGCGGTTTTTACCGGCCTTGTCCTTAAATTGTGTCATGCGGTTGAGCCAGCCGAGGCGTGACACGCAGTTAAAGATCCAGCCAAGGCGCGCATGGGCGCTGACAGCCGATTGGTTGTAGAGGCGTGTTGGCTCGATCCCGGCAGCGAGGAGGCAGGCGGCAGAGCCAAGGGTTTGCTGGCGTAGGGTCTCAGGCTCCCACGGCATGGTGAGGGAGTGCATATCGACAAGGCAAAACACGCAGTCATGATCCGCTTGGAGAGTGGCCCAGTTGCGGATGGCGCCGAGGTAATTGCCAAGGTGAGGGATGCCGGTTGGCTGGATGCCAGAAAAGACGCGTTTCATGCGGTGTGTTGCCTTGGTGAAAGGGATCAGGGAATGGGATGTGTCTGATCAAGGGTTGTACGGAGTTTGAAGCTACTTGTGGGCGTGCCGGGGTGGCTCCGTGCTGCAGCGATTTCAGCGTCAGTGATCTGTGGGGCGGGCTTTGTGTTCCCGCGTTCGATCAGCCAGTTGAGTACTTCAGCAATGTCATGATCGCTGAGCTGTGCAGCGAAGCCCGGCATGGAGTAATTGTA